>JAZSAT010000019.1:0-58795 GCA_045602025.1 Eubacteriales bacterium | reverse complement strand
GGTTGCAACCCTTTCCTTTTCCGAAAAAGGAAGCCTTGAAAAAATCACAAAACCAAAAAGAAAAAGAGAGGGCTGACCCTCTCTTTTCTTACTATATTATCGATCCCTGTCATTTCCTCTTAAAAATTCCCTCTTCCAATCCACAAGATCATCTTCCTCGCGAAATACTTCTCTCGTCTCAAACACCTCTTCATTGCGGAATGTTTCTCCCGGCTCAAATTCTTCATCTTCTATGGAAAAAGCCGCTCTCGTATTCTGCGGGAAGCACCCTGCCTCCACACCTCTTGCGATCTCAAACAGGCGGGTACGGGTGGCATCGCCGACGATACCGTCGGGAGTCAGTCCGAAGATCCTCTGAAACACCTTGACTGCCTCTTCCGTTCTTCTTCCGAATGCACCGTCCACCCGAACCGTGGGAATGGGCGCAAGCTCCGTGCCGATCAGATTCAGCCTTGCCTGAAGAGAGGCCACCTCGCTCCCCTGCGAGCCGTAGCGCAGGGTCCTGCCGCTTTGGGTAGGTCCCGAATCAAAGCAGCCCGACTGGGTAGAGCCAAACACCCGATTGAGGGCATTCCAGGTATCTCTTCCGATAACACCGTCGTCCGAAAGGCCGAAGAGCCTTTGAAACTCTCTAACTGCACTGCGCATACGGCTTCCGAAGACGCCGTCCTCCTCCAGCCTTCCTATGGTTACAAAAACAGGGCGGGTGCGGTTTAAAAGGATCTGCTCGTAAAGGACCTCATCCCCCGAAGAACCAATGCGCAAAAGCCTTCCCGGATAGGGCTGAAGAATGATCGTTCCCCCTTCGGTAATATCCTGAAACACCCGAACGATCCGATTCCAGGTATTTTCCCCTACGATACCGTCCTGATTCAGCCCATAGGTACGCTGAAAGGAGAGCACCGAATTTTCCGTTCTGCTGCCGAAAAAGCCATCAATATCAAGATCTGCAACAAAGGGATTGAAGGCGGCAATATTTTTCAGGTAAAACTGCAAATTCTGCACCGCCGTTCCCGTATCACCCAGGCGCAAAAGACCGGGGTAGGAATTGTCGTCGTACTGGGGTCGTTCTCCTTCGCTGTTTAATTCCGCAAGCTTTTTCACCGCCACATAAATATAGGAAATACGGTACCAGGTCTTCTTCCCTACCACACCGTCAACGGCAAGATCAAAAATGCGCTGAAACGCCCGAACGGCATTTTCCGTTTCACTGCCGAAAACACCATCTACCCGATTAATGGCGGGAATGGCAGGGTAATTGACCCGGATTCGGTTCAGCTGCTGCTGAATGGTGCGCACATCACTTCCCGAAGAGCCACGGCGCAAGGGAGAGCCTGGGTAGGAGGATTCAATGGCGCGAACATTATTTGTCTCTGTGATCTCTACATTGCCGTAGTAAAACTGAAGGATCTCCGGAACGCTTCTCCCCGCATTGGCAAGGCTCACCGTTCCCCACTGAGAAAGACCCGCACAGGTAACAGAGGTTCCGTTACAGTACTCGGCAAAGAAGGGATCGATCCTGCCCGGTCTTCGGATGTATTCATTGAAGATCTCATCCACAATGGTGGAAATGCTTTCGTATATGTTTCTGCCGTAGACAAAGTACTGGTCGTAGGCGGTGGAATTTGTAATATTGAAATTATACCCGCGGGAGGGATACCATTCGGTAAATACTCGGTTGAGAATAAAGGAGATCTGACAGAGAATATTGGCGCGAAGGCTGTTTTCGGGCCAGGTAGGATAGATCTCGCTGGACGCTACATTTTTAATGTAATCAATAAAGGGCACCGTTACATTCGAAGCGGAAGAGGAAGGGGTGCCAAGATGCACCGTTACCCTTTCGGGAATAAAGACCTGCCCCAAAACCCTTTCCTCTTCGCTCGGTCCTTCGATGCGGTTTTCCGGTGTGGTCCGAAGGGCGTGGGGTCCGATCTCATAGGAAAGCACCTCGTCTTCGCTTTGCCCCCGGGGGATCATTTCTACGGGAAGGTAGCTTTTTTCATCGGCAAAGATCTGGATACCCCGTATCTGAAAGGAATAAAATCCTTCTGCTGAAACAAGTGCATCACAGGTGGAATAGGGCTGCTCCTCCTCGGGCCTGAGAGATAGGTTTCTGTCGGGTGCTTCAATGAAAAACTCCTTGGAAACCGAGCCATTTGCCGACAGGACCGTATCCTCACCTACATAAGTTCCGTCGGGAAGGGTCACCCGAACGGTGGCGGTGGAAACGGGAAAGGCACTGTCTGCCGTTCGCACAGTAAAATACAAACTTCCTTGAGGCATAAATTTCTCCTTTCGCAAAAGCGTATTTTTCTTATTTTATGCCGAAATGCATTTTTCCGTTCCCAATTTCATTGACAAAAAAGTCCTTTCTTGCTATCATAGAGAAAAATGTCGAGAGGAAGAAAAATTATGGCACGAAGAAAGACTGTAGAGATCCGCAGCATTGTATATGCTGCTGTTTGCCTTGCACTGTGTATGGTCCTTCCTCTTTTAACAGGGAACATTCCCGAGATCGGTCAGCAGTTTGCTCCCATGCACTTTCCCGTGCTCCTGTGCGGCTTTATTGCAGGACCCTTCTGGGGTGGCGTCGTCGGCTTTATCGCACCGCTTCTTCGTTATCTCATCTTCGGTGTTCCCGTGATCTACCCACAGGCAGTCCGTATGGCATTTGAGCTTCTCACCTACGGCGCCGCGGCAGGCCTCTTTTATCGGTATCTGCCCAAAAAGCCCTTCGGAATCTATGTTTCCCTTTTGTGCGCACAGTTCTTCGGAAGATTTGCTTGGGGCATTTGTCAGTATCTTCTCAGCGTCTTTGATCCATCCAACGAATTTTATTTTGAAATGATCATGGCGCAAACGATCACCTCTTCCCTCTACGGTATCGCCATTCAGCTTATTCTCATCCCGCCCATCGTCTTTGCCATGCAAAAGGCAAGATTTATTTCCAAATATTAAAAAAAAGCTCTCAAAATGAGAGCGTTTTTTTGCACCTTTTTCAAGAAAAAGCTTTATTTTTTCTTTGAAAAGAAAGAACCAAAGAAACTTATGTCTATTGTTAGATAATTTCGGATTTATATTCCTATTTTATCTTTTTCAGTCGGAAATTTTCTTTGCCTTGTTCCTTTTTCGAGAAAAGGAACCGAAAAACTTTCGTCTGTTTAAAGATTACTTTGGATTTATATTCCTTTTTTTTCTTCTATTAACAGAAGCTTTCTTTGCTTACTTTCTTTCTCGAAAGAAAGTAAGTTTTGGCAAGAAGGGCATAGGCCATAAAAGATAACATTTTGTTCTCCAACCTCATACCCAGATTCCTTTGATAAGGACTCAATGACACCTTGCGGAAAGGGGGCATCGTAAATATGATCACATTTTGTGCAAATAATGTGGCAGTGACCCTGAGTTCCGTCAAAATGGTCCTCGGTGCCTGCGTGAATGCGAAGGATTCGACCTTCATCGGCAGCCATATTCAGTACACGGTAAACGGTAGCGCGGCTGAGATTGGGATAACGCTCCTTCAGATCTTCATAAAGACGGGTTGCGGAGGGGTGATCCTTGCGCGAGGAAAGCTCTTCAAAAATCGCTTTTTTCTGGGCAGTATTTCGTTTTTGCATCTGACTCCTCCTTTTTGTTATTGAGATTAATTATCATTATACAGGAAAAACTTCTATTCGTCAAGGTTTTTCTTTTAGACTTGACAAAATCTAAGTTCCGTACTAAAATAGGTGAGTAAATGCGTTGAAAAAGAGTGCTGTCTTTTTAAATTTCTCACAAGAGAAGGACCGCCATCGGCTGGAAGCGGTCCGAGAAGAGAAAGATCGGCGTTTCGCTTTGGAGCACGGCAGGGGAATTCAGTAGTCTGCCGCGGTATGCCCCGTTACAGGCTTTTGAGTTGTCGAGGCCATTCCTCGGAAATTCAGGTGGTATCGCGAAGCTATTATGCTCCCGTCCTGAAATGGGCGGGAGTTTTTTATTTTTTTAGGAAAGGATAACAAAATGCAAGAAAAACTTGACCTGATTCGCAGTGAGATTCTGGAAAAGATCGACACCTTCGACTCTTCCCGCGCACTGTACGAATTCCGCAAAACCTTTTTGGATAACAAAGAGGGCAAAATTTCTCTTTTGATGAAGGGTCTGAAGGATGTTCCCAAGGAAGAAAGACCCGCCGTCGGCAAAAGCATCAATGAAGTAAAGGAATGGGCACTGAAGCTTTTTGAAGAGACCGACGCCAAGATCCATAAGATCGAATTGGAAAAGAAAAATGCCTCCGAGGCGGTGGATGTAACCGAGCCCGCAAAAGAAATGTCCTTCGGTACCCTTCACCCCAACACCCTGGTACAAAATGAACTGATCGAGATCTTCTCCTCCATGGGCTTTGAAATTTTCGAAGGCAGTGAGATCGAAACCGATTATTATAACTTTACTGCGCTGAACACGCCCGAGGATCACCCCGCAAGAGATATGCAGGATACCTTCTATCTTTCTCCCGGGTTCCTCCTTCGCACCCAGACCAGCGCAGGTCAGATCCATGTAATGGAAAAATCCCAGCCCCCCATCAAGATCCTTTCTCCCGGAAAGGTATTCCGCAGCGATGACGATGCTACCCACTCTCCCATGTTCTCCCAGATGGAAGGCCTTGTAGTAGACAAAGGTATTTCCGTTTGCGATCTGCAGGGTATGCTGGATCTCTTTTCCGAAAAGATCTTCGGCAAGGGTGTAAAGACCCGTCTTCGTCCCTCCTACTTTCCCTTTACCGAGCCCAGCGTAGAGGTGGATGTTTCCTGCTTTGAATGCGGCGGTAAGGGATGCAAGCTTTGCAAGGGTACCGGCTGGATCGAGGTACTGGGTGCCGGTATGGTAAACCGCCATGTACTTGAAAACTGCGGCATTGATCCGGATGAATACACCGGCTTTGCCTTCGGTATGGGTGTAGAAAGAATTGCTATGCTCAAATACGGTATCAACAACATCAAAACACTGTTTGAATCGGACACCCGCTTTGCGGAGCAGTTCGGCGACTGAGAAAGGAGAAGAAATATGCTTGCACCACTGAGTTGGCTGAAAGACTATGTCGATATTGATGTTACCCCCAAGGAATTGGAGGAAAAGCTCTTCTCCGCAGGTTTTGAGGTAGAAGAAGTAAAAGAGATCGGAAAGGATATTTCCGGTGTTGTGGTGGGTCTTGTGGAGGAGTGCAGTCTCATTCCCGATACACACATCAGCGTTTGCCGTGTAAACTGCGGCGACAAGGGCACCTTCCAGATCTGCTGCGGTGCTGACAATGTAAGAGTCGGCAAAAAATTCCCCGCGGCACTGGTTGGCGCGACCGTTTATGCAACCGCAAAGGACCATATCACCATTGAAGGTGTTATGACCATTAAGGAAGGAAAGCTCCGCGGCGAAGTATCCTGCGGTATGCTCTGCTCCGGTATTGAGCTTGGTCTGACTGAGGAAATGTACCCCGGCGCAGGCTATATGGGGCTGCTTGAGCTTCCCGACGATGCTGTCCCCGGTGAAGATGTAAAGCCCCTTGTGGGACTTGACGAAGTGATCTTCGATATTGCCATCACTGCAAACCGTCCCGACTGCCAGAGCATCATTGGCATTGCAAGAGAGGTTGCCGCGGTTTTGAAAAAGCCCTTCCGCCTGCCTGATCTTTCCTATACGGAAAACGGCAAGACCCTTGATTTTTCCATTAGCGTAGAGGATCCGGACCTTTGCCCCCGCTATATCGGACACGCAGTGGAGGATGTTGTCATTGCTCCTTCTCCCGCCTGGATGCAAAGAAGACTTGCACTGGTTGGCATTAACGCCATTTCCAATGTGGTCGATATTACAAACTATGTACTGAAGGAATTCGGTCAGCCTATGCACGCCTTTGACCTGCGAGATCTGAAGGATAACTGCATTATCGTCAGACGCGCAAAGGACAAGGAAGAGATCACCACACTGGACGAAAAAACCTTCCAGCTAACAAGAGACAATCTTGTGATCTGCGACAAGGAACGCCCCGTTGCCCTTGCAGGTATTATGGGCGGTCTCAACTCCGAGATCAAAGAGGACACCACACGTGTTCTCTTCGAGGCAGCAAAATTTGCCCGTGACAGCGTTCGTAAAACCGGCAGAAGCCTGGGTCAGTCCTCTGATTCCAGCGCAAGATTTGAAAAGGGCGTAGATGAATATGCCACCGTAATGGGTATGAAGCGTGCCCTGAACCTGATCGAAACGCTGGACTGCGGTAAGGTAACAAGCTACCATAAGGAGGTTGCACAAAATCCCGAGATCGCACCTCACGCCCTTTCTGTTTCAAGAAAGAAGATCGAGGAAATCTTAGGTGTTGCGGTGCCGGAGGAAGTGATCCTTCGCGAGCTTTCCGCTTTGGATTTTGCTCCCGAAATTTCCAGTGATACCCTGACCGTACAGGTTCCTCCCTACCGTGATGATATTGACAGCAGTGCTGCTGACATTGCGGAGGAGATCATCCGTATGTGGGGTTATGAAAACATTAAGCCTCGCTTTTTGGATCTGGCTCATGTTACAAGCGGCGGCAGAACCGAAGAACAGAAAAAGGCTCTGAAAATGAAGACTACCCTTTGTAAGGCAGGCTTTTCCGAATCTGTTTTCTATTCCTTCTTCTCTCCCAGAGATCTGGATATGATCCGCCTTCCCGAGGATGCCCCTGAGAGATTTGCCATCCGCTTGATGAATCCTCTCACAGAGGACCTGTCTCTGATGCGCACGACCCTGATTCCCTCTATGCTGAACTGTGCAGTCAGAAATCTGCGTCGCGGCAACATGGAAGGAAGATTCTTCGAGCTTGCGCGCATTTTCCGTGCCAAGAGCCTTCCCCTTACGGAATACCCCGAAGAAAGAGAAGCTCTTTCCATTATGGCTTTCGGTGAAAATGAGACCTTCTTCACCGCAAAAAGCGCACCCGAGACCATTGCAAAGACCTTCGGTGTTACCTTTACCTACAAAAAGGCTGTAAGACCCTATTTCCACCCCGGTATGACGGCAGAGATCTTCCTTGGCGATCAGATGGTTGGTGTAATGGGCAAGGTCTCCTACGAAATCTGCGAGGAGCTTGCCGTAGAAAAGCCCGTATTCATCATTGAAATGGACTATACCCTCCTTTCCGAAATGCTGAATACAAAGATTCGCTACACTCCCATTCCTAAGTTTGCAGTGGAAAAAAGAGACCTTGCACTGGTTGTGGAAGAAAAGATGTCCTGCGGAGAATTGACCGATGTGATCATGTCCTCCTGCAAATACCTGACCGAGGTAAAGCTCTTTGATGTTTATCGCTCCGAAAATGTGGGCGAAGGCAAGAAGAGTATGGCATTTAGTCTCGTATTCACCCCCACCGATCACGAGTTTACCTCCGATGAGATCGAAAAGTACATCCAGAAGATCCTGAAAAAGCTCTCCTTCATGTACGGCATCAACATCCGCTGACTAAACCGAGTAGGTTTTACTTAAAAACAGCAAAAAGCTGTGTAGAAAATTTCTACACAGCTTTTATTTTTTTCTTTTTTTACACTCTGATTCTGTCGTTTTTATAAACAGTTTTCAAGCCATTGTTTTCGGTGAACACATAGCAGAAACCACGATAAATTAAAATTATGCTATCACCGTATTCTTGTTCTTTTTCTTCAACAATACCTCTTTCAGATTTCATAAGTTGTAGTTTACTTTTGCCGAATTGGTATGCTTCAAAAGCAAGAGCATCCATTTTATAGATTTCGTTGATACCCATTCTCTCTTTCATACGGTCTCTTGCATGATTGGTTAAATAAAGCGGATTTCTGCGAACATCTAAAAATCCTTCTTCGCTATATACATCCGTTTTATAACATTTTACATTATAAAAACGATTATATTTTCCTTGTCTGTTTCTGCCGACTTCGTTATAACCTTGCCGATTATATCCTTCACTATCATATACAGAAACAATTTGCGGTTTCGGCGTTTCATGAAGAGCCTTTGACTCCTGCTTAAATAATAGCAAAAAACACAAGAATACCGAAAAAACAATGAGTAGTATTATAAGTAAATATTCCACGCTTCTCACCTCTTCCCTCATTATATCAATATTCATAATAAATTGCAATAAATTGGGCAAGCAGTCAAGGCCTTGTCAGTTTTTTCAATAAAAAAGGCAGTCAAAAGACTGCCTTTTTTATTTTGCTGTAATTATTTGGTTTCGCCAAGGTCAACATTCATGCATACACGGGCGCCGTAGGAGCCGCTGGTCATGCTCAGACCTTCATCAATTTCGCCTTCCTTGTTGATACCGCAACCCCACTGAGTGCCATCTTCCGTCTTACCGGCATTTCTCAGGTAGTAAATAGCGGTTCTGTCTTTACCGTAAGCGGTAACGCCTTCGGTTCTGGCAGCATCGGTAGGAGTAGCCTTAAGATACTGTGCCATATCACCGGTAAAGTAAGCTTCTACATCTTCCTTGGAAAGGGCATATGCATTTGCTACAACAGGGTCACCTGCGCCTTCGGTCTCAACCTGAACGGTCAGGATCTTATCGCGAAGGGTTACATCATACTGGGTGAATGCAGTGAAGAAGTCCTGGCACCAGGAGTGCAGATTGCTTTCTGCATAAGAGGTGTTTGCTTCGTTGAGCTTGTTCCAGCCGTCGGGAGAACCGACAACATCTTTGGTTACGATCAAAGCTCTTGCTTTGCCGCCTTCCTCAATTACATCGAGAACGATCCATTCCAGATCTTCTGCGCCGTTGGCAACATTCTTATCGGTTTCATACTTACCGAAGGTCACAACCTGACCGGGTACACAAAGGCCAAGCTCGGGCTGAGCCTTGTAGATCGCAGCCTTGTCTTCAGCGGAAAGAGAGGTCTTTTCGATGATCTCTGCGCCGGTAAAGTACTTACCTTCCTTGCAAAGAACCTCAACAACATAGGACTTTGCGATCAGATCTTTATCTGCTTTTGCCTGGAAAAGAGCAAGCTTGGAGTTGTTATACGCTGCAGTATAATCCTTTGCCAGGTAAGCATTGGTGGAAAGAGTACCCATCACGATGCTTACAGCAATAAGAGCAATTACTAAAACAGCTGCAACGATACATCCGATGATGATACCTTTTTTGCCACCCTTCTTTTCCTTGGGGGCTTTTTCCTTCTTTGCTTTCTTTTCCTTCTTTTTTTCTACAGGAGCTTCTGCTTCTACAGGAGTTTCTGCTTCTACAGCTTCTTCTGCAGGGGCCTCCACAGCCTCCTCTTTTACTTCTTCAGCCGCTTCGGTCTTTACCTCTTCGGCTTCGGGAACGATCTTTTCTTTATCAGACATAATTTCCTCCTTAAAATATAGGTTTCTACCTAACCATCAATATTATAAGGGAAAACTTCCCTATTTTCAACTTTATTCTTTTAATTCTTTTGCCGAAAATTCTCTTTTCTTTTTGTGCTACTTGCCTAAAAAAAGCTTATTGTTCTATAATATCCTCTTCCTTTTCATCGGAATCGTAAATAACGGTTACCGATGTGTTTTTCAACACTTTTCCGTAAGAGGCCATTACGGTGGTACAAATCAGATCAAAAGCACCGTTCGCCAGAAGAAGCGCGCCGCATAGATAGGTCATAGAGGTCTGCACATCAAAAGGCTGGATCATCAGAATCGATGCAAAAATAAGAGTCAAAAGTGCGAGAAGGAGATTAATGTACCAATTCTTCACCAAAGCTGCTTTCAGCTCGAAAGCGTACTGCAATTTATACACACCGTCCACCAAAAGGGCAAGACCCACAAGGATCCAGAAAAGACTAACAAAAGTATCAAAACGGAACAGGAACACAAGCCCCACCGCTAAGGACAGAATCCCGGGGATCATTCTGCCTACGGAAAGAAGACCGTTTGGCTTTGCAAAAACAAAAACTACCTCAAGAAGTCCGAACAAAAACAGTCCTCCACCCAAAAGAAAGCGAAGGGAATTTTCCACAATTCCGGGGAATAGGATCAAAACAAGACCTAAAACCACCGAGAAGACGCCTCCGAGAAGCATTCCTTTTTTCAATGCTTTAAAAAAATCTTTCATTGTTTACTCCTTTTTCAGCCTAATAGGGGAATTTTTTTAAAATTTCAGCAAGAGCGGCACGCTCTTCCCCTTGGGGAAAAAGCTCCTTTTCCCCCTTTTTAAAGGCAGGAAGCTTTCCGTCTTTTGAAATTTTTACCGTCATAGGATCCGTCAAAACATTTTTGTTTTCAAGCTCCATCCGCTTTAAGGTACAGGTGATCTCTTTTCCTCTTTTGTAGTCACCCACAGCACCGCGGAAGTTGATCTTTTCATCGCCAAGAGAAAGCCTCAATCCCAGATCTCCCTTTCTCTTTCCCCAGGAGAAGGTGATCTCGCCGTCAGAGGCTTCTCTGTCGGAAAGAAGATAGCCCTTGGGATCCGAAAGGCTCCACTTCCAGGTGCGGATCAAGGCCGAATCGGAATCCTCACTGATCTTGTGGGAAAATTTCAGAGAAAAGGTTTTTGCTTCTCCTTCGGCAACGGAAAAGACTGCAGATACCGCACCGTCTTTTTTCAAATTTTCTCCAAAGGTAATCGTGCCGTTTAATGTAAGATCGGCACCGGAAACAGAAAGGGTCACCTTTCTTACCCGATTTTTGCGGGTGAGCACCGTCAAAGCCGAAGCACCGTTCTCATCGCTTGTTTTCTTACAGAAGGCGTCAAAGCCTTCACCGCTTCCTGTAAGGAAGGAAAGTGCCGCTTCTTTTTTTGCCGCATCCGTCTTCGTATCAGAAAGAGCCAGCGTAAGATCCAGTACAGAGGATAAAGCCTTCTTTACCTCTTCTTTTTTTCCTTCCTCAGAAATCTGAGAAAAGAAGAGCATCAGTCCTTCCGGAGAAAGCTGGTAGGTATTTTCCTGTCCCTCCTCGGTATTTTTCACCGTAAGGGAGGGGGAAGCAGCATCCCAAGCAGATGCAAGCGCATCTGATAAAACAGGCAGAAAATCTGTTCCGTTTTCGGTCAGTGCAAAATAGATACGAAGCAAAAGAAGGTATTCCTCCGAGATTCCCGCATCGGAAAAAGCACTGTCGGAAATCATTACAGCCGCATCCTGTACCGAGGCCTGATAGATCTTTTTTGATCCGGGATGTGTCATGGAAAGCTCCGATCCGGAAACAGAAAATTCGGTTTTCTTTTTTCCGCTTTGGAACAGAAGATCTGCGCCTTTCGGAAACGCGCCCACATGGACGATCGTTTCATCCTCTCCCGTCAGCGAAATGCTGCCCGATAAGAAGGCGTCCTTTACAAAAAAGAGAACATCTTCCCCTCCAAAAAGATCCTCCTTCGTATTTTCAATGGCGCGGGAAAGAGAATTTTTCGGGGAAAGGTTTATGAAAAAGCCGATGACCGTTATAAAAAGAAGCACAAGAGACAGAACCGCAAAAAACATGCCGCCGCGGATCTTTTCTCTTTTTATTTTTTCATTGACTTGATCCATATTGCCCTCCTTTCTTTTTCTGCCATATGATATCTGTTTTTTTATAAAGCTCAGTCAACGCCGCCCTCTGCCATATCAGGAGTGATCGGTGTGGGAGTTTGAAGACCGGGGATCTGAACATTTTCCTTGGGATCGGTAAAAACGGAGAAGCGCGCAGAGAAAACACCCTCCTCGCCGTCTTTTATGCATGTTCCGCTGACCGAATAGGTCAAAGAGGAAAGAATACCGCTTTTCTGATCGACAGACATGGTTCCCGCAGCCTCTGTCATCTGATAGGTTGCAGCAGGAAGACCGCCTGCCTCAAGAGAAGCTAAAAGCTCCTTTAAAATTCTCTCTACTGCATCTGCCGTCAGTTCAAAACGGTAGCTTTGACCGGAAGAGGTCTTTTCTTTCACAATATTTTTCAGGTCTGCGGGAGAAAGAAGCTTCTTCTCAATTTCCTCACGGTGGGAAGCATTTTGCTCTTCCGTTACTTTTTCCGAAAGCTTTTCTCCGCTGATCGTATCGTATACATTTTCGGTTCGGGTTCCCTTTTCGGTCAGCACCTGTTCAAAAAGGCTCTCTTCGGGCTTTCCGTCAAACTGCTTTAAGGTCTGGGTGGAAGCGTAAGAGGATACCGCCCCCTCGGATGTGATCTGATAGATCTCAGCATCCTGATTCAGCGCATACTTTTTCTCTCCGAAGCTTACGGTGCCGGAGGATACCACGGCGGTGTGGAAAATTTCCTTTGTTAAAAGACTTTCTTCTGCCCCAAGGATCTCTTCGGGGATCCGAATATCCTGAATGGCTTCAAATGCGCCCTTTTGGGGCATCTGGATCGCGATGGTGTCCGAACGGTATTCCGAAAGGGTGCTTTCCAGAAGGAAGATTTTTTCCTCTTCACCGCTTTTTGTCACAAGAGAGAGCTTTTCCGAAAGAAGGATCCCCTCCTCGGAAAAGAACGCATCTCCCGTCAAGGCTAAAGGCGCGATCTCTCCCTCAAGAGGAACATTTTTATAAAGAGACAAAATCTCTTTGTTCTTCAGTTCATAAGAAACCTTGTTTTCCTTGCGGGTAAGGTTTTCCAGATCTTCTACATCAAATCCGTAAAGGGGGAACACATAAGCTGCAAGATACTCCTCAAAAATGCGCGTGGTGGCAGAAGAGGTGAACTTGCCGTTTTTGTTTTCAACATAGGCTTCCCCGTCAAGGAAGCAAATATATCCGTTTCCGCTGCGGGAATAGGAATATCCGTCATACCCCGAGCGGATCCTTACCGATTCGATCTCGTAAAATTCTCCCTCGGGACCGATGACCTTGGTTACATATTGGGCACTGGAAAGAGCCTTGTTCTTTTCCGTGCCATAGTCATAAAGCTCCTGGGCACTCATTTGAGAAAGGTCCTGTTTTCCTTCCTCTTCCTTTTTTTTGCCTCCCTCTCCCGTAGAACAGGATACAAGCAAAACAAGCATCGTCACTGCAATGATAAAAGCAAGAAAGCGTTTCATTCTTTACTCCTTTATACATAAAGTTTTGCAAGACCGCCTTCGCTGGTCTCGCGGTAACGGTGAGACAGGTCTCTTCCTGTTTCGTACATAGTTTTTACCACCGTATCAAAAGAGATCTTTCGGGAATCGGTCAAAAAGTTTGCAAGATTGACCGCATTGATGGCACGCATGGCCGCAACGGCGTTCCGTTCGATACAGGGGATCTGCACAAGTCCGCGGATGGGATCGCAGGTAAGCCCTAAGTGATGCTCAAGTGCAACCTCCGCCGCATATTCGATCTGGTCTAAGGTCATTTCATAAATTTCACCAAGCCCCGCAGAGGCCATGGCACAGGCACTGCCAACCTCAGCCTGACAGCCGCACTCCGCACCGCTGATGGAGGCATTGGTCTTAATGAGATTTCCCATCAGTCCCGCTGTAGCAAGGGCTCGAAGGATCTGTACCTCATCAAACCCGCGCTTGTCACTGACATATTTTAATACAGAAGGCAAAATTCCGCAAGAGCCGCAGGTAGGCGCAGTCACAATGGTGCCGCAAGCGGCATTTTGCTCGCTCACCGCAAAGGCATAGGAGCAAACAAGCCTGTTCTCTCTTGTTTCGGCGTTTTCGTCAATGTGCCTTTGGTTGAAAAGATACTTTGCTTTTCTTTGCACCCCAAGTCCGCCAAACAATTCTCCCTGCGCATTCAATCCCTCCTGCATGGAGGAGAGCATCTGGTGCCAGATGGTGCGCAAATATTCCCAGATCTCTTTCCCCTCAAAGCGTTCCACATATTGCCAAAGACGGATGGAATGGGTCCTGCAGTACTCCGAGATCTGTGCAAAGGAGTTATGAGGGTAGATCCGTTCGGGCTTATATACAGGCTCGCCCTTAATGACGATACTGCCGCCGCCCACACTGTACGCCTCCCAAAAGCCAATGCGCTTGCCGTGACGGAAGGCAGATAGCTTTAAGGTGTTCGGGTGATACAGCTCCATGGTCTTGATATCAAATTCGATCTGGGTCTCCACAGGATAAAAGGCCTCGCGGATGCAGTAGTCCGTGCGGTGCCCCTTTCCCGTTTTGGCAAGAGAGCCGCAAAGGACCGCTTTGTAAAGGGTAGCATCGGGAAAACGCTCACGAAACAGCATCGCCGCCTTGGAAGGCCCCATGGTATGAGAGCTGGATGGCCCTCGGCCGATCTTGTAAAGCTCCCGAAGGGATTCCATTCCCGGCTCCACCTCTTTTTTCCGCACTTCCTTTTCATCGTTTTTTAAAAAGAAGTCCAGGGTAACACCGAATACCGTGGCAATGGAAAGAAGTGTGTCGGTAGAAGGAAAGCTCTCTCCCGTCTCCCATTTGGAAACGGCACGGTTGGAAACACCAACCTTTTTTCCAAGCTCTGCCTGGGAAAGCTTATTCTTTTTTCTCAAAAACCGAATCTTTTCTGAAAAATCCAAGGAAAACCTCCAACATTTTACTGTAAAAATTCTACCATTATTAGATTATTTTTGCAAGCATTTTCTCCCTCATTCAAAAAAGTTTACTTTTTGTAAAAAATACTGCCTCCTTTTTTCCACCTTTCCCTTCCTTTCCTTGCAATTTTTTTATTCTCGTGATAGAATAAAACTTATTAAAAGCAGCTCTTTTGCATTTTAATTTTTTGGAGGTTTGTATGAAACGCGCTTTAAAGAAATTAACCGCCCTTTTTATGGCCGTCCTCTTTGTCTTCTCGCCCTTGGCAGGGGTTCCCTTCGAACTGCCTGTTTTGGCGAATGAATCGTCAAACGACAGCCGGGAAGCAGGTACCGAAGCCTTACAGAACAGTGTAGCTGTTTCCGACTCTACTGTGCCCGAGGTTCCTGCATCCCAGGGTATTACAGGCGACTGCACCTGGACTCTTAACGGTACCGTGCTCACCATTTCAGGCTCCGGTGCAATGGGTGCCTATTCTTCGGATCTGCTTCCCGAATGGGGGAAGGACATTACCAAGGTCATGATCGAAGACGGTGTAACAAGTGTTGGTGCTTGTGCATTTAAGGACTGCACCGCCCTTGAGACGGTTGTGATCAGCGATAGTGTGACCACGATCGGAAATGAAGCCTTCCGCGGCTGCAAAAGTCTCAAGGACCTTACCTTGGGTATGAGTGTAAAATCCATTAATTATGCTGCCTTCAGAGATTGCGCAAGGCTTTCTTCGATCGTTCTTTCCAAAAACATTTCCACCATCGGCTCCGACGCCTTCCGCGGCTGTACCGGTATCACGACCGTGTGGTATGAGGCAAGCGCAGAGCAAAAGGAAAAAATTACCATAAAAACCGATAATTCTCCTGTAAGCCTTGCTACTTGGTACTGCAATGCCTGTGTGGAAAATCCCGCCAAGGACAAACTCCATACTTACGAGGGCTGCTTGTATACCGAGTGCAAATATTGCGGAGAGGTTCGGGAAGCAATAGAGCATTTTTATGACAATGCCTGCGATGATACATGCAACAGCTGCGGCGCTACCCGTACCCCCGCAAGCCATGTATACGACAGTGAGTACGACGCAGATTGCAACGAATGCGGCTTTACCCGTATACCAAAGATCCTTTCCGGCACCACAGGGGGCTGTACCTGGGTTCTTTCCGGTACAAAGCTTACCATTTCGGGTGATGGCAGCATGGCAAGTTATTCAAGCGATTCTCCTGCTCCTTGGGGAAAAAACATCACCGAGGTCGTCATTGAAGATACGGTTACTGCAATCGGCGCTTACTCCTTCTACGGCTGCAATTCTCTTAAGAAAATAACATTGCCTTTTGTGGGATGGCTCCGGAAAGGCTCCACCAATACCCACTTTGGTTATATTTTCGGTGCTTCCTCCTATTCTAATCATGCAAGCTATGTTCCCGCCTCTCTAAAGGAAGTTGTGATCACAAATGCCGATACCATTGGCCAGTCTGCCTTCTCCGGTTGCACCTCCCTGAAAAGTATTACAGTTCCAAGTTGTGTTACAAGTATTGGCGAGTATGCCTTCTATGGCTGTACCTCTCTTCTTGAAGTTACCATCGGTAAAGAGGAAAATGCCTCCGGCAACAATATTATGGCGATTGATGAATATGCCTTTCAAGACTGTACAGCCTTGAAAAAGGCCACCGTGGGTGACAGTGTAAAGAATATTGGTGAATTCGTTTTTTATGGATGTACTTCTCTTGCCGATGTTGTCATCGGAAAGAATGTAACAAGTATTGGCCGTTGGGCTTTTTTGAACTGCATAGATCTCGCCAATGTGTATATTACAGACCTTGCTGCTTGGTGCAAAATTTCTTTTAATTATAGCACTCATTATGGGGTTGATGCTGGTCATTCCTCCAACCCTCTGTACTACAAAGCAAAGCTTTACCTGAATGGCAAAGAGGTTACTGATCTTGTGATCCCGGATGGAGTAACCTACATTGCAGCAAGAGCCTTCTTCAATTGCAGTTCTATTACCTCTGTTACCATTCCCGACAGTGTTACAAGCATTGGTGATTATGCTTTTGATAGCTGCAGTGCGCTTTCCGATGCTACTATTGGTGATAATGTAACTGCTATTGGTAATTACGCCTTTTATTGCTGTAGACTTTCCGATGTTGCCATCGGAAACAGTGTAACAACGATCGGCGATCGTGCTTTTTACAGCTGTGATTTTCTCACTGCCGTTACCATTCCAAATAGTGTAACGAGCATCGGTGAGTGTGCCTTCTATGATTGCGATGCTCTTGTAAAAATTATCATTGGTGATGGTGTAAAGACCATCGGTGTTTCTGCATTTGAACATTGCGATTCCCTTGCAGACATTACCATAGGAAACAGCGCAACCACTCTTGGCGATTATGCCTTCCGTTATTGTACCTCACTGAAAAGCATTACAGTTCCAAGTTGTGTTACAAGTATTGGCGCTTCCGCCTTCTCTGGCTGCACCTCTCTTCTTGAAGTTACCATCGGTAAAGAGGAAAATGCCTCCGGCAACAATATTATGGCGATCGGTAATTACGCCTTCCAAAACTGTACATCCTTAAAAAAGGTCACCGTGGGAGACAGTGTAAAGAGCATCGGTGAGCGTACCTTCTACGGATGCAGTGCTCTTCATGATGCTACTATTGGAGACAATGTAACAACGATCGGCTCTTATGCCTTCTCTAGCTGCAGCGTTCTTGATGAGGTTTGGTATGAGGGAACCGAGGAAAGCTGGGGAAATCTTTCCATCGGTACCAATAACAGCTATCTTACCGCCGCTACCCGGCACTATATAGATTCCATGTGCGATGCTACCTGCAGCAATTGCGATGCCATCCGCATTCCTTCAAACCACAAATACGATCACGCTTACGATGCAAGCTGCAATGAGTGCGGTGCCCTGCGTGAGGTTTCCCATGTATACGAGTGGGTCGTAGATGAGGAGGCTACCTGCGGCTCAGCAGGCAAAAAGCATGAAGAATGCAAAATGTGCCACAAAGTGAGAAATGCAAATACCGTTATTCCCGCTACCGGCGAGCATGTATATGATGATCATCTGGATACAAGCTGCAACACTTGCGGTGAGGAGAGAGAGGCTATTCATATTTACGACAATGCCTGCGATACCACCTGTAACGAATGCAGTGCAACCCGCGAGATTACCCATAGCTATGCATGGTTTATTGATACGGATGCCACTTGCAGCAAAGCCGGTAAAAAGCATGAGGAATGCAAGATCTGCCATAAGATCAGAAGTGAAAACACTACCGTTCCCGCCACCGGAAACCATGTGTACGACAACGACTTTGATACTACCTGTAATGCCTGCGGCTTTGTCCGCCAGGTGGTAGCGGAAAACGCACCTACCTTCTATCTGAATGCCGTAAAGGGCAAAAAAGGAGATACGGTAAAGGTAGTGCTCTCCTTGAAAAATAACCCCGGTATTGTTTCCTTGAAGGTAGATATTGGATATGATGCAAATATCTTAAAGCTGGTCAGTGTGGAGGGCGGCATTTTCGACGCGACTGACTTTGGACCGATTACAAACAACCCGCTTGCAGTAAACTGGTATGACACCTTGAATCCCAACAACTCCGCAAACGGAGACATTGCCATCCTGACCTTTAAGGTCAAAGAGGATGCGCCCCTGGGCGACACGGCCATTACCCTTTCTTACGACGGGGAAAATGTGTATGACTTTGATTTTAAAAATGTTTCTTTTGCCACACAGGACGGCAAGGTTACCGTAGTGGACTATTTCGCAGGTGATGTAAACGGTGACGGACTGGTCAATAACAAAGATACAGGCCTTCTGCTCCGCTACATCAATTCCTGGGATGTTGAGATCGATCTTACCTCGGCTGATGTAAACGGCGACGGCGTTATAAATAACAAAGACCTCGGTATTCTGGAACGCTTCATCAACGGCTGGGATACAGAATTGAATTAAACAAACAAAAACACACCCGAAATTTCGGGTGTGTTTTTTCTTTTCCTTCCAAATTCCCTCTTCTTTTTAAAAAAAATAGTCTTTTGGTTGACGAACCGGATGATTTGTACTATATTGGAAGAAAGAACCCCAAGGAAAGGACTTTGTGATATGCCTCAGAAAATGAAAAGAAACAGAAAGCGAAGAATCCGCGTTTTCCCCGTTGTACTACTGGTCGTTTTGATTTTGGCGGCGGTGGGACTGATCCTTCTGCTTGATCACTTCTTCAAAAATGAAAAATTTAGTGAAAACAAGAAAGAAACGGAATCCACTCAGCCTCTGACCGAGGAAACAATCACCGAGGAAGAAAAAACCGAGGAAGAAATCAAAATTCCTCAGGTAGTAGCCACCGCGACAGTAGGCAATTCCGGAGATGTGCTCATTCACAACACGGTCCTGAAGGCCTCCTACAATGCCGAAACGGGAAAATATGATTTTAACCGTTCCTTTGCCCTTTTGCAGCCCTATACCTCGGCAGTGGATTACGCTGTGGTAAACGCAGAATTTTCCGTCAGCACCGACGGGAACTACACCGCTCTCCCCTTCAAGGTGCCCGCCACCGTTGTGGAGGCACTGAAAAACTGCGGGTATGATTTGGGCCTTACAGCCAATAACCATATTTCAGACGGCGGTATTCCCGGTATCACAAAAACCATGGAGACCCTGAAGGAATACGGCATGGACTATACAGGCAGCCGTATGACAAAAACAGACGACCGATACCTGATCAAGGAGATCGGGGGCATCAAGATCGGTATGATGAGTTACACCTACTCATTTTGCTGGAATACCAACGGCTTCAGCCAGGCAGAGCCGGAAGCCTTTTATCGGGATGTAGAGCCCATGATTTCACAAATGCGTGAAAAGGGCGCAGAGCTTATTTATCTGTATCTCCACTGGGGCGAAGAATATTCCCTCACACCCAACGATACCCAGAAGGCCATTGCCCAAAAGCTTTGCGATATGGGCGTAGATGTGATCGTTGGCGGCCACCCTCATAAGATCCAGCCGCTGGAATTGATCAGAAGCACCGACGGCACTCACAAGACCATTTGCCTGTACTCCTTCGGCAATCTCTTTTCCGGTCAACAGATCGAGCATATGGCGGGAGGCACCAAGGCAAACTCTCCCCACTGCTATCAGGATTCATGGCATTTTGCCGGCTGTGACTGGCCGGATGTATCAGACCGGACCAAGGACGAGCACCGCCTGGAGCACGGTCCCACCTGTAACGACAACGGTCACACCGAGGACGGACTCTTTTTCACCGTCACCGCCTCCAAATACGACGACGGCAAGGTTATGATCACAGGGGTAGATGTTCTTCCCACCTGGTGTATGGGTCGTGGCTTTCATCAAAATTCCAATCCCGTAAACAGCTCCTTTGATGAATACACCGTCATTCCCCTGGACAAGAGCATTGACTGGATGAAGACCTTCGGCCTGACCGAATTTGAAAATACGGAAGCCCAGTATTCCTACAACCGCACCATGGCACTGGTAGGTGAAGGCCTTGCCTCGATCAACGCCTCCTGCAAAGCCGAAGTAGACAGCTACTTAAACGCCGCACAAAGCAAATAAAACAGAGAAACGCCCAAGTGTAAATACACTTGGGCGTTTTATTTAAGCCTCTCTTCCAAGGAGAAATGCTTTTTTGTTCAGTTCCAAAAATTTCGGAGGAACGCTTTCTTCAATGGCGCGCATCCACTCTTCCTCGGAAAAATCAAAGAAGCGGGAAAGCTTACCCATCAGGGCAATGTTCACTGCCTTGGCGCTACCTGCTTTTTCTGCAAGGGAAAGGGCGTCAAAGGCCTCCAGAGAAATGCCTTTATCCAAAATCTTCTGTTCCAGGTTTTCAGGATACTCTGCCGCGCCGATGATCACAGGCATAGGGTTGATCTTTTGGGTGTTCACAATGATCTTGCCGTCTTTTTTCAAGTACTCGGTCCAGCGAGCCGCTTCCAGAAGCTCAAAGGAAACGATAAAATCCGCCTCGCCCTTGTCGATCACGGGAGAATATACCTTATCACCGAAGCGCACATAGGTCACAACGCTGCCGCCGCGCTGGCTCATTCCGTGTACTTCCGATATCTTAATATTATATCCGCGGGTGAGAAGAAGTCTGCCCAAAAGCTTGGATGCCAGAAGGCTTCCCTGTCCGCCCACACCGACGATCATAATGTTCTGTGTTTTCATATCCGTCTCCCTTCTTACAGTGCACCGAATTTGCAAAGCTGGGTGCAAACACCGCAGCCGGTGCAAAGGGTGTTATCGATCACGGCCTTTTTGTCCTTCATGCTGATGGCGGGACAGCCGATCTTCATACAAGCCTTGCAGCCTTTGCATTTGTCCGTATCTACCGAGATGGGTCCGGGATGCTTTACGCTCTTAAGCAATGCGCAAGGTCTGCGGGAAATGATCACGGAAGGAGCATCGGTACCAACCTCCTCCAGAACGACCTTTTCCGTTTCGGCAAGGTCATAGGGGTCTACCACGCGAACTCGTTCAATACCGCAGGCACGGCAAAGTGCCTCAAGGTCTACCTTCGCTGCGGGATCGCCTTTTAAGTTCATACCGGTGGTGGGGTTCTGCTGATGGCCTGTCATACCGGTGATGGAGTTATCCACGATGATCACCGTACCGCAGGAATCGTTATATGCCATATTCACAAGACCGGTCATACCCGAATGCATAAAGGTGGAATCGCCGATCACGCCGACAGCGCGCTTTCCGCCCTTTTCTCCCCCTGCCTTCACAAAGCCGTGAAGACCGGAAACGGATGCACCCATACAAATGGTGGAATCCAAAGCGGAAAGAGGGGGCACTGCACCCAGGGTATAACAGCCGATATCACCGAGAACGGTGAGCTTATTCTTAACAAGGGTATAGAAGAGGCCTCTGTGAGGACAGCCTGCACACATAACGGGAGGTCTGGGGGGGATCGCATCCTCAAGCTTTACGCCTTCGGGAACCTTTTCTCCCATTTTCTCCGCAACGCTGTTCTGGCTGAATTCGCCGATCAGACCAAACAGGTCCTTTCCGACTACATCAAGACCGAGACTGCGCACATGTTCTTCCACAAAGCCATCAAGCTCTTCTACCACATAGAGCTTTTCTACCTTTTTTGCAAAGGAGAGAATCTTCTCTTCGGGAAGAGGCCAGATCATACCAAGCTTCATTACAGGGTACTTGTCCCCGAATACTTCCTTCACATACTGGTAGGAGGTGGAGGAGGTAATGATACCGATCTCCTTTTCTCTTCCCTCTTCTACGCGGTTCACATCATCGGTCTCCGCAAAGGATACGAGAGCTCTGGTGCGCGCTTCCACAACAGGGTGGCGAAGGCGGGCATTACCGGGCATCATAATGTACTTCTGGGGATTTTTCTCATAAAGCTTTTCACACTCTACTCTTTCCCCTTCCTCTACAACGCTCTGGGAGTGGGAAACGCGGGTGCACATTTTCAGAAGAACAGGGGTGTCAAACTTCTCGCTGATCTCATAGGCCTTTTTGGTGAAAAGGATCGCCTCAGCGGAATCACTGGGCTCAAGCATAGGGATCTTGGCGGCGCGTGCATAATGACGGGAATCCTGCTCATTCTGAGAGGAGTGCATTCCCGCATCGTCAGCAACGCCGATGATCATACCGGCATTCACACCGGTATAGGAAATGGTAAAGAGGGGGTCAGCGGCAACATTCAGCCCTACATGCTTCATACCGCAAAAGCTTCTCTTGCCGGCAAGACATGCGCCAAAGGCAGATTCCATTGCCACCTTTTCGTTGGGTGCCCACTCTGCATATACTTCCTTAAATTTGGCAACACTTTCAGTGATCTCCGTGCTGGGAGTACCGGGGTAACTGGAAACAAAAGAGCATCCCGCTTCATAAAGACCGCGGGCAACCGCCTCGTTTCCGAGCATCAATTTTTTCATACAAAATACCTCAAAATTCAACTTTGTAAAAAGATGCTTTCATTATACATCCTCTTTCGAAAAAAAGCAAGAAAGGCTTACACCTTTCTTGCAATTTCTATTTTTTTCTTTATTGTTCGCTCAATGCTCTTTTGGCCGCAACGGTATTTTCCTTTTCATAGCAGGAAAACATCTCTTCGGTATCATGGGGCTTTGTCTTCCCTGTAAGAAGGCTTACAACGGGAACCAAAACAAGGCCGCCCAGCATTGCGATCACACCGGAATAGAGAGAATTGCGGAAAACAAAGGCAAGGATTCCTCCGAAGGTCAGATACTTCATGGAAACAAGAAGCTGCACGCACATCATTCCCACACCGAATCCGAAGGAGGTCCATACAGCGGCGCGGGTAGTCTTTTTCCAATAGAGACCGTAAAGGAACGGTGCCAAGAAGGACCCTGCCAAAGCACCCCAGGATACACCCATCATCTGTGCAATAAACACAAAATCAGACCAGATGGTATCCTTCAAAATAGCGATCAGCGCGGAAAGCACGATAAAGAACACAATGAAAAGACGCATGGTAAGGATCTTTTTGTTTTCCTTTACCTCCTTTTTTCCCGCAGGGAAGATCACATCAAGAGTCAGCGTGGAGGAAGAGGTCAGGACCAGGGAGGAAAGCGTCGACATAGAAGCGGAAAGCACCAGAACGATCACCACACCGATGATGTAAGGGCTCAGGCCCGAAAGCATCGTAGGAATAATGGAGTCGAAGCCGTTTTTGGAAACATTTTCGGGAGTAACAAACAGTCTGCCAAAGCCGCCGAGGAAGTAACAGCCACCTGCCACTACAATGGCAAAAACAGTGGAAATGACCGTACCCTTCTTAATGGCACCCTCTCCCTTGATGGCATAAAATTTCCCCACCATCTGAGGAAGTCCCCAGGTACCCAGAGAAGTAAGAAATACCACCACCACAAGGAAAAGGGGATCCGGACCGAAAAGGGAGGTGTATTCCCATCCGCTCTTCTGGGCAAGAAGAGAAAGAGAATCGGAAAGTCCGCCGTTTTGGGAAAGGACCGCGGCAATCACCGCTACAATACCGAACAGCATAATAAGGCCCTGAATAAAGTCGTTAATGGCCGTTGCCATATATCCGCCGAAGATCACATAAAGGCCTGTAAGGCACGCCATCACTACAATGCATGCCCAGTAAGGCACATCAAAGGCAATGGCAAAAAGGCTGGAAAGACCGTTGTAAAGAGATGCGGTATAAGGGATCAGAAAGATAAATACAATGATACTCGCCGCCACCTTTAATTTTCCAGAATCGTAACGCTTCTGGAAAAAGTCGGGCATGGTCTTAGAATTTAAGTGCTGGGTCATAATACGGGTCCTTCTGCCTAAGATCACCCAGGCAAGAAGAGATCCGATAAAGGCATTTCCAAGTCCGATCCAGGTGGAGGAAACACCGAAGTTCCAGCCGAACTGTCCCGCATAGCCTACAAAAATTACTGCGGAAAAGTAGCTGGTACCGTAAGCAAACGCAGTCAGCCAGGGGCCTACATTTCGTCCGCCTAAAACAAATCCGTCAACATCGGTGGCTCTTTTTCTGCACAAAAATCCGACAAAAACCATCAATGCAAAAAATGCAACCACTAAAATTGTTGTAAAAACTTGTGCTGTCATAATATCCTTCCTTCTGATTAACTGTTGATCTGCGCCTCTACAAGACTGCCCTTGCAGTATTTTTCACGGAGACGCGGCTTTTCGATCTTACCGGTGGGATTGCGGGGCACCTTGTCAAAAATGATCGCTTTGGGGCGCTTATAGCGGGGAAGTGCCTCGCAGAAGGCATCGATCTCTTCTTTTGTAGCACTTACACCTTCCTTCAATTCCACAATAGCCGCGGCAATTTCGCCGAGTCTGGCATCGGGAAGGCCGATCACCGCCACATCCTTGATCTTATTGTTTGCACGGAGGAAATCCTCGATCTGAACGGGATAAAGATTCTCACCGCCGGTGATAATGACATCCTTCTTTCTGTCTACCAGATAGATAAAGCCGTCCTCATCTTCCTTTGCCATATCGCCCGTGTGGAGCCAGCCGTTTTTCAGCACCTCTTCGGTGGCGGCAGGATTCTTGTAATAGCACTGCATCACACCGGGGCCCTTCACGCAAAGCTCGCCCACTTCTCCCTTCGAAACCTCTTCTCCGTCAGGAGTAATGATCTTGGTTTCCCAAAGATAGCCGGGCTTTCCGATGGCACCTACCTTATGAATATTTTCTATGCCCAGATGAACACAGCCGGGTCCGATAGATTCGGACAGGCCGTAGTTGGTATCGTACTGATGATGGGGGAATACCTTCTTCCAGCGGTGAATGAGGCTGGGAGGCACGGGCTGTGCGCCGATGTGCATCAGTCTCCACTGATCCAGAAGGTAATCGGAAAGACGGATCTTGCCGCTTTCAATCGCGTCAAGCAAATCCTGTGCCCAAGGAACAAGGAGCCACACGATGGTGCATTTTTCTTCCGTCACCGCACGGAGGATCCATTCGGGCTTTACACCGCGGAGAAGCACGGCGCGGCTTGCAGAAAGAAGGGAGCCGAACCAGTGCATTTTCGCACCGGTATGATAAAGAGGCGGAATGCAAAGGAACACATCGTCTCTTCCCTGGCCGTGGTGATTCTGCTCAGTCATACAGGAGGACACAAGAGCGCGGTGATTGTGAAGGATCGCCTTGGGAAAGCCTGTGGTACCGGAAGAAAAGTAAATGGCGGCATCGTCCTCATCCTCAAGCTTTACAGGAGGTGCAGAGGAGGAGCAGTAGCCACAAAGCTTCATACAGTCCTGGGCATAGGAGGGAAGGTTTTTTCCCACATAGAAAAAGGTCTCCACGCCTGTCATTTCCTCGGCAATGGGATCAATTCGGGTCACAAATTCAGGTCCGAACACCAAAACGGAAACATCCGCAAGCTCGGCGCAGTACTTGATCTCATCTCCCGAATAACGGAAATTCATAGGCACGGCAATACAGCCTGCCTTTAAAATACCAAAGTAAATGGGAAGCCATTCCAGGCAGTTCATTAAAAGAATCGCTACCTTGGTGCCTCTCTCATATCCGCGGCTGAGCAAAAGATTGGCAAAGCGGTTGGCTCTGCGATCAAAATCACGCCAGGAGATCTCTCTTCTGTAAGGAGCATCCGCTGCGCTTTCGATCAGCTGAAATTCGCGCCAGGTCACGCCCTTATCTCTTTCCTCGCTGGGGTTTAATTCTACCAGTGCACACTCCTGACCGTACAGACGTGCATTTCGTTCCAAAAAATCAGTAATTGCCATTGTAAACTCCTTTTCATGCAAATAAAAAAGCCCTCTGCATCTGCAGAGGGCGAAAACCGCGGTACCACCTCATATTCACCGCCAAAGGCGGCCTCATCGGGAAAACCCTGCGCTTTATCGGGCGCACCCGCCTTCCCCTACTTATGTTCGGAAAAGGTGCTCCGAAGTGTATTCCGCAAAAGCCCCTTTCCTGTCTCGCAGCAACCGACAGGTCTCTGAAAAAGAAAGCAAAAGCGTACTTTTCTTCATCTACGCATTCAAAATATGAATTTAAGATAGAATATCATTTTTTACTAAAAAAGTCAATGAATTTTAAAAAAATACCTCTTTTTTGTCTTTTTTCAAACCCAAAACCCCAAAAAATCCGATAATTTGTAAAAAGAGATGGCTTTTCCTTTACAAAAAATCATTTTTCCCCTATAATAATGGAGTATTTCAGATAAGAGGTAAGAAAATGTTTGACCTTCAGGTTTTCCTTCTGACCCTTCAGAAGGTAGCTTTTCTCCTTGTGGTGATCTTCTTAGGGTACTTCCTGCGAAGAAGTGGCAAGGTAGATCGAAAATCCGCCTCTACCCTCTCTTTTCTCACCACGGCCGTTTTCAATCCCGCCTATGTGATCAGGGTCTTGCCTCAGCAGTTTACCGTAGAAAAATTAAGCTCCAATTTTCGAATTCTTCTGCTTTCCCTATGCCTTGTTTTCTTCACGGTTATGGTGGCAAGATTTTTGGCAAAATTCTTTGGCAGAGACGATTTTGAAAGAAAAAGCCTTTGCTATGTATTTGCCTTTGCCAATACGGGGTATTTCGGATATCCTGTGATCGAAGGGGTCTTCGGAGAAGCGGTCTTGGCGCAGTTTATGGTCTTTTGTATCCCCTTTAATATGACCATTTACAGCTACGGCTACGGCCTTTTTATGAACAAAGGAAATAAGACCGATTGGAAAAAGGTTCTCCTTTCCCCAGCCATGGTCAGCTACTATGTCGGTATCGTGATGGGTCTTACAGGCTTTCGCTTCCCGGGCTTTTTGTCCGATGCCATCGATGCCACAGGCGCCTGTATGAGCCCCGCCTGTATGCTTTCCATCGGTATCGTTTTGGCTTCTTTTTCCGCAAAGGAGCTTCTTTCCGGGCTTCGCCCTTATATCTATAGCTTTTTCCGCCTTGTGATGCTCCCCGTCCTGTTCGGTGCGATCCTTTATTTTGTGGGCATCCGCGAAAATTATTACGCCATTTCGCTCGCTTCCATTTCCATGCCGGTAGGCCTGAATGTAGTGGTCTTCCCCGAAAGCGTGGGAATGGACTCCTCGAAAAACGCAAAGATCTGCTTTGTGTCAATTTTATTGTCTATTATCACCCTGCCGATTGTTTTTGCCCTTGTAAAAACGATTGCGGGAATGTAATTTTTGGAGGTTATTATGGGATTTATTAAAACCCCTGTCAAAGGAATGAACGACTTTTTGCCCCGTGATATGGAGCTCCGTCAGAAGGTGCTCTCCATGATCCGGGAAACCTACGCCACCTTCGGCTTCCGCGAGATCGAAACTCCTTGCATGGAGCATATTGAAAACCTCACCGGCAAGCAAGGCGGTGAAAACGAAAAGCTGATCTTCAAGGTGCTCAAGCGCGGCGCAGCCCTCTCCCGCGCCCTGGAAAAGGGTGACGAGCTTGCAGACTCGGGTATGCGTTATGACCTGACTCTTCCCCTTTCCCGCTTTTACGCGGCAAATTCCGCAAATCTTCCCTCTCCCTTCAAGGCATTGCAGATCGGAAATGTATGGCGCGCAGATCAGCCTCAGAAGGGCAGATTCCGCCAGTTTACCCAGTGCGATATTGATATTCTGGGCGACGGCTCCATTCTTTCCGAGATCGAGCTTGTCAGCGCAACCGGTCATATGCTTGACCGCATTCTGGAAAAAAGCGGCATCGGCGGCTTTACCATTCATGTAAACGATAGAAGGATCCTCCGTGCCATGGCACTTTCCGTAGGCTTTCCCGAAGAAAAGCTTGAGAATGTATTTATCATTTTGGATAAGCTGGATAAGATCGGCGCAGAAGGCGTAAAAAACGAGCTTTTGGCAGAAGGCCTTGAGGAAAAAGCGGTGGGTTCCTATGTTTCCTTCTTTGAAAAGGAAACCGAGGATGTCAAAGAATTCTGTGCTTTTCTTTCCGAAGAGGAGCTGGATCCCAAGGTGATCGCAGATCTTTCTTCCCTGATCGCCTGTGTAAAAAAATCCCTCGACGGCAAAGCAAAGCTGAAGTTCGATCCTACCCTCGTTCGCGGGATGGGCTATTATACCGGCACCATTTTTGAGGTAAAGCTTGACGAATACAACTTCTCCATTGCAGGCGGCGGCAGATACGACGAAATGATCGGAAAATTCTCCGGCCAGAAGGTTCCCGCTTGCGGATTTTCCATCGGTTTTGAGAGGATCATCACCATTTTGAAGGATCACCCTGTGGAGAATGAAGAAGACAGCAAAAAGAAGATCGCCTATCTTGTAGCCGGCGGTATGAGCGAAGAAAAGCTGCAGGAGATCTTCCTGCGCGCCGCAAAAGAAAGAGAAGAAGGCAAGACCGTTACCGTTCTCCCCTTAAAGAAAAATGCAAAATTCCAGATCGACCGCCTCATGGAAGACGGCTTCGAACAGATCGAAAGAATCTACAACGACTGATCAAAAGACCGAAGCGAATCGCTTCGGTCTTTTTCCGTTCATATAAAATCTTTGCTTTTTCCTTCAAACACTTCCCACATCAATTGAACACCCAGTCGAAACCCTCTGGAAAAACTTTCTTGTTGTGTGCGATGGGAAAGTTCATTGTAAATATCTGCAATCTCTCGGATAAGTTCTTCTTTTTCTTCGCTCAGCCCTTCTTTGAAACAACCGTATTTCTTAAAAAGAATCGTCATCTTTTCACTATATTCGCTCCCATCTTCACAAAAAAATTGTGACGGTTTTATTTTTCCGTTGTATAAATCTTCTAAAACTGACATACCCTTTTCCTCCTCATTATCTTATGTTTTCATTATATAATGAATTAGTCTTTATGTAAAGCGAAAAATAAAGGTATGCTTAAAAAAATAACTGATGGGAGCATATCTGATGTTAAAGTTAAGGGTATTGGATTTATTGAAGGAACAGGGAAAAACAAAATATTGGCTTTATATGCAAATGGGAATGAGCTATCAAAACTTCAACAATATGGTAAGCAATCGCACAAAATCCATTCAATACCAAAATATTGAAAACCTTTGCTTGCTTTTAAATTGCACACCAAACGATCTGTTTGAATTTTCTGAAAACATTCCTGCCGAAAGAAAATAATCTTTACATAAAAGCCGTGGCTACCACGGCTTTTATTTTTTATTAGCTTCACGCATTTTTTCGTAGAGGTAATTTATTCTTCACCCACAGATGAGCATGCATACTTACGGAAAATTCTATGATTCGCAGATCTTCCCGTGCTTCTGCCCTCAATTACGGAACACCGCTTTGCTCACACAAATATCGCGGAATCATTTGCCTTCTCCAGAGGGAGAAGGTGCCGAGGAACGAGGCGGATGAGGTGTAGGCTTTCTTTTAAGCAAAATGTGGTTGCGCTTTGCGCCAAGATTATTTTCTTCTTTTCCTTGTAAACTCCTCATCCACCGCTAAAGTGGTCCCTTGCACTCGTTATCACCGTGATTTTTATCCTCCCGTTCGGTCGTCAAGAATCGGGTGACTGCCGTCGAAAACACTTCGAAAACGGGACAATGTCGCCTTTTCTTGATTTCCTCTCCCACAGGAGAAGGCTAAAAATGCGAAAAACTTTACCTTTTCATAGGACGGGGCTAAGCTCTGAACTCCAAAACTCGCTTTGCTCCCATTGGGGACCCCTCACCTCCCGCCGTAGGGGACGATGTCCTCGATGTCCCGCGTAGGGGCGATTCGCGAATCGCCCCTACGATATGTCAAGAATTTTGTAATACAAGGTGATATTCCGCATATTTCTGCCTCGATCCACGGACCGTCGAGGACGCCGGTCCCTACAAAAAAGCACCGCAGTTTGCGGTGCTTTTTCTTTATTCTTTTTTCGCTTTTTCTTTTTTCTTGGGGTCTTTCTTTTCCTTGGGCTTGTCCTTTTTTTCTTTCTTTTCTTTTTTCTTCTCTTCCTTTTCTTCTTCCATTACAACAGGAGGAAAGTCTGCGGCAAGAAATACTTCCCTCGCCTTTAAGATCGCAGCAAAAGCAACGCAGGCATAGCGAAGTGCCTCTTCCGCGGGACTCAGAGATCTCTTTTCTCGAAAATCTTTCCCTTCATATACGCCTTGAAAAGCATCTTCCATTTCCTGTTTGAATAAAAGGTAGGTTTCCTCTTCGCCCTTTTCGTTTACCAAAAATTCCAAAATGACCTGAATCTCGGAAAGCTGAACAAAACGCTTGAAAATACAGATCATAAAAAGACGGGCAAGGTGACGGCGGGAATAACGCTTGTTCTCCGGCGGGGGCAAAAGACGGTGCTTTACATAGTTATTGATCATCGTGGAGGTGATACACTTCTCCTGGGGGAAGAAGGGTGCAAGATAACGCTCTAAAACACTGATCACCTGATCCATATAAAGATCAATATCAGGAAAATCCGACCAATCGGGGCAAATATAAAGTGATTTTTTCTCAGCGGCCATATAATTCTCCTTGAAAATACATTCCGGTTGTGTTAAAATAGTATATCATAAAGGGCGTTCTTCGTCAAGAGTCGAAAACAAAAAGGTTTTTCCAAAAAAAGCCTTGACACCGACATCAAAAACTGATAATATAGTTTTGAAAACAAGATGATGCTTGAAAGGAGTCTTTATGGCAAAATTTAAAGTAACCCCTCTTAATGAGGTAGCCAAAATTGATCGCATTGTGGATATTCTGACGCAGGCAGAGGCAGAATGCCCCGAAAAGATCGCTTACCGCTACAGAGGCGCAAAGCAGGAGATCGTTGATGTTTCCTACCGCCAGTTCGGGGAGGATGTAAGAGCTCTGGGCAGCGCACTTTCCGACCTTGGCGTGGATAAGGAGCACATCTCCATCGTAGCGGAAAACAGCTACAACTGGATCAATGTCTATCTTTCCGTTCTTTGCTCCCGCGGTGTTTATCTTCCTGTGGACAAGGAGCTTCCCGAGGAGGATATGTTCTATGTGCTGAACAACGGCGATGCAAAGGTCCTCTTCTATTCCAAGAGATTTGAAAAGCTCTTCTCTGAGAAAAAGGATCAGCTTCCCCAGGTTCAGTATTTCATCGGCTTTGACCGCGAGGAGGACGAAGGCAACTTCCTTTCCTTTGCAAAACTGATGGAAAAGGGCAGAAAGCTTCTTTCCGAAGGCTACACCGAATATACCGGCAATATGACCGCCTCTGATCCCAAGGCAATGAAAATGCTCGTTTACACCTCCGGTACCACAGGCATTGCAAAGGGTGTTATGCTTTCCGAGGAAAACCTTGTTTGTGAAGTATATCACGGCCTTCAGGTTGCAGATATTCTCACCGTGGGCCTTTCCGTTCTTCCCTATCACCACACCTATGAAGCGGTTGTTGGTATTCTCGTATACCTCCACCGTCACGCAGTGACCTGCATCAACGATTCTCTGGCTGCGATCCTGAAGAACCTGAAGACCTACCAGCCTGACTTTATCTATCTGGTACCCGCCTTCCTTGAAATGTTCTACAAGAAGATCCGCGCCAATATGGAAGAAAAAGGCAAGTGGGAAACCTTCCAGAAGGGTGCAAAGATCTCCTCTCTTCTTTTGAAACTGGGTATCGATGTGAGAAGAAAGCTCTTCAAGGAGCTCCATGAGGTATTCGGCGGAAATCTCCGTCTGATGGTTGTTGGCGCAGCTCCCCTGAGAAGCGAGGTCATCAACTTCTTTGAGACCGTAGGCATCACCGTTTGCCAGGGCTACGGCATCACCGAGTGCTCTCCCCTTGTCAGCGTAAACCGCAACAACAAATATGCCGATCCCGAAACCGTCGGTATGCCCCTTCCCTGCCTGGAAGTGAGAATCGACAATCCTGCAGAGGACGGCACCGGCGAGATCTGCGTAAAGGGTAAAACCGTTATGCTCGGCTACTATAAGAACGAGGAAGAAACAAACCGCGTTATGGTAGACGGCTGGTTCCACACCGGTGACCTTGGCAAGATCGACAACAGAGGATATCTTTCCATTACCGGCCGCTGCAAGAACCTGATCGTTCTGGATAACGGTAAGAATGTTTACCCCGAAGAGATTGAAAACTACATTATGCTTGTTGAATATGTGGCAGAGGTCATCGTTAAGGGCATCAAGGACGAAAACGGCAAGACCGTGCTTCTGGCTGAAGTATTCCTCAACAAAGATAAAGTGAAGGAAATGGAAAAAGCACCCGATGATGCAAAGCTTCTTTCCGATATCCGTGAAAAGACCTCCGCGCTTCCCATGTATAAGCAGGTAACCAAAATCAAGATCCGCGATACGGAATTTGAAAAGACCACCACCAAAAAGATCCGCAGAGTATAATTTTCAGGTCCTTGCAGAAACTGCAAGGACCTTTTTTCCTTTTTTCGGGGTATTGAAAACATTATGAAAAAGTGGTATAATAATATTGATTATGGAAAACAAAAGCGCATAAGGAGAGTATTATGGCACTGAGTTTTCGCGGCGGCATTCATCCGGACGAAATGAAAATTACGGCAAAATGCCCCTTGGAAGAAAAACAGGCTTTGGAATTTGTAAGCATTCCTTTGAACCAGCACATGGGAGAAGAGGCAAAGCCCCTTGTAAAGATCGGCGACCGTGTTCTGAAAGGTCAGAAGATCGGCGAAGGTGTGGGAGAAAAATCCTCTCCCGTTCACGCAAGTGTATCGGGCAAGGTCATTTCCATTGAACCGGGCCCCACTCATCTGGGTGAAGGAAATATCATCACCATTGAAAACGACTTCAAGGAGGAGCTCTCCCCCGAGGTCGTCCCCTTTGACACCCCCATCAGCCAGGCAGAACCGGAAAAGCTCATTCAGCATATCCGCGAAAAGGGTATTGTCGGCATGGGCGGCAAGGGCTTTCCTACCTGGCTCAAATTAAAAGAAGCGCAAGGCAAGGTAGAAAAGATCGTCATCAACTGCGCAGAAAGCGAGCCCTACCTTACCACCGTTCACCGCCTTCTTTTGGAAAAGCCCGAGGAGATCGTGGGCGGTGTAAAGATCCTGCTGCGTGCCAGCGGTGCAAAAAAGGCAATTTTTGCCATTGAAAAGAATAAAGAAAATACCGTGGAAGGCCTGCGGAAAATTTTGGGGCAAAGTGAAAATTTTGCCATTGCCCTGATGGAAACCAAATACCCTCAGGGAAATGAGAGGATCCTTTGCCGCACCCTGTTTAAAAAGGAGGTCCCCCAAGGGGAATTGCCCCTTGCCATCGGAGTTACGGTGTTCAATGCGGAAACCTGCCGCGCCATTTACCGCGCCTTCGTAACAGGCTCTCCTCTGATCTCCTGTGCAGTAACCGTCAGCGGTGACTGCGTGAAAAATCCTTCAAATCTTATTTTGCCCATCGGCGTCAGTTTCCGTCAGGCACTGGAAATGTGCGGAGGCTTTCATCAAAAGCCCAACTGTATCATTGCAGGCGGCCCTATGCTGGGCATTGCCGTGGAAAACACGGATTTCCCCATTACCAAAACCGTAGGCGGCATCATTGCCATCACAAAAGAAGAAAAGAAAGAAAGCCCCTGTATCCGCTGCGGCAAGTGCGTCAGAGTATGCCCTATGGGCCTTGTTCCCCTTGAAATTGCAAAAGCAGTAAAAAGAGAAAATTTGGAGCAGGCGGAAAAATACCATATCCATACCTGCTGCGGATGCGGCTCATGCTCCTTTATCTGCCCCGCAAAAATTCCCCTTCTGGAATACATCCGCGAGGGCAAGGACCTGCTTTCAGAGGGGCCTGTAACAAACAAAAAAGAATCCAAGGAGGCAAACGATGGAAAACAGTAAAAAAATCTCGGCTCCTTTTCTGCGCCACGAGGATTCTTTGAGCAGTATGATGCTGGATATGTGCATTGCGCTGACACCGGCTCTCATCTGGGGTTTTTATGTATTCGGTCTCAGAAGTATTGTAAGCACGGTGCTTTGCATCTTCTTCTTTACCTTCTCCGAATTTCTTTTCCGCTTTCTGTTTAAAAAAGGCCTTCTGTTCAAGGACTATTCCGCCGCCGTATCGGGCATCATCTTCGCCCTTCTTTTACCGGTGGGCGCACCCTTCTGGATCATTCCCATCGGCGCAATCCTTTCCACCGTATTTGCCAAGGGCCTTGGAAGCGTTTTCGGAAAATGCTTTTTAAATCCCACTCTCTTTGCAAAGGCCGTCCTTCTCCTTGTTTTCTCAAAGCAAATGAGCCTTTTTACAATGCCCTTTGCAAAATTACCCCCCTTTGATATTTCTCTTTCCAAAAAGGTTTTGGAAGCAAATCTCTCCCCCTCTCCCCTTGTGATCTTAAAAGAAGAGCCCTTCCAACCCCTTTCCTTTTCGGATCTGATCGTAGGCAATATCCCCGGTAATATGGGCGAGATCTCCGCCATTCTTCTTTTCGCCGGGCTTTTGTATCTTTTGGTAAGGCGCGTTATCACCTGGCATATTCCCATTACCTTCCTTGGTAGTGCTTTTCTTCTTTCCCTTCTCTTTGCGGGAGATGCCAATGTGTTTTCATTTGCCCTTTCCTCCATTCTGTCCGGCGGCATTATGCTGGGAGCCATCTTCCTTTCTACCGATCCTCCCTCATGCCCCGTTACCACCTGGGGCATGATCTTCTACGGTATCCTTTGCGGCGTTTTGACCGTTCTCTTCCGTCAGATCGGCGCAGGGGTTCAGGGTGTGGTGTTTGCCATCCTCATCGGCAATCTTCTGGCACGCCCTCTGGACCTTCTCTGCAAGCCCCGCCCCTACGGGCAAAAGGGCTTTTTCAAATCACTTCCCGAAAACCTCGATCTCCTTTGGGAAAATGGAAAAATTCTCGGAAAGAGTCTTGCCGAAAAAGGAAAAGAGCTTTGGATAAAAATCAAAGCCCTTCCCGAAAAATACAAAAAGAAATAATAAAAAGCACCCTTTCGGGTGCTTTTTTGTTGTTCCTTTGTTCCTTTTTCGAGAAAAAGGAACCGAAAAACTTATGACCATTGATCGATAACTTTGGATCTGTATTCCTTTTTTATCTTTTTTTGCCGGAAGTTTTCTTTGCCTACTTTCCCGCCGGTGAAAGTTCCACCTGCCAAAACAAGTTTTGGGGTGTCACTTTTTTTCAAAAGAAAGCAGGGCCGATTTATCGAAAAACCATAAAACGCAGTAAAATCGAGCGAGGCAAGGCGCACAAGGGAAAGCCGAAGGAGTTTACTTTCGTAAATGACTGAGGTTTTCTCCGATGTGGAACGAAGCCGCAGCCGATTTATCCAAAAATAAAAACGCAGTAAAATCGAGCGAGGCGAGGCGCACAAGGGAAAGCCGAAGGAGTTTACTTTCGTAAGTGACTGAGGTTTTCTCCGATGTGGAACGAGGCCGCAGCCGATTTTACAAAGTTTTATACTACATGGGGAATCTGGGCAATATCAAGCTCGTTGAAAAATTCCGTCTTTAATTTGAATTTGTCTTCCATCTCGGAAACAAGAGAGAATTTTTTCACCTCTTCCAGCTCGGTGATGATGCTGCTTTCAGCAGTTTCAAAATACTTTTTATCCAAGTCCTTTTTCAGAAGGATATATACACCGCCATCAGTATCCACACGGGCGATCTCTCCGCTCTTCATTTCCAAAAGCTTCTTTTCCGCATCACGGTTTACAAAGCTTCCTTTTTTGAAGGTAATTCCGTCTTTTGCAAGGCTTTCATCACGGGAGGAATCGGAATGGTTCATCACAAGAGAGGCAAAATCTTCTCCTGATTCAGCTCTTTGAAATACATCTGCCGCAAGGGCGATCTTCGCATCCTTTTCCTCCTGAGGAAGGGCAACCACCTTTCCGTTGGAATAGGTCTTGTTTTTGGTATTGATAAACAGGTAAGATGCAGTTAGATAATTGCCTTCAAAATATTTTTCCGCAGAGGAAGCCGTAATCTTCATGGTTCCGCTTTCTCCGAAAAGAAGCTGCATTCCCTGATAAGCAATGGCCTGCAAGTAATTGTATTCCAGCATCTCATCGTAATTGATGCCGTATTTTTCCATTTCCTTGTTGAAATCACCCTTGCTGCCGAAATTTGCCACCATTTTGTCGAATTCCCCTTTTACAAGAGCCTTCTTCTCACTGTCAAGCTGATAGCCTTCTTTTTCTGCAATATTTTTCATATAAAGAAGGAGCTTTACATCGTCAAGAACCTCACCCTTCAAGGTATCTGCCACAGTAGAACCGTCGGCAGCCTTGGCAGCCCAGATAGCAGGATTATCCTGAAGCTGAGAGGAGGACATATCGGACGAGGTGATCCCGTAGGCCTCGTAAAGATATTCCGTTTTCTTCAGAGAGCACAAATACTGATAAAGGGCACAGCTCACCTGACCTTTTTCATATTTGACCGCGGCTGTTTTGTTCACACCGGAGCAAGCCGCCAAAGGCAGTGCCAAAAGCACCAGGATCAAAACAAAGGCCGTAAAGCGAATATGGCTTTTTTTCATTTTTTGTTTCCTTTCTCTTCTGTTTCTTTCAAAAACTGTGTTAAGTGATGGCAAAATTCCTCAGCAGCGGAAAGTGCCGCTTCCTTTTGCTTTAAGGTAAGGGTAGCAGACATGGGTGCCGTAAAGGACAGCGCCAAGCGGGAAGCGTAAACTGCCGACAGCAAAAGGAGCACTTCGTGGGGGATCTCCCCAAAGGTAAAGGTGATCTTTTGTCCCTTTTGGGTGATCTTCTCGCAGTAGACCTCCTCGGCACTGCTTCTTAAAAGTGAAACCTTGAAAAGATTCTCCACCGAACGGGGCAGATCCCCAAAGCGGTCAAGCATTTCATCGGTCAGGTCCTCCGCGTCCTCCTTGGTGCGAATGGATGCGATCTTTCGGTAAAGATCCATTCTCTCCGCAGGATAGGGCACATATTTTTCGGGAATATAGCCGTCAAGGGAAAGATCCACAACGCATTCGGAGCGAGGCTTTACCTCCTCGCCTTTTTCCTCCAGAACCGCGTCGTTTAAGATCTTCATAAACATATCATAACCTACGCTGTCAAGATGCCCTGACTGCTCTGCACCCAAAAGATTTCCCGCACCGCGGATCTCAAGATCGCGAAGGGCGATCTGGAAGCCTGCGCCGAATTTGGTGTATTCCCGAATGGCCTCCAGGCGTTTTACCGAGATCTCAGAAAGGGTCTTTCCTTTTTTATAGGTGAGGTATGCATAGGCCTTGCGATCGCTTCTGCCCACGCGGCCGCGGATTTGGTGGAGCTGAGAGAGCCCGAAGTGATCGGCATTTTCCATGATCAGCGTATTGGCATCGGGAAGGTCTACACCGGTCTCAATAATGGTGGTACAAAGGAGAATATCCACCTTGTGGTCCATCATATCCTTCCAGATATCGGAAAGAGAGTCCTTATCCATTTTGCCGTGGGCAACGGAAACGGAGGCATCGGGAAATTCCCTCTCCAACCAGGGACGAAGGCTTTGCAACTCTTCGATGTTATTGTGAAGATAGAATACCTGTCCCCCGCGGCGAAGCTCTCTTCGGATAGCCTCTGCCACAAGACTGCGGTCGTATTCCAAAACATAGGTCTGCACGGGGAATCGGTCTTCGGGAGCCTCCTCTAAAAGGCTCATATCCTTAATGCCGCCAAGGGCCATATTCAGGGTGCGGGGAATGGGGGTTGCCGTCAGGGTCAGAACATCGACCCCGCGGGATAATTCTTTCAGCCTTTCCTTGTGAGTCACACCGAATCTCTGCTCCTCATCGATCACAAGAAAGCCCAGATCGGAAAACTTCACATCCGGCTGCAGGAGCCTGTGGGTACCCACCAAAATATCGATCTGTCCGTCAGAAAGCTTTTTTAAAATCTGCGTCTGCTCTTTTTTGGTACGGAAGCGGGAAAGCATTTCGATCCGAACGGGATACCCGCGGAAGCGGCTTAAAAGGGTCTGATAGTGCTGCCAGGCAAGGATGGTGGTAGGCACCAGGATTGCCGCCTGCTTGGAATCCATCACACACTTGAATACGCCGCGCAGGGCTACCTCGGTCTTGCCAAAGCCTACATCGCCGCAAAGGAGCCTGTCCATAGGAAGACCTTTTTCCATATCCTCCTTGATCTCTCTTGTAGCGCGAAGCTGGGACTCCGTTTCCCCATAGGGGAAGGCTTCCTCAAACTCCCCTTGCCAGGTGGTATCGGGAGAAAAGGCATAGCCCTTCATTTTCTGCCTTGCGGCGTAAAGGGCGATCAGCTGTTTTGCAATATCCTTGGCACCGGATCTTGCGCGGGTCTTTGCCTTATGCCATTCGTTGCCACCAAGCTTATTCAGCTTCAGACTTCCCGAATCGCTTTTCGGGCCGATATATTTGGAAACGGAGTCAAGATTTGCACAAGGTACATACAGTACATCGCTTCCTGCATAGGAGATCTTAATAAAATCCTTCAGGGACCCGTCGGCAGAGCGCATTTTTTCCACACCGCGGAAAATACCGATGCCGTGGCCTGCATGGACCACATAATCCCCAACTGCCAGATCCTGGAACGATAAGATCTTTTGCTTGGCGGTATTTTTCACGCCGCTTTTGTCTTTTTTCCTTATTTTTTTGGAAAGCGTGGGAGAAGAGGTATCCTTCAGCACCACAAGACGGGAGGTAGACAGAGAAAACCCGTCGGAGATCAGCTCTGCCCCCGGGAAGGAGGAGGTGAAAAGATAAGCGGTGTTTTCCCCGATCTCCTGTTCTTCCTCCAAAAAAGGCTTGACGGGTATTTTGTTTTCTTCAAAGAAATCGGAAAGAGTCTTTTGAGAAAGGGAATTTTCACACAAAACAAGCGTTTTGTACCCTTCCTCATGAAGATTTTTTACATCCTCCGAAAGGGTCTGCATATCACGGAAGGAGGAGGGGGTGGTTCGGGTCACAAACTGAAAAATACCGCTGGGCGGGATCTTGCTTTTTCCCGCAAAAAAGTTTTCCATCAAAAGAACTCGTTTTTCCAAAAGAACCCTGGACAGATCATCAAAGTCCATCAAAAGGCGTATTTCTTCCGGTGGAAGGAGAGTCTTGTTGCTTTCAAAGAGAGCACGAAGCTCCTCCTGTAAAAGCTTTTGAGAGATATCCAGACTGTTTTCTCCTTCGCTTTGGCCGTAAAGGAAGATCAATTCGTCTTTAAAATAATCAAACAGGGTGGAAAAGCGGTAAATAAGCGGAAGAAACAGATCCCCCGCAAATTCCATTCCCGAGCGGATCCTCTCCAAAAGAGAACGGATGAATACTCTCTTTTCCTTTTCCTCAGGGAGACTTTTTTCCATTTCTTCCTTCAGATAGGCGCAAACAGTCTCCTTATCCTTTTGGGAAAAATTGATCTCACGGGCAGGCGTCAGGATCACTTCCTGAATGTTTTCGATCCTTCTTTGAGACAGAATATCAAAGGTTCCCATCCCGTCGATCTCGTCGCCGAACAGCTCGATTCGGCAGGGCCTTTCTTCTCCTGCAAGAAATACATCTACAATATCTCCGCGGGTGGCAAACTGCCCCGGACCCTCTACCCGATGAGTGGATTCATACCCGCTTTCCGAAAGATGGGAAAGAAGGGCTTCTTTTGAAATTTCATCCCCAACGGCAAGCTTTCTTCTGCAGCGCGCCATTACCTCCGGAGGCATGGTTGCCTGACAGGCGGCCTCAAAGGTTGTAACCACAAGGTCAAAATCGCCGCAGGAAATACGGGATAAGGCCTTGAGTCTTTCCAAGGAAAACTCTCGGCTTGCAGAGTCTACCCGCACAAGAGAAAAATCTCTTGCCGGGAAAAAGAGCGCGCCGGAAAAGACCGATGAAAGAGCCTTATGGAAACGCTTCGCCTCTCCTTCATCGTGAAGAAGGATCAAGGCTTTTTCATCGGTCTTTGCGATCACCGCCGCGGGGAACAAGGCTTTGATGCTTGAGGTGATCCCCGTTACAAGGACAGGCTTATTCTCTTTTTTCAAGGCAGAAAGAAGAGGCAAAAAATCCTTTTCCTTCTGCAAAAGATCTGTCAGATACATATCTCTCCTTGAAAACTATTCCTTTTCCGTCAGGTGGATCTGCTCCGTTTTCACGCATTTTCCCGTTTCGGGATCAATATCAAACAAAGCACCCCACGCCTCAGTCTCACTTTCACTCACCTGGTAATAGGTGGGCATATGGGTGAGGAATTTTTCCACTGCAATTTCTTTTTTCATACCCAAAACGGAATCCGTGCCGCCCACCATACCAAGATCCGTAATGTATCCGGTACCGCCGGGTAAAATGCCCAAATCCGCCGTAGGTACATGGGTATGTGTCCCCCACACCGCGCTGATGCGGGAATCAAAATAGGTGGCAAAGGCTTTTTTCTCGCTGGTTGCTTCTCCGTGAAAATCGCAAAGGGCAAAATCATACTTTCCCTCTTCCCGATTCAGGATCCTCTCCACCGTTTCAAAAGGGGAAGCAAGGCTTTCCATAAAAAGAGTGCCCTGCACATTGATCACAAGGATCCGCAGACCGGAAATGTTTACAAGGGTATATCCCTTACCGGGACAGGTAGCGGGAAAATTACAAGGACGGAGCAGGGATTCTGCTCCGTCCAGAAGATGGTAAACACTTCTCTGTCTGAAAACATGATTCCCTGTGGTGATCACATCTGCACCGGCAGCAAAAAGCTGCTCTGCCGATTCCTTATCAATCCCTCCGCGGAGGGCTGAATTTTCTCCGTTTACGATGACAAGGTCTGCCTTTTTTTCCTTGCGGAACAAGGGAAGGCGTTTCCGAAGAAAAAGACTGCTCTTTTCTCCAACCACATCACCGAAACACAGCAAACGAAAGGCTCTTGTTTTCATTCTTCAAGTCTTTTCTATTCTTTATTTTGCGTACTCAACCGCACGGGATTCACGGATCACATGGATCTTGATCTGTCCGGGATATTCCATCTCCGCTTCGATCTTGCGTGCGATATCGTGGGCGATAAATGCCATATTCTCATCGTTGACAATTTCGGGCTTCACCATAAGACGAAGCTCTCTGCCTGCCTGAATGGCAAAGGATTTATCCACACCGTTGTAGGAATTTGCGATCTCCTCCAGCTTCTGCAATCTCTTGATGTAAGACTCCAGATTCTCTCTTCTGGCACCGGGACGGGCTGCGGAAACTGCGTCTGCCGCCTGAACGATCACTGCAACAAGGGTCTGAGGCTCAATATCGTTGTGGTGTGCCTCGATGGCGTGGATCACATCTTTGTTTTCGCGGTACTTCTTAGCAATATCGGCACCGATCTGGGTATGGCTGCCTTCCACCTCGTGGTTCAAGGCTTTTCCGATATCGTGAAGAAGACCTGCTCTTCTTGCAAGCGCGGAGTCAAGACCGAGCTCGTCTGCGATCATGCCGGCAATGTAAGAAACCTCAATGGAGTGCTTCAGAACATTCTGTCCGTAGCTGGTACGGAACTTCAATCTGCCCAAAAGGCGGATCAGTTCGGAATTCATACTGTGGATACCGCAGGAGAGCACGGCCTGTTCGCCTTCGCTCTTGATGGTCTGCTCCACCTCTTTGCGGCTCTTTTCCACCGTCTCCTCAATGCGGGCGGGGTGGATTCTGCCGTCGGTCATCAATTTTTCAATGGTCAGTCTTGCGATCTCTCTTCTCATAGGATCAAAGCTGGAGAGGGTGATCGCCTCGGGGGTATCGTCAATGATCAGATCCACACCGGTCAGGGTCTCAATGGTACGGATGTTTCTTCCTTCACGGCCGATCAGTCTGCCCTTCATATCGTCGTTGGGCAGAGCCACAACGGAAACGGTAGCCTCGGTCACATGGTTGGAAGCGATGCGCTGAATGGCACCTGTGATCATATCTCTTGCTTTGTTTTCAACATTCTCCTTCAGTTCAGCCTCGATCTCCTGGAAACGGATGGATGCGGCATGCTTTGCCTCAGCCTCATACCGTTCAAAGAGGATGTTCTTGGCTTCTTCACCGGTAATACCGGCGCATTTTTCCAAAATGACGATCTCTTCTTCCTTGAGCTTATCAAGCTCGGCCTTCTTTTCCTCGGCCTCCTTCAGCTTTTTCTCCAAGGTCTCTTCTTTCTTTTCCAAGATCTCCATTTTGCGATCCAGATTTTCTTCCTTCTGGATGGCTCTTTTTTCAAGGCGGGAAACTTCGTTTCTTCTTTCCTTGATCTCACGATCCGCTTCATTCTTGTTGCGGAGGGCTTCTTCTTTTGCTTCGAGCAGAAGCTCTTTTTTTCTCTGTTCGCCTTCGTGCTTGGCCTCTTCCAGGATCTTTGCTGCCTGGCCTTCTGCCGTGCCGATCTTCTTTTCCGCAATGCGCTTACGGTAAACCGTACCGCACACGAAGCCGATGATCAGAGTGGAAACAGCCGCTGCGACACAGATGATCATTTCTCCCATTATGTACTTGAACACCTCCTTCTTTTTTGCATTACGATTTTCATCGGAACAAGATTCATAATGACGCATACTCAATACGCCCTTTTATTGTACCTTAAAACCGCCTTTTTTGTCAAGGGAAAATGTTCAAAAAAGTATGATATTACAGGGCTTTTTTTCCTTTCAGCTCCTCTGAGAGAAAGTGAAGTGCATCGGAAAAAGTTCCTACCCCATCGATCAGGCCCGTCTCCACCGCTTCCCGCCCTTCCAGAATGGTTCCGATATCCGTTGCCATATCGTGTCTGCCGTGCATTAATTTTTCCAGATTCTCGCGGGAGATATTTGAATGAGAAACTATAAAATCTCCGATCCTCTCCTGCATTTTCCGCAGGTACTCAAAGCTTTGGGGCACCCCAAGCACAAGGCCGTTCATGCGGACCGGATGCACCGTCATGGTTGCGCTTTGGGCAATAAAAGACCTTTTTGCCGCCACCGCCAAGGGAATGCCGATAGAATGTCCTCCGCCGAGAACCAGGCTCACCGTGGGCTTTGTCATTCCCGCGATCATTTCCGCCATACATAAACCTGCCTCCACATCACCGCCTACGGTATTGATGAGGAAAAGCACCCCTTCGATCTCATCGCTTTCCTCTGCCAGAACAAGCTGAGGCAGAATATGCTCATAGCGGGTTGCCTTCACATTCGGCGGCAAAAGGCCGTGACCCTCAATCTGTCCTGCGATCACAAGGGTCATAACGGTGTTTTTTCCTCGGGTCACGATCTTCCCGAATTCCAACACCGAGGAATTGGCTTCCCCGCAACCTTCCTCAGTTTCTTTTCTTTCGTCCTGTTCCATCAATACGCCACCTCTCAAATTCACAAAATATTAAACATATTCTCCGCAAATATGCTATACTTGATACATAAAAGTGAGGTTTTTTTATGAAAAGAACAAAAAAGATCATTTCCTTCATTTTCGTTTTCCTGTCCCTTTCCCTTCTCTTTTCCTGCGGCACTGATGAGAAAAAAGAGGCCAAATCAGAAGCCTTCTCACCCCTGTTCCGCTTCACCGTAAAAGAGGGAGAGTCTCACAAGACCCGCCTTTTTTATATGCCCGAAAGCGAGGGCTTTCTCTATCTTCATCCAAGTGCAGAGGGCGGCTTTACCGGAGGCTTTGTTTCTCCCGAGCGTTCTCTTTCCGCAGAAGGCCTGATCCGGGCAGAAGGTGAGCTTTCCTCCCTGACTGTTTGGGAAAGAGGAGAAGATCAGGGAATACTCCTTTCCGAAAAAAGTCTTCTGATCACTTTATTAAATGAAAAAGGGATCCATGAGACCCCTCTGCCCGAGACCCTTTCCATCCGGGATCCATTCCCCCTGGACTCCCTTTCCTTTGTGGCAAGAAAAGACAAGCTCCTTCTGGTGCATCCTGTGGATCTGAAGGAGGCCTATGTCCTTGCAGATACTTCTCTTCTTCCCGATTTTTCTCATCTTGTTGCCACAAGCGGCGAAGGCAGATACCTTTGGTACGCCAAAGCGGATGCCGAAGGAAATTATACGGGCATTGCCTTTTTTGAATACGGCAAAAACATTCCCTTGGGGGATCAAAATTTCCCCTTTGACAAGGTGCAGCGTGTAGGCGAAGACGCCCTTTTGTTTACCCGAAATTTAGAGGACGGCAAAGCTCTTTACCTCTACCGCGATCTTGCGGAAAATGAGATCAGAAGCTTTACCTCAGACAAGGCCTTTGAAGGGGTGATCTGTGACGAGGACGGTGAGATCCTTTGCGGAACAAATACAGAGGGCGAAGGGGGAACTGTTACCGTGATCGACCTGGAAAAAGGAACAAAAAAAGGCGTTTATACCATTGACTACGGCACTCCCGCTCCCTCTCTTGCCATAGACGAAGACGGCGAAACGCTTCTTCTTGCCGTCGGTAAAGAGGGCGATGAGATCCTCGGCACCCTGGATCTGACAAAATTTTAAAGCAAAATTTTGGTATAGAAAAACGGAGACGCTTCATAAAGAAGCTGTCTCCGTTTGTTTTTTATGCAGCAAGGGTCCCATTGCCGGTTCGATTTTTTATTTTTCGGATGCCCTTGATGGCAAGACGGGTAAGATAGGTCAGAAGCGCCACCGCAGAAGAGGAGGCGGCAATACAAAGCAAATACCAGAAGATCATTTTTTCCGGCTTGATGTCGGAATGCTGGATCAGAAAATACTGCGACCACGCATAATGGTTTAAAAATACATATCTGCTGATGTTGGCAAGGACCCCGGTCCAGCGATGGGAAAACAGAAGGGAAAGGACCGTTTTACCGGATAGTTCCAAATAGAGAACCACAAACAACACCGCCGTCACAATATAGTCATGAGGTGTATGGACCAAGTCCTTTTCTGCCATGCCGTAATAAATAAAATACCAACCTGCCAAAGACAGAAGAGAAAAAACAATACGGGAGAAAAGAGAAACCCCTTTTTTCTCATTGGAATCCTTTACCAAGACAAACAATACACATCCGGCACACAGGCCTGCAATACCGCGGATCAAGCCGCTGTTAACAAAACCGAAATACCACTCGCAGGGAAGATTCAGATGCTTGCTGTAAACACACAAAAAGCCATAGAACAAAAGGATTATCGGCGGGCAAACGGTATAAGCAAAACGCTCCGGATCTTTTTTTGCCATCGGATGAAGAACGGCAAGACCGAAAAACAGTGCCGCAAGGTACCAGGAAACGCCTGTAGTGTAAGTTCCCTGGAAGCCCAGGGTCTGCACCGGGAAAACCTCAAACAGAAGACCCGAGATCCTCGATGGCATCGTTTTCGCAAGCTCGGGATAAGTTAACATTTCATTGATAAAAAATCCACTGATAGCAGAAAAGAAAAGCGGGAGAAAAATAGCCGAATATCTATGAAAAACAAAGTGGGCCGTGCTGTTTGGTAAAAGACGATCCTCCTTCTTTTGTCTGAACAGGGAATTCATCATCAAAAAGCCTGAGATCATAAAGAAGCCTTCTACCGCAAGATATCCACCTGGAAAAAGATCAAAATGATGGAGGAAAATCGCGATAGAAAGAACAAATTTTATGACATCAATGGAAAAATTGCGCTTCATATGATCCTCCGTCTAAGTTTTTATAATAAATCAGTTTATTATAATATAAAATGGAAAAAAATGCAATACAGAAATAAAGATTTCAATTTCCGTATGATTTTCCTCAACAGGCTTCTGCTTTTTAACAAGGCTTTTCCGCAGTATTCCAAAACGATTTTATAAAAAATAAAAAAGCCACCGATTGGATAACTAAGGCACCTTCCTTTCGGAGGGTGCCTCTTCGGTCGCTTTTTTTCGCTTTTTAATAAACTCGTTTTACTCTCGGCAAGAAAGAACAGATCACTTCGTAATGGAAAGAATGAGAAAGAGCCCCCAAGGTTTCCGCGGTAATCTCTTCCGAGCCGCTTTTGCCTAAGATCACAACCTCGTCCTCCACCTGCACGTCGGGAATATCCGTCACGTCTACCATGGAAAGGTCCATACAGACCTTGCCCACAAGGGGTGCTCTCTTGCCGTGGATCAGAACATAGCCCTTTTCTGTCAGACAACGGCGAAAGCCGTCTGCATAACCGATGGCAATGGTGGCGATCCTGCGCTTGGAGGGAGCTGTGTAAATGTGGCCGTAGCCGATCTTCGTTCCCTTTTCCACTTCCTTTACATGGACCACATGGGTGACCACTTCCATTGCGGGACGCAGATCAAATTCGGAAGCATCCACCGCATCCGAGGGAGAAAGTCCGTAAAGGGCAATGCCGAGGCGGCACATATTGTATTTTTTGTCGTAAAACATCGTGCCTGCGCTGTTGGAAATATGGCAGATGGCAGGATTGACTCCTTTGGCGGAAAGCATTTCCAAAAAGCGGTCGAAGAGCGCGCTTTGCTCATCGGTATCTTCCCTGTCCTTTTCGTCTGCCATAGCATAATGGCTGAAAACACCTTCCAGGAAAATACCCGGCATACGGGAGATCCTTGCGATGGTTTCCACGCTTTCCTCATCGGGAGAAAAGCCGATCCTTCCCATACCCGTGTCCACCGCTACATGAACGGGACATTTTTTGCCCATATTTTCCGCAACACAGGAAAGAAGAAGAGCGTCCTCCTCCGAGCAAACCGTCGGGGTAATATTTTCCTTGACCAGAAGGTCAAAAAGGAGGGGCGAAGTATAAGAAAGGATCAGAATCGGTGTTTTGTTCCCCGATTCTCTTAAGGTCAGTGCCTCCTCAATACAGGCAACGCCGAAATAGTCTACCCGATCGGAAAGGATCTCCGCCACACGCAGAGCACCGTGTCCGTAAGCATCCGCCTTTAAGACAACGAGCTTTTTCACATTCTCGGGAATTTTTTTACAAAGAGAAGAAAAGTTATGCTCGATGGCAGAAAGATCGATCTTGGCAAGACATCTCTGATAAATGTTATCTCCCGGCATATCTGCTTTTCCTCCCTTGATTTTTTCAAATACAGTTTTCTATCATTGTATCAAAAAAAAACCTTTTCGTCAATCTGCCTTTCAAATTCTTTAAAGCCAGGGTCTGATATCCACCGCAAGCTTTTCCTCGAGCCGGATCAGCCTTTTTGTAATATCCTTGCTTTTTTCATCGGCTGCGGCATACTGATTCAGATAGCGGCTGAGAGATTTTACGCCCATATTACAGCCATCGGTCATCAGACAGGCAATGGTGGAATCGGATTCGTTCATGCGAATTTTCACCTCGGTCTTCATCTTGCTCATTCCTTCGGCAAAAACATTGGGCTCTTTCCCCTCATCTCCAAAGCGATTCAGCTCAGACTCGATCTCGGAAGAGAGCTTTTCGTGCTCCCTTTTACAGGTAACAAGAAGATCCTTCAGCTTTTCATCCTTTACATAGTCCCGCACATCGTCAATAGATTCCACACCCATTTTTACACCGGCATCACACTCGCGCAGAAGGCAGATCGTATCCTTTTCAATCATAAATATTCTCCTTTTTCTTTTTTTATTACCCTTCCCGAAAAAAGAAAATTTCATTCAAAAACCCACTTTCTTTTGAAAAAGAAAGTGGGCAAAGAAAACTTATAGCTTATAAATGCAGTTTTCGTACTTTTTGTTGAAAGCTTTTTGGGTACCTTTTTCTCGAAAAAGGTACAAGCCGATTTATCATAAAATTTAAAACGAAGGTAAATCTACGAAACAAGAAAAACAAAGAAAACCCAAGGGCGTTTACTCTCGTAAATAACCAAAGGGTTTTCTGATGTTTGACGATGTTGCAGCCGATTTTACAAAGTTTTAATTGATGGTAACAAGCGGATCTGCATCCCCCTGCACCTGAGGAAGCTTGCCGTCCCACTTTTCGATCTTTTTGTTTTCGATCACATGCTCGTTGAGCGATTCGCTGACGATCTTATTGGCCTCTGCCTCTGCCTGGGCCTTGATGCGAATGGTCTCCGCCTCTGCTTCCGCATTGGTAATGGCAGTCTGCTTTTCCGTTTCTGCCTTCAGAAGCTTCTGCTGAGCAACCTGCTTTTCTTCAATGGCATTGATAAATGCCTCGGAAAAGTCAAAATTCAGAATATTTACATCTGCTACATAAAGTCCGTCCGCGTTCAGCTTTTTATTCAAGCCGGAAATGAGTCCGTCGGAAATAATGGCGCGGTTGGTTACACTTTCTTCCGCGGTGTACTGGGCGGTAATGGCCTTCAGCACTTCATTGACCGCAGGAGTAACCAAAACGCTCTCATAGTTTCTGCCGATGTTTTTGTAAATGCTGTAGCTTTTGGCGGAATCTACACGGTAGTTGATCGCAAGGGTGGTGGATACGGTCTGCAGGTCCTTGCTAAATGCCTCGGTATTCACCTCAAGCTTTACAACACGGTTGTCGATCTGTACCACTTCCTGAATAAAGGGAGCTTTCACATGGAAGCCTTCCTGAAGCACCTTGCTGTCTACCTTACCCAAGGTCAGCACAACGCCTGTATGGCCCGCCTGAACGATGGTAAAGGAATTAAACAGGATAAATGCCAAAACCAAAGCGATCACGATCACGATGGCTGCCACAATGGATTTTTTCTTTGTTCCGTTCATCTTTTTTTCTCCTTTTTTCTTTTATTATAACGGTATTTTTTACTTATCTTTGAACGATGGGTTTACCACATTCTGAGGTGTACCCTTTAAAAACATTTCTAAATTTTTCGCCAAAATTGAGATCAGCCTTGCACGGGTCTCCTTGGGTGCCCAAGCAACATGAGGAGTCAAAAGGCAGTTTTTTGCACCAATGAGAGGGCAGTCCTCCCGCTGTGGCTCCACTGTAAGGCAATCGGCACCGTAGCCTGCGATCACGCCTTCACAAAGAGCCTTTCTCATATCCGCTTCATTTACAAGAGCCCCTCTTGCGGTATTGATCAAAAAGGCCTCTTTTTTCATGAGAGAAAGGGTCTTTTCGCAGATCATACCTTCCGTCTCAGCACTTGCGGGAAGGTGCAGAGAAACAAAATCGCTTCTTGATAAAACCTCCTCCAGGGAGACATATTCATAAGGCACATCTTTCCTGTTTCTTGCATGATAGATGACCTTCATTCCGAAGGCTTCGGCAAGCTTTGCCACCTTTTTACCGATATTTCCCATTCCCACAAGGCCCAGGGTCTTGCCCCCGATCTCCATTAAAGGATAAGGGTAATAGCAAAAGATCTCGCTGCGGGTCCAGTCTCCTCTTGCGGTGGAATCGGTGTATTTTTGAAAGCTTGTGGCAAATTGCAGAAGAAAGGTCATGGTCATTTGCGCCACCGCATCCGAAGAATAATCGGGAATATTGGTAACGGTGATCCCTCTTTCTTTTGCCGCAGAAATATCAATATTGTTATAGCCCGTGGCAGTCACACCGATGTATTTTAAATTCGGACAGGCATCCATCAGGGATGCAGTAAAGGGGATCTTACTGCAAAGGACTGCTTCGGCTTCCCCGATGATGGCAGGAAGCTCCTCATCCTTCGGCCGTCCGTAATAGCGGATCTTACCGAATGTTTCCAAGGGCTGAAAGGAAAGATCCTCTCCGCAAACGCTTTTCCATTCAAACGCACAAATATCCATTTTTTTCTCCTCAGATCACCCGAACAGGTCCTACAGGGCGGATAGAAAGCACCTGACAGGAATCCTTTCCGAATACTGCTTCGATATTCTTCTTGAACAAAGGCACCTTTTCCTCGGGAACAAAATTCTGTGTGGTACCGCCGAAGCCGCCGCCGTGAATGCGCCAGGCACCCTTGTCAGAGAGAATTTCTGCCGCAAGTGAGAGGGCTACCGCAGCACCCTGATTTGCTCCTTCCATGGGGATCCATACATTTCCGAGAGCCTGGAAGGAGGAATTGCCCGAAGCGATCACTTCCTTCAAAAAGGCATCAAAATCGCCCTTTACAAGGGCATCCTTTTCCCGGATGACACGGTCGGTCTCCATACAAAAATGCAGTGCGGAAAGGGCCGCTTCATCCCCCGCCTTTTCACGGACTGCGGGAAGGGCGGAAAGAAGCTCCTCAAGAGATACAAAGCAAAGCTTTTCTTTCCCGAAAAGATTTGCTACCTTTTTCATTCGCTGAGGGATCGCCGCGTAAAGATGCGTCAGATCTGCGTGGTCACCACCCACATTGACAAGACAGAGCTTGTAGCCCGTTTCGGCAAAGGAAAAGGGAATGGGCGTTACCACAGGGCTCTTCTCATCGGCAAAATCCATCATACAGATGCCGCCCATGGCAGAAGCCGCCTGATCCATCAAACCGCAGGGCTTGCCGAAATAATCTCTTTCCGCAAACTGGGAGATCTTTGCGATCTCCATGGGAGGGATCTTACCCTCGTTATAAAGATGGTTCTGAATACTTCCCAAAAGCACCTCAAAGGCCGCAGAGGAAGAAACACCGCTTCCCTTGGGAACACAGCTTTCCGTGTAAGCTACATATCCGCCCACCGAAAAACCGCGGTCCAGAAATCCTTTTGCCACACCGCGAAGAAGAGAAATGCTCTTTCCCTCCTCCTCTTTTCTTGCGGTAAGATCGTCCGCCTTGATGATATCGGGCTTGTAGCCCTTGGAATGCACATGGATCACCCCGTCCGAGGTGGGAGATACCACCGCGATCACATCCAGGTTCACACTGCCTGCAAGAACTCTGCCGCCGTTATGGTCGGTGTGGTTTCCGCCGATCTCCGTTCTGCCGGGAGAAGAAAAGATCGCCATTTCTCTGTCCTCACCAAAGAGAGAAACAAAGCCGTCGATGGCTTCTAAATACCGTTCCCTCGCCCACAAAATCTTATCACCGTAAAGACGGGCAAAGGTCTCATCCAAGGCGCCGCCTGAAATTTTTTCTTTCAATTCCGTTACTTTCAGCATATCTTCCTCCAAACAAAGAAGCAATTTTCAAAAACACGCATTTATTTCGATACTTTTATTATAGTTACAAGAAAAATGACTGTCAAGAAGAATAAGAAAAATACAAAAAGGACTATGGCTTTCCACAGTCCTTTTTGCAATAAAATTTCACTTCAGCTCTACATCCCAGCCGATAACAAAACGCTGGAGGAGACCGAGGTCTTTATTATTGATCACACCATTGCCTGAAACGGTAAGCTTTGTGCCATCCAGAATCCAGGTGCAGTCACCTGTGGTGCCTGTTTCAGTTGGCAGTAAAGGAAGCAAGGGCGTTTCTATCGATTCTGCCAAAGCAGGCAGTTCAAAGGGAACCCCCATTAAGGGGGAGAAAACAAAAACAATTGCCAGCAGAAGGGCAGTAAATTTTCTCAACTTCTGTTTCATTGTTCCTCCAAAAGCAAGAAGCAAGGTGAAACAGAAAAATACAAAACTTTCCTCTTGTTTTTCTGTCCCTTTTATGGTACAATCCATAGAAAAAGGAGGGACCTACTATGGCAAGATCATCCGGACAGAAGCTAAAAATTTTATATCTGGCAAAATTTTTCTCGGAAGAGACCGATGAAAACCATCCCGCCTCTATGGCAGAGATCCTCTCTTATCTGAAAAAAGCAGGGATCGAAGCGGAGCGCAAGAGCATTTATGCGGATCTTGAGGATCTGCGCCTATTTGGCTTTGATATCATCACCCTCCGAGGCAAGGGCGGCGGCTACTTTTTGGGCGACCGCAAATTCCAGCTTCCTGAGGTGCGCCTTCTTGTGGATGCAGTACAGTCCTCCCGCTTCTTGACCCAAAAAAAGAGCGAGGAGCTGATCGGAAAGCTCCGTTCCTTGGCCTCCCGACACGATTCCAAGGCCATCAGCCACAATGTGTTCGTTTCGGGCAGGATCAAAACCATGAATGAGAGCATCTACCGCAATGTAGATGCCCTAAGCTTTGCCATTGAAAACAACAAAAAGATCCGCTTCCGCTATTTTGAGTGGGATACAAACGGCGAGAAAAAATTCCGCCGCGAAGGAGATTTTTACACCGTTTCCCCTTATTTTCTCATTTGGGACGATGAGAATTATTATCTGATCGCTACCGAAGAAAAAGGAGAAAAACGGCATTTCCGCGTAGACAAAATGCTCGCCATCGAGGCCCTTGAGGAGCTGCGCGACGGGAAAGACCTTTTCAAGGATATCTCCCCGGCCGACTATGAAAAAAAGACCTTCGGTATGTACGGCGGTAAGGAGGAAAGAATCACCCTCTGGTGGGACGAGGGCCTTGCGGGTGTCTTTTTCGACCGGTTCGGAAAGGATTCTTCCGTTCGGAAGGAAAAGGGCGGCTTCGTCTCCTCTCATCGGATCATGCTCAGCCCCGTATTCTATTCCTATTTAATGGGCTTCGGTGATCAGGTAAAGATCCTTTCACCCGAAAGCGCAAAAAAGGAATTTTGCGCCCTTGCAAAAAAAGCCCTTTCCGTTTATGAAAACAAGGAGGAAAACAAATGAAAAAAGCCCTTTCCCTCCTGCTTGCCCTTTTTCTGCTTCTTGCTCTGCCGATCCCTGCTTTTTCTGCGGCAAAGGGTAAGCTTGCCCTTACGGGAAATATGAAGGACCTTCGCCGCGGCATCAGCTTTGAGGTTGCGGTAGAACTGAATCGCAATCCCGGCATCGCTTCTCTCCGTACCACCGTAAAATTCGACCCAAAGGTCCTTGAGGTGGAAAAGGCAGAGAGTCTCGGTATTTTACCGGGCTTTTCCTATGAAAAAGAAGAAGGACAGCTTCTTTTGCGTTGGAAAAAGAAAAACAAAGGAAACAACATTACCTCCCGCGGAAAGATCGCCCTGATCACCTTTCGGGTAAAGGACGATGCCGTTTACGGAGAAAACTCTATTTCCATGAATGTTTCCCAAAAGCTTTACGACGCGGTCAATATGGACGGTGATGCGGTCCCCTTTGAAACGGTTTCCCTTCCCTTTGTCCTTGCCTGTCCTCATATAGATCCCACCCTTACCACAGTAAAAGAGGAAAGCTTTGAGGAGGAAGGCGTCGCACAAAGTGTTTGCCCCGATTGCGGCGAAACAAAAGAAGTCCCCATCCTTCCGCGCCTTTTTTCTGAGGACGAAAAAACCTCTGTCACATTCAATGCGGGTGAATATTCCAATGCGGACGAAAAAAGCATCCGCACCGTATATCTTTTCGGCGGTGATGAAGCGCAGGAGGCACAAGCCCTTTTCGGAAACGGTCTGATCCGCGCCTTTCGCATCCGCATGACAAAAAATGCTGTGGACTTTGTTCCCAAAGGAAAGGCCACCGTCCTTTTGGAAACGGATTTTCAGGTTCCCGAGGGAGCTTTTCTCTTTACGATCCGCGATGGCAAAAGCAAAAAGGTAACGATGAAAAAGGAAGGCGAAAAAATATCCTTTGCCTACGAAGATGCAGTATTTGCCCTTGTTATGGAATCGGAACAGCCGACTCCCGCCCCCGAACCGGAAAAGCCAAAAGTATCCACCGCAAAAAAGGAAAAGATCCCCACAAAAACCACCCTTGCAAAAGAAGAGACCCGACAAAATGATGTGACCGTCATCCTGATCGGGAGCCTGATCTTCCTTGTTTGCGGCACGGCAGTTATCTTTTTGACCCGAAAAACAAAACATTTTTAAATAAAATGCCAAAAAAATTTATTTACGACAGAAGAAGGGAAAAGCAGCGATATTTCCCTTCTTTTCTCTTGTTTTTTTCTTGACATTATAAAGGAAAAAATATATAATTTATACGGTATGGTTATATACTGACCGATATAGCAAACAAGGTAGCTTATATCAAATTTCGCATCCTGCGGGATGTAAAAAAATAAGGAGGGCTATTCATGGCTCATTTAAGTGATACGGCACAGGTGAAGATCTGCCAGATCTGTGACCGTTATGCAAACGAAAGAACCCCTTTGATGATGATCCTGAGTGACATCCAGAAGGAATACGGCTATATTCCTCTGGAAGTACAGGAGCTGGTCTCCGAAAAAACAGGAGTCAGCGTTGCGGAGATCTATGGTGTAGTAACCTTTTACTCCTTCTTCTCCTTAAAGCCCAAGGGAAAATACATCATCGGTGTTTGTCTCGGCACTGCTTGCTATGTAAAAGGGGCACAGCAGGTTATTGACAAATTTTCCGAAATTTTGGGGATCGCTCCCGGTGAAACCACCGAAGACGGTCTGTTCACCATCGACGCACTTCGCTGCATCGGTGCTTGCGGTATCGCACCCGCAGTATCCATCAACGGCAAAGTTTATCCCAAGGTTGAAGTAAAAGCAATTCCCGGTATCATCGAGGAGCTGCGCGGAAAGGCTGGTGTAGACGCATGATCAAAACTTTTGAAGAATTAGAAGCAAAACAGGCACAGTGTGCCAAGTGTATGGAAGGTAAGTTCAAGGGCGAAAGCGGCAAAAGAGCTGTGGTTCTCTGCGGCGGTACCGGCTGCCTTTCCTCCAACTCTGCTGAGATCCAGGAAAAATTCAAAAACCTGATCGAAGAAAAAGGTCTTTCCGATAAGGTTACTGTCAATCAGGTAGGGTGCTTTGGTTTCTGTTCTCAGGGACCCTTCGTTAAGATCTATCCCGAAGATACCCTCTACCGTCTTGTTACCATCGACGATGTAGAAGAGATCGTAGAAAAGGACCTGATCGGCGGCGAGACCATCGAAAAACTCCTTTACATTGATCCCATCACTCAGGAAAAGATCGCAAAGCAGGAGGACATTACCTTCTATAAAAAGCAGGTGAGAGTTGCACTCCACGGCTGCGGCTCCATCAATCCCGAAGACATCAACGAGGCACTTGGTGCAGAAGCCTTCAAGGGTCTTGCCAAGGCTTTGAAGATGGATCGCAAAGATGTAATCAAAGAAGTGCTTGACTCCGGTCTTCGCGGCAGAGGCGGCGGCGGATTCCCCACCGGTAGAAAGTGGCAGTTCGCTTACGATCAGCCCGACGGAGAAAAGTATGTTGTATGTAACGGTGACGAGGGTGACCCCGGTGCCTTTATGGACCGTTCCATCCTGGAAGGTAACCCCCTTGCCGTGATCGAAGGTATGGCGATCGCAGGTTATGCCATTGGCGCACAAAACGGTTACTTCTATGTTCGTGCAGAATACCCCATCGCCGTAAACCGCTTGAAGCTTGCCATTGAGCAGGCAGAAGAGATCGGTCTTCTGGGCGATAACATTTTGGGCAGCGGCTTCTCCTTCCGCGCACATGTTCGTCTGGGTGCAGGCGCATTCGTATGCGGTGAAGAAACTGCGCTTCTCAACTCCATCGAGGGTCAGCGCGGTATGCCCCGTCCCCGTCCTCCCTTCCCCGCAGTGAAGGGTCTTTGGGAATGCCCCACCATTGTAAACAACGTAGAGTCTTTGGCCTGCGTTCCTTATATCCTCCGCAACGGCGCAGATTCCATTACCAAATACGGTACGGAAAAGAGCCGCGGCACCAAGGTATTTGCTCTGGGCGGCAAGATCAACAATGTAGGTCTTGTAGAGATCCCCATGGGTACCACCTTGAGAGAGCTGATTTATGACATCGGCGGCGGTATCCCCGGCGGCAAAAAATTCAAGGCAATTCAGACCGGCGGTCCTTCCGGCGGATGCCTCACAGAAAAGGATCTTGACACTCCCATCGACTTTGACAACCTGGTTGCAAAAGGCTCTATGATGGGCTCCGGCGGTGCCATCGTTATGGACGAAGACAACTGTATGGTAGATGTTGCAAAATTCTATATGGAATTTATTTGCGACGAGTCCTGCGGTAAGTGTTCTCCCTGCCGTATCGGTACCAAACGCCTTCTGGAATATCTGAACAAGATCACAGACGGCAAGGCTACCATGAAGGATCTGGAAGAGCTTGAGGAACTGGCAAACACCATCAAGATCGGTTCTCTTTGCGCTTTGGGTCAGACCGCAGCAAACCCCGTTCTTTCCACTCTCGCCTCCTTCCGCGATGAGTACATCGCTCACATCAAGGACAAGTCCTGTCCCGCAAAAGTCTGCAAGAACCTGATGAAATACGAAGTCGTTGCTGACAAGTGCAGAAAGTGCTCACTCTGTGCAAGAGTTTGTCCCGTGGGTGCCATCAGCGGTAAAGTTCGTGAAACGCCCTTCTTCATCGATGATGATAAATGTATCAAGTGCGGTATGTGTATCTCTTCTTGTAAGTTCGGCGCAATCGTAAAGAAATAAGGAGGAATCGGAAAATGGCAAAAGTGAATATTAAAATTGAAGGCATCTCCTACCAGGTAGAAGCCGGCATGACCATTCTGGAAGCCGCCAGAGCTTGCGGCTACGAAATTCCTTCTCTTTGTGCATACAATCACGGGGAATGCAACCGCGGCTCCTGCCGTGTCTGCCTTGTAGAAGTTGTGGGTGCAAGAGGCCTCGTTGCTTCCTGTGTATACCCTGTCAATGAGGGTATGGAAATCATCATCTCCTCCCCCAGAGCAACCTCAGCAAGAAGAGCCTCCGTTGAGCTTCTTCTTTCCAACCACTCTATGAAGTGCCAGCAGTGCGAAAAGAACGACAAGTGCGAGCTTCTCCATGTGGCAAATCTTACCGGCGCAAGAGAGGATATGTTCCTCGGTTCTCAGACCGAAACAACCTATGACGATGTGACCCCCTCCATCATCCGCGACACTTCCAAGTGTGTTCTCTGCGGCAGATGCGTAGCTCGCTGTGCAAATGCGCACGGCGCAGGCGTTCTCACCTTCCAGAACAGAGGATTTAAGACTATCATCGGACCTGCTCAGAACAGAACCTTTGACAAGAGCCCCTGTATCATGTGCGGCCAGTGTGTCAGCGTATGTCCCACCGGTGCTTTGATGGAAAAGAGCGAAATTGCAAGAGTAGACGAAGCAATGGCTCAGGGCAAGTATGTTGTCGTACAGACCGCTCCAGCAGTCAGAGCCGCTCTCGGCGAAGAATTCGGTATGAAGATCGGTACTCCCGTTACCGGCAAAATGGTAGCAGCCCTGAAACGCCTTGGCTTCAAGAGAGTATTCGATACCAACTTCGCAGCAGACCTTACCATTATGGAAGAAGCAACCGAGCTTTTAGGCAGAATCAAAAACGGCGGCAAGCTTCCTATGATCACCTCCTGCTCTCCCGGATGGGTCAACTATGCTGAGATCCACTACGGCGAGCTTCTCCCCCACCTTTCCTCCTGCAAGTCCCCCCACGAAATGATGGGTGCTGTACTCAAGCACTACTGGGCAAAGGAGAAGGGCATCGATCCCAAGGATCTGTTCGTTGTTTCCATTATGCCCTGTACCGCAAAGAAATACGAGGCTGAAAGAGAACAGCTGAAGACCGAAGGCCTGAAGGATGTTGACGCAGTTCTTACCACAAGAGAGCTTGGTAAGCTCATTAAGAGAAGCGGTATCAACTTTGCAAAGCTGCCCGATGAAGAATTCGATACTGATCTGGTAGGCGAATACACCGGTGCAGGTGTTATCTTCGGTGTGACCGGCGGTGTTATGGAAGCGGCAGTTCGTACTGCACACTTTGTTCTCACCGGCAAGGAGATCGACGGTGCCAACTTTGAAGCGGTTCGCGGCTTTGAAGGCATCAAGGAAGCAAGCCTTGACCTTGCAGGTCAGACCATCAATATTGCAGTTGCTCACGGCATGAAGAATGCAAAGGTGCTTCTCGACCAGATCGCAAAGGGTGAGAGCAAGTACCACTTTATCGAGATCATGGGTTGTCCCGGTGGCTGTATCAACGGCGGCGGTCAGCCTTATGTAAGAGAGTGCTTCCTCCCCAACGAGGATATTGATATTATCGATACCTACAAGGAAAAGCGTGCAAAGGCCCTTTACACCGAGGATGAAAGACAGACCCTTCGTCAGTCTCACAACAATCCTCAGATCAAGGCTCTTTATGAAGCATTCCTTGGCGAGCCCAACTCTCATGTAGCACACGAGCTTCTCCACACCAAGTATGTAAAAAGAGAAGCCTTCCCCGAAATCTAACCTGCTTTCTCAAAAAAGAAAGTAGCAAAGAAACCTTTCGGCTAATAAAAGATAACCTTGGAAATAAATCCAAGGTTATCTTTTTTCTTTTTATATTTAATGTTTTTATTCAGAAGTTTTTTGGGTCCCCTTTTTTCAAAAAAGGGACAAAGAGTCGAAAATCAAGCAAAAAGGGGAAAAACGAAACTTGAATCTTCCTTTTCCTTGTGGTACAATTCTTTTGTAAACAATTGGAAAAAGGAGGGGTTTCTTTGACTGAAAACAGATCCTATATCCGCGCAAACGACTTTGCACAAAAAGACGGCAAATTGCAAGTATTTTTTAAAAAGGTAGGCGAAAAAAAATCAGACGGCTTTGCCCTTCTTATAGACGGCGAAGTCTTTGTGATCGACAGTGGAAAATATTTAGACGACGGTATGTATGAATTTCTCGGATCCTTGCGGGAAAGGTGGCTTTCCGGTCAAAAGGACAGTACCCTTGCGGAAAGCGAAAATGCAAAGCTTGAGATCCATATCATCATCTCCCACCCCCATTCCGATCACGCCTATACCCTTCCCAAAATTTTATCGGATCCCCGCTTTCATGTGTTATCTCTTTACGCACCTCAGCGCGCCTATTTAAGTCTTGATGTAGAAGGAGCACTTCCTTCTTTGACCAGATTTGAAAATAAGATCGTGGAGCTGGTAGAGCTTCTCAAAGAACACGGTCATACCGCCCAAAGCGCCACCTACCTCCCCTTCGGCAATACCTTCTCGCTGAAAACGGCAAACGATAAAATTGCCCTAACTCTCTTTACAGCGCCCTACGACTGGTCAACAAAAAGAGAATCGGATAAGGAAGGGATTGAATTTTTGAAGCAGTACCAATCCCAAACCTATTCGGATAATGCCGAGCTTGGGATCTCCAACGGGGTTGCCAACGGAAACTCCCTTTGGGTAAAAGCTTCTATCGGCGATCAAAGCCTTCTCATTACCGGAGATCAGAGAGACGCTAAGGAAATGATGGACAGTATGATCCTGTTCCACGGAGAAGAAAAATTCCACTGTGACGTGTTAAAATATCCCCACCACGGCGAAAAGAACTATTCCCCTTATATGATGAGAGTCGCTTCCCCGAAAATTACGGTCATTACCACCACAAAGCCTCTGATCAACCCCAAGCTTACCGACCTTTGTAAAGAGTACGG
>JAZSAT010000018.1:0-39084 GCA_045602025.1 Eubacteriales bacterium | reverse complement strand
AGAAAGCTCCCGCAAAGAAAGCTGCTCCCGCAGAAGAAGCTCCCGCTGAGGAAGTAAAAGCTGAAGAAGCTGCTCCCGCAGAAGAAGCTCCTGCAGAAGAAGCAAAGGCTGAATAATTTTAGTAAAAAAGAGACCGAATTTTCGGTCTCTTTTTTATGCTCTTTTTTTGAAAAATGAAATCTTTGTTTCGTTTGGATTCGTTGCAATAGTGAAAAACAAGAAATAGAGGTTTCTCCTGTGTGGGAGAGCGGAACTTAACCGAGTTTTTACAGTCTTTTCATCTAAAAAAAAGAGGTGAATTTTTATACCGCTTCAAAATGAACAAAGGGAAAAGGTGCTTTTTGTTCATATCTAATAAATTGTAAACAAATGTTAAAAAGCGAAAGTTTTATTGACAAAAATAGGTGGAAATGATACAATAGAATCGTATGATTGGCGGAGGAGCCTGCTTAGGCGACCCTGCGCATAGAAGGTACGCCTTTGGGCGTCCCAAGAGCCCACGGGCGGACCGCTTCCACCGATCTTATAATTTAATAGCCGAAAGGCAAAATTTTAGGAGGAAAAAACCATGAGAAACACCAAACTTTGGTCAGTGCTTCTCGCTGCAGTGCTTCTCTGCGCATGTGTTGTCGGCGTTCTGTTCGTTGGCGCTCAGGCAGAGGGAACAGCATACACATGGACGGTTGACGGTGTTGGTACCGCTACCGACTGCTATGCTACTGTTGATGCTGCAATGATTGCTGCCGACGCAAAAACCTGGGCAGCAGGCGATTCTCTGACCCTCTCTGTTACTGCAGAGACAACTACGACCTTTAACACCGCTGCAACCGGCGGTCAGGCAAATTCCGGTCGTAACCTTTTCAACATCAAAACAATCTTCCGTGCTGATAACACCAAGCTCCCCATCACCATTGATGGCGGCGAAGCACAGGTTGCACTTTTGATGACTGCTCCCGTATGGAAGCCCGTTGGAACTCAGCTTGCTTTTGCTGCAACCAACGACTACACCTTTAAGAACCTGAATCTTTCTTCTTGGGCAGCTACTTCCTATGCTTTCTATGCAGGCGCAGGTATGGTTACCTTTGAAAATGTAGAGTTCGGTGCCACCCAGAACATGACCATCACCGCTGCAGTAGGCGGTTGGACTCCTTTTGTATCCAGCTGGAACCAGGCAAAGTTTGATGCAAACAAAGCTGAAGATGGCCTTCTGGAAACCGGTTTTATTTTTAAGAATACCGACTACGGTGCAAAGACCGGTATCCTCACCTGTAAGAGCACAGATACCGGTATTGCAGGCGCTGGTGTTGCAGTTAACGATCTTACCATCAAGAACACCATGATGAGAAACAAGATCGTCATCGGCGAAGGCGCAACTGTTGCAAACATTCACCACTACAGTGCAAACGGCCTCAACACTCTCGCTTATGCTCCTGCAGAAAGCGTAGTTGAGGTTGACGGCGGTACTGTCGGTTATCTGTACAGTGTGCGTAGCTCTTATACCGGTACCGGTAACAAGATTGTATCCAACATAAAGAGCGGTACTGTTGATTACCACCGTATGGGCCCGAACGCTGCAGCTGGTAAATTTACCGGCGATATGGAAGTTAACTGGACCGGCGGTACGGTTACGAAAGAGTTCTTTGGTGCATATCAGGGAACGATTGACGGCGATGTTACCATCAACATTAAGAATGCTAACATTCCTACCGAAGCATTTGCTGGCAGTACCATCACCGGTACTCTTACCAATACCATTGAAGATTCTACTCTGAAGGGCCAGGTTTACCTGGGCAGCTCTGTTGCTGTCGGCAATGTTGTCAACAACCTGAAGGGTACCATCAATACTTCCGATAACTTCTTCTATCTTGGTAATAATGGAAAAGAGATTTCCGGCAATGTAACCAACAACATTGCAGCTGATATCGTTTACACCGGAACTCAGGCAATGAGCAACCGCGGCTTTAACTGCGGCTCCAATACCGGTGCAATTATCGGTACTGTTACCAACAACATTCTCCCCGGCGCAGACCTGACCGATTATCCTTTCATCGCAGGCTCTAACACCGGTGCTGTAGGCGCGATTGTAAACAACATGTCCGGCGGACACATCGGTACTTTCTACGCTACCAACGGTATCAACAATACCACTGCTGTTGCAAGCGTTAAGTCCACCCTTACCGGCGGTGAAGTTAACCTCTTTGCAGGTGTATCCGGTGCTCCCGGCGCATCTATTACCAAGGTTGAAAACACCCTCGGTGCAGTGAAGGAAGACGGCTCTTACGAAGGTACTGCTTGGATCAAGAAGTTCTACGGCGGTGCTCAGAATAAAGCCTTTACTGTAGGCGAGATCGTAAACACCTACTATGCAGGTACCATCGGTGCAGAAAACCGCGAAGATGAAGCATCTTGGTTTACCGGTACTTCCCACGGCGGCTCTTTGCTCGGTACTGTTGATAAGATCACCAACAACTTCTACGGCGGTATTTTCAATGTAGGCTACTTCTACTGCGGTAATGCCGGCGCAAGTGCAACATTTAATGCTGAGTATGAACTCGGCGAAGGCGAATACAGAATCACCAACAATGTAGTTGGCGGTCACTTTGCTCGTTTCGCAGGCGGTTCCGAAGCAGGTACTGCTGTATCTATCGGTAACTTCATTAAGGGTGCATCCCATGGCAGCATCACCACCAGACAGGGCGCATTCTACGGCGGTCTCGGCGCAGATGCAAATACCGATGTTTACAACGAAACCACCTCTTTTGCTCCCGTAGCTCTCGGCGGCAATGCAGGTGACTTCACTGCTGATCTCAGCAAGCAGAACACCCAGATCGTAGGCGGTAACAACGGCGAGAATGTACAGGCAAAATCCGTTACCAACGTTCTGAAGAACGGTGTTGAGGTTACTGCATACTTCGGCGGTTGTAACTCCGGTCTCCAGCCTAAGGAAATCGTTAACCACATCTACGATGCAGAAATTTCTACCTTCTTCGCAGGTAACAAATCCAACAACTACAGTGCAGAAATGACCGGCATCACCACCACCTTTGATGCAGGCTCTATCGTTAACTACTACGGCGGCTTCCAGACTGCTAATGTTGGCCTGAAGATTGGTTCTATCGAGAACAACATCAACGGCGGTAAGATCACCAACTTCTACGGTGCTCACGGTACTGCTCTCGATTCCAACGACAAGGGCGAGATCACCCTTATTACCAACAACATCAAGGGCGGCGAGATCACTCTCTTTGTAGCAGGCTGCTACGAAGCTACCAAGACCACCGCTGCTATGACCGAAGATGCTGTTTATGAGATCGGTAAGATCGTAAACAACATCGGTTCCGATTCTATCGAAACAAGACCCGTTATCAGCAAAAACTTCTTTGGCGGCTGCTACAATCAGCCCGCTGCTGCAAATGCAAATAAGGTAATCAGCTATTACAACATCGGTTCTATCGAGAACACCATTGACCATGCATATTTCGGCGGCAACTCTTACCTCGGTACCCGTTACCACACCCTCAACGGTATCACCAATGTGATCAACAACCTTGAGTGCGACGGTACTCTTATCCTTGGTAACAATGTAGGTACCTTCAACGGTGCTTCCTCTACTGTTATCAACGGTGTTACCCTCGGCAACGGCCTCGTTACCGATGTTAACTCCTCCGCTTGTGTTGTAGGCGAAGGCGCAACCTTCACCCTCGACATCCCCCACGGTACTAAGATCTATGTGAAGAAGAACGGTACTCTTAACCTGAACGGTAACTTCCCCGCTAAGGGCGAGCACACTCTGAATGTTGCTAATTTCGAATTGATCCAGACTGAGTACTGGATGGACGGTGCGACCTATCTGACCGCTCCCGAAGGAACTGTTCCCACAAGTGTATACACTGTGACCGACAATGTTCCCGGTTCTGCTATTGCTGCAGATGCTCTTGTAACCGGTAAGTCCAACTTCACCGCAAAATCAGCTAACCTTATTCTCACCGAGCGCGTAGCTGTCCGCATTGTATTCGACAAGGCAGTTACTTCCGAATTTACTCAGGACATGCTCGTTGCTATGATTGGTGACAAGGAAGTTGTGATCAAGATCGATCCCAATGATGAAAACGCTGTTATCATCTACGGTATCGGCCTGAAGGACTTCGGTAAGGTTATTAAGCTCGAAGGTCTCTTCCCCGCACTTGCTGATGATAAGGATTCTATCATCGAGCTGTCCGATTACGCTGTAACTGTTCTTGAAAACAACAAGATCTACAAGGCAATCGCAGACTTTGGCAGAGTTGCTACCGGCGGTACTGCTACCTACGGTCTCAACCCCTACACTGTAGAAAGCCAGTCTCAGGCTGCTACTGTTAACACCGGCTTTGTAACCGGTAAGAACCTCGTGATGAGCGACGCTATCGGCTTCCGCTACTATGCAACGCTTGCTGAGGGTCAGACCATTGAAGATGTCAAGGTATTTGTTGAAGGCACCGATTACACCGAATACTGCAACATTGCATTCGTAAGCGGTTCCGAGACCGAAATTACCATTGACTTCTACCTGACCATCAAGATTATGAGTGCTCCTATCGATGTTCAGATCCTTGTTAACGATGAAGTTGCTCTCGAGTATGTTGAGTACGGCAACGCAATCGCTGCTAAGATCATCGAAAAACAGCCCGATAACGCTCTTGCAAAAGCTGCTCTCGTTTACATGCAGGCTGCTCACGCTCTGTATGAAAACGATATTGACAGATAATTAGGAGGTGCAGAATAATGAAGAAGTTTTATGAAGCACCTGAAGTGTGCAAGATCGAATTTGACGTAGAAGAGGCTCTTATGGCTTCTGTTATCCCCGGATCCGGCACTCCCGGCACCGAAATCGGTGGCGGCGCTGTTGATCTCTGGTAAGTCAACAAAACAAAAAGAAACCGAAGTTTTCTTCGGTTTCTTTTTTTGTGCATATCGGTTTTCTGCTTGTAAAAAATATTATAGGTCTATTTGAAAAAATGATGTGTCTTTTTCATAAATTTCATCGGAAATACTTGCCACTTTATTTTTTCTGTGTTATGATAGAAAGGTAGATTTTTGTATATAGAAAGGGAACTATTATGAACAAGAAGTCAGTAAAAGACGTTGAAGTTCGCGGCAAGAAGGTATTTGTCCGTTGCGATTTTAACGTACCTATGAAAGACGGTGTGATCACCAGCGATAAGAGAATTGCTGCTGCCATTCCTACCATCCAGTATCTTTTGGATAACGGCGCAAAGGTAATTCTTGCTTCCCACATGGGCAAGCCCCACAACATTTTTACCGAGGGCTTTGGCCTGACCAAAAAAGAAAAGAAGGCTGTTGAAAAGCTTCCTGCAGAAGAGCAGGCTGCTGCAAAGGCTGAATTCCTTTCAAAGGCTGCAGGCGACCGTGAAAAATTCACCTTAAAGCCCGTTGCTGACAGACTCAACGAGTATCTCGGCGGTAAGGTTACCTTTGCCAACGATACCATCGGCGAGGATGCAAAGGCAAAGGTTGCTGCTCTGAAGGAAGGCGAGGCTGTTCTTTTGGAGAATGTTCGTTTTGATGCAAGAGAAGAGAAAAACGGTGCCGATTTTGCCGAGGCACTTGCTTCCTATGCAGATCTTTTTGTAAATGATGCTTTCGGTACCGCACACCGTGCACACGCTTCTACCGAGGGTATTTCCCACTATATTCCCGCAGTTTGCGGCTTCCTTATTGATAAGGAGATCACCATTATGGGCGGCGCACTTGAAAAGCCCGAGCATCCCTTTGTTGCGATCCTCGGCGGTGCCAAGGTTTCCGATAAGATCGCTGTAATCACCAACCTGATCGAAAAGGTTGATACCATCATCATCGGCGGTGCTATGGCTTACACCTTCGTAAAGGCACAGGGCGGCAAGATCGGTACCTCTCTTTGCGAGGACGACAGAATGGAGCTTGCTCTTGATCTTGTGAAAAAGGCCGAAGAGAAGGGCGTTCGATTCCTCCTCCCCGTTGACAACAAGTGCGGTAAATCCTTTGACAACGACGCTGAAAGCGTAATTTGCGCTTCCAATGAGATTCCCGACGGCTTTATGGGTATGGATATCGGTCCCAAGACCATCGAGCTTTATGCCGATGCAGTTAAGGACGCAAAGACCGTTATCTGGAACGGACCGATGGGTGTTTCCGAATTTGAAAACTATGCAGCAGGCACCCGTGCCGTTGCAGAAGCAGTTGCTCAGAGCTCTGCAACCTCTATTGTAGGCGGCGGTGACTCCACTGCAGCCATTGAGAAGCTTGGCTTTGCTGATAAGATCACTCACATTTCCACCGGCGGCGGTGCAAGCCTTGAATTCCTGGAAGGCAAGGAGCTTCCCGGTATTGCTTGTCTTGAAGACAGATAAGGAGAGAATCATGAGAAAGACCATTATTGCAGGTAACTGGAAAATGAACAAGACCCCTTCCGAGGCGGCAAGTCTTGCAGCTGAGATCGCTGCGATCAAGGATGCTTCTTGTGAAGTGGTAATTTGCCCTCCTTTTGTTGATCTTTTCTTTGCAAAGAAGGCAATTGAAGGCACCAATATTAAGCTTGGTGCGCAGAACTGCCATTGGGCAGAATCCGGTGCTTTTACCGGTGAGATCAGCGCGGATATGCTGATTGAAGCAGGCTGCGAATATGTGATCATCGGCCACTCCGAGAGAAGACAGTATTTCGGAGAGACGGACGAAACCGTAAATCTTCGTACCCGTGCTGCCATTGCAAAGGGACTTAAGGTTATTCTTTGCGTTGGTGAAACCCGTGAAGAAAGAGAAGGCGGCGTTACCGAGAAGGTGATCGACCGTCAGATTAAGCTTGGCTTGAAGGATCTTACAAAGGAAGAAATGGCAAATGTTGTGATCGCGTACGAGCCTGTATGGGCCATCGGTACCGGTCTGACTGCAACCAAAGAGCAGGCTGAAGAGGTTTGTGCATTCATTCGTTCTTTGATCAAGGACCTTTACGATGCTGAAACTGCAGAAGAAACTACCATTCAGTACGGCGGAAGCATGAACGCAAAGAATTGCGCTGAGCTTCTTTCTATGCCTAACATCGACGGCGGTCTCATCGGCGGTGCGGCTCTGAAGAGTGCAGATTTTGCTGTAATCGTTGCAGCAGGTAAATAAAACAAAAAAAGAAGCGGCAAAAGCCGCTTCTTTCTTACAAGGAGAACAAGGTGAGAAAATATTCGCTTTCTTTGCTTGCAAAGAAAAGTCATGTTAATGACGAAGGAATCGACGGATACGATTGGGATGAGAGCCAGCCTAGATGGCCCTTGACGCGCATTATCAATGTGAGCTTCGGCATTATCAGTGTTGTTGTATGGGTTTTGATCCTATTTCGTATTTTTGCTTCCTCCGGCAGCTCCTTTGAGGAGATGATCCTTTTAAATGACAAGGCGGCAAAATTCTATCCTGTCGAGTCACGGCAGGTCCTCAGGATCCACTCCGACACCGGTGAGGATGCTGAAAACGGTGTGGTGGTCTCCTTTCCCGTGTATTTGGAAAAGGCAGATAATTTTCAATTGACTGCCAGGGTAAATCGCAGGGTGTTTTCTCCCGGCAAGGGAAAGATCGGCTATACCTTCGTGCTTCGTGAAAGCGGAGAGGAGGGGAGTCGGTATATTCCCGTTTCTTACAGCGATTCTCTGAAAAAATTCAATTACACCTTCTTTCGTCTTTGCTTTGAGGGGGTGGAATTCCAAGAGGATTTTTCTTACACCCTTCTGATGTATCAAGGGGAAGCAATTCCCGAAAAGGGAGAATATATTCCCTCGGAGGCAGATTTTCGCTTTGCCGTTTATACCCCTGATACCTACAGCAAATATATTACCTGCAAGGAAGATGTTTTTGTTGAAAAGTGAAAATGGAGGATTGCAGACATTTGTTTGCAATCCCTTTTTGATTGTAATAAGACAGGAAAATACGGGAAAGATGTATTTAACTGTAACTGAATTTTCAAGATTTTATAGAGGGAAAAGATGTATTTTGACGAGCTTGAACTTGGTATGACGGTAAAGACCGCACCGGCCTTGATCAAAAAAGAAAAAATGATGGCCTTTGCCTATGAGTATGACAATATTCCTCTTCATACCGATGAGGAATATGCGAAAAAAACACCCTTTGGGAAGCTGATCGCCCCCGGTGTGATGAGTTTTATGTCGGTGTGGGCAAAGTATCTGGAGGTGGATTTTTTCGGGGATGCACTTTTGGCGGGGAGGTCAACAAAAATTGAGTGGTTGAAGCCTGTTTTCGCGGAGGATGTTTTGCACGGTGTGGCCAAGATCACCAATTTGGTCAGAAGAAATCCGAAAAACGGTCTTGTGGAAATTACCATTGAGATCTATAATGAAAAAAATGTACTTGTGATGCTCAATCGCACCGAAGCAGTGGTAAAATGCAAAAATGAGGAGGAAAAAAATGGAATTTAAAGAACTGATCGCCGATCGTTATTCGGTAAGAAGCTTTCGGCCGGACCCTTTGAAACAGGAAGTGATCGATCAAATTTTAAAGGCGGGCCACATTGCCCCTACAGGCTGTAACAATCAGCCGCAGAGGATTCTTGTGTTGCAATCGGAAGAATCCCTTCAAAAATTAAAGGAGTGCACCAAGTGCCATTTTGATGCTCCCTGTGCTATGCTGATCTGCCATAATGAGGAGGAAAGCTGGGTCAGAAAATACGACGGTGCACCGGCATCTCCTGTGGATGCGGCAATCGTGACCACACATATGATGCTTGCCGCTCATGATTTGGGTGTAGGTTCTTGCTGGGTCATGCATTTTGATCCTTTTGCCATGCGCAAGAATTTTGAGATCCCGGAGCATATTCATCCCCTTGCTCTTCTTGTAATGGGATATCCGTCAGAGGATTCGACTCCTCGGGACCTTCACGAAAAGACACGCCCTATGGAAGAGGTCGTTTTCTACGAAAGATTCGAATAAAAACAAACCGACAAGATAAATTCTTGTCGGTTTTTTCTTTTCTTTGTTCATAATGGAGACCGCGATGTCGACCTGACGCTCATAAGATGTTTGCGGTTTCACCGCAAAATGATATTGTGTCCTGCGGGCACAAATACAAAAAAAGAACGAAGGTTTTTCTTCGTTCTTTTTTTGGAGCTAGTGACGTGACTTGAACACGCGACCTGCTGATTACGAATCAGCTGCTCTACCAACTGAGCTACACTAGCATTTATTTACACTAACGGGCAGTTGGTATTTTATCATAAATTTTGAAAAAAAGCAAGGGGGTCAGAAGTCTTTTTTCATCTGATCATAGGGGAAAAATTCAAAGCCCAAGGATCGGTACAGTCGGACTGCGTTTTCGTTTTCTTTTTCCACCTCAAGGCGGTAGCGGGCGGCGGGGAATTTTTCCTCCAAAAAGGCAAAAAAGGCCTTACCGATTCCTTTGCTGCGAAATTCGGGCAGAACCAGGATCTCCTCGATCCAGATCACCTCGCCTCCTGCCTCCTGACTCCAGGTGCGGGCAAGAAGGGCATAGCCGGCGGTTTTTCCCTCATATTCAAAAATAAAAGCATCGGCAAAGGGTGAGCCTTCCATCAAAAGATGGAAGGTCTTCTTTATATTTTCATCGGGGATGGGGGAAAGGACCACATCACTCTGATAGAATTTTTTTGCCATTTCCAAATAGACTTTTCTATCCTTTTCCGTGATATTGCGGATCATTTTTTCTTTTTCTCCTTCTTCGGAATATAAAATGCGCGGGTTGCGTTGAGAACCGCCAACAAACAAACGCCGACATCGGCAAAGATGGCAAGCCAAAGGGGAACGCTTTCTTCACCCAAAAAGATATTGGGAATTAAAACAAAAAGCTTGATGCCAACGGACAAGAAAATATTTTCCCGAACAATAGCGAGGGTCTTTTTCGCAATTTTAATGGCAAGAGAAACCTTGGAGGGCTTGTCGTCCATTAAAACCACATCTGCAGCCTCTACCGCGGCATCGGTGCCGATACCGCCCATAGCAATGCCAACATCTGCTTTTGCCAAAACGGGAGCATCGTTGATGCCATCACCTACGAAAATAATTCCTTCTTTGGATTCTTTTTTTATTTTTTCCAGCATTTGGTATTTGTCTTTGGGTAAAAGATCTCCGTAAATGTTGGTAATACCGAGGCTTTGCCCTATCTTTTGCGCGGTGTTTTGACTGTCGCCGGAAAGCAGAGAGATGTTCAAAACTCCCATTTTTTTCAGGGACAAAATGGCATCCTCGGCATCGGGACGAAGCTGATCGGAAATGACGATATGACCTAAGTATTCACCTTTTTTACCGATGTGTACGGTTTTTCCTGTATGGTCGCAAATTTTACAGGGCGTAAGGGAGATCCCTTCTTTTTCCATTAATTTTTCATTGCCTACGAAATACTCCGCATCATCAATGAAAGCGCGGATCCCTTCTCCGGGAATCTCTTCGATCCGACCGATCCTTTGCTTGTCAATATCTCCCTGGAAGGCCTTTTTCAGAGAAAGGGAAATGGGATGGTTGGAATAGTGCTCACAGGTAGCTGCGATCTCGAGGAGCTTTTCCTCGCTCCAAACCTCGGGATGTATGGCCGTTACCTGAAAGTTTCCTTTTGTGAGGGTTCCTGTTTTATCGAAAACACAGGAATCTGCTTTTGTGAGCCTTTCCAGAGTGTTTGCGCTTTTAATCAGGATTCCCACTCTTCCGGCACTGCCGATACCGCAGAAAAAGGAAAGGGGGACGGAGATCACAAGAGCACAGGGACAAGAGATAACAAGACAGGTGATTGCTTTGTGGAGCCAAAGAGAAAAATCACCGCCGAACAGGGGAGGAATGATGACAAGAGCCAGGGCTAAGATCACAATGACAGGGGTGTAGATCTTGGAAAATCGGGTAATGAACCGCTCCGCCTTGGATTTTCCGTCGGTGGCACTGTCAATGAGATCCAAGATCTTCTTGACGGTACTTTCCCCGAAAGTACTTTCTACCCGAACGGTCAGCACACCGTTCATATTGATACAGCCGCTGTAGACCCGATCTCCTTCGCCTACCTCGCGGGGAAGGCTTTCTCCCGTCAATACTGCAGTATCCAAAAAAGAAGAACCCTTTACGATCACACCGTCAAGAGGAAGCTTTTCCCCGGGCTTTACAAGGATCAATGCACCTACGGGAACCTGATCGGGGTGAACCTCCTTTTCTTCTCCGTCTTCAAGAAGGGTCGCATGATCGGGATGAATGTCCATTAGTTCTGCAATGCTTTTGTGGCTTCTGGATACAGCGAGCTCCTGGAAAAATTCACCGATGCGGTAAAGAAGCATAACGGCAACCCCTTCTCCGCCTTCGCCAATGGCAAAAGCACCGAAGGTAGCGAGGGTCATTAAAAAGTTTTCATCAAAGATTCTGCCGTGAAAAATTCCCCAAAAGGATTTTTTGATTACTTCCCACCCGGAAAGAAGATAAGCGGGAATAAAGAGAAGCCAATGGGGAAAGGGGAGAGAGGGAAGGTGCTCTTCGCCGATTTTTGCAAAAACAAAAAGAAGCATGGAAAAGAGGATAACAAGAAGCTCGGAAAGCTGATCCTTCTCTATTTTTTCTTTCTTTTTGCTGATAATAATATCGGGCTCGATCTTGCGTGCTTCCTCTGCTACGCGCCGATAGACCTTCTCAAATATGTGATCAGGAGCCTCAAGCTCTATTTTTTTTGCGACAAATTGGATGCGAATGCTCTCAACTCCTTCGATTTTATTCAAAGCGTTTTCCAAATTTGCGGCGCAATGGGCGCAGTCTAAGTTTTCAATATGGTAAGTTTTTTTCATTCTTTTATATGCTCCAGTCCGATTTTTGTAATGGAATGTACATGTTCATCCGCAAGTGAATAGAAAAGGGTTTTTCCTTCTCTGCGGAATCGCACCAGCTCACTGTTTTTTAATACTTTTAACTGATGAGATACGGCGGAAGGAGTCATATCCATCAGTGCCGCCAGATCTCCTACACAAAGCTCTTTTTCCCCTAAAACAAACAGGATCTTCAGCCGTGTAAAATCACCGAATACCTTGAAAAAGTCCGAAAGATAAGAAAGCTCTTTTTTTGCCGGAAGGTGGTCACCTATCGTTTTTGCCTCTTTTTCCGTGATCAGGAGGAAAGGGGTGATCATATCTTTTTGATTCATAAATACTCCTCAATTGAACATTTGTTCAATTGATATTATATTCAACTGTTTCTTCTTTGTCAAGAAAAAAGAGCCAAATTCATTGGCTCTTTTGAATATTTCCTGTGAAAAAGAGGTGGAAAAGACGGCTGAGAAGCTCGCCGTATTCCAAAGGCTTGACTTCTTCTGTAGCGGTAATGGGAATTTCAAAAACGGTTTTTCCGTCCTTTTGATAAAGGACTGTTCCGACCTTTTGTCCTTTTTCTACAGGTGCATCCAGATCTTTTTGAAGATCCATCGTGGCGGTGATTCCCACCGAATCGTTTTTCTTCAGAAGAAAGCCTTCTTCCGGCACGGAAAGGGGTACTGTATCCTTTTTTCCGCCCCAAACACGAATTTTGGGCAGCTCTACCTTTTCAGGCTGAAAATAAGAGAAATTGGCAAAGCCGTAGTCCAGCATGGTTTTGGCTGCGGAAAAGCGATCGGCACTGGTATCTCCTGCGAGAACAACGGCGCAAAGCTTTAGGCCCGCCCGTTCGGCGGAGGCTGAAACACAAAATTTTGCTTTCGCTGTAGAGCCGGTTTTTAGTCCGGTGGCACCCGGGTAGAAGCGAATCAGCTTATTGGTGTTGGAAAGACCGAATTCTCCGCCGCGAATGGAATCGATCCAAATGGTGGTATATGGATATATATCATCATAGGAAAGAAGTGCCTTTGACATCAAGGCTACATCTCTTGCGGTGGAAAGGCCTGTCTCACCGTCATCAAGACCTGTAGGGTTGCAGAAAATGGTATTGTGCATACCGAGAGCTTTTGCTTTGTCGTTCATTGCCGCAACAAAACCGTCTACCGTGCCCGAGATCATTTCAGCGAGGGCTACGGCACCGTCGTTGGCACTGGATACGAATACCGCTTTCAAAACATCGTGTACGCTGATCTCTTCTCCCGGCTCCAGAAAAACCTGACTACCACCCATAGAGGCCGCGTTTTCACTGATGGGTACATGGTCCTCGAGCTTAATGGTTCCTTTTTCCAAAGCTTCCATTGTCAGAAGGAGCGTCATAATTTTTGTGACGCTGGCAATGGGAAGCTTTTCATCGGGGTTTTGTTTGTAAAGAACCTGGCCTGTGGTCTGTTCGATGAGAAATGCGCTTTTGCAAGGAAGGTTTAAGCTGATCTGCTGATCTGTATGATCCGTGTTTTCTTCTGCAAAAACAGCAGTTGGAAAAAGAAAGGAAAGCAAGAGGGAAAGAGATAAAATACAACAAAGCAGTTTTTTCATAAAATTCTCCTTTTTGTCGAAAATATTCATAAAAATGATAAAAAAAGAGTGCTATTGGTATAATTTATGAATAAAATACGAAAAATATACCAAATTTTGAAAATTGCTTGACAAAAGGAAAAAAGGGTGTATTATATAGGTACCGATTAAAATTTTTCCAAAGGAGAAAATAATTATGAAAAAAATCGTAGCCCTGCTTCTTGCAGTCCTGATGCTCTTTAGTGCATCTGTAATGTTCACTTCTTGCGCAGGAGATGAAGCAGACGAAAAAGAACCCGCAACCACTCCCGCAGAGGAAGAAGCAAAGTTCACCACCGTTAAAGAAGGCAAGCTCGTAATGGGCACCAACGCTTACTTCCAGCCTTACGAATACTACGAAGGCGAAGAGATCATCGGTATTGATGCTGAGATCGCTGCTAAGATCGCAGAAAAGCTCGGTCTTGAGCTCGAGATCCAGGATATGGCGTTTGATTCCATTATCACCGCTGTTGACGAAGGCAGTGTTGATATGGGTCTCGCAGGTATGACCGTTACCGAAGACCGTTTGAAGGATGTTGACTTCTCTATCAGCTATGCAAGCGGTGTTCAGTCCATCATCGTTCCCGAAGATTCCAAGATCACTTCCGTTGACGACCTCTACGCTGACGATGCTGCTTACAAGGTAGGCGTTCAGCTTGGTACCACCGGTGACATCTATGCTACCGACGATTTCGGCGATGATCTGGTAACCTCTTTCACTACCGGTAACGAAGCAGTAAACGCTCTTCTCGGCGGTGACATCGATTGTGTTATCATTGATAATGAACCTGCAAAAGCTTTTGTAGCAAACAACAAGGGACTGAAGATCCTCGATACTTCTTATGCTGACGAAGATTACGCAGCTTGCATCAAGAAAGGCAACGATGCACTCCGCGCAGCAATCGACAAGGCAATCGAAGAACTGATCGAAGATGGTACTGTTGATAGCATTATCGCAAAGTACATCAAGTAATTTTTTCTAAAAATCATTTTAAGCAGGAGTGATTCTCATTCCTGCTTAATTTGCTGTTCATAGAGGAGTTTTTCATGAGTAAACCGAATTTGAAAGGCAAGAAGTTTTGGCTTAGCCTTTCCGTCATAGCAGTACTTTTAATTGCTGCAATTGGTTTTGTGATCTTCAGCTTTACCGATGCCAAGGCATCAAAGGAATTGAGCGTGGAAGAAGCACAAAAAATCATTGACAGCGAATTTAAAAAGCTGCCGAAATCCGTTTCCTTCGGCGCAGTTCATGTGTTTGAAAAATCGGATGTCAAGGTTCGTGAGATCGAATACGGCAATAATAAGGATGTTCGCTTGTCCTGCGATGTTTCTTCTGTTGATGTTTATTCCGTTCTGGAAGAAAATCAAGAGGAAATGATCAATTACGCATATAAGATCTACCGTGAAGAAAAGGATGCCGGCAAGGCCATCAACGCCACCAAGCTTCGCCTTGCGGTAAAGGATATGATCCTTTCTTATCTTGATCAGGCAGAATCCGTCGAAGGCGAAGCCGTTCTTACCTTGTATGAGGTAGAAGAGGGAAGTTTTCAGCTTTATCTCAGCGATGACGCTCTCAACTCTTGCTTTGGCGGCATTGTGAAAGCGGGCAAATTAATTGACACGCTGCAAACGGCGGAATATAAGAATGAAACCGTTGATATTAAAAACAACGGCACGGTGAGAACCGCGCTGAAGGATTGCTTCAAACTGATCAATTACGATAGTAAGGTTCCGGAAACCGGAAACTTTTTGGTAAAGGCGTACCGTTCCTTTGTTTATGATTTTCATCGTAATTTTGTTGTAAATAATCAATGGAGATACCTTCTGCAGGGCCTCGGAACCACCCTTTCCATTACGCTCCTTTCCGGGCTTATGGGTATTTTGCTCGGCTTTTTTGTAGCAATTATTCGCTGTACCAATGAGATGACAGGGAGCCTTGGTGTGATCGACCGCATTTGTCGGGTATATCTGACCGTGATCCGCGGTACCCCTGTTATGGTTCAGCTTTTGATCATTTATTTCGTTTTGCTTTTGCCTATCGGCGTGCCGAAGTTTATCTCTGCGGTGCTGTGCTTCGGTCTTAACAGCGGTGCATATGTTGCGGAGATCGTGCGCGGCGGTATTATGGCGATTGATAAAGGGCAAAGCGAAGCAGGAAGAAGCCTTGGCTTTAGCTACGCTCAGACAATGATATTCTTTATTATTCCGCAGGCCTTCAAAGCGGTTCTTCCTTCCCTGGCTAATGAATTTATTACCCTTTTGAAGGAGTCCTCCGTAGCATTCTATATCGGTGTTGCGGATCTTACACAGGGCGGTCTTAAGATCCGATCTTTAACTTACAGTAACTATATGCCACTGATTGCCGTTGCATTGATTTATCTTGTGATCGTTTTGGTGCTGACAAAGCTTGTAAGTATCTTGGAAAGGAGGCTGCGCAAGAGTGAACAATAATGTTTTGATCCGTGTGGAAGGCTTGAAGAAGAATTTCGGTTCCAATGAAGTTTTAAGAGGAATCGATACAAAGATCTGCAAAGGTGAAGTTGTTGTTATTATCGGTGCCTCCGGTTCCGGTAAATCCACCTTTTTGCGCACACTCAACCTTCTTGAAAAGCCTACCGACGGTAAGATATACTTAGAGGATGTGGACATTACCGATCCCAAGATCAATATCAATCGCCATAGACAGAAAATGGGTATGGTATTCCAGCAGTTTAATCTGTTCCCCCATATGACCATTCTGGATAATATGACCATCGGCCCCATCAAGCTTTTGAAAAAAAGCAAGGAAGAGGCACAAAAAAAGGCTCTTGAGCTTTTGAAAAAGGTAGGTCTTGAGGACCGTGCAGATTCGTATCCCAACCAGCTTTCCGGCGGACAGAAGCAGAGAGTTGCCATCGTAAGAGCACTTGCTATGGAGCCCGAGGTTATGCTCTTTGACGAGCCTACCAGTGCTCTTGACCCGGAAATGGTGGGAGAAGTGCTTGCAGTAATGAAGAACCTTGCAGAAAGCGGAATGACCATGGTGGTGGTAACGCACGAAATGGGCTTTGCCAAGGAAGTGGGTACTCGCATTATGTTTGTTCATGAAGGTGTGATTGCGGAAGAAGCAGCTCCCGAAGAGTTCTTTTCCAATCCCAAGCACCCGAGACTGAAAGACTTCTTATCAAAGGTTTTATAAAAAGAAAACGCGGACTTGCTCCGCGTTTTTTTGTATAAAAAAAGAACCAAAGATTTCTTTGGTTCTTTTTGTTTTTTAGTTCAGGGGCTTTTCATCCAATGTAATGGAGTTGTCACCCGAAGCACCGCTGCCGGCACCGGGGGTGGTGGAACCGTCGTTCAATCCCGGGAAGGTAGGAAGGTTTCCGGGAATGCCGGGGAAGGTAGGTAAATTACCGATTCCGCTGGGAGCAAGGGGGAATTCACTATCGCTTTCCGGAGGAAGCTCGGGTGTTGCAGTCTCTACTTTTGGCTCTTCCTTTTTCTCCTCCTCTTTTTTCTCTTCCTTAGCTGCCGTTGAAGTGGTAGTTGTAGTAGGCCAATAAACAGGAGGGGGAGCGGTGGTCGTGGTTGTGGTACCTGTCTTATAGGAAGGTGTGGTGTAAGGCTTTCTGGAGGAGGTGGGCTTTGCGGTGATCTTACCACCTTCGTTTTCTGTTTTTTCTGTATCTACGGAAGGCTCGGGCTTTTCTTTTGCACAAGATACAAAGATGATACCTGTAATCAGAATCATCAAGATCATAGGAAGAAGCAAACGTTTCATATAAAATACCTCACAAATTAAGAAATATCACTTTTTATAAGAGGATCAGTTCAAAGGAATCATAGGTGTCTCAATGGGTTCACCGGTTCCATTGTCGGGCACTTTCACAGGATCTTTATCGGGCTCCTTTTCAGGCTCTTTGTCGGGCTCCTTTTCAGGCTCTTTGTCGGAATCTTTATCAGAGTCCTTATCGGTGTCCTTGTTTGTGTCTTTATCGGAATCCTTATTGGTATCCTTGTCGGTGTTTTTGTCGGAATCCTTATTGGAGTCTTTATCCTTGTTTGTGTCTTTGTCGGAATCCTTATTAGAATCCTTGTTGGAATCTTTGTTAGAATCCTTGTCAGAATCCTTGTCAGAATCCTTATCATTGGGGTTGATGGTCACGGAATCGAATTCAAAGATGATATCCTCGCTGCCGATAACCATAGAGTTTTCTTTTTCTTCAGTTTCTTTTTCGTTTTCCTTTTTGGAGTCGCCCTTTTTCTTGCCGGAGCAAGCTACACAGGAAAGGACAACAAAGATTGCCAAAAGAATGGCAAGATAGCGTTTCATAAAATCTCCTTTTGTGTACCGATGGTACACCTTATATATATCTACACTGTATTATACAATGAAGTTTCAAAAAAAGCAATAGGAATTCTTACCAAAATGAGATTTTTATTTTTTAAATAAAAAAAGAGAGAAGCAAAAGCTTCTCTCTTCTCATTCTTTTTTCTTACTTCAGTTCAGCGGTAGCGCCTGCTTCAGCAAGTTTCTTCTGAATTTCTTCAGCATCAGACTTGGAAACTGCTTCCTTGATCTTGGAAGGAACATTTTCAACCATGTCTTTTGCATCCTTCAGACCGAGACCGGTGATCTCACGAACAACCTTGATAACGTCGAGCTTCTTGTCGCCGAAGCTGGTCATTACAACGTCATATTCGCTCTTTTCAGCCTCAGCAGCACCGCCGGCAGCGGGAGCAGCAGCACCTGCAACTGCAACGGGAGCAGCGGAAACGCCGAACTCTTCTTCGAGAGCGGAAACGAGATCTTTCATTTCAAGAATGGTAAGGGATTTGATTTCTTCAAGAATCTGGGTGGTCTTTTCAGTAGCCATTTTAATTTACCTCCAATAATAATTAAATTTGTAATAGTAGGGAAAAAGGACGATTATGCTTCTGCAGATTCGCCTGCTTCTTCCTTGTCGATCTTCGCCTGAAGAACATATGCGAGTCCGTAAAGGGGACCCATCATGCTGCCCATGATCTTGCAGAGCATTTCTTCCTTGGAAGGAGTGCTTGCGAGTTCATTAACTGCAGCGGCATCGATCACACCGCCATCAATAAAGCCTGCTTTGATTTCAAAAGTGGGGATCTTGTCTGCGTACTCTTTCAAAATCTTTGCGGGAGCGATGGGATCTTCAGCAGAAATAGCGAGAGCGTTCATACCTTCAAGATGTGCTTTGATATCGCCGTAACCACAAGCATCACAAGCTCTTCCGGTCATGGAGTTCTTGTAAACCTTGTAATCAACGCCTGCTTCACGAAGTGCTTTGCGGAGCTGGGTATCCTGCTCTACGGTAATACCTGCATAAGTAACAAGTACACCTGCAACGGCATTCTGAATCTTTTCGGTAAGTGCAGCACACTCTGCCTGCTTCTTTTCAAGAATCTTTGCGCTGGGCATCTTTCTACCTCCATTTTAGTATTTAAGACAAAAAGGGCATTCCTTCTGCCGAAGAAATACCCTTTGTATCAAAACAAATTGAAAGGTTTCCTCGACAGGCGTTCATACTTTCAGAAGGCAAGCCTTCACCTGTTGTCTTAGGGAACAAACGAGATTATAGCACCCTTTGGTGCATTTGTCAAGTGTTTTTTAGCCGAGTTTTGCAGCGTTAACCTTGACACCGGGGCCCATCGTGGAAGCGATGACGCAGCTCTTAATGTACTGGCCCTTTGCAGCTGCGGGTTTTGCTTTGATGATTGCACCCATGAGAGCATCGAAGTTCTCAACGAGCTTTTCCTTACCGAAGGAAGCTTTGCCGATGGGGCAGTGGATGATGTTGGTTTTATCAAGTCTGTACTCGATCTTACCTGCTTTTGCATCCTGAACTGCTTTTGCAACATTGGGAGTTACAGTACCTGCCTTGGGGTTAGGCATCAGACCCTTAGGACCGAGCACCTTACCGAGACGGCCGATTACGCCCATCATATCGGGAGTTGCAATAACAACATCAAATTCAAACCAGTTTTCGTTCTGGATCTTAGCAACCAGATCCTCAGCACCTACATAATCGGAGCCTGCTTCTTCAGCAGCCTTTACATTGTCACCCTTTGCAAATACGAGGGTGCGAACCTTCTTACCGGTATCGTTGGGAAGAACTACTGCACCGCGAACCTGCTGGTCTGCGTGGCGGGAGTCTACACCGAGACGAACGTGAAGCTCGATGGTTTCGTCAAACTTTGCTTTTGCGGAAGCGATTACATTCTCAAAAGCTTCTTCGGTGTCGAAGAGCTGATGGGTATCGAATGCTTCAACGCTTGCCTGATATTTCTTACCTTTTTTCATGTTACAGCTCCTTTCTTACTCTTCCACAGTTACGCCCATGCTACGCGCGGTACCTGCGATCATGCTCATAGCAGTCTCGATGGAAGCAGCGTTGAGGTCGGGCATTTTCTGGGTTGCGATGGCACGGAGTTGTTCCTGAGTCAGTTTTGCAACCTTGGTCTTGTTAGGAACAGCAGAGCCGGACTCGATACCAACAGCCTTCTTAACGAGAACTGCTGCGGGAGGAGTCTTGGTGATAAAGGAAAAGGTCCTGTCAGAGTAGATGGTGATGACAACGGGGATGATGAGACCGATGTCGTTCTTGGTACGCTCGTTGAACTCTTTACAGAAGTTCGGGATCGCGATACCGTGCTGACCCAGTGCGGGACCGACAGGGGGTCCGGGCATTGCCTTTGCAGCGGGGAGCTGGAGCTTTACATAAGCTACGATTTTCTTTGCCATAATGGTTTTCTCCTTTCGTGGTGTTGCGGGAACCGAAGTTTTGATTCCCTCCCACAACTGCCTTTTTGACAGTTATTTAAGCCCTCTCGGGCATTAAATCAAAAATTAAAATAGTTGGATCCAGGCAGCATCCAATTCGATCTTGGTGCTTCTGCCGTGAAGATCGGCAAGAACCTTGACCTTCTTCATATCCTGGGAAATCTCTTCTACAACAGCAGAGGAGATGTGCGCGGCCAAAGGACCGCCGGTTACGCGGACCTTGTCACCCACCTTGAAGGGCAACTCTTCGGCTGTGCTTTCTACACCGAGAGCAGCAACTTCCTCGTCAGAAAGGACAACGGGCATAGATCCGGGTCCGACAAAGCCGGTAACACCGGTGGTGTTGCGGACGATATGCCAGCTTTCGTCGTTCATGATCATTTTGACCAGAACATAACTGGGGAAGATCTTGCGCTCAGCGACACCGTCGCCACCTTCAGATTCCGGAATCTTTTCCATAGGGATCTTGATGGCATGGATCAGATCGCCCACCTTGCGGTTTTCAACGATCTTTTCCAAGTTGACGGCAACCTTGTTTTCGTATCCCGAATAGGTATGGACAACATACCAATGGGGAGTGAGATTGTCTTCGAGCATAGCTTCTCCTTCCTTGGAACTTAACCGAGGAGCAGAATAAGCTTGGTGAAGAGAAGGTCCAAAAGACCGATCACCAAACCGCAAACGGCAAGAGCAGCCACTGCGATACCCGTATCACGGATTACCATATTTTTCGGATACCAGACTACCTTTTTCAGTTCACTGCGATATTCTCTGAAAAAATTACCGATCTTCTTAAAAAAGCCGGTTTTCTTTGCTTTTTTAACCTTTGCGGTTCCTTTTTTCGCAGGAGTAGCTTCTACGGAATCTTTCTTGATTTCTTCAGCCATGTTTTTTCTCCTAAGAGTTTTTATTTGGTTTCTTTGTGCTTGGTGTGCTTGCGGCAGAACGGGCAGTACTTGTTCATTTCAAGTCTGTCGGGATCGTTCTTTTTGTTCTTCATTGTATCGTAATTTCTCTGCTTGCATTCGCTGCAGGCAAGTGTGATTCTTTCTCTCATAGAACCCTCCGAATTCATTGCGCCGTGGCGCGTATTCTCCCTCATTTTGGGAAGTCTTTCCATAAAAAAAGACCCCGAGAGGTTTTTACATTATATCAAGGCCCGCCTTCTTTGTCAATACCAATTCCAAAAAAAATCACTTTTTTTGAAAAAAGAGGGAAATTTGCAAAGGGTATACAAAAAAATACAAAAAAGGCTTTTCCTTCCTTTGTTTTTATGATATAATAAAATAATAATAGGCTTTTGAAGAAAAAGAGGAAAAAAGTGAGACAACTGTTTTTGGAAGCGGGAAAGGTCCGCAATACCCACGCCTTGAAGGGCGAAGTGAAATTTGAATGCTGGCTTGAGGGAGAAAAGGCCCTGAAGGGGATCTCTTACCTTTGGCTTTCCACAAAAGAAGAGAAAAAACTGAAGGTTTTAAGTGTCCGCCCTCAGGGAGATGTTTTCCTGGTGCTTTTTGAGGGAATCGATTCGGTAGAGAAGGCTGCCCTGCTGAAGGGAAAAACTCTTTATGTTTCCCGAGAGGAGATCGATCCCGAAGGAGACAAGATCTTTTTTGCAGATCTTGTAGGGCTTCCTTTGATCGAGGCGGATGAAGACAAGGTTTACGGAAAGATCCTGGAGGTGACCAGCCGCGGCGGCGGAGAGCTTTTTACCGTTGCGCTTTCCGATGGCAGAGAAATGTATTTTCCCGTCATCAAAGACTTTATCGTTTCTATGGATACAGAAAAGGGTGTATATGTTCATGCACCTTTGGGGATCTTTGACTGATGGCCCTTCTTCGTTTTGATATTATGACGCTCTTTCCCGAGCTTTGTGACACCATTCTTTCCGAGAGCATCATCGGCAGAGCGAGAAAAGCCGGGATCTTAGAGGTTTTTTGTCACAACATCCGAGATTATTCCAAGGATAAATTCCGCAGAGTAGACGATACGCCCTACGGCGGCGGAAAAGGAATGCTGATGAAGCCGGATCCGATCTGCGATTGCTTTGATGCCATCCGCGGAGAGGGGGAGAAGCCCTATACGGTGTATATGTCTCCCAAGGGGACGGTGTTCTCTCAGGAAAAAGCAATGGAGCTTTCGAAAAAGAACCGTATTGTGATCCTTTGCGGCCACTATGAAGGTGTGGATCAAAGAGCGATCGATGCCATTGTGGACGAAGAGATCTCCATCGGAGATTATGTTCTGACCGGCGGAGAGATTCCTGCCACGGTGCTTGTGGATGCAGTGAGCAGGCTCTTGCCCGGTGTGCTTGCCGATCCGGAATGCTATGAAAAGGAAAGCCATTCCGACGGACTTTTAGAGTATCCGCAGTATACCAGACCCTTTGATTTCAGAGGGGAGACGGTGCCGGAGATACTCATCAGCGGTCACCATGAAAAAATTGATGCATGGCGGCGGGAAATGTCCCTAAAGATTACCCGAGAAAAAAGACCTGACCTTTTGGAGAGGTCGGAGAAAGGAAAATAATATGGCAAAGGAAAGAAAGTTTCAGTCTTTGGCACAGCTTCTTTATGCAGCCGGTGAAAAGATCCGCTTTGCACCGGATACTTCCTTTGCTTCTGTCCGTTCCGAAGAAAAGGCAGAGAAGAACAGCCCGTTTCTTTCCTATCGCTTGAAAATTAAATCCTCTCTTGCAAAAATGTGCGAGCAGAGCTTCTTTCTTGCAGCACTTTCCGGTTTTTACCGCTTGCTTTTTTCCCTTCGCGTCCGTTCCTTCGGGGTGCTCTTTTTCAGCATTGGTCTGCTTCAGATCCTGTCCTATTTTTGGGGTGCATATATTCCGTTTTTAGGCGGAGACGAAGAGAATTTTCTCTTTGGCGTTTGCTTGGTTTTTCTCGCGCTTCTTTGTTCGTTTTCCAGAGGTGATGTGAAGGATGCGATCAAGAAAAGCTTTTTGTTTCGCCTGGTGCTTTCTCCGATCTTTGGTATCAAAGAGTGGCAATTTCCCAATGCAAGAGGAAAGGACCGTTTTCTCGGCATGATTGCATTGGGCGTGGTTCTTGCCTTTTTCTCTATCGTGTTTTCGCCGATGAAGGTGATTTTCTTCCTGTTTTTCATCTTTTTTGTTTTGTTTGTTTTCCATTTGCCTGAGGCAGGGCTGATCTCTGTGGGATTTTCTCTGTTTCTCTTTCCGTTTCCTACGGTGGCATCTCTTACCTTTTTGACTCTTTTGGCTTTTTTGTGTAAGTGTGCAGTGGGGAAAAGAAGCCTTTTCTTTTCCGTGCGCGACGGACTCGTTTTTCTCTTATTTCTTCCTGCACTTTTTTCTGCCGCAGACGGTGCGCAGCTTTTGTTTCTCACTACCTTTTTCCTGTACTATATGACGGTGTATTTTTTAAGCACCTTGCAATGGATCCGCAGATTTTTTGTGGCAATGACATTCGGCGGCGCGATCATGGCGTTTTTGCTTTGTGCGGGAAATGCGTTGGATTTGTTTTTTCCTTCGATGCTTCAGCGGGTTCCCGGATTAAAAGAGATCCTTTTTGTATCTGCCGATTCCAATTTCGGTGTTTTGATCGCAATGCTTTGTCCTCTTGTGCTCAGCGTTGTATATTCCCTTCGTGGAAAAGGTCAAAAGTTTGTGGCTTTTCTCGTTTTACCCGTCCTTTTCGGAGCGATCTTTTTTGTAAAGGACGGAGCGATCTGGGTTTCCGTTTTGCTGTCTTTTGTTTTATATTTTCTCTTTACATACCGCTCTTCTCTTATTTGGATCTTATCCGGAGGACTTGTTTTTGCAACTGTTTTAAATGTTTTGCCTTCTCAATATGCGGAAAAAGCACTTTCCCTTTTTGGTTTCGGCGCAGATTTTCTGAAAACGGAGGCGGTAACGCTGGCCCAGCGTTTGGAAGCTGTTTTTGATGCTTTCCTGATTCCTTCCTTTGTGCTGCTTTTGGGTGTCTTTTTCTGGCAGGCGATCCGGTTTCGCAAAAATGCCACCAGACCGGAAGCCTTTCCCCATGTTCTCGGTGCAGGTTCTGCAGCATTTGTTTTTTACGCGGTTTCTCTGCAGAATGTGTCGGCAGATGTGAAGGGCCTTGCGTTTTTTGCCGTTCTTCTTGCCGTACCAACGGCATCTTTGCGCTGTGCAAAAAGAGAAGAACAGCGTTTGCCCTATTAAAAGGTGGTGCCTATGAAATATTTCAAGAAAAAAGAAAGCGTCGCTTTGCCTTTTTCCTACATAGATGTTTTTTTCATTCTTTTGGCTGTTTTGGCTATCAGCTTTGGTATTTATGACATTGCCGAGAGAAATGAGAGAAATGCCGATCCCCTCTATCACATAGAATTGAGTACGCAGATCAGCGAGGATCTGCAAAAGTCTGTTCCGGAAGCGGGAGATATTTTGTTTGAAGGTGATCGGGCGATCGGAGAGGTCCTTTCGGTTGAGTTCAGGGAGGGCGTTGACATCTTTTATGTAAAAGCTGTTTGTCTTATGAGAATAGACCATCCGAAAAAGGGCAAGCAATTGATTTTGGAAACCGCAAACAGCGTTTGTGAAATGAAGATCGATTCGGCAGAAAAAGCCGATGCAACATCAGAAGGGAGGAATTTTTAGTGAAAAGCAGAAAAAGAAAGCTGGGATTTTCCATTTTAGACGGTGTCATCCTTGTGCTTTTTGCTTTTTGTATTCTTTCCACTGTGTTTTATACTCAGATACAAAACTTTTTCGGAAGTGAAAAGAAAGAAGAGGTTGAATATACCTTTTTGATTGAGGGTGTAAGCGAACAGGCAAAAAATTACCCGCAAGAGGGGGAAGAGCTCTTTTGTTCCGATGACCTGACTTCTTTGGGAAAAATCGTAAAGATCTCGGAAACGGAAAAAAGCTATTTGAGTAAGATCGACCCCGAAGACGAAATGAAGGTAATAAACCTTACCTGTCAAGGCAGGGTTTTGGCAGAAAAGACAGATATGGGCTATCAGATCGGAGAAAAAAGGATCAAGCCCGGAGCTGCCTTTTCTATAGAAACAAAAAGCGCAACCTTTACAATGGTTGTGATGATGGCAAATACCGTTGGCGAATAAAGGAGGAACCACAGTGGCAGAAAATTTGAAAAAAGGCGGAATCAGCGTTGATACAGAACATATTTTTCCGGTGATCAAGCGTTGGCTTTATTCCGATAAAGAAATTTTTTTAAGAGAGCTTGTTTCCAACGGAAGCGATGCAGTGACCAAAATGAAGCGTCTTGTTTCCTTGGGCAAGGCTGAAAACGAAGAGGATTACAGAATCGATGTGATCGTGGATAAGGCGCTTTCCCAGCTTCGAATTATTGATAACGGCATTGGTATGACAAGTGAAGAGATCGACCGCTATATCAATCAGATCGCCCTTTCCGGTGCATTGGAATTTATTGAAAAGTACGAAGGGGAAGATGGAGATCATCAAAGCGGCATCATCGGCCACTTCGGTCTCGGCTTTTACTCTGCCTTTATGGTGGCAAAAACCGTGGAGATCAATACCCTTTCCTTTGAAAAGGGGGCTGTTTCCGCATATTGGACCTGTACCGATGGCGGCGAATATGAAATGAAGCAGGGAAGCAGAACCTCCCGCGGAACGGAGATCATCCTTCACATTACCGAAGAAGAGAAGGAGTATCTGGAAGAGGATAAGATCAGAGCGATCCTTGAAAAGTATTGCGCCTTTATGCCGGTACCTATCTACCTTTCTACGGTAGGAGAAAACGGCGGGAAGGATCCTGTAAACGATCCGGAGCCCCTTTGGCTCAAGAACCCTTCCGAGTGTACGGACGAGGATTACAAGGCTTTTTATAAGAAAGTATTTCGTGATGAGAGGGATCCGCTTTTTTACATTCATATCAATGCGGAATTCCCCTTGAATTTCAAAGGGATCCTGTATTTTCCCAAGCTGCAGGATGAATATGCAAGTCTTGAGGGACAGGTAAAGCTTTATTATAACCAGGTTTTTGTTGCGGATAACATCAAAGAGGTGATCCCCGAGTATATGATGCTTTTGCGCGGCGTTCTGGATTGCCCCGAGCTTCCTCTGAATGTATCCCGCAGCTATTTGCAGAACAGCGGTTATGTAACAAAAATTTCGGGTCATATTACCAAGAAGATCTGCGATAAATTCAATGCTCTCTTTTCAAATGACCGCAAGGCACTTGAAAATATCTGGGACGATGTGAAGCCCTTTGTGGAATACGGCTGCACAAGGGATCCAAAGTTTCTTGACCGCATTAAAAATATTATCCTGTATAAGACCACCGAGGGGGAATACCTCACCGCTCCCGAGTATCTGGAAAAGAACGCGGGCAAGGGCAAGGATAATACCATGTACTATACAAACGATGTGCTCCAGCAGGTGGGATATATCAATCTGTTCCGCGAGCAGGAGATCACCGTTACGGTAATGGACGGTGTGATCGATTCCCGCTTCCTCTCCTTTATGGAAATGCAGGATAAGGCTCTGCACTATGTACGCGTTGACTCGGAGCTTGACGAAGTACTGCAGGCCCAGGAGGAAGCGGAAGAAAACGAAGCCCTGAATGAAGTATTCAAGGAAGTGATCGACGAAAAGGTGAATTTGGTGCAGCAGGTGATGAAATCCACAAAGACCCCTGCCTTGATCACCCTTTCCGAGGAGAAGAGAAGACTCGGTGAAATTCTCCGTCAGTACGGAAACTCCATTCCCGGCATTTCCTCTCCCGAGGATGAGATCACGCTGACGCTGAATATGAACTGTCCTCTGATCGCCAGAATCGCAGCCCTTTCCGCCTCCGAGCAAAGCCGGGAAAAGGCAAAGAAGCTTGCAAGACAGGTCTATATGATCGCAGTGATTTCTCAAAGAGCCTTCACCCAAGAAGAATTGCAGGAATTTATCGATTCCAGCATTGATCTTCTTTATAATGCATAAAGAGTAAAGGAAAAAAGAGATGCAGAATATGCTACAATCCATCGGAGATTTCTTCCGATTTATCTGGAATCAGATCCTTTCCATCGGTATTGCCGATGTTTTGGATATTTTGATCGTTTCCTTCCTTATATATTATGTGATTTCTTTCGTGCGTCAGAGAAGAGCAGGAAAGCTTGCCCTGGGTATTTTTGCGATCCTTTTGATTATGTGGATCAGCGATTTCGCAGGGCTGAATGCGCTGAACTATTTGCTCGAGACTCTTTTTGATGTAGGATTGATCGCGCTGATCGTTATCTTTCAGCCGGAGCTACGCTCTGCCCTTGAAAAAATGGGCGGAAACTTCAGAAATCTGAAGAGTATTACAGAAGCGCAGGAAAAAAGTCAGGGAAAAATGATCGAGGAGATCTGCCTTGCCGCTCAGGAGCTTTCCGAAAGCCGTACCGGTGCGCTGATCGTTCTGGAGCGCAGTACGCGCCTTGGGGATGAGATCCGAACAGGTGTTGAGGTGGATGCCGCAGTTACAAAGCTTCTCATTGAGAATATTTTCTTCAACAAGGCACCTCTTCACGACGGTGCAATGGTAATTCGGGAAGAAAGAATTCATTCCTGCGGTTGCTTCTTGCCACTTTCCGGTAATCCCAATTTGCCAAATGAATTGGGTACCCGTCACCGCGCAGGTCTCGGTATTTCCGAGATCAGCGATGCCTTTGTAATTATCATTTCCGAGGAAACCGGCAATATTTCCATTGCGAAAAACGGTGAGATCGATCGGGTGCAGCCTAAGGTTCTTCAGCACCGTCTGATCAATGAATTCGGTGTAAACCGTGAGAAAAAGAGTCTCATTAAGAGGAAAGGAGGAAAAAAGGATGAAAAGTAATTTTTTCGCTCAGTTCTTTCACAAATCTTCAAAAGAAACCGTGGAAAAAAGCAAAAACAAGTATTCCTTTTTTATGATCCTTTTTTCCGTTTTCGTCGCTCTTGTTCTTTGGTTTTATGTGCAGGAAGCAGAGGCGCCGGATTATAAAAAGACCTTTACCGATGTAACGGTGAAAATGCAGTCCCTGTCCTCCTCCTTTTCTGTTATCGAGGGCGGTGAAAACCGAGTGGATGTTACTTTGATCGGCAAAAGAAGCGATCTGAATAAGATCAAAGCTTCCGATCTGGAGGCCTATGCGGATCTGAGCCAGATCACTCAGCCGGGCAATTACCGCGCGGATATCAGTGTTCTCGTTCCAAAGGAAACGGAGCTTTCCTCTTGCTTTCCTCAGGTAGCGACGATCTTTGTGGATCAGACGATTTCTGTTTCGATCCCGGTTGTTGTGGAGCTGGGTGAATATACCACCGAAGAAGATGTAGGTATTGAGGCAAAAGCGGCGGTGGAACAGATCACCGTAAAAGGACCTAAGAGCGTACTTGATGCCATTGACAATGCCAAGGTAAAAACAGGAAAGCTTGGTGAAATCAAGGCAAGCTTTGAAAGCAACCTGGACTATGAGTTTTATGACAAACAAGGTGTGAAGATCGAATCCCGCCACATTATTACACCGGAAAAGAATGTTCTTGTGCACTTTGCGGTGATCAAGACAAAGACCGTGCCTCTTATTCTGCAGACGAAAAACGGCTTTTGGAATGAAAAGGATATGCGGTATACCATCTCTCCCAAATCCGTCACAGTCAAGGGCGAGCCTGCTGCTATAGATGCTTTGGAAAGCATCCCGGCGATGATTTTGGATGAAAAAACGGTGGATACCACCAAATATACGGTGTCTTTGACCAGCGATCAGATCCCGCTTCCCGATGGAATCAGCTTTGGAGAAACCTTGGGCGATATCAAGGTAAATCTTGATATTTTGAATAACGGTTCCAAAACCATTAAAATGAAGCTGGATTCCGGTCATGTTGCGGTAACGCCTCCCGAAAAGGGATTGAATTACAGTTTTTCCAGCACTTCCTTGAACATCAAGATCCGCGGCGGATACGAAAATCTCCGCAGTGCAACAGCAGAGGATTTCTATCTGAATATTGATCTTTCCGATGTTACGGAAGAAGGGGAAACACAGATCCCCGTTCAGATCGTTCAAACCTCTGCAACGGAAGGAAAGTTCTACCCTGTAGGGGAATATACGGTAAAGGCTGTTTTCACCAAAGGGGAAGCATCATAAAAAAAGAAAAAGCGTGTCTTTTGACACGCTTTTTTCTTTTACTTAGCAGAAGCAAAAAAGAAGAATGACGACGGCGATCAGGATGACCCAAAGCAATACGTCTTTGCTGAAAAGATTGCAAGCGCAGTTCATAGTGTTACCCCTTTCTTTGATACCGGATGGATGACCGGTTCATTGCTATTGTATGACAAGGGGGTGAAATGGTGAAAAAAAGAAAATGGGGAATTTCAGAAAAAGAGAAGAGAATTGTTTTTTTTCAAAAAAACTCTTGACAAAAACCGAAGCGGGCACTATAATATCGAATGTTCCCTTTGCGAGAGTGGCGGAATTGGCAGACGCGCTAGCTTGAGGTGCTAGTGGAAGAAATTCTATGTGGGTTCAAGTCCCGTCTCTCGCACCAAGATAGCATCGAGCCTTGGCTCGGTGCTATTTCTTTTTCCCCGCCAAGCTTATGCTCAAAAGCTCGTAGTTCCTTGAAGGGACTACGGGCTTTTTTGATTATACTTGAAAGAAATATTGCTTTTTCTTGTGAATGTGGTATACTGAAACGGAAAAGAAAGGATGGGAAAAATGAAACGGATTGTTTGTTTTCTTTTAGCTTTGTGCTGTGTATTCCTTTGTGCTTGTTCCGCTTCTCTTGCACCTCAGGAGGAAGAAGAGGTACAGACAAAAGAGGAGAAATGTGAAACAGAAACGGAAGAGCCTTTGCCTACGGGGGATATTATTTATCCCGAAGGGTTTTCCGTGGGATATAACCGTCAGAGTTTGGCACCTGAGGTGCTTCCCGTTCCTACTTATACCGCATTCAATAATGTAGGCTATACCAATCAGGATCCGGTGCAGCTCACCTGTACTGCCATTTGCGACGGAGAGACGGCATTTCTTTTGATTTCCTTGGATATGCGCGGGATTGATGATAGCATCGCAGAATACTCCTGCAAAGCAATTGAAAAGGCTACGGGGATCCCGAAAGAGCGGGTTATGATCAACTGTACCCATACCCATTCTGCTCCCGATCATGTGAATATGGGAGAGGGAAATATGATGCAGTGGCGGGAGCTTTACTATCATAGGCTGGAAAGAGCGGTGGTTTTTGCCCTGCACGATCTGACCCCTGCCGAGGCCTATATTGGAACGGCACACACCGAGGGTGTGACTTTCGTGCGTCGGTATCTGATGAAAGACGGAAGCTATGAAACCAACCCCGGGGGAACGGGTAATATTCCTATCGCCCACGAAACCGAGGCGGATACGGAGCTCCGCACGGTTCGCTTTGACCGCGGTGAGAAAAAGGATGTTCTTTTGGTAAACTACCAGACACACTACTACGGTGTGGCTGAGACGGTTGTGTCTGCGGATTTTGTCCATCCCTTACGAGAGAAGGTAGAAAAGCAGATGGATGTGCATTTTGCCTATCAAAGCGGGGCAGGTGCCAACATCAATTTCAGATCCGAGATTCCCGGTGAATTGAAGTATGGTAATATGTCCTCTGCCACCGATCACATTGTAGAGGTGATCAAGGAAGCAGTCGGCGGAGAGGAAAAAGCAAAGCTTGGCCCTCTTTCCTGTGAATATTCCGTTTATAACGGGCGCGCCGCGGGCGGGGAAGAGACAAGGAAGGTTCCTTTTACTGCTTTTACCATCGGAGATATCGGCTTTGCCGCCGCGCCTTACGAAATGTTTGATACCAACGGCAAAGAGATCCGCGATGGCTCTCCTTGTAAAATGACCTTCGTTTGCTCCCTGACCAACGGATATATGGGCTATGTGCCCTCTGCTTTGGCTTATCCTCACAGGGCGTATGAGGTGGATATTTCAAAATTTGCTCCCGGCAGTGGGGAAGAATTTGCCGCAGAGCTTGTTCGTATGCTGAAAGCTTGCAAGGACAAAGAATGAGGTTCAAAAAAAGAACGACTTTGCTGTCGTTCTTTTTTCTTTACTTTAGTTTTTCCTTGAATTTTGAGAAGGCAGTGGGAAGGGCAAAGGTGTTTTCCATCTCCTTTTTTGTGACCCATTGAAAGCCTTCTTTTTCTTCGGTACATTTTACGAGAAGCCCTGTCATATGCCATTCCAAATGGGTAAAGATGTGCTTTGCTTTTCCGAAGGGTGTGATTTCTTTAACGGGAATTTCTTTTTCTTCAAGGAAGGAGAGGGCTTTTTCTTTGTCCATTTCTTCGGGGATATTATAAAACTCCCACATTCCTGCAAGAAGGCCTGTTTCCGGTCTTTTCCGAAGGGCAAATTTTCCTTCGCATTCCAAAATAAAAACAGTCATGGGAAGGATCCTTCTTTCCTTCTTGGGGCTTTTGAATGGGATAGAATCGGTAAGCTTTTTCTTTTTCGCAAGACAGATCTCTTTTAAAGGGCAGACGGTGCACAGAGGCACCCCGTTGGGAATACAGATCCGCTCACCGATCTCCATGATGCCCTCGGTCAGGTCTCCTGCATCCTTCCCGGAGGGGTAGATGGTCTCAAGCATTGCAGTAAGACGCTTTTTTGTTTCGGGGAGGGCGATATCGCTTTTGTCACAAAGAACTCGGGTCAGTACACGAAGGACATTGCCGTCTACTGCGGGAGCAGGCTTTCCGAAAGCGATGGAGGCGATGGCACCTGCCGTATAATCTCCGATACCGGGAAGAGATTTTAATTCTTTTACCTCTGTGGGAAGCTCGCCGCCGAATTCTGCCATGGTTTTTTCTGCAGCTTTTTTCAGATTTCTTGCTCTTGAATAATAGCCCAGTCCCTCCCAAAGCTTTAACAGCTTATCCTCGGGGCAGCTTGCCAACGATGGGATGTCGGGCAATTCCTTTAAAAAACGGTGATAATAGGGGATCACGGCTTCGATTCTGGTCTGCTGCAGCATGATCTAAGAGATCCAGATGCGGTAAGGATCCCGCCCTTCGCGCCAAGGAAGGAGCCGTCCTTCCTTTTGAAACCATTTTGTAACAAAGGTAGAAAATTCTTTTGGGATCATATGACGCTCCTTTCTCGGGTTTGATATACTGATATTTTAAAGAAGGAAAAAGGGTTTGTCAATGGCTTGTTTTTCCTGAAAAAAGGTTGCTTTTTCTTTTTCCTGATGGTAAAATCAAGAAAAGCGATGCGCTTTACATTACTTTTGAAAAAAGAGGCAAGAAAATGAACGGAATCTGGCTGAAAGGACTTTCAGAGGAAAAAAATATTTTAGCGGCGTTTCAATATCGGTTGACTCCCGGTGAAAAAACCGAAATTAAAATCGCGGCTGCCCAGTTGTATCGTATTTTTGTAAACGGAGACTTTGTAGGCTACGGCCCTGCAAGAGCTGCTCACGGATATTCCAGGGTGGATTCTTACGATCTTTCTCCTTGGAGGGGGAAGGAGGCTTTGATCACCGTTGAGGTCCATTCTGCAAATGTGAATTCTTATTACCTGATCGACGAAAGACCCTTTTTTGCGGCCGAGATCCGAGAAGGGGAAAAATGTTTTGCCACGGCAAAGGATTTTACCGCTTTTCACCTCACAAGCCGCGTTCAGAAGGTAAGAAAATTCAGCTTTCAGCGCACCTTTACGGAAATTTACCGCCTGAAGGAGGATCCGGTTCTTTTTTATCGGGGAGAATCCTTTCCGTATCCGAAAGCGGAGACCGAAGAGGTAACGATCAATAAACTCTTGCCCCGTTATGTAAATTATCCCAAATACGATCGCAAAGAAATGCTCCTTCTGGAAGAGGGAAGTGTTACGGTGGATCCCAAGGGTGCACCTTTCCGTGACCGTGTGTATTCTGCCATTGATCCTGTTTCCCGCAAGGGCTTTTATCCTTCGGAGATCGAGGATGACGCAGCAGATGTGGTCAACAAATTCCGCTATCGGGCCTTCGATCGTGCAGCCTGCGGCAAAATGGCACCAGATACCTATCGCTTTTTTGATCTCTCCCGTACGATCACGGGCTTTTTCAAGCTTCACCTGAAGGCCCTTGAGGATCTGACAGTGTATATCATTTTTGAAGAAGTAGAGATCAAGGGAGAGGATCACAGAAGAGTGGATCCTTTCCGCGGAACCTGTTCCAACATTGTAAAATATGAATTGAAGGCGGGCGAATACCACCTTTTGAACTTTGAAGCAAACAGTGCAAAATTTGTTTGCCTTGCTGTAATGGGTGGAAGCGCGAAGATCTGCGACTTTGCCATGCTCACCTATGAAAACCCCGATGCCGCAGATTTTTCTTACGATTACGGTGATGAGGAGTTGAACCTGATCGTGGATGCTGCAGTCAATACCTTTGCGCAAAACGCAGTGGATGTTCTTACCGACTGTCCTTCCAGGGAACGGGCAGGCTGGCTTTGTGACAGCTACTTTACCGGTAGAATGGAGGCACATCTGACCGGTAAGAATTTAGTGGAAAAAAGCTTTCTTGAAAATTATGCCCTTTGCGGTCAAAGACCGACCCTTCCCCGCGGAATGGTTCCCATGTGCTATCCTTGCGATCAGCCCAACGGCAGATACATTCCCAACTGGAGTATGTGGTACATATTGGAGCTTTTGGCATATGTGAAGCGTACCGGAGATGAAGAGATGCGCCGCATTTCAAAGCCTCAGGTCATGGGACTTCTGGATTTCTTCAAGAATTATGAAAACGAATTGGGCCTTCTGGAGGATCTGGAAAGCTGGGTCTTTGTAGAGTGGAGCATGTGCAACGATGACAAGTATGTTGCAGGTATCAACTTCCCCAGCAATATGCTTTGGGCAGCAGCACTCCACGCAGTAGCAGAGCTTTACGATATGCCTCATCTTTCGGAAAAGGCAGAAAACATGCGTGATACCATTCGCAAAATGTCCTGGAACGGTACCTTCTTTGAGGAAAATGTGATCCGCGACAAAGAAGGAAAGATCATCAGAACAGGGCATACCACCGAAACCTGTCAGTATTACGCCTTCTATTTCGGAACGGCAGACAAAAAGGATTATCCGGCACTTTTTGAGATGCTCAGGACTACCTTCGGGCCAAAGAGAGATGCGGAAAAGACCTATCCTACCGTTTATCCCTCCAATGCCATTGTGGGGAATTATCTCCGCCTTGAAATCCTCATTCGGGAAGGCTTTTACGAGCAGGTTCTTAAGGAATGCCGTGATTTCTTCCTCGGTATGGCCCGTCTTACGGGAACCCTTTGGGAGCATTCCATGCTCAGCTGCAGCTTGAACCACGGCTTTGCTTCCATGGCGGCGGTCTATATCGATCAGTGCAAAAAGGCACTTAGCAAATAAAAAGAAAAAATCCTGTCAAACGACAGGATTTTTTTATCAAGTTACCTCAAGAAATTCAATCTCTATTTTTTCATCGGAATAGGTTCCTTTGGGGAACTGAAGGAGAAAATAGGTGTGTAAGGGAATGACCTCGTCCGCGTATTCTTCTGCGGAGACATAAATGGTAATGCATTCCCCTTCCTTCAGGATCGATGAGGTGCCATAGAGGGTGTGATCGGTTCTGCCGGTCAATTCAACCAAAAAGCATTTTCCGCTGTTTTCCGCAAAGAGGGAATCAATATTCTCCTGGGAAAGAAAGAACATATACTGCTTATAGGGAGCAAGATCCTTTTCACTTTTGATCTCGGTGATCGTATATTCATTTTTCTCTTTCAGCTTTCCGCTGTCACCTCGGCCCAGCCAGGTGTTCATATCATAAAGGATCTCTTCCGCTACGAAGGGATCTGAGTTATCCGCTGCGGGGGTATTCGGTTTTTTTGTATCTTCATTTTTGATCTCTTCTTTTGTTTCGGAAAGAGGAACTTCTTTTTTACAGGCACAGAAGGAAAGACAAAGAAGAAGAGAAAGAGCCAGACAAAGGATTCTTTTGTATTTCGGGAACATTTTCTTTTCCTCCAAAAATTGATACCGATATTTTAGCATATTTTTTTTCATCTTACAATAGAATATGTGAAGAAAAAGAAAAAAACGAAAACCTCTTGATTTTTTGAAAGGGATATGGTAGAATATACTTATAGTAATAGTATTGTAAGGGAGTAGAGTGGATTTCCACTCTACTCGCTTTGCTATGAGAAGCTTTTTTGTGAGGTAAACTTTGGTAGAAAAAAAAGGACGCGGCAAAATTGCGGCAAAGGTTGAGGATCTGATCCGAGGTCCTGTGGAAACGGCAGGGTATCTGCTCTGGGATGTGGATTATTATAAGGAAGGTGCGGATTTTAACCTTCTTGTAACCATTGAAAATCCCGACAGAACAAAACCCATTGATCTGGACGACTGCGAAAAGGTATCCCGTCTTCTCAGTCCCATTTTAGACAAAGAGGATCCTATTGAGGAAATGTATTATCTGGAGGTATCCTCCGCAGGGCTTGAGAGAAATCTGACCCGTCCCGAGCATTTTAAATTCTATCAGGGAGAAAAGGTTTCGGTCCGTTTGTACGCACCCATCGACGGACAAAAGAGCTTTGTGGGAAATCTTCTTCGGTACGAAGGTGATGAATTTGTTTTATCCCTTGAGGGAGAAGAAAAGATTTTCAAAAAAGATGCGGTGGCAAAAATTGTAACTGTAGAAGAGATATAATCTTGTAGGCAGGAAAGGAAACGAAAATGAATAAAGAGTTTTTTGATGCGCTGGAAGCTTTGGAAAGAGAAAAAGGAATTCCGAAGGAATTTATGCTGGAAAGAGTGGAGGCCGCTCTTTTGACCGGCTATAAGAAGGAGAATAACAACGAGGCAAATGTTCGCGTTGTCATCGATCCCGAAAAGCGCACCGTGAAAATGTACCGTCTGATGACCGTTGTGGAAGAGGTTCAGGATCCCACCTTGGAATTGGATCTGGAGACCGCCCGCAAAAAGTCCAAGCGCGCCAAGATCGGCGATGTGCAGGAGTATGAATTCAAGCCGAAGAATTTCGGAAGAATTCCCGCACAGAATGCAAAGCAGGTAATCGTGCAGGGCATTCGCGAAGCAGAGCGCGGCAGACTCATTGAAGAATATGAGAAGAAGACCGAAGGCATCATCACCGGAACCGTTACGATCATTGAAAGAATGACCGGTAATGTGATCCTGGAGTTTGAAAACACCCAGGCAACTCTCACCAAAAACGAACAGCTTCCCACCGACCGCTTCAAGGTAGGCGATCATGTGAAGGTTTATGTATGCGAAGTGAAGAAGGAGACCCGCAACCCCATTATCGTTCTTTCCCGTACCCACCCCAACTTCATCAAGCGTCTTTTTGAAACCGAAGTACCCGAGATCCAGGACGGCACTGTTATTATCCACGCCATCGCAAGAGAAGCGGGAAGCCGTACCAAGGTAGCAGTATATTCCAGAGATGAAAATGTTGATCCTATCGGCAGCTGCATTGGTCTTAAGGGTATGAGAAAAGCAAATATTCTGAAAGAAACTCCCGGTGAAAAGATCGATTTGATCCAGTACAGCGAGGATCCTGCGGAATTCATTGCCGCATCCCTGGCTCCCGCTACGGTCCTTTCCGTAGATGTAAATGAGGATAAGACTTGCCAGGTAAGCGTTGCTCCCGATCAACTTTCTCTTGCTATCGGTAAGGAAGGACAGAATGTTCGTCTTGCGGCAAAGATCACCGGTTACAAGATCGACATCAAAGCATAAAATGGCAGAAAAGAAGGTGCCCTTGCGCCGCTGTGCCGGTTGCAATGAGCAAAAAAGCAAAAAAGAATTGATCCGAGTCGTTCGTACTCCCGAAGGAAATATCCTTGTAGATAAAACGGGAAAAGCAAACGGAAGGGGCGTTTATCTTTGTCCCGATGCTACTTGCCTGAAAAAAGCAAGAAAAGCAAAACGGCTGGAAAGAAATCTTGAGGTTACCATTCCCGAGGAGATCTGGGAAGGCCTTGAGAAGGAAGTAGAACAATGAATGCCGCGAAGATCAGCGGTGCTCTCGGGCTTTGCCGCCGCGCGGGGAAAATTACCGCGGGAATCACGCTTGTGAAGGAAGAGATTCACAAGGGAAAAGCGGCAATGGTACTTCTTGCTGCCGATGCGGCAAAAAACACAGAGGACAAGATCCTTCCTTTGGCAGGACATAAGTCGGTTCCGGTCAAGCGAATTGCGCTGACCAAGGAGGAACTGGGAAAAATCCTCGGCAAAAAGAAGGAAGTCGTTTGTGTTTGCGTGCCCGGAGAGTTTTTGAATTTAGTATTGGCTTCGCTTTAAGCGATATGGAGGGATTATATGGCAGAAACAGTAAAAATCAGTCAACTTGCAAAGGATCTTGAGATCAAATCAAAGGATCTGGTTGCGCTCTTTTCTGAACTTGGTATGACAAAGCAGACCGGCGGTACCTTGGAAAAGGACGAGGTCAGTTTTGTGATCCAAACCTTGATGGACCGTTTTACCATTGAGAATATCAATGACTATATTGACGGAAAATACAAGGTAGCAGAAACAGCAACGGAAATTGCAGAAAGGGAAGCTGCCGAAAAGGCTGCCGCAGAAAAAGCTGCCGCTGAAAAGGCGGAAGCAGAAAAACGCGCACTGGAAGAGAAACGCGCCGCTGAAAGACGCGCAGCTACCGAGCGCGCTGCTGCCAATGCAAAAGCGGAAGCAGAGAGAAAGAAGAAAGAAAGAGAAGAGCGTTTTGCTGCTGCCCGTCCCGGACAGTCTGACAAAAAGGAAAAGAAACGCGAAGACAGAGGAGAAAAGCGCAATCCCTCCGCGCAGCAGACCCCTGTATTCGACGGACCCAAAACAGAATTTGTTGCAAAGAAAAAAGAGACCCGTATCATCGATACCAAGATCGTTGATATTGATCTTTCCAAATACGACGAGAAGAACTACGAATTCGGTACCGATGCACAGCGTCGCCGCATGACTCCTCGCCGTCCCAGAAGAAATGAAAAGAAAAAGCGCGGTAATGAGCCTGTAGTAAGAGCAACCATTCCTACTCAGATCTCCATCCCCGAGACCATCGTTGTTTCCGACCTTGCCAAGGAGCTTCGTGTGACCACTGCCGATGTTATGAAAAAGCTCATGATGATGGGCGCAATGGCCACCGCAAACCAGAGCATCGACTTTGATACCGCGGCTCTTGTTGCCGATGAATTCGGTAGTGAAGCTGTACCCTTGAAGGTGGTTACCATCGAGGAAAAGCTTATTGACGAGCACGCCGACGGTGCGGAGGAATTAGAAGAAAGAAGCCCTGTTGTTGTTGTTATGGGTCATGTTGACCACGGTAAAACTTCTATTCTTGACGCCATCCGTCATGCAAATGTTACTGCCGGCGAAGCAGGCGGTATTACCCAGCATATCGGTGCTTACCGCATTGAAGTGGGCGGCAAGCCCATCACCTTCCTGGATACCCCCGGTCACGCGGCCTTTACCGCAATGCGTGCCCGCGGCGCACAGCTGACAGATATTGCCATCCTTGTTGTTGCTGCTGACGACGGTATTATGCCTCAGACCGTTGAGGCCATCAATCACGCAAAGGCAGCAGGGGTTTCCATTATCGTTGCCATTAACAAAATGGATAAAGAGGGAGCAAACCCCGACCGTATTATGCAACAACTCACCGAACACGAGTTGGTCCCTGAGGAGTGGGGCGGAGACATTATCTGTGTTCCTGTTTCGGCTCACACAGGTATGAATCTTGACAAATTGCTTGAGAGTATCATACTCGTTTCCGATATGCTCGAACTCAAAGCCAATCCTGACCGTGCCGCAAAGGGTGTAGTCATCGAGGCTCGTCTTGACAAGGGCAGAGGACCTATTGCAACCTTGCTGGTTCAAAACGGTTCTTTGAAACTCGGTGACATAGTGGTT
>JAZSAT010000017.1:0-7518 GCA_045602025.1 Eubacteriales bacterium | reverse complement strand
CGGTATCGCAGAAGCTAACATGGTAAGTGTTGCTGCAGGTCTTGCTGCAACCGGTAAAACTGTTTTTGCAAGCTCCTTTGCAATGTTTGCTGCAGGAAGAGCTTTCGAACAGGTTCGTAACTCTGTTTGCTATCCTCACCTGAATGTAAAGATCGGTGCGACTCACGCCGGCATTACCGTCGGTGAAGACGGTGCAACCCATCAGTGCAACGAAGATATCTCTATTATGCGCACCATCCCCGGTCTTGTAGTTATTAACCCCGCTGACGCTGTTGAAGCTAGAGCAGCTGTTTACGCAGCAATCAATTACGAAGGCCCCGTTTATCTGCGCTTTGGTAGACTTGGTGTTCCTGTAATTTATGATGAAGAAACCTACGATTTTGAGATCGGCAAGGGCCAGCAGCTCCGCGAAGGCACCGATGTTACTATCGTTTCTACCGGTATCTGCACTGCTGAAGCAATTAAAGCTGCTGAAGAGCTCGAAAAAGAAGGCATCTCTGCTGCAATTGTTAACATTCACACCATCAAGCCTCTTGACACCGAGATTCTAAAAGCTGCAGCTAAGAAGACCGGTTGCATTGTTACTGCAGAAGAGCACAATATCATTGGCGGTCTCGGCAGTGCTGTATGTGAAGCTTTGGCTGAAGAGTGCCCTGTTCCCGTTCTTCGTGTCGGTGTAAATGATTGCTTTGGTAAATCCGGTAAAGCAGCTGAGCTGATTGACGAGTTTGGTCTTTCTGCAAGATTTATTGTTGCTAAGGCAAAAGAAGCCATCAACCTCAAAAAATAAATATAAGATAAAAAAGCTTTCGCTTAAAGCGAAAGCTTTTTTATGCTTTAAAGAACGTAACAAGAATCGGTCGATAATAATCAATTGGAGTTATTATGAATTGATAAAATAGCAACATTGGTGCTGAAAATAAAAATAGAAATTTTTTCATTACATCTGCTTTTTGATCCTCGACAGCGCACACTTTTCAAGTCTGCTGACCTGTGCTTGGCTGATTCCGATCTCTCCGGCTACCTCCATTTGTGTTTTTCCTTGAAAAAAACGAAGCTTTAGAATCGTTTTTTCTCGATCACCCAGAACCTTGATTGCTTCTTCTAAGGCGATGTTCTCTACCCAGCTTGAGTCGTCAGATTTCAGGTCATATATCTGATCCATTAAAAAAATCGAATCTCCGTTATCGGAATATACAGGATCATATAAAGATACGGGGTCTATTACCGCTTCCATTGCTTCTGAAACTTCCTTTTCACTTACTTGAACAAAAGCTTCTTTTTGTTCTATCATTTCATTCATTTTCTTATTTAGAGCATTTGTAATTTCTGTGATTGTCGGCTCTCTACCGAGCTTTTTTGTTAAGGCTTCTCTTTCAATTAAAGCTTTATATGCAAGATCTCTCAGAGACCTGCTGACACGAATCATGTTATTGTCTCGTAAAAACCGTCTGATCTCCCCTATAATCATTGGAACTGCGTAAGTGCTAAAACGGACATTTTGTGTAATATCAAAATTGTCCACTGCTTTGATAAGTCCAACACAACCAACTTGAAATAAATCATCAGGACTGTCGTGTCTTCTCAAAAATTTTTGTATTACACTTAATACAAGCTTCAGGTTTCCGGTAATGAGCTTTTCTCTTGCATTCAGATCCCCGTTTTTTGCCTTTTTTAGTAATTCAAGTTTTTCATCCTCTCTCAAAACCTTAAGATTTGATGTGCTGATCCCTGATACTTCAACTTTTCCTTGCAACCCATCACCTCCGTATGCATATTATTTCCACTAAAAAAATGAAACATTCTTTTTTCTTATAGAAATTTACGGAAGTAAAATAAAAAGAAACCATCGAAAGATGGTTTCTTTTTATTTTGTTATCTGTTCTTCATCTGGTTTTCAGCGTTTTCGATCAGCTTTTTAACCATCTGACCACCAATGGAACCTGCCTGCTTTGCGGTAAGGTCTCCATTGTAACCCTGCTTCAGGTTAACGCCAACTTCGGAAGCGGCTTCCATCTTAAAACGGTTAAGTGCTTCCTTTGCCTCAGGAACAAGAGACTTATTAGCCATGTTATTAACTCCTTGTTGAGATATTTTGAGCTAAGCTCATCCGCCCTGAAAGAATAATTTCTTTTGGGCTCGCTATTATTTTGTCAAACACTTCTATTTTTATGTTCGGTAAGTTTTGGAAATTTATTGAATTCAGTCTGTTGTCGTGGTATAATATAAGCAGTAATAATATCGGAGGATTTTTATGCCCCAAAGACTTTATAAAGACGATGAAATCAAACTCATTGTTTTATATCTTTTAAACGAACTTGACGATGCATTCGATTTTCAAACCATTTCTGAAATCATCGTTTGGGATGGATCGATCAGCTATTTTGTGTTCTCACAATGCTTTGATGAACTGATTCAGTCCGGCGCAATTGAAAAAATCTCTTCAGACGGCAAAAAAGAGCTTTTTGCCATCAGCCAAATCGGTAGAATTTCAATTAAGGAAGTGGAAGACTCTATCCTTAGTTTTGTTAAAGAGAGAATCATGAGAAGTGCTACAAGACTTCTCGCCTTTAAAAAGGACGGAACGAATATTTGTTCTAAGGTTGAACCGAAAAACGGTGGGTATGAGCTTTCATGCTCTATCAAAAACAAAAAAATTAATCTACTGAATATCAATATGTATTTTGATAACAAAGAAGAAGCTGAACTCTTACAATCCGGGTTTGACAATCAAGCTGAGCGCGTATACAGTAGTCTTTTGGCCTTACTAAGCGGTGATTCAAAATTTATTATTTGAAGTTTTACAGAAAAAGAAACACACTCTGCAGTGTGTTTCTTTTTTATGAGATCTCATAGTAAAAGTAATTATCTTCAATCTTTTCGGTATAAAAAGTAAATTTAGTACCATATGAAGCTTTTTTTTCATAAGAAAAGCCATTTCCGCTTTCCATAAGCTTTGCAGAGGTGTCACCAAAATAAACAGGTTCATTACTTGAGGAATAATATATGCCATAGTCGAAGTTTTTCGTAGGCAAACACATATCAAAAGCACAGATTACGAGATCTTCGCGTCGGATCAAATCCACAAGTTTTACATCAGTAGAATCAAAAAGAATTTCGAATGATGAGTCAGAAAATTCGCTAAAAGACTGATCCTCCATATTTTGCAGATAGATGCCGTCAAAATCTTCACTGCCGGCAGGCATATAATACTCCGTTTTTGAAATCAAAGCATCAAACTCGATCTCTTCAAGCTTCTTCACAGATTCATAAAACAGTTCCCTATTTTCAGTAAAATAAGAAAAAGTAACTGTATTTTCCGGAATTGTAGATTCCATACTACAGGATGATAGAAACAAGAGCAATGCAAAAAGTATAGAAAAAATTTTTCTTTTCATCATATTCTCCTTTGTTTTTCTTATTATAACACAAAAAGAAAGAGAAAACAACAAAAAAGAGCTGCATTTCTGCAGCTCTTTTTTTATAAACTTAGATACCCTTCTTGGATCTTTCGATCTTTTCGATGGTAGTAAAGTTGTTCTTTGCTACATGTCCGGGCAGAGGCATGATCTTTTCGTGGATAGCATCAACGATCCACTCAGCCTGCGGGAAGAACATGTGGTCAAGCTCGAAGCAAGGAGTGATCCAGTTTCTGGAACCAACAACAGTTACAGGTCCATCCAGGTAATCAAATGCCATTTCGGTGATGTTGGAAGCCATATCTCTCATTACAGAGTTTCTTTCAACAGCGTCACCAACAATGACACACTTACCGGTCTTCTTAACAGACTCGATAACCTTGGAGTAATCAAAAGGAACGATAGAACGGGTGTCGATAATTTCAGCGGACATACCGTACTTCTCTTCCAGGATCTTAGCAGCCTCGAGAGCTCTGTAAAGAACAGCACCAATTGTAAGAATGGTAACATCCTTACCAACCTTCTTAACATCGGGATCACCGATGGTGATCTCGTACGCTTCTTCGGGAACGCCACCTTCGTGGAATTCTTCACCCTTATCATAAATTCTCTGAGATTCAAAGAAGATAACAGGGTCAGTACCGTTCAGAGCTGCTTCCATCAGACCCTTAGCATCGTAAGGAGTAGAGGGGAATACAACCTTAAGACCGGGAATATGAGCAGTAAGAGCGGTCCAATCCTGAGAGTGCTGAGCACCGTACTTGGAACCAACGGAAACTCTGAGGATGATAGGCATCTTCAGAATGCCTGCACTCATAGACTGCCATTTAGCCATCTGGTTGAAGATTTCGTCGCCTGCACAGCCGATAAAGTCAGCGTACATAAGCTCAACGATACAACGACCGCCGCACATTGCGTAACCAACTGCAGAACCTACAATAGCAGATTCGGAGATAGGAGAATTGAACAGTCTGTGATAAGGAACTGCTTCGGTCATCTTCTTATAAACACCGAATGCACCGCCCCAGTCACGGTTGTCTTCACCGTAAGCAATGAGAGTGGGATCTTCGTAGTACTTATTGATGATCGGCTCAGCAAGAGCATCCTTGATATTGTAAAGCTTCATCTTGGATACGGGCTTGCCGTTTGCATCAACAACGGTACGAACCTTGCCCTTGATTTCCTTAACACGGGGGCACTCTTCCTTGGGAACGAGCATTTCAGGCTCTCTGGAAGGATCGAGGTTCGGTACATGGAGGTTGGAGAACATCATGCTGGAAATAGCATCGGGGTTCTTGTCAAGATCCATTCTGGGAGAGATTTCATCGTTGATCGCAAGCTTCATAACTTCGGTCATACGGTTAGTAATCTGCTCGTGGATCAAAGCAAAGTCTTCTTCCTTAGCAACGCCACCTGCAATCAGCTTGTTCTTAAATGCAACGATAGGATCGGCAGCAATCCAAGCCTTGATTTCTTCGGGAGTTCTGTAAGTGGAAGAGTCAGAGGGAGAGTGACCGGATACACGGTAGGTTACAACATCAAGAAGTGCAGGACCCTTGCCAGAGAGGAGGATCTCTTTCTTTCTCTTAACTGCATCAATAACAGCGAGAGGATCATAACCGTTAACTCTTTCAGCGTGCATCTGAGTGGGATTGAAGCCGGCACCAAGGCGAGCAACCATATCAAAGCCCATGGTCTCACCACGAGTCTGACCACCCATACCGTAGTGGTTGTTGAATACATTGAAGAGAATAGGCATTCCTTCGCCCTTGCCGTCGTCCCAAAGCTTGGTGATCTGGTCCATAGAGGAGAAGTTGAATGCTTCCAAAGCAGGACCACGGCCGCAGGCACCGTCACCGAAGTTTGCAACGACGATACCTTTCTTGTGGTTGCATCTCTTATAAAGAGCTGCACCGAGAGCAACAGGAGCCGCAGAACCTACAATCGCGTTGTTGGGCATAATACCGAAAGGAATGAAGAATGCGTGCATGGATCCGCCGAGACCGCGGTTAAAACCGGTGGTTCTTGCGAATACTTCAGCAAGTGCACCGTAGAGAAGGAAGTTGATTGCCATCTCTTTGATGTCACCGCCTGCATTCATATGCTTTTCAACTACAGCCAGAACGGTACCGTCAAGGAACTCCTTCATAATGTCGTAAAGCTCTTTTTCATCAAGCTTTTCGATGGATGAAAGACCTTTAGCAAGGATTTCGCCATGGCTTCTGTGAGAACCGAAGGTAAGGTCATCCATATCAAGGCTGTATGCTTCGCCGACAGCGCTTGCTTCCTGACCGATAGAAAGGTGTGCAGGACCGGGGTTGTTGTATTCTACGCCATTATAAGCATTCTTGGTTTTAACCTCGTTGAGCATGGTTTCGAATTCGCGAATGATAGCCATGTCGCGGTAAATTCTCATCATGTCTGCTTTGGTGTAGATTTTCAGTTCCTCTTTCAAGGTCTTGTTGTACTGACATACGGGGATATCCTCAAAATGGATAACACCGGACTCGAAGGCCTTATTAGGATCGACAAATTGACTCTTAGGCATTTTTATATCTCCTTTATCAAATTATTTTCATTAAAAAATTGCTTCGCGAAGAACTTCGCCAACGGTGGGATGCGGGAAAACAAACTTCTGAATTTCAGCAAGTCTCATTTCCTTGCCTACCATCATTGCAGCACCGTAAACGATTTCGGATGCATAAGTACCGATCATGTGGAAACCAAGAATCTTATTGTGATCTTTATCGACAATAATCTTCATGATGCCCTTTCCGCCTTCGTTTTCAGCAAGATATCTTCCGCTGTAGCTGAGAGGAAGGGTTCTGATCTCAACATTATATCCCTTTGCTTTTGCAGATTCGGTGGTTTCGCCAACTGCAGCAACTTCGGGATTGGTATAAATAACAGAAGGAATGGAGTTGTAATCAACGCGATCCTTGCCACCAAGCATATTGGTAACAGCAACTTCGCCTTCTCTGTAAGCAGTGTGAGCAAGCATTACCTTGCCGTTTACGTCACCAGCAGCCCAAACGCCGGGAACATTGGTCTTGCAGTATTCATCAGTAACGATTGCACCGCGTTCCATGATCACACCGATCTCTTCCAAGCCAAGACCAGCGGTTCTTGCACGACGACCGATGGAAACAAGAGCTTTATCACCGGCGATTTCAAGAGACTTACCATCAAGCTCGTAAGCAATCTTGCCGTCTTTGATAGAAGTAACCTTTGCACCGAGAATAAATTCAACACCGCGCTTTTCGTACTCTTTTTTCAGCATTTCGGAAATTTCACGATCGGTAGGACCTGCAATGTGATCCATCATTTCGAGAACAACCACACGGCTACCGATGCTGTTAAAGTAGCTAACCATCTCAAGACCGATTACACCGCCGCCTACAACGAGAAGCGTTCCGGGAACTTCCTTCATATCGAGGATTTCGCGGTTAGTAAGAGCAAAGCCATTCGCCAAAGAATCCTTCAAGCCATCAATGGGAGGAAGGGTTGCTTCGGAGCCGGAGCAAATAAGAAGTCTCTTTGCTTCCAGACTCTTGTCCCCTGCTACAACGCTGAAGCCGTCAGCAGTCTTGCCGGTGATCTTGGCGGTTGCATAAACAACATCAATACCGCCTTTTTTCATTTTCATACCAACGCCGCCAACCAATGTCTTAACGACCTTATCCTTGCGGTCGATGATTTTTGCGTGATCGATCTTTGCGTCGCTAAAGGAAACGCCATATTCTTCGCAATGCTTAGAATAGTCATAGATCTTAGCAGAATAAAGAAGGGTTTTTGTAGGAATACAACCTTCGTTCAAGCAAGTACCACCAAGGGCTCTTTCTTCAACAACACAGGTCTTAAAGCCTTTTTCGGCGGCTCTTTCAGCTGCATTGTAACCGGCGGGGCCACCACCGATAACGATTAAATCATACATGTTTTTACCTCCTTATTTTGCAAGCAGAAGATCAAAGTTCTCCAAATTGTTGCAAAGATCCTTCAAGAACTTAGCAGCAGGAGCTCCGTCGAGTGCTCTATGACCAAAGGTCAAAGACAAGCCCATTGCAGGGTAAGTAACGTCGCCTGCGGCAGTCTTCTTGAT
>JAZSAT010000016.1:0-26123 GCA_045602025.1 Eubacteriales bacterium | reverse complement strand
CTGCTTGATATTATTAAGAACTTTATCCTTTTTGCCGGAGACAGTCAGAATTCCATTAAGATTCTTGCCGGATACCATCAGTATTTTGCGGTTAGAAAAGCGATTGAAAAAGCAAAAATTGCAACTGCCACCGACGGCAAGGGCGGTGTATTTTGGCATACTCAGGGAAGCGGCAAATCGCTTTCTATGGTTTTCTATGCTCATTTATTGCAAGAAGTATTGGATAGCCCCACAATCGTAGTAATGACAGACCGAATTGACCTTGACGATCAGTTATATTCTCAGTTTTCAAAGTGTGCAGAATTTCTGCGTCAAACGCCTGTACAGGCAGAAAGCAAAGAACACTTAAAGTCTCTTTTGGAAGGCAGAAATGCTAACGGTATTATCTTTACAACAATGTTTAAATTCGAGCATGGAGAAGAGCCTCTTTCTACCCGTCGCAATATTGTTGTTATGGCAGATGAAGCTCATCGTGGACAGTACGGTATGGACGAAAAAGTTATTATGTCCGAAAATGATGATGGCGAAACTGAGGCTCGTATTGTTGTTGGCAATGCCCGTATTATTCGTGATGCACTTCCGAACGCAACATTTATCGGTTTCACAGGTACTCCTGTGTCTTCAAAAGACCGTAACACTCGTGAAGTGTTCGGTGACTATATTGATATTTATGATATGACACAGGCTGTGGAGGATGGCGCAACACGTCCTGTTTACTACGAGAGCCGTGTTATTCATTTGAAGCTGGATCAGAACACACTCGCACTGATTGACTCCACCTACGAAGTTTTAGAACAGCAGGCAGATTCTGTTACCATCGAAAAGAGCAAGAAAATGCTTGGTCAGATGGAGAGTGTTCTCGGCGCAGACTCCACCATCGAATCACTGTGCATAGACATTATTGACCACTACGAAAAGAACCGTGCAAATCTTTTAACGGGTAAGGCTATGATCGTTGCGTATTCTCGTCCCATTGCTATGAAGATTTATCGCAAGCTTCTTGAGATGCGCCCGAATTGGAACGAAAAAGTTGGCGTTGTAATGACCAGCGGCAATAACGATCCCGAAGATTGGAAAGAAATCATCGGAACTAAAAAACACAAAGAAGACATGGCCCGCAAGTTCAAGGACAACGATGATCCAATGAAAATTGCCATTGTTGTAGATATGTGGCTTACCGGTTTTGATGTTCCTTCTCTTGCTACGATGTATGTTTACAAGCCGATGCACGGTTACAACTTGATGCAGGCGATTGCACGAGTAAACCGTGTGTTTAAGGATAAAGAAGGCGGTCTTGTTGTTGACTATGTAGGTATTGCCTCTGCTCTTAAAGCGGCTATGAACGAGTATACTGCTCGTGACCGTGCGAAGTACGGCGATATGAACATTGCAAAGATTGCTTATCCTAAATTCAAGGAAAAGCTTCAGGTCTGCAAAGATTTGATGCACGGCTTTGATTTTAGCGGGTTTGCAACCGGCACTCCGCTTGTGATGGCAAATCTGATTACTGGCGGTACAAACTTTGTTTTGGATTCTGCTGATAAAAAGGATTTGTTCTTAAAAGAAGCACTTCTTCTGAAACAGTCTCATTCACTCTGTTCCAGTATGACCACCGAGCAGGAACGCCACGATGCAGCATACTTCGAAGCAGTTAGAGCAATGATTATGAAGATCACTATCGGCGGTCAAGGTGGCAAACCATTATCTCTGACAGAAATCAACAAACAAATCAACGAACTTCTTAAAGCAAGTATTCAAAGCGAAGGCGTTATTAACTTGTTTGACAGTAAAACGGTTGGCGAAAACTTCTCATTGTTTGATCCTCATATCCTAGAAGAAATCGCTAAGATGAAGGAAAAGAATATTGCCGTTGAAATCTTGAGAAAATTGATGGCTGAACAAGTTGCGATATACAAGAGAACCAACGTAGTAAAATCTGAAAAATTCTCAGAAAAAATTGCTAAACTGATGAACGCTTACTATAACGGACTTATTACTAATGAGGAAGTAATTAAAGAACTTTTAGAAGCGGCTCAGGAAATTGCTAATCTTCATAAAGAAGGCGAAAAACTCGGTCTTACAACCGAGGAGCTTGCTTTCTATGATGCTCTTACAAAACCAGAAGCAGTTAAGGACTTCTACACAAATGAAGATTTGATTGCAATTACAAGAGAACTTACGGAAATGCTTCGTAAAAACCGTACCATCGACTGGCAGAAAAAGGAAACTGCACGTGCCGGCATGCGCAAGATGGTTAAACGACTGCTGAAGAAATATAAGTATCCGCCTGAAGGTATGGACGATGCCGTTCAAACTGTTATGACACAGTGTGAGCTCTGGACGGATAATTACGAGGAGGTATAAGATGATAAGCTTAGGACAGCTGAAAGAAATTAAAGATCTTAGAGAAATATGGCCGCATGAAGCGTTAGATTTTACCCCTTGGCTTGCCGAAGAGAATAATTTGGCATTATTAGCAGATGCGGTTGGTTTAGAAATAACAGTCGATGAAACCGAATCAAAAGTTGGGGACTTTAACGTTGACATATATGCAACCGAAACCGGTACTGAGCGTAGGATTATCATTGAAAACCAACTTGAGGATACAAATCACGATCACCTGGGCAAGCTGATCACATATGCATCTGGTAAGGGCGCGAATATAGTGATCTGGATTGTCAAACGCGCCAGAGAGGAACATCGCGCTGCAATCGAATGGCTGAATAACCATACAGACGAAAATATCAGCTTTTTCCTTGTTGAAATTAAACTGTATCGAATCGGTAACTCTGATCCCGCGGTCAAGTTTGAAATTATCGAAATGCCTAATAACTGGACAAAGGAAGTCAAAAAACAAAGCGCGAATGCACCGGCACAGCAATTCCGTCTGGAATATTGGACAGCATTTAATGATTACGCATTTACGAAGGCGGCATTCGCTAAGAATTTTAAAAAGCGCAAGCCGGGCACGGATCACTGGATGACTTTGAGTCTCGGCTCGTCGGCATACCATTTGGACATTTTGACATTGAAGAATCGGAATGCGGTTTCCGTGGAATTGTACATCAGCGATGATAAATCCATATTCCAGCAACTATTCCAGAGTAAAGAAGAGATTGAGGGAGAACTTGGATTTGCACTGGATTGGCGCGAACTACCCGATAAAAAAGCAAGCCGAATTCTCATTGAAAAAAGCGTAAATCTGGATAACCACGATGAATGGAACAGTCAGTTCGACTGGATCATCGATATGTGCATTAAGTTTAAGAAAGTGTTCAAGAAATACGTTTGAGATGCATTTCTATTTTAAAATGAGGTATCCACTATGCGTAATCTGAGATCCTACTATTCTGCGTCGATTGCGGAGTTTTTGCAGCAGTCGGGTAGCGAAATAATTGGCATCATCCACTCCAACGATATTTCGGCGGAGACGACGATCCAGCAAAGCAATACTTGGGAGTCTGAAGTGCAGATTCTCAAAGATCAGTTGCGCTTTTTTTCAGATGGTAGGATCATTTTCGAATACACCATCCCCAGAATGGGGAAGCGTGTAGACGCTGTGGTGCTTTATAAAAACATCGTTTTCCTGCTTGAATTCAAATGCGGCGATACGGAATACCGGCAGTCTACATACGATCAGGTATATGACTATGCTCTGGATCTGCGCAACTTCCAAAAGGAAAGCCACGATAAACTATTGGTGCCGATTATGGTATCTACAAAAGCACCTGGTTATCAAAATGTTTTGAACGAGAGGGAGAAAATCATTGAGCCGATTCGCTGCAATGGTCAGAATTTAGGTGCTGCGATTGATTATATTGCGAAGCAGTATCAAGAGCCAGAATTTGACTACGTAGCATGGGAGAACTCTGAGTACCTTCCTACTCCAACAATCGTTGAAGCGGCTCAGGCGCTGTATCGCGGACACAATGTACATGACATTACACGCAGCGATGCAGGAGCAGAAAATCTGACTGTTACTACTGATGAGATTAATCGTATTATCGAACAAAGCAAAGCAAATGGTAGAAAGTCCATTTGCTTTGTAACCGGTGTTCCCGGTGCAGGTAAAACCTTGGTCGGGTTGAATATTGCCATTCAGCGCTCTGATGCACAGCAGGGTGAACACGCAGTATTCCTGTCTGGCAATTTTCCGCTGGTGACAGTGTTGCAGGAAGCTCTTGCTCGTGATAAAGTGGAGCAGGAAAAGCAGTGCGGTAATCGTGTTTCCAAGTCAGAGGCACTTCGTAGCACTTCTGCGTTCATCCAAATCATCCATAAATACCGAGACTCTTTTGTCGGTAACAATAATATCCCTCCGGAGCGTGTTGCCATCTTTGATGAGGCGCAGCGTGCTTGGACGCAGGATATGATCGAAAAGTTTATGGCTACCAAGAAGGGGGTGTCTCCGTTCCCGTATAGTGAGCCGGAGTTTTTGATCAGCACCATGGATCGTCATCAGGATTGGGCGGTTGTCATCTGCCTTGTAGGAGGTGGCCAGGAAATCAATACTGGTGAGGCAGGTCTTCCTGAATGGTTTGATTCGCTTCGTAGAGCTTTCCCGGATTGGGATGTGTATATCACTCCTCAACTTAACGATGATGAATATCGTCGTGGAAGAAGCTGGAGCAGTATGCTGAAAGGCCTTCGTGCTTTCGAGAGGGAAGAGCTCCATCTAGCAACTTCGGTGCGTTCTTTTAGAACACCGGATCTGGCAGCATTTGTGAAAGCGGTGCTGGATGCCGAAACTGATGAAGCAAAAGCGTTGTATCAGCGCATTAAAGATAAATATCCGATTGTGATCACCCGTGATTTGAACAAAGCAAAAGCCTGGGTGCGCGATCACTGCCAGGGTACTACTCGTTATGGCTTGCTTGCTAGCAGCGGTGCTTTGCGTCTAAAACCGGAAGGAATCTTCGTGAAGAATGAGATTTCAGTGGCCAACTGGTTCTTGAATGGCAAAGACGATGTCCGATCCAGTTATATGCTGGAGGATGTAGTTTCTGAATTTGATATTCAGGGATTGGAACTTGATTATTCTGTTGTTGCATGGGATGCAGATTATCGTTATGTTGAAGGTGAGTGGACTTATAACAATTTTGTCGGTAATCGCTGGACCAATATTAGCTCTGAGGAACGACGCTTATATTTGAAAAACGCCTACCGCGTATTACTTACCCGCGCTCGTCAGGGAATGGCCATTTTTGTTCCAAAAGGTAGCGATGAAGATCCCTCTCGCAAATGCGAATGGTACGACGGAATTTATGACTATCTGAAAGAAATTGGCATTGAGGGGATATAAGAGCTTAGGATTTTCCGGACTAAAAAGAGGCTTAAAATGATAAAACCAATTATGCATGATCCCATTTTTCTGGGGATGAAGTCAGAGAGGGCAACGAAGGAAGATGTTCAGATAGCGCAGGATCTTTTGGATACCTTGACGGCGCACAAGGATGAGTGCGTGGGTATGGCTGCGAATATGATCGGTGTGCGCAAGCGTATTATCGTCTTTGATAATGAGGAAACGTATATGACCATGTTCAATCCGGAGATTATCAAAAAGTCAGGACCTTATGATGCTGAGGAAGGTTGCCTTTCTCTCCTTGGTGGGCCGCGTCCTTGCAAACGTTATCAGGCCATCAAGGTTCAGTGGCAAACTGCAGATTTTCAAACCCGCGTAAAAACCTTCACCGGCTGGCCTGCCCAAATCATCCAACACGAAATCGACCATTGCGATGGTGTGTTGATTTGAAATGGGTTGTGTAATCAAAAACATTTGTTTTCCTGAACAATTGTATCAAGCTTCAAGAGAGAAATATATCACCTAAAAACAATCGATTTTTGTTCAAAAAATTCCAAATAGCTTTTCGTGAACAAAATGAAAGAAAAAGAGGATTTTATTATGTTTTATGAAGAAACATTTAAGGCATGTTCTGCTCAAGCACTTTGTGAAGAGCGAGCTCAAAGGAGATTGCGTGAAGCCCAAAGACGACAAGAGTATGTAGAAGATACAGCGAAAGCCGCATTGCAATCCACTGCACCTCTTGTTGAGGAGCTAAAGTCGGTAGTGAAAGAATTGCAAGATCGTAACCTCATTTTACAAAAACAAATTGATGATGCTGAGGAAACAGCTCGCACAGCGCAAAAGGATGCGCTGTGGGCGAAAATTGGTGCGATTGTATCTTTTATCGTTTCAACAACTATTTCTGTAATTGCATTGTTTCAGTAATTTATCAATGTTGAATTAGTTGGAAAAGCTGTTTGCAGGCTACATCAACGCCTGCCTGGATCAGTATTTGAGTATGTTGGGGTAGATGTTACAGTAAATATAAAGAAGCAGGCTTACTAATATGCAAGATTATGTGAAATTTTATAGTGCAAACGATTGGGGTTCGGGTTACCAATTGCGGAAAGCTGAGCCACTCATTGAATCCTTTGATGTTGAAACAAAGTATCTGGATGTTAATAGAATTATTGAATTGTATAATATCAAACAGTACTTTGATAATGAGGTTTCGTTGACTTCTTGGGATGATTCGACAAAAATAAAATATATTTCAATTGTGAAGCAATTTCCCGAATTCATAGGGAGATTTTTCTCAAAAATTGATGGAGATAACATTATTGATTTTTGGGAAAAGACTGACAGTCAATATTATGAAGATTTTTGGGTTTTAATTGAATATTACTGTGTTTATAGAAAGATAACATCTGAGCAGTTTCTAAGGATTTTAGAAATAAAGTATGTGTTGAATTACATTTTGTGCTGCAAGAAAATTGTAAATCGTTTTGGATGCGAAATAGCCAATGAATTGACAACTAATTTGGAGTATGCAGAAACAGTTTTAGGCTACTACATTGCAAAGCATGAAAAGAAAGCTGCAAAAATTTATATTCCTTTGGAATTAACAGGGGAGAATAAAATTACTATTCTCCAAAATTACATTTTTTGGGAAAAGGCAAATCCAAACTATTTGTCATTAATATCTAAGCATAAAAAGAGCGAAGATTTTGTTACGAATGACAGAATTCGATATGCAGCCCACAAAAAGTATCAAGAGTATTGGGAAAAAAGGGAAAATACGAAAGATGTTGTTTTTCACAGCTATGGCGCGAGTGTTTCCTTTTATGATGACAGTAAACAAAAAAGTCCTCCACAAACAGAGCATGACAAGAATGTTGTTGAATTCTCATATGGTACTTCTTGGATTAAGGAAAATTTGGATTATCCGACTTTGCTTAATAATTTTATCTATATGTTTGGATTTGTAGATGAACAGTTTAGATATCAGCACCTTTCAAATTCATCAAAGCTCGGAGTATTGGAGAGCGTTTTTGGTGTTTCTGGTCGCAATGATTATAAAACAGGAATAGATTATCAAGTTCGAAGAATGTTATCAATCGGGCAAATGTCGGGATATTTGGAGCAATTAAAACTTCATGATATTAAGTTGGAAAATATAATCAAGTGGTTTTTTGAAACTTATTTACCGCAAGAGTTCAACGCGAATGGCTTTTCCTATTATGTTCCGACTGAAAATTCTTCGTATGTGGAAAAAATTTTGTTGTTAATTTCTCAATTCGACTCTACGCTAAAGCAATTTAGGTTTTATATGGAAGACCAACATGTTGATAGAGAGTTTCTGCAGTTTTCGTCTGATCAGTATAAAATGTCGGATACACCAAGTATGATTGCCGAGAAATACTTATATCCACAAAGTGAACGAATAAAATCTGCAATGTATATGTTTTATTCTGATCAATCAATGTTGTATTATATAGACGACAAGAGCAAGTATAATAATTTGCCACATATGCTGTTAAAGCGAAAGATGAGAGTGTCCGATTTTAGAGGTTATGATCAGAAGAATGTTGAATGGCTAATCCGTGAGAAATTTGCTTTTTTAGATGATGATGGCTTTATAAGAATTAAAAGAGAAATAGCATATTTGCTCAAGGATTTTTTTCAAAACGGAGTGCTTTCTTATCAGTATTATAAAAAGAGAATTCCGTTTATGGTAGAACAGATAAGGAAATGGATTGAAAACGGAGATGTGGTTTCTGAGCAAACGCTATTCACTAATCAAGAGCAAGCTTTTATTGATTACATGCTCAACGTGCAAAAATACGATAATGGACCAGAATTAAGAAATAAGTATGCGCATGGAATTTTTCCTGCAGACGAGAAGAAACAAGAGCAGGATTATATGGAGTTGCTTCGCATAATGGTATTGATAGTGATAAAAATTAACGAAGAATTTTGTATTTTAAATCCAAATTAAAAGATAGGGGAAGCAGTCATTATGGCTGCTTCCTTTTTGTAGGGAGAGAGGGGTACACTTTCGGGAAAAATCTTTTTTGTTTAAGAAGAGCCTGGGGGTGTGGTTTTTCCAGTTTCCAAAAGTGAAATTGAATTTGGATTTCGGTGGGTATCATCGATTTCGGTTAGGTAAAAAGAAAAAGCGGGTTCCTTGAGAGGGAACCCGCTTTTATGTTTGCTTTTTGTTAGAATTGAAATGTTTCTGCTACTGGGTTTGGTTTTGGTGTGTGTTCTGGTCTTTTTTTGCCAAAGGCATTGGGTGGTGTGATTTTTACTACTTTTACTTCCGGCACTGCAATATTTATTATGTTATCTATTGGTGTATCCTTATTATATATTTCTCTGTTCTCAGCCGTTTTGTTTGGAACAGGAGCCGTCCAGGGTGGTGCGGTCTCCGTTGATTTAGAATTGCCGCGAACGAGAGGCGCGCTTTCTTCAATCATAACCACGGGGCGTGTTTGCGGCAGTTCATAAAAGTCATAACTATTGCCACTATTGGGTACAAGATATCCTTTATCAATAAGGATCTGGAATTGGTCGCGATAGGTGGAATTTGGAATCCCTACTCGTTGCCGAATATCGGCAGGGGAGAGGGCGAAGGTGTAGCCATTGGCATTGGCGGCTAGATATAAATAGAGACGGAGCGCGTGTGCGCCCAGGTCTCTACTGGCATACATCCAGTTTTCATTTTTTATACCGAGAAAATCAGATGTAGGTTTTTCCCGGTGGACACATACCGTTTTTTGGTTTGGTACAGTTGTCATACTATTCTCCTTTTTCTCTAAATATATTTTATTTTATTTTATTTTTCCAGTCGATCAAGAGCCTTTTTGACTTCTTCGATCTCTTGGATTGCTTTTTCTACATCGATTGCAAGTTCAATGTCATGAATCACTTCGGCTTTTATTTCTTTTTTCAATTGTTCTCGCTCTTGGCGTTTGAGGTATTCGTCTGCAAAGAATTGCTTTTGTATTTGCCAACGAAGTATTTCCTGCGCTTTTTGACCGAAGCTATCAATCATCATTAAATAGAAATCCTATTTTTTGTTTGCCATCTTTTTGTTCTCCTTTCTGTGTTTTTGAGGGCTTTAAAAGTTTTTTCTTTTCTTACCTTCTATATATATTTTACCAAAAATTTTTTGTAAAATCAAAAAAGCGCATCGCTTAAGAATGCTGATAGATACTATGGTTTTCCCATAAAAAGAAGGAGAGGAAACGTTTTGGTTTCCTCTCCTTCAAAGCGGGGTAAAAGATTGAATTTTCATATTTAGCCAGCCTTTTGAGTGAACATATTTTCCACATTTTCTTCCAGAGTGGTGAAGTTTTTGTAATCGGGAAATCGCTCCACGAACCAAGCGCGAACGAAGGCATAAGGGCTGGGCTTTCCTTTTGCTTCTACTTTGATTTTATCAAAAGTTTCCAGAAGCTCCTTGGAGTTTAATTGGCATTGGATATAAAGGCGCATATTTGCATACGTGAGTCTTTTATTTGCGTTGCAAGTGGTACGCTTGCGCCCGGAACGCGTTTCTGTCTGAAAGAGAGGGTAATCCTCTCGAATTTTCAAAAGGAGTTTATATTCCGGTGTTCCGTACCGATTAGCGGCGGCCGCAAACTTTTTGTTCATAATAATAGTGCTATCTTCGTGGCTAATGGTATAGCCCTTCAGAGGTTTCGTTTTCATCATTTTCCTCCTTTTGGATCATTACGCAGAGAGTGTAGTATCTTCGGCTTCGGAAGTTTCTTTTGCTTCCTCAGCCTCGAAGGTGCTTCTGGCATTGGGATAGGTGGCATCGAACCAAGACAGAACAAATTTGTAGGGATTCGGCTGAACGGTAGAACGTGCAATTACTTTTTCGAATTCCATAATGGCTTTCATACTATCGGAAAGAGTTTCCAGATACTCACGCATTTTCGCATAAGTAGCGTTTCTGGTTTTGCAGACAGCTCTTGTACGAGTTTTTACTTCTACTTCGATTTTGGGATTTTCAAGCTTGAATTCTCTTAAGAGTTTGTACTCGCGAGACCCATAAATAGAAGCCTTTTTGAGAAATGCCTTGGTTGCGTATGCCTTGTTATTGTTGGGGTTGATAGTGATCATGATATGATCTCCTTTCGTATAAAAAAATTATTTTTTGGCTTGGGGTTGTTCCCCTTGCCTGTGACTATAGTATACCACCCGACAAGACCCAACTGAGAACATAAATGTTACACCACAAAAACGGATCGACATAAATTTATAAGTTGATCCGTTTTGTTTTTTCTGGATTTTATATTTTGAATGTGGAAAAGTGGTGCAAAAAAAGAAGAAAAAAATAAAAGTAAACAAAAAAGTTAATATTTTTTAACAAAAGTATTGACAAAGGGAAATAAATATGTTATTCTTTTTTTAGAAAGAGAGGATTTTTGCTATGTTGACAAGTTTGGGTAAGTTTTTACGAACTTTTCGTATTCAGCAAGGAGAACTTCTGAAGGATATGGCGGATAGATTGAATGTTGCTCCGGCATATTTATCTTCGATTGAGAATGGAAAAAGAATCCCTACAAAAAAACTGCTTAGCAATATTGTTGAAATTTATCAACTAGATGATGAAGCAAAACAAGAGCTTCATTCATCTTTCTTCGAAACTCTTGATGAGGTGAATTTGAATATGAAATTTGCAACGGCTTCTCAGAAAGACCTTTGCATTTCTTTTGCTCGCAAATTCGACAGTCTTGATAACGATCAGATTGCAAAAATAAAAAGAATTCTGGAGATTTCAAAAAAATGAATCAGTCTTTAATGGCTCCGCCTTATAGTCGGAAGCATCTCGAAAATTTTGCTGAATATGTGAGATTCCAACTGGGATTGGATGGATCGCTGTTTGTTCCGATTATGCAGGTTGCAGAGATTGTTATTCCGCAATTTGATCCGACTTTTGAGTGCTCAGTCTTGTATGAATCAGAGATGAATGGAGAGTATGCAAATTACTGCCCGCAAAGTAAAACTTTAAATGTGCGACAAGATGTGTATGAAGCAGCTTGCTCGGATGATCCAAGACATCGGTTTACTATTGCTCACGAGCTTGGTCATTATTTTTTGCATGATGATTTAACCAGATTTTCTAGATGTGTTGGAGATACAAAGATGCCTTCATATCGTGATCCTGAGTGGCAGGCAAATGTGTTTGCTTCTGCTTTTCTTATGTCAAGAAAAATGATAAGGGGAATGGCGCCGGAGGATGTTGCATTTCAGTGCAAAACGTCTTTGCAATCTGCCGCAATAGCGCTTCAATATTGTTGATTAGCAGTTATAAAAAAAGAAAAGGTGACTCTAGTCCAGTCACCTTTTAATAGGGAATAAATGACGGTTGAACCCGTACATACACTCCAACCAAATGTATGTTAACACAAAAATCGTTGATTGTCAATGACTTTCGAGATTGGTGTGCGCCGTCAGGAAAGGAATTTTTGCTATGGCCAAGACGAAGACAAGTGTAAGAGGAAAGTCTGAAAAGAAAATTGTTCCAGTAAAGCCTTATACAAAATCTGACGGAACAAGAGTTAGAGGGCATCGAAGATCTACCCCTAACTAAGAAAAAAAGCACAAAAATCTTGAAAGGAGGTGTCAATATGTACACTACCGGGGAAAAACCTGGAAAAGGCACTTATCAGTGTGTTTCATGCGGAACTATTGTGGTTTTAGATGATTATACCGACACATTACCACCGTGCCCTAAATGTCATAAGGTAACTTATCGCAGAGTAAGTTATTGATGTATGGAAAAAAGGTAGCCAAAGAACTTCTTTGGCTACCTTTTTTAATTTATACTAAATTTATATTAAATTGTAATGATTTGCATCCTATAACATCCATTAGCGCTGATTTTTCTTATTTTGCTTTTTGTTACGCTTCATAAAGGTGTCTAAGGGATTTAATTCCTCATAATTCTTTTGTAAATCTGCGCCGTAAATATTGACGTAGTGGCGGGTCATATCCATGGTAGAATGACCGAGCAGCGCTTGAAGTTGAATGATACCGCCGCCTGCGAGGATAAAGTTCTTGGCAAAGGTGTGACGGAATAGATGAGCGGAAGTTTTGGTAACGCCGCGCGTTCTGTTGTAATGAGTCAGGTCTCGTTGGAAGGACGATCGCGAAAGTTGCCCGCCTGCAAGAGAGGGAAAAAGATAATCGTCAATGTTGTGTTCCCATGTGCGCAGGTAATCTTTTAAAACGCTCTTTAGACTCTTGGAGAGGGGAACGATTTGTTGGCGTCGGTTTTTCGTTGTTCTTAGATGAATGGTGTTTTCGTTAAAGTCGATGTCCCTGATTTTTACATCAAGGACTGTGCCCACTCGATTGCCTGTTGCGATAAGGTAATTCACTGCCGCCCACATACGCCATTCTGTCCAGGCAGTGGAACGAGGCCTTGCAAGCAGGCGCATAAGTTCTGCATCGGTGTAAGGTTCTTTGATTTCTTTTGTCGCTTTTAAGAGCTTGATGGTAAAGCCTTCCATATATTCTCTTTCTGCGCAAAACTTAAAGAATACACGCAGCCCGCGAATTCTGGTGTTTAGTGAAGATGCTTTCTTTCCGGCATCCATTTCATCTACAATAAATTTCTCATAAACGTCTTGTGTCACTTGGTCGATAAATTTCACCGGACAATGTTTTTTGAAGTATCTTAAATCCTCAATATAATAATTTAATGTATGAGGAGAAAGATTTCGAAGTTTACAATCCCTCAAAAAACGCTCCTCGGCATCGTCGATTGTCATACGGTTGATTTCGTCCGAATTTAGTATTAGTTTTGCTCCCACTAGATTTTCCTCCAAATCCGCAAAAAATCTAGTGTTAGGGAAGACAAAAAGAAAAACTCCTTGAAACCCTAGGGATTTCAAGGAGTTTGGTGCGGATGACGGGACTTGAACCCACACAGTATTGCTACCACTAGAACCTGAATCTAGCGCGTCTGCCAATTCCGCCACATCCGCATGTGTCCTTCATTTTTACACGGCAAGGACGGCCGAGGTGGGGCATATCGCCTGATCCACATTGTATGAGCAATTTGCTCACCAGAGGATTATAACAAATCGCTTTTGAAAAGTCAAGAAGATTTTCAGAAAAATTAAAAGATTTTCTTTTAGGAAAAAGAGGTTGACTTTTTATACTGTGTGAGATAAAATGCTCTACAATCTAAATGTTTTTGGAGGAGTTAATATGCTTTTGCGTTTGTTTTTCTGGCTCGGCGGAGTGCTTGCCTTTCTTTGCTGTCTGGTAAAAACAAGTCTTTTTCCCTTTGCTTTGCCTCTTTGGTTTGCTTTTTTTGCAGGCATTACTGTCAGTGCGATTTTCTTCTTGTTTATTTGCAGTCTTTTTTGCTACGGTAAAAAGCCTTTTGAAAAGGATAATCTTTTTTTAAGAAGCCTTGCATACCATACGATGGACTGCATTTTGGAATTCTTCCGTTTCCGTGTGGAAGGTGAGGGGATTGAAAAGATTCCTGATGAACCTTGTGTGATCGTATGTAACCATCTTTCCCGCTTTGATCCGATGGTAACATTTGTCTTAATGAAAGGACGAAGACTTGGATTTATTTCTAAAAAAGAAAATATGCGCATTCCCATCGCGGGACCGATTATTCAGAAAATCGGCTTTTTGCCATTGGACCGTGATAATCCTCTTCGTGCTATGCGAACCATTCATCAGGGAGCCAAAATGGTTTCTGAAAAAGGTTTTACAATGGGAATCTATCCCGAAGGCACACGAAGTCTTGACGGCAAGCTTTTGGAATTCAAGCCAGGTGCTTTTGTCATGGCAAAAAAAGCAAAGTGTCCTATGGTGATTTCAAAGATTGAAGGAACAAATGCCTACCGCGGCCATTTTCCACTCCGAAAAACCATCACTAAATTTTCGGTTTTGGAGGTTCTTTCTGCTGATCAGGTGAAAGAAATGAAGCCGGAAGAGCTTTCCGAATATGCAAAAAAAATAATAGAACAGAAAAAATAAAAGTGCTCCTTGGAGCACTTTTATTTTTGTATACCAAAGGTTCCTGTTAAAGGATCTTGAAAAAGCGGGATCTGCGGTGTTTGAAAAGTGAAAAGGATGAAAAGACACCCGATCAAAAAAAGAATTCCAAAAGCAAGATAAGCCTTGCATTCAGAAGGCTCTTTTTGAAAAAGCCGGTTTTCCAAAAGAAAGGTAAAGCCTGCCGAAGTAAAAAAGATGGATATATTGATATAATCGGGAAGTGCACCAAAAATTCCACTTAATGTGTAAAAAAGCACGGGAATTGAAAGAAGCCCTGCTGCCGTTCCCAAAAGCTTGATACACCAAAAATTCTTATACTCCTTGAAGAATCGGCTTTGAATCAATGCAAAGAAAAAGAGCGGGAAAAAGAGTAGCTTCATATGCTCCCAGGTAGATTCATTTACCCCTGATATGAGAGCAGCGATTGTGCTTTTTCCGGTCCACTCATAAAGAAAGTGCAGGATCGTACCGAAAAGAGAAGTAACTGAAAAGCCTACCAGATTCCAAAGTGCTTTGTTTTTCATTCTGACCCCTCGTGTTTTTTATAAATCTATGCAAAAAAGCGAGGAGATATGCTTATATACAGTTTCTGAATTGAAGGGGGGAAAGGCCGGTACGGGCTTTAAACTGTTTGCAAAAGTAGGCGGTGTCGGTAAAAGATAAAGTGAAAGCAATCTCGGATACGGAAAGATCACTTTTTAAAAGATATTCTTTTGCCTTTTCAATCTTTTTGTCCAAACGGTATTCGGAAGGGGATTTTCCCGCGTACTCTTTAAAGAGCTTACGAAAATAGATTTCGCTTACATTGCATTTTTTAGCAAGCTCGCTGATTGAGAACACCTCTTCGGTGTCTTTTTCCAAAAGGAGAATCCCTTTTTCAATGATCCTATACCGCTTGTTTAAAAAGTGCTTTTTTTGAGACAGGGAAGCAAGAATTTCGTAAAGCCCCGCTTTCATCAGGGAAGGGCAAGGGGTGAGAGAGTTTGCTGCTTTGTTGATCTTTATTACGGTGCTTTGCAGCGTACTGTTTGAAAATATTAGAATATCTTCCCCCAAAATAAAGGGGTCGCCTTGTTTGTCATAAAGGAGAAAATTGATTCCCACAGTTCTTGCGGAATCATCTTCAAAATCAAAAAGACGGAGCTTGTATTCACTTCCTGTGGGCGTATAGACAAGGCTCCCTTTTTCTGCAACGATCTTTGTTCCGTCTTTTTTCGTATACTCTCCGGATACGCCGTTCAGATAAAGAAAAAGGTCTGTTTTTTTGGGAGAACCAAGACAGGAAAAGGTTTTGGTCTTTTTCCAAGATTGTCTAAAAGAGTTGATCACATCCAGTGAAAAATTCAATTGATGTATCTCGTTTAAAGGGATTACATTCATATAAACTCCGAATTTGTTTTGTTATGAATTTATCATATGCTTTTTAGGCTCTGGTGTCAATATTGTATCGAAAAGTTATACTTTTTTATCGCTTGATTACTTTACTTATATATTTTTCGATGGTACAATCTTCGCAGAAAGGTGGTAGAAATTATGAGAAAAATTACCGTTGCAGTTTTAGGCTGCGGAAACAGAGGACAATGCTATGCGGAGCTGATTATGAAGCAACCGGAGAAATTTTCCATCTCTGCCATTTGCGATCCCGATCCAAAGCAGCTTGAAAAAATGAAAACACTTTTTTCGGTAAAAGCCGAAGAGTTTTTGTCAGTAGAAGCGTTTTTTGAAAAAAACAGAGCAGACCTTTTGATTATTTCCACGCCTGACAGGGAGCACATTCCTCAAGCGGTCCGTGCAATGGAGCTTGGCTATGACATTCTTTTGGAAAAACCAATCAGTGATAGCCGAGAGGAGATCGATCTTCTTTTAAAAACGCAGAAAAAGACCGGTAAAAAGGTTATGGTATGTCATGTGCTTCGTTTCGGTCCCGGATATAGAAAATGCAAGGAGATTCTGGATTCGGGAATCCTTGGAAAGCTTTATGCCATTGATGCCTCCGAAAGAGTCGTTTACTGGCATTGGGCGCAGGCTTATGTTCGCTGTATTGGTGCCCTTGCCGAAACGGGTCATCCTACCATTTTGGCAAAGTGCTCCCACGATCTCGACCTTCTTCAGTATTATGCAAATAGCCGCTGCGAAACGCTTTCCTCCTTGGGAGATACCGGATTTTTCAAAAAAGAAAACGCTCCTGAAGGAGCTGCAGAACGCTGTCTTGATTGCAAATATGTCGATACTTGTTCTTATTCTGCAAAAAAGATTTATATAGATAATTGGCACAAAAAGGGTAAGCCTGAATATTTGTGGCCCTTCTACCGTGCCTGTAAGGAAACACCGATTACGGAAAAGGGCTTGTATGAGGGCTTGAAAACTGCGGATGTGGGAAGATGTGTTTTTGCATGTCGCGTGGATCACGCAGACCATCAGCTGATTCAAATGGAATTTGAAAACAAAGTGCGCGCTTCCTTAAAAATGGTGTTTGCAGGTAAAAGTGGAAGAAGGATCGTATTTTACGGTACTATGGGAGAAATGATCTTTGATGAAAGAGAAGACAGCATTACGGTAATGCCCTTCGGAGCGGAAGCAGAAGTAATCAAGATCGGTGCCATGCTGGAGGGAGGTCATGCACACGGTGGCGGAGATGCGGGAATCGTGAATGAGCTTTACGAAATGCTCAGTGGAAGAATAGAGGCTGTCACTAGTCTTGAAAAGTCCGTGGAGTGCCACTTAATGGGTATTGCCGCGGAAGAATCCAGAAAACAGGCCGGAAAGACGGTAAAGGTTCATATTTAAATGAAAAAAACGGCAGCAGATTCTGCTGCCGTTGATTTTTACTCTTTGTTATGATATACTGCCTTTATATTTTTTGAATAGAGGTATTTTATGGAAAAGAAGTATTTGTTTTTCCATCTTTTTTCGCTCCTTCTATTTGGCTCCAATGGTGTGGTGGCAAGTAAGATTGCCCTGGAAAGTGAAGAGATCGTTCTTTTTCGTACACTCATTGGAGGAACACTTTTGTGTGCGTTCTTTTTGCTTGGAGGAGGGAAGTTCTCATTTTATCGGTATAAAAAGGATTTTTTCTTTCTATGCTTGTCCGGCGTTTCTATGGGTGCAAGCTGGATGTTCCTTTATGAGGCCTTTGCTCGCGTCGGTGTCAGTGTAGCATCCCTGTTATATGCCTGCGGACCGGTGATCGTAATGATGTTTTCGCCTCTTGTGTTTCGGGAAAAGCTTACACCGAGAGTTTTGCTTGGCTTTTTCGCTGTTTTTGTAGGAGTTGTTTTTGTCAATGGCGGAATTCCGAAAGGAGAAGAGGATCTTTTTGGTTTTATTAGCGGACTTTTGTCTGCCGTGTGTTATTCTTTTATGGTCATTTTCAATAAGAAGGCTTACAAAATCAAAGGGCTTGAAAATTCCGCGCTACAGCTTTTGGTTGCTTTCATAACGGTTGCTTCTTTCGTCGGTGCAAAAAGCGGATTTGCGTTCCATGTGGAAAAGGAAAGTATTTTGCCCATTTTGATTCTCGGAGCGATTAACACCGGCTTTGGTTGTTATTTGTATTTTTCTTCTATTGGCAGATTAAAGGCACAGACGGTTGCGGTTTGCGAATATTTGGAGCTTGTATCTTCCGTTGTTTTTTCTGCAATTTTTTTGGGGGAAACACTTCTTCCGCTTCAAATTCTTGGTGCGCTTCTTATTGTCGGAGGGGCTGTTTTTGGGAAAATAAAGGTTAAAAAAAGAAAAAGATAATATGAGAGCCTTTTTTTATTGACAAAATAACATATTTTTATTAAAATATTGTATCTCTGTTTTGTACCACAATATCTTTTGAATGTGAGGAATCAAGTAATGCAAAGAGAACGGTTGGGAAGTCGTCTCGGCTTCATTTTACTCAGTGCAGGTTGTGCGATCGGTGTGGGAAATGCGTGGAAATTCCCTTGGATGGCGGGTCAATACGGCGGCGGTGCTTTCGTAGCTGTTTACCTCCTGTTTCTTGTGATTTTGGGTCTTCCCGTTATGGTTATGGAGTTTTCCTTGGGAAGAGCAAGTCAAAGCAGTCCTGTCGGACTTTATCAGAAACTGGAAAAGCCCGGTCAAAAATGGCATTTTCACGGATATATGACATTGGTCGCCAATTTCCTTTTGATGATGTTCTATACATCGGTTACCGGTTGGATCTTACACTATTTTGTTGAGTTTTTAAGAGGTAATATGACCGGCATCACGGACACTGCTTCTGCAGAAAGATTCGGTCAAATGCTCTCAAGCCCCGCCATTACCGTCGGGTTTATGGCAGTCGTTGTTTTTCTCGGTTTTTTGGTTCTTTCTTTTGGCCTGCAAAAGGGAGTGGAGCGTATCACCAAGTACATGATGGTGCTCCTTCTTCTTTTAATGATTGTTCTTGCAGTAAATTCTTTTACTCTTGACGGTGCAAAAGAAGGACTCGCCTTTTACCTGAAGCCTGATTTTACAAAAATAAACGGCAATGTGATCGTGGGTGCTATGAACCAGGCATTCTTTACCTTAAGCCTTGGTATCGGTTCTATGGCGATCTTTGGAAGCTATCTTGGAAAAGAAAGATCTCTCCCCGGTGAATCTGTAAACATTCTTGTTCTTGATACCTTTGTAGCGATTACTGCAGGCTTGATTATTTTCCCTGCCTGCTTTACCTTTGATGTGGAGCCCGGTGCGGGACCCAGTCTTTTGTTTGTTGCTATGGCGAAGGTGTTCAATAATATGGCAGGAGGCAGATGGTGGGGATCTCTCTTCTTCCTCTTCATGGTGTTTGCGGCATTCTCTACCATCATTGCAGTATTTGAAAATATCCTTGCTTGTATGAGAGAGCTCACCGGTTGGGGCAGAAAGAAGGCTTGCCTGATCTGCGGTGTTTTGGTTCTTGTGCTCTCTGTTCCTTGCGCACTCGGATTTAACCTTTGGTCCGGTTTTGTTCCTTTTGCTTCCGGTTCTTCCGTGCTTGATTTGGAGGACTTTATTGTCAGCAATTGCTGTCTTCCTATCGGTGCTCTTTGTTATGTGCTTTTCTGTACGACGAAAAAGGGCTGGGGCTTTGATAACTTCCTGAAGGAAGCCAATGAAGGACAGGGTATGAAATTCGGAAAATGGCTTCGTCCTTATTTAACTTATGTTTTGCCGATTTTGATCGTAGCAATTTTTTTCGTTGGCATTCTCAATTTCCAGTTTGCTGATGGCTTTACGATTTTCGGCTGGCTGAAGGATCTGTTTTAATAAAAAGTCCCGTCACAAGGGTGACGGGACTTTTTTTGTGTAAAAATTATTTGACGAATGGAAAAATATGTGGTATATTTAAACTCGTAAACATATATGCGCAGCACAATATGAAGTAAAACGAAAAAAGGAGCAGATTATGTTAAAACCAAATGTTATTTTGGAAAACAAAAAAGTTCTGGTTACCGGCGCTGCCGGCTTTGTCGGTTCTAATCTTGTAATGGAGCTTCTTCGCACAGTGAAGGGAATCTCCATTGTCGGCCTTGACAATATGAACGATTATTACGATGTTTCCATCAAAGAGTACCGTCTGAAAGAGATCGATCGTCTTGCTGCTCAGCATCCCGATTGCACTTGGACTTTTGTAAAAGGCAATCTTGCGGATCGTGATCTGATCGATTCTATGTTTGCAGAACAGGGCTTTCATGTTGTTGTAAATCTTGCTGCTCAGGCAGGCGTTCGCTATTCCATTACCAACCCCGGTGTTTATATCGAATCCAACCTGATCGGTTTTTATAATATTCTCGAGGCATGCAGAAATCATCCGGTAGAGCATCTTGTTTATGCTTCCAGCTCTTCCGTTTACGGAACCAACAAAAAAATTCCGTATTCTACCGAGGATAAGGTGGATAACCCTGTAAGCCTTTACGCCGCTACCAAGAAGAGCAACGAATTGATGGCGCATGCGTATTCTAAGCTTTATAATATTCCTTCTACCGGTCTTCGTTTCTTTACCGTTTACGGACCTGCAGGACGCCCCGACATGGCTTACTTTGGCTTTACCAATAAGCTTTTGAAAGGCGAGACCATTCAGATCTTCAATTTCGGTAATTGCAAGCGCGACTTTACTTATGTTGACGATATTGTAACCGGTGTGAAGCATGTCATGCAGAACGCTCCCGAAAAGAAGGAAGGCGAAGACGGACTTCCGCTTCCTCCTTATCGCGTGTATAACATTGGTAACAACAATCCCGAAAATCTTTTGGATTTTGTAACCATTCTCCAGGAAGAACTTGTTCGTGCAGAAGTTTTGCCGAAGGATTATGATTTTGAAGCTCACAAAAAGCTTGTTCCCATGCAGCCCGGCGATGTGCCGATCACATACGCGGATACCTCTGCTTTGGAAGAAGATTTCGGCTTCAAGCCCTCCACCTCACTCCGCGAAGGTCTTCGCAGATTTGCTCAGTGGTACAAAGAATTTTATAACATATAAATCTAATATTTTTAAAAGTTAATATTTTGCAAGAATCGGTTGCCATGGAGAAACACTCGTAGGGACTGTAGGAATGCACAATAATTATATACACAAAAATTATATATAATGAAAGTGAGAACCTATATGAAAATCGCAGTTGCAGGTACCGGCTATGTCGGTCTGTCTATGGCAGTTCTTTTGGCACAAAAGAACGAAGTTGTTGCAGTGGATGTGATCCCTGAAAAAGTAGAGATGATCAATAACAGAAAGTCTCCCATCGTAGATCGTGAGATCGAAGAATATCTTGCAACCAAAAAGCTGAATCTTGTTGCCACTACCGACGGAGACAAGGCTTATGAAGATGCAGATATCGTTGTGATCTCGACACCTACAAACTATGATCCCGGTAAAAACTATTTCGACACTTCTTCCGTGGAAAAGGTGATTGAACAGGTGATCCGTGTCAATCCCGATGCGGTAATGATCATAAAATCTACCGTTCCCGTTGGCTTTACCGAAAAAGCAAGGGAAGATTTTTGTTGTGACAATTTGCTGTTCAGTCCCGAGTTCCTTCGGGAGGGAAGAGCGCTGTATGACAATCTTTATCCCAGCCGCATTATTGTAGGTGTACCTGTTCGAAACGCCCGCTTGCACAAAGCGGCTGAGACCTTTGCCTCCCTTTTGAAGGAAGGCGCGATCAAAGAAGAAATTGAAGTTCGTTTCATGAATCCTACTGAGGCAGAAGCAGTAAAGCTTTTTGCAAATACCTATCTTGCCTTGCGCGTATCCTTCTTTAATGAGCTTGATACCTATGCCGCTGTCCGCGGACTTGATACCAAATCCATTATTGAGGGCGTCGGACTTGATCCCCGCATCGGCTCCCATTACAATAATCCTTCCTTCGGCTACGGCGGATATTGCTTGCCGAAGGATACTAAGCAGCTTCTTGCCAATTACCGCGATGTTCCGCAGAATATTATTTCTGCCATCGTTTCGGCAAACAGCACTCGTAAGGACTTTATTGCCGATCAGATCATTGCCAAAAAGCCGAAGATCGTCGGTGTTTATCGCTTGACTATGAAAGCGGGAAGTGACAATTTCCGTCAATCCTCCATTCAGGGTGTTATGAAACGGATCAAGGCAAAGGGTATTGAGGTTGTAATTTACGAACCTACTATGAGAGAAAATGCTTTCTTTAACAGTCGTGTGATCAGAGATCTGAAAGAGTTTAAAGAAATGAGCGATGTGATCATCGCCAACCGTTACAACGACGATATTTCTGATGTAATTGATAAGGTATATACAAGAGATCTTTATTTTAGAGACTAAGGAGTAATATATGACAGTTTCGGAGAAGTTTTTTGAAATTTACAAGAAAGAACCCCAAAGCACTGCATTTACCCCCTATCGGATTTGTCCCATCGGAGCTCACAGTGACCACCAGCTTGGTAAGATCACGGGTTTTGCGATTGACAAAGGTATTCATATTGCATACGGTCCTAAGGAAAACGGCGTTATCGAGATCCAGTCTATGCAGTTTCCCAAAAGGGCACAGTGGCATGTGGAAGCGACTCCCAAGCACAGAGAAAACGATTGGGCCGATCATCTGCGCGGTGCTACCATTGCGCTTCACAAGCGTTATCCTCTCCGTCGCGGACTTTGCGCCGTGATCAACGGAGAGCTTCCCATTGGCGGTCTTTCTTCCTCTGCGGCTGTTATTATAACCTTCCTTGCCGCTCTTTGTGAAATGAACCATGTTTCTCTGACTCCTCAGGAGCTGATCGAGGTTTCCAAAGAGGCGGAAAACAGATATGTCGGTGTTTCCTGCGGCAAGCTTGATCAGTCCTGTGAGGTGTACTGCAAGAAGGAACACTTGCTCTATATGGATCTTCGTGATGATAGCTATGAATTGATCCCTCAGAATCCCGCCATGAAGCCTTACAAAATCGCTATTTTCTTTAGCGGTCTTGAAAGAAGTCTTGCGGGCTCCGCCTTCAATATGCGCGTGGATGAATGCCGCAGTGCTGCCTATGCCTTAAAAGCCTTTGGCGGTCTTGAATACGGAAAATTTGATGAAACAAACCTTCGCGATGTTCCTTACGAAGTTTTTTGCGAGCATCAGAATTCCTTGCCCGAGGCTTGGCGTAAGAGAGCAGAGCATTGGTATTCGGAATATTTCCGCGTAGAAAAAGGTGCCGAAGCATGGCGCCGCGGCGATATTGAGGAATTTGGCAGACTTTCCTTTGAAAGTGGCAGATCCTCTATTTACAGTTGGGAAACAGGCTCCCCCGAGCTGAAGGCCCTTTATGAAATTATGACAAAAACCGATGGAATTTATGGCGGAAGATTTTCCGGTGCAGGCTTTAAAGGCTGTTGTATGGCACTGATCGATCCTTCTTTTGAAGAAAAGATCCTGGAAAAGGTGGAGAAGGAATACTTGAAGCTTTTCCCCAATTTGGATGGGAAGTATTCTGCTCATATATGCCTGAGTGCAGATGGCGTGAATTTGAGTAAGTGAGGTAATTGCAATGAAATGTTTGATTCTGGCTGCCGGTTATGCAACAAGACTTTATCCTTTGACAGAAAATTTTCCGAAGCCTCTTTTGAAGGTAGGGGATAAAACTATCCTTGACTGGTTGATCGATGATATGGATACCATCGGCGAGGTGGATGAATATGTCGTTATTTCCAACCATAAGTTTGCTTCTCATTTTGAAGCATGGGCAAGTGCAAAGAAACAGAAAATCACCGTTGTAGATGACGGTACCTCTACCAACGAGACTCGTCTCGGTGCCGTAAAGGATATTCAATTTGCCATTGAAAAGCTTGGCCTTGATGATGATATGCTGGTGATCGCAGGAGATAATCTGCTTGATTTCAGCCTGACAAGGTTTATTCAGTACGCGAAGGAAAAGAGTGCTTCTTGCTGTATGCGCTACTACGAGTCCGATGAAAAGAAGCTTCTGAAAAGCGGTATTGTTACCGTGGATGAAAGCGATAAGGTTTTAGAGATGACGGAAAAGTCTCCCACCCCTGCTACCCATTGGGCTTGTCCAGCGTTCTATTTTTATACAAAAGAGGACTCGAAGCGTGTACCTCAGGGAATTGCAGAGGGCTGCGGTGTGGATGCTCCCGGTAGCTTTATTGCTTGGCTTTGCAAAAAAACAAATGTTTATGCAATGGAAATGCCCGGCAGTCGCTATGACATCGGAAACCTTGATAGCTATGAACAGGTAAAGAAAGATTACAAGGGAATTACGAAGTAAAAAAAGCGCCTTCTAAGGCGCTTTTTTATAAATTCCTTGACAAAGAGGCGCTTTTTTGTTTAAATGGTCTTGCTTGAAAGGAAGAGAAAAATGATGCATTCTATACTTCTTATCGGACAATCCAATATGGCGGGCCGCGGCTATAAAAAGGATGTGGAGCCGATCTCAAACAAAAGCCTTTTTGTGTTGCGAAACGGAAGATGGCGTCCTATGTATACCCCCGTCAATCCCGACCGTAATACTGCCGGTGTCAATCTTGCGGAAAGCTTTGCAGATCTTTATGCAAAGGACAAAAATGTAAAGGTCGGCCTGATTCCTTGTGCAGACGGAGGTTCCTCTCTTGATATGTGGGAAGAGGGCAGTCTTCTTTTCGACCATGCGGTATATCAGGCAAGGCTTGCAAAGCGTACTTCCACCATAGCGGCTGTCCTTTGGCATCAGGGAGAATCCGATTGTGAAGACGATCTTTATCCTTTTTATGAAGAAAAATTAAATCGGATTTTTGATGCTCTTCGTGAAAAGCTTGGTTTATTTGACATTCCTTTTCTTGTTGGCGGACTTGGCGATTATTTGCAGTTTTGTCCAACGGAGCCGGGCTGTGTGAAAAACTATAAATTGATAAATGAAGCATTGCAAAATATTGCAAAAACACGGAAGAACACAGGCTTTGTATCTGCCGAGGGGCTGACTTCAAACCCGGATTTTCTGCATTTTGATGCTGAATCTTTAAGAGAATTCGGAAAAAGGTATTATGCCGAATTCTTAAAACTGGAAGATAAGAATAAAATTTTCGAAGAAAAGCCGGATATGAATACAGCCTTTCGCAATCCTATGGAACTTCTTTGAGGTGAAAATGAAACTTGATCTTGAACAAATAAAATCAATCACCCTCGGTGCGGTGCGTATTACGAAAGAAGAGGGCTGTTATCGCTTTTATCGTTTTACCGAAGAGCAGGCTGCACTCCTTGTGGGAAGAAACTCATTTTATGAGATTTCGCAGGCAACCTCCGGTATAAAATTTCGTTTTCGTACAAACAGTAAACTATTCTATATAAAAGGAGATCTGGAATATGTTACCAGCAGACGCTTCTTCTCTTTTGATCTGTTTGTCAATGGTGAAATGAAAGAAAACCTCGATCAGTTTTCTCATTCAAGGGGTGAACTTTTCGGCTCGTTTGAAAAGAAATTTGAACTTGGTGAAGGCGAAAAAGAAGTCCTTCTTTATTTCCCTTGGAATGCCAAGGTGTTTATGAAAGAAGTTTCTTTGGACGACGGTGCTTTTATCGATCCAGTAAAACCGGAAAAGAAGATGCTTTGCTTTGGCGATTCCATTACCCAAGGGTACGATGCGGATTTTTCATCCAATTCTTACGTTTCCCGTTTAGCAAGGAAGATTGGCATGGAAGAAGTAAACAAAGGTATCGGTGGCGAGATTTTCTTTCCGCCAATGGCTGCAGAAAAAGACGATTTCACCCCTGAGATCATTACAGTTGCCTACGGTACCAACGATTGGAACTGCGAAACGCTTGAACAGTATGAAGAAAAAAGCGGTTCTTTTTATAAGAATTTAAGTAAGAGTTATCCTCAGTCTAAAATCTTTGCTATTACTCCCATTTGGCGCAAAGCTTGTATGGACGAAAAACCCTTCGGTCCTTTCGAAAATACGCATCTTGTAATAGAAAAGGTGACGAAGGATCTGAAAAATGTTACGGTCATTCGCGGTTTTGACTTTGTTCCCAAGGAAGAAAAATACTTTGCAGACAAGTCACTTCACCCAAACGACGAGGGCTTCTTTTATCAGGCGGAAGCCTTGTATCAAGAAATGAAAAAATATCTTTAAAATTCGAAAAAAGCAGGTTTTTTATCTGCTTTTTTCTCTTGACAGGGGCGGTTTCCTGTGCTATACTACATAGGCTTTCAAAAGAAGCCTTGCGGATTTAGCTCATTTGGTAGAGCGCGACCTTGCCAAGGTCGAGGTGGCGGGTTCGAGCCCCGTAATCCGCTCCATATATGGCCTGGTAGTTCAGTTGGTTAGAACGCTAGCCTGTCACGCTAGAGGTCAGGGGTTCGAGCCCCCTTCAGGTCGCCAAAGTCC
>JAZSAT010000015.1:0-64778 GCA_045602025.1 Eubacteriales bacterium | reverse complement strand
CGCTTTTCTTCCGCTGTGTCTGTCAGGCAAATCTCCTTGATTTGAAAAATTGCTCTTGGTTTTACGATCAGCTCGTTTTCATACTGATCAAACATCAAGTTGCCCGCAACAAAAAGCGGCGTTCCGGGGTCCATTTTAATTAAAGGCTTCACCTTGTCAGTAGAACCTGAAAATTTCACCGTAATAGAAGATGCACCGTCGGTAATATGGATCTTGGCACGAAGACCGTCTCTTCCGCGCATTTCCTTGTTTTCCTGAGAAAGAAATTTACCGCAAAAAGAAACGGGGCGCGCTCCTTCGGAAAGACTGTTGATCGGGCAAAGGGTCTCTAAATCATCGTCCTTCCATTTTCTTCCGAAAAGTTCAACAGGAGAAGACAGGTCAAATACGCTGTACCCTGCTCTGACGATTTTATTCTCCGAATCAAAGGAAAAAGAGGTGTCATTATCAAAGGCGGTATCAATGTGTGAATCTTCGTTTCTGCTTTCTTGAAAAAACGAAGCATCGCCGGATGCGGGTGCTTGCTGAGTCTTCACCACATCATCAAACAGCATAGTAAAGCTCTGCTTTCTGTTATATTCAGCAATGTCGAATGCTTCCGCATGGAAGCTGACATTCTTTTTAATACCGAATTCAGAAAAAATAATGTCTTCCAGAATTCTCTCGCATTCACCACCGTGAGGAAGCTTGTCATATCCCGCTTTCATTTCAAAGATAATGTCGTCGTTTTCCATTTTCATGACGCAATCATCAAAAAAGCCTTTGGCAAGCTTTGTACTTCGGGATAATTCAAGAACCAATTCCTCCTGATAGGAGGTATCAAAAAGCTCAGCCTTGTATTTAGGGAAAATAAAGCAGCTTTTCAATTGATATGCTTGGGTCAGCCCGGCTTCAATCGCATAAAGTCGAAATTTGGGAACAAGGCGAGGAAGATAAAAATCAATACGGATTTCTCTTGTTTCCTTGTTTAAGCGGTATGTATAATCCTCCAGGAGTTCTATGATCTCAAGATCCTTTTCGGTGGGAGAATATTTGAAAAAAAGCTCAGTAAAGAGCTTTTTATTGGCTTGATTCATCACCTGACACCTCGGCTATTTTTTTGATTTCATCAATCAGGATATCAATTACATTTTCTTCGGGGATCTTGCGAACCACTTCTCCTTTTCTGAAAAGGATCGCTTCGCTTCTACCGCCTGCAATGCCGACATCAGCTTCTTTTGCTTCCCCGGGACCGTTAACAACACAGCCCATAACGGCAACCTTCAGATTTCTCTTGGGCTTGATATTAAGAGAGGCTAATCTATTTTCAAGTTCAGTAGCAATTTCTACAAGATCGATCTTGGTTCTGCCACAGGTCGGGCAAGAAACCACATCAATATGATTTTCCACAAGGGACAAGGAAGAAAGAATGCGACGGGCAGCAAATACCTCTTCAGTAAGATCTCTTGTGGTTAAAGAAACACGAAGAGTATCTCCGATGCCATCGGCAAGAAGAGATCCGATACCGATAGAGGATTTTACAAGACCGGTCATCAAAGTGCCCGCTTCCGTTACACCAAGATGCAGGGGATAATCGGTTCTTTCAGACAACAGCCGATTGGTGGCAATCATATTCTGAACATTGCTGGATTTGACAGAAACAACGATCCTGTCAAAATCAAATTCCTCAAGCATCGCAATTTTACGAAGAGCACTTTCACAAAGAGCCTCGGGAGTCGGCCCCTTATATTTAAAAAGAAGATCTCTTTCCACAGAACCGGAATTCACACCGACACGGATCGGGATTTTCTTTTCGCGACAGATCTTTGCAACCGCACGCACATTTTCTTTTTCTCCGATATTGCCGGGGTTAATTCGTATTTTATCAATTCCAGCTTCAACCGATTCAATGGCCAAACGGTAATCAAAATGAATATCTGCAACCAGGGGAATACTCGTATTTTCCTTCAGTCTTGCAATGTTTCTTACAGCATCATGATCGGGGACGGTAAAGCGAACGATATCGCAGCCTACCTTTTCAAGAGAGCGGATCTGAGCAAGGGTCGCTTCGAAATCGGTTGTGGGAGTACAGGTCATGGACTGAATAAGGATCGGTTCACCGCCGCCGATAAATCGGTCGCCTATCTGAATTTTTTTCGTCATTTTTCGAGCCATGCCTATTCCTCCTGTCAGATTAGTTTTAATACATCAAAGACGGTAACCACCGCCATAAAAGCCAAAAGAACGATCATTCCTGCCAAATGAACATATCCTTCAAACTTCGGATCAATGGGGCGTCGAATCACGCATTCCACAATCGTGAAGAGGATCCTTCCGCCGTCAAGAGCAGGAAGCGGAAGAAGATTCATGATACCAAGATTTAAGCTGATAAAAGAGAAGAGATACAGAATATCAACAAAGCCTGTCTTGGCGACCTCAGAAATGATGCTGACGGTTCCTACAGGTCCTGAAACGCCTTTCATTCCGTAGCGACCTGAAATAAGATCTCCAAGGGTTTTATAGATCATTTTCACCGTTGCTACCGATTGGGTACCTGTCTGACGGATCAAAGCACCGATGGATGGGCGAACACCGAGAAAGCGAAAATCAAGAACGCCCATTTCAATTCCCTCTTCGACCGTTGTCGGGAATTCAACATCTTCCAAAACGACTTCATCCTCGTCTCGGATGACCTTTATATCAAGAGGCCTTACACCGTCGAGGGTGATGGTATTTGCAATATCGGTATAATCCAGCATCCTTTTGCCTTCGATCTCAATGATCTCATCTCCGGGCTGCAGCCAGCGCTGAGAAAGACTGTTTTCATTAAAATCATAAACAATGCTGGAACCTACATTTCCCGTCATTAAAAGAAAAACAAACATTGCGATCACACCGGAAAGAAGGTTCAAAAAAGAGCCTGCAAATAAAACAATGAGCTTTTGCCAGCGCGGTTTATTAACAAGTGCATCGGGATCGGGGTCTTCTCCATCCTCACCCTGCATAGCTGTAAAACCGCCAATGGGTAAAAGCCTCAAGGAATAAACGATACCGCTTTTCTTTGAGGTTTTGGAAATGATCTTAGGACCCATGCCCACGGCAAATTCCAAAACCTTTACTTTGCAAGCACGGGCAGCAAGGTAATGGCCCAATTCATGGAGAAAGATCATTACGCCGAAAACAAGAATTGCAACGAGAATACCAAAAATTGTTTGCATACAGATTCCTTTCAAAACAAAAATATTACATCCTTATTTTTGTTTCAAGAGCGAAAATCAATTCGAGTATTTTTCCAAAACTTTTGTCTTGATTTCAAGATCTAAAGAAAGAATGTCGTCAATACTCGGTGAAATCAAAGAAGAATGGGTTTCCACTTCTTCTGCGACAATATCAAAAATATCAAGAAAAGAAATTTTCTTATCAAGAAACAAGCTAACCGCCGACTCATTGGCAGCATTCAGTACCGTAGTAAAAGTCCCGCCGAGACGAGCCGCTTTTCTTGCGCTTTCCAGCAAAGAAAATGTTTTTTCATCTGCACCTTCAAAGGTCAGTGTCAAAGGTTTTGTAAAATCAAGCGGCTTACAAAGCCCCTCGGTGCGATGAGGATAGGTCAGGGCAAATTGAATACAGTGTCGCATATCAGGATGACCCATCTGTGCAATGGTGGATCCGTCCACAAAAGTTGCCATCGAATGAACAATGGATTGACGGTGAACGGTAATCTCAACCTCATCAGCGGAAACGGAAAAAAGCCTAACCGCTTCGATCAGCTCAAGACCTTTATTAAGCAGCGTAGCGGAATCAATGGAAATTTTCCTTCCCATATTCCAAACAGGATGGGCAAGAGCCATTTCGGGAGTAACCTTTTCAAGATCTTCCCTTTTCTTGCCGAAAAAAGGACCGCCGGAAGCAGTCAAAACAAGGTGAGAAAGATACTTTCGGTCATTAAAAGAACCACTGATACACTGAAAAATAGCCGAATGCTCACTGTCCACAGGCAAAATCAAAGCGTTGTTTTCTTTTGCGGTTTTCAAAATAATCTCGCCTGCTGCAACAATGGGCTCTTTATTTGCCATTGCAATATTTTTGCCATTTTTCAAAAGCTCCATGGTAGGGCGGATACCGTTGGAGCCAAGCAGAGAATTTTCCGTTACATCCGCAGGACATTCCCTGCAAAGAGTTAAGATCCCCTCCTCGCCGGAGAGGATCTTGGTATCTGTATCCGATACAGCAATTTTTAAATGTTTAGCAGCCTCTTCATCACGCACTGCGCAGTACAAGGGATGAAACTCACGAATCTGCTCTTCCAAAAGAGAGATATTCTTATCGGCACAAATGCCAGTCAAGCGAAATCCGCGCTCGCGGACAACCTCAATTGCCTGTGTACCAACAGAACCCGTTGAGCCTAAAATGCAAATGTTTTTCATAATCAGCGAATCAAAAAGGCAGAGCCGAAAGCTGCGTAAACAAGAAGCATTACGCCTGCAATGGCAAGAGTGGAATCGAAACGGTCAAGTACACCGCCGTGACCGGGGAAAAGCTTACCGTAGTCCTTTACGCCGAAATGACGCTTAATGCACGATGCAATCAGATCGCCAAATTGGCCGACTGCTGAGAAAAGAGCACCGAGAATCGCAAAAAAGACGACATTTGCGTTCACATCAAAAGCACCTTTCAAAAGCGCAGCATATCCTGCAAAAACTATCATATTCGCAAGAACACCGCCGATAGAACCTTCCACAGTCTTTTTGGGAGAGATCTCAGGCGCGAGAGGTGTTTTTCCTAAAAATCTGCCAGTAAAATAGGCGAAGGTATCGGAGATCCAAGCACCAAAGAATACCAAAAGATAAATGTACTTGCCCTCTTCGTTGCCGCCATCAATATAACGAATCTGAGAAATTGCCGTCAAGCAAACGGTAACATACAAATTCAAGGCAATCAAAGCGTACAAATTGGTGGTGGGATAACGATTCTTGTTGATCATTGCAATGAACTGCTCTGCAAAAAAGAAAAGTGCAGAAAAGAGAAAAATGCAACGAAACATATCAATAAGCTGAAATTTTGTAGCAAGAAGATAAGTAAAAAGAGGCAGAAGGGAAAATACTCTTGCAGGAATTGCAAATTTCTTTTCCTTATGCGCACCAATACAACGCAAAAGCTCTTCTGTTGCAATCACGGAAAAGATCGTGACAGCAAGAGGCCAAATAAAAGTTCCTGAAAAAATACAAACAGGGATCAGAATCAGAATACCGACGATTCCTGTAATAATACGAGTCATAATTTCGATTTCCTTTCAATGACACCGCCAAACCTGCGTTCACGGTTGTTGAAATACAAAATGGCGTCGTTAATATCTTTTTTCTTAATATCGGGCCAAAGTTTATCTGTAAAGTAAAACTCCGCATAGGCAGACTGATACAGCAAAAAGTTGGAAAGCCTCATCTCTCCGCCGGTACGGATCAAAAGATCTACATCAGGCTGGCCTGCGGTATAAAGGTTTGCAGAAATATCCTCGGGGGTAATCTCCGTTTTTCCTTGTTTGGCAAGAAGGGAAAATGCCCTGCAAAGCTCATCTCGGGAGCCGTAATTCAATGCAAGGTTCAGCTGGTTCGGATAAATTTTAGAATCCTCTTCCACCTTCGCCATTAGTTCACGAATCTGAGGAGAAAAAGCAGAGCGATCGCCAATAAAATGGAAATGCATATTTCTGTCTTTTCTCATATCCATCCATTCATAAAGATAGTCCTTAAGGAGAGAAAGGATATTTTGAACCTCTTCCATGGGTCTTTTCCAATTTTCGGTGGAAAAAGCATAGAAGGTAGAGACCTCAATGTCAAGATCGATCAGGTAATCACCGATCCTCTTGAAGTTTTCTGCCCCCTCCTTATGGCCGGCAAGGCGGGGAAAGCCTCTTTTTTTGGCCCATCTTCCGTTACCGTCCATAATAATGCCAATATGACGGGGCTTTTTCAAACCTTCCGGGAATTTGTCCCAACCGGTATTGTCAGTAGCCATCAGACACTCATGATCTCCTTGGATTTTTCATTTGCCATAGCATCCAGGTTCTTTACATACTTATCGGAAAGATCCTGAACTTCCTTTTCGGAAATTTTCTGTTCATCTTCGGTCATTTCACCGTTTTTCTTCATAGCCTTGATCTTATCCATTGCGTCTCTTCTGACATTACGGACAGCAACCTTCCCCTCTTCAGAAAGACGGGAAACCTGCTTAGTAAGCTCTTTTCTTCTTTCTTCAGTAGGCTGAGGGAAAGCAAGGCGAATGGTTTTACCATCGTTCTGAGGATTGATACCGAGATCGGAAGCGAGAATCGCTTTCTCAATATCCTTGGTAAGGTTTGCGTCCCAGGGGGTGATCACAAGCATTCTTGCTTCGGGAGTGGAGATCTGGGCAAGCTGATTGATGGGAGTGGGTGTTCCGTAGTAATCGACGGAAATACGGTCCAAAATACTTGCATTTGCGCGGCCTGCACGAACAGAGGAAAATTCTCTTTCGGTAGCAGCGAGACATTTTTTCATTTTTTCTTCATAAGCATTGATTTCGAGTTTCATAACAAATATTCCTTTCTTAAATTACGCTTCTACAATCGTTCCGAGCTTTTCGCCCATAACGGCACGAATAATATTTTCAGGGTCATTTAAACCGAACACATGTACAGGGAGTTTGTTGTCCATAGAAAAGCTTGTTGCTGTCGTATCCATTACCTTCAGATTTTGAGCGAGAACATCGATATAACGGATATGCTCCAGTTTTTTTGCGTCGGGATCAAGCTTAGGATCTGCAGTATATACAGCATCGATATTCTTAGCGAGCAAAACGATCTCTGCATCAATTTCTCTTGCGCGAAGAACTGCTGCCGTATCAGTAGAAAAATAGGGGCTACCGATGCCACAGGCAAAAATGACGACTCTGCCGTGCTTCAAATGAGAAACCGCCTTTTCACGAATATAGGTTTCGGTAAAGGTTTCCATCTCAACCGCACTTAAAACACGGGCATCTACACCAAGGTGCTCTAAAGTGTCTTGCAGTGCAAGAGCGTTGATCGCGGTAGCAAGCATACCCATATGGTCTGCGCGAACTCTTTGGAAATCCGTTCCCTGCTTGCCACGCCAGATGTTACCGGCACCAACAACAAGCGCAACCTCAACACCCATATCTACGCAGTCTTTGATCTTAGAGCAGATCACATTCAAAAGGTCAAAATTGTAAATAGAACCGGTTTTTCCACCCTGCATCAAAGCTTCTCCGGAAAGTTTTAACAAAACTCTTTTATATTTCGGTTTCATAGTCCCTCCACAATATCATATTTCTAACCTATATTTTACAAAAAAAAGATGAATTTGTAAATAGAAAAGATAAAAAAATGCAAAAAAAGAAGCGGTGTTACCGCTTTCTTTTTCGAAATCAGATTTAAAAAGAAAAACTCTCCGAAGGAGAGTTTTTCATAATCTTATTTACCGGTCAGTTTTGCAATTTCTTCAGCAAAGTTGTCTTCTTTCTTTTCGAGACCTTCGCCCTTTTCATACATTACAAAATCTGCAACAGCGAAGTCATCGCCAAGCTCTTTTGCAACGGAAGCAACATATTTTGCTACAGTCAAGGAACCGTCCTTAACATATTCCTGCTCGGTGAGACAGTTGGTAGAATAGAACTTCTTCAGTTTGCCTTCAACCATCATGGTAATAACCTTTTCAGGCTTCTTTGCATTCTTTTCGTCGTTCTTGATCTGAGTTTCGATAATTTCTTTTTCCTTTGCGATTACATCTGCAGGAACAGAAGCGGGATCCAGATACTGGGGCTTCATTGCAGCTGCCTGGAGACATACATTCTTAGCAGCTTCAGCAAATGCTTCGCTTTCAAGGTTCTTGCTCATCTTAACAACAACACCGATGTTGCCCTTGCCGTGGATGTAAGATGCGGAAGCACCTTCGATCACTACAAAGCGGCGGATGTTGATATTTTCACCGATGGTGAAGATCTTATCCTTCAAAGCAGCTTCTACATCGAGACCGTCTTTGAATTCCTTCTTCAGGAGCTCTTCAACGGTTGCAGGACGGGTCTTGAGGATGATCTTCAAAAGATCGTTAACAAACTCGCCGAATACTGCGTTCTTTGCTGCAAAGTCGGTTTCGATATTAACTTCGATCATAGCAGCGGTGTGGGTTTCGGTATCCAAAATGATGGATACGAGACCTTCAGCTGCGATACGGCTGGATTTTTTAGCAGCAACAGCAAGGCCCTTCTCACGAAGGATCTTGATTGCTTCTTCTTCATTACCGTTTGCTTCTACAAGTGCTTTTTTGCAATCCATCATACCGATACCGGTTTTTGCTCTGAGGGCTGCAACTGTTTTGGCATTGATTTCCATAGTAAGGTCCTCTCTTTCTTACAATTACGCTTCGGTAGCTTCTTCAGCAGGTGCTTCGGTAACTTCTTCTGCGGGTTCCTCGGTAGCAAAAGCGTCTTCGCCCTGACGGCCTTCGATAACAGCATTTGCCATAACGGAAGCGATCAAACGGATTGCGCGGATTGCGTCATCGTTACCGGGGATGATATAGTCAGCTTCGTCGGGATCACAGTTGGTATCAACGATTGCTACCATGGGGATGCCGAGCTTCTTAGCTTCGAGAACTGCGTTTCTTTCCTTCTTGGGGTCAACTACGAAGATCGCACTGGGAAGACCTTCCATTTCCTTGATACCGCCGTAGTTCTTTTCAAGATCAGCGATCTCCTTCTTGTGCTCAAGAACTTCCTTCTTGGGGAGAAGATCGAAAGTACCGTCTTCCTCAAACTTTTTCAGCTTGTTGAGTCGAGCAATGCTCTTCTTGATGGTCTTGTAGTTGGTCAGCATACCGCCGGGCCAACGAACATTTACATAGTACATACCGCATCTCTGGGCTTCTTCTTTGATTGCGTCCTGAGCCTGCTTTTTGGTACCTACGAAAAGAATGGTACCACCGTCCTGAGCGAGATCGCGAACAAAGTTGTATGCTTCTTCAACCTTCTTCACAGTCTTCTGCAGGTCAACGATGTGAATACCGTTTCTCTGGGTGAAGATGTACTCTGCCATTTTGGGGTTCCATCTTCTGGTCTGGTGTCCGAAGTGAACTCCTGCTTCCAGGAGCTGCTTCATAGAGATGATGTTGCTCATTTTTATTTTCCTTTCCGGGTTTTACCCGCCACGGTCCTAACAAAGAACAGCATTTCTGCCGACCCTTCTTTGCGAAAAAGGCCGTGTGTGAATTTTTTCGGATTATTTTAACACGAAAACGGGCGAAAATCAAGAAGATTCCTAAAAAAACCCATCTGATTTTCGCCGTTTTTTCTAAAATTTACAAAATGTTCATAGCCTTCTCGTACTCACTGCGCAAATACGACTTAGAAACCAGTGCTGAGATGTGATCCCAAGGAAGGATTTCATCCAAAGGAATCTCTCTGTTTGCATAGAAGGAGGAATCAAGTCCGGCCTCTTTGATAGCTTCTTCCCAATTTTCAAGGCTGAAATATTCGTCCCATGAGTCAAAGATCTGCCCTTTTTCAAAGGCAAGAACAATGGCACGGGAAAGGCGTCTGTCCCCTCTTGCAAGCACCGCTTCCAATCGGCTTGATCTGGCATCGTGCCAATTGTAGCTGACTTTTCTTGTAGTAATATTTTCACGAACAAGCTTTTGCTTTCTTTCTACCTCTTCCAAGGAATTTTGCCCCACCCACTGGAAGGGGGTCTGGGGCTTCGGAATAAAGCAAGAAACACTGATATTTACACTGACGCTTTTACCCTTCGGTTTATCTGGATTCTGATAGTAGAGATTTACGACTCTTTGAGCAAGCTCCGCAATTCCCTTTACATCCTCATCCGTCTCCGCGGGAAGTCCGTCAATAAAATAGAGCTTCACGGCACACATGCCTGCAGAGAACACATAATTCATTGTACGGGTAATATCTTCTTCCGTAACACCCTTGTGGATCACATCACGAAGTCTTTGTGTGCCCGCCTCGGGAGCAAAGGTAAAGGAGCCTTTTTTCAGTCCGGGCACTTCATCCATGATCTTTTGTGAAAAGCTGTCCACACGCATGGAAGGAAGTGAAAGACGGATCTTTTCATCGGGGCACCACTGAAGAAGCTTTTCACACATTTGAGAAAGGCCGGAATAATCGGAAATGGAAAGAGCGCACATGGAGATCTCGGGATATCCGGTTCCTTCCGTTGCCTTCTTTGCCAATTCGTCCAATTTCTCGGGACTGCGCTCGCGGATAGGGCGACAGGTCATACCGGCCTGACAGAATCTGCAGCCGCGGATACAACCGCGAAACACCTCAAGGACGGTTCTGTCGTGAACCGCTTCCACATGAGGAATAACAGGCTTTGTAGGATAGAAGGAATTTTCAAAATCCTTAACAATCCTCTTTTTGATAACTGCGGGAACATCTTCATATTTCGGTTTGAAGGATGAAATAGTACCATCCTCGTTATATGTCACATCGTAAAGAGAAGGAACATAAAATCCTTCTAGATGAGAAGCACGGCGGAGAAACTCTTCCTTTGACTTACCTTCCTTTTTGCATTGTTCGTAAAGGTTCATCAGTTCCGGGAGTGCTTCCTCCCCTTCTCCGATGGACATAATATCAAAAAAGTCGGCAAAAGGTTCAGGATTGTATGTACAGGGGCCACCGCAGAGAAGAATGGGGTGTTCTTCCGTTCTATCCTTTGCATAAAAAGGAATATGGGCCAGAGACAGCATATAAAGGATGTTGGTATAGCAAAGCTCATACTGGATGGAAAAGGCACAAAAATCAAATTTTCTCAAACTATCTCCGCTTTCCAGAGCATAGAGATCTACATCATTTTTTTTGAGAAGCTCTCCCATATCGGGCCAAGGCGCAAACACTCTCTCACACCAAACATTCTCCATTTCATTTAAAACACCGTACAGGATCTTCATACCGAGATTTGACATACCGATCTCATAGGTATCGGGAAAACAAAAAGCAACTCTTGTTTTCCCCTCTTTATCTTTTATGATCTCATTGAATTCACCACCGATATAGCGACCGGGCTTTTCTACCTGATCCAATACCGTTTGCAATTTTTCGGGAATCATTTTATTTTCCTTTCTGTTTTAAGATAGGTGCAAGATACTGACCTGTGTAACTCTCCTTGCAAGCGGCCACTTCCTCAGGGGTACCGCTTGTTACAATGGTTCCACCCGCATCGCCGCCTTCGGGACCGAGGTCAATGATATGGTCTGCTCGTTTGATCATATCAAGATTATGCTCGATCACGATAACAGTATTACCCGCATCCACAAGGCGGTCAAGAATGGCACAGAGCTTATTCACATCGTCCGTATGAAGACCTGTGGTAGGCTCATCCAAAATATAGCAGGTTCTGCCGGTGCTACGCTTCGAAAGCTCACAGGAAAGCTTTACTCTTTGGGCTTCTCCTCCGGAGAGCGTCGTAGAGGACTGACCGAGCTTGATATACCCAAGGCCAACATCGTAAAGGGTCTGAAGTTTTCTCTTCAAGGAAGGGATCGCATCAAAAAATTTCAAAGCCTCGGAAACGGTCATATCCAGAACATCTGCAATTGATTTCCCTTTGAATTTCACCTCAAGGGTCTCTCTGTTATAGCGTTTGCCGTTGCAAACATCACAGTTTACATAAACGTCGGGCAAAAAGTGCATTTCGATTTTCACTGTGCCGTCGCCCTGACAAGCTTCGCATCTGCCGCCTCTGAGATTAAAGGAAAAGCGATCCGGTCCGAAGGCGCGCATTTTGGCATCCTGTGTTTTTGCAAATACATTTCTGATCTCGGTAAACAGCCCGATATAAGTTGCAGGATTGGAACGGGGTGTTCTGCCGATGGGCGACTGATCAATGGCAATCACCTTATCCAGCTCCTCTGCTCCCAAAATCTCTCCGCTCTTACCGAGGATGGTATTGGCACGGTTCAATTTTTTTGCAAGATAAGGGTATAAAATACCGTTGATCAAGGAGCTCTTTCCACTGCCGGAAACACCGGTTACCAAAACAAGCTTTCCGAGAGGGATCGTCACATCCATCCCTTTTAGGTTATTTTGTTCGGGCTTTTTGATTACAAGGCTTTTTCCGTTACCTTTTCTTCTTTCAGTTGGAACAAGTATCTTCTTTTCACCGGAAAGGTACTGACCGGTAACGGATTCCTTGCATTTTTTCACATCTTCCATCGAGCCGGAGACAACGACCTTGCCGCCGCCGATCCCTGCTCCGGGACCGATATCCACGATAAAATCTGCATTTTCCATGGTTTCGGTATCGTGTTCCACAACGATTACGGTATTTCCGGTATCACGAAGTTTTTTCAGGGTTTTGATCAATTTGGAATTGTCTCTTTGATGCAGTCCGATACTGGGCTCATCTAAAATATACAAAACGCCCATCAAGCTGGAGCCGATCTGGGTTGCAAGACGAATACGCTGACTTTCGCCGCCGGAAAGTGTTCCCGCTTTTCGTGAGAGGGTCAGGTATCCGAGCCCGACACTTCTCAAAAACTCAAGGCGGGAACGAATCTCCTTGATAACTTCCTTTGCAATCTTCTTTTCTTTATCCGGAAGAACAAGGTTATCTAAAAATTCAAGTTCTTTTTCTACGGAAAGATCACAGAACTCGGAGATATTCAGCCCACCTACCGTTACAGCAAGGATCTCGTCCTTCAGGCGTTTGCCGCCGCATTCGGGACAAACAACATCTTCGAAGAATTCCTCATAGTAGGAGTCGCGGAAGGTATTATACCGTTCCAGGATCTTGTTGATAACACCGTGAAATTTGGTGCGGTAGTTTTGCAAAACGCCTCCTTCCTTGAACGGGATCACATATTCCGCATTTCCTGTTCCGTAAAGAAGGGTGTGCATTGCTGCCTCAGAATACTCGCAAAAAGGTGTATATAAGGTAACTCCAAAGGGAGCCAGTGCCTGCTTATAAAGGATGCCGGACCAATTGTTTTCCTTCATGGTTTTAAAGCCATTGACCTGAATACCACCGTCAAAAAGACTTTTCGTCAGATCCGGCATAATACGCTGAGGTGAAACGGTTGGCTTCACACCGATACCGTCACAGTTCGGGCAAGCACCGTAAGGGTTATTAAATGAAAACATACGGGGCTGAAGCGTACCGATGCTGAAATTATGCTCTTCGCAAGCAAAGGCCGTAGAAAAGGACAGGTACTTTCCTTCCTCGTCTTCGGACTTAGAAACGAGATCGATCACTGCACTTGTTCCGGAAAGCTTCAGAGCTGTTTCTACAGATCCGGTCAGTCTTGCCTGAATTTCTTTTTTCATTACAAGACGATCCACAACAATTTCAACATCGTGCTTTTTGTTTTTATCAAGAGGAGGTACTTCTTCCAGATCATAAACATAACCGTCAACCTTTACACGGACAAAACCACCTTCTCTTGCTTTATCAAAGACCTTTTCATGCATGCCTTTTTTTCCTTTAACAACGGGAGAAAGCACCTGAAAACGGGTACCTTCGGGCAGTGCCATGATCTGATCAATGATCTGATCGATGGACTGTGCTCTGATCTCTTTGCCGCAAATAGGGCAGTGAGGGATACCCACTCTTGCATACAAAAGGCGGAGATAGTCATAGATCTCCGTAACGGTTCCCACAGTTGAGCGAGGGTTTTTATTGGTTGTTTTTTGGTCAATAGAAATAGAAGGAGAAAGTCCTTCGATGCTATCCACATCAGGCTTATCCACCTGTCCTAAGAACATTCTTGCATAGGAAGAAAGAGATTCCACAAATCTCCGGTTTCCTTCCGCAAAGATCGTATCAAAAGCAAGAGAAGATTTGCCGCTTCCCGATAGGCCGGTAAAAACAACAAGCTTATCCCTGGGAATGGTAAGAGATACATTTTTCAAATTATGCACTCTTGCACCTTTAATTACAATGTTTTCTTTTGCCACAATTGTTTCCTTCTTCGATTATTTTTCACCTTGCAGTTCACGCATACGGTCACGCAAAACAGCAGCAGTTTCGAAATCGAGCCGTTTAGCAGCAGCCATCATTTCAAACCGCAATTTTTCCAAAAGACGGCTCTTTTCCGACGCAGACATTTTTTCTTTTTTCTTCTTTGTGCTCTTGTCCGGCTTTTCCGTAACGGAAGGAAGGGACTGCACCTTCTTTACGATTCCTCGAGGAATAATGCCGTGCTCTTTGTTATATGCTTCCTGAATGGTCCTTCGACGGGCCGTTTCATCCATTGCCATTTTCATGGAATCGGTAACGGTATCTGCATATAAAATAACCTTGCCTTCAACATGGCGTGCAGCTCTGCCAATGATCTGAATCAGACTGCGGCGGCTGCGAAGAAAGCCTTCCTTATCCGCATCCAGAATCGCAATCAAAGATACCTCAGGCAGGTCAAGTCCTTCGCGCAAAAGGTTGATACCTACCAAAACATCAAATTCACCCCGGCGCAGATCCTTCAAGAGCTCCACTCGCTCCATGGTTTCCACATTGTGATGCATAAAACGCACGCGAATGCCCTTTTCCGCCAGGTATTCGGTCAGATCTTCTGCCATTTTTTTGGTCAGTGTAACAACCAAAACTCTTTCTTTTTTCTCTACACGCTTTAATATTTCGCCGATCAGGTCATCTACCTGGTCCTCGGTCTTTCTCACCTCGCACAGAGGATCAAGAAGCCCTGTAGGTCGAATAATCTGTTCCACAACCTGCTGTGATCTGTCAAGCTCAAATTCCGCGGGAGTTGCACTTACATAGATGGTTTGACCGATCTTCTCTTCAAACTCATCAAAACGAAGCGGTCTGTTATCAAATGCGGAAGGGAGACGGAACCCGTATTCCACAAGGTTTTCTTTTCTTGCGCGGTCACCGGCACTCATTGCTCTTACCTGCGGAATCGTAACATGAGATTCGTCGATCATCAAAAGAAAATCATCGGGGAAATAGTCGAGGAGTGTAAAGGGCGTGCTTCCCGGAGGATTCCCGGCGAAAATGCGTGAATAGTTTTCAATACCGCTGCAATAGCCGATCTCACGAACCATTTCCATATCGTAATTGACGCGGTCGCGAAGTCTCTGTGCTTCCAGCACTCTTCCCTTTTCTTCAAAGAATTTTACTCTTTCTGCAAGCTCTGCTTCGATCTCGCGGATCGCCTTTTCTCTTTTTTCAAGGCTTGTAGTGTAGTGACTTGCAGGGTAAATGACAATGTGATTCAAGGTAGCAATAGTAGTGCCGGTTAAAGCGTGAAATTCTACGATACGATCAATCTCATCGCCGAAAAATTCAACACGGACTGCAGTTTCGCTGTTACCCGCAGGAAAAATATCAACAACATCTCCGCGCACGCGAAATTTATTTCGAACAAAATTCACATCGTTGCGTTCATACTGAATATCAACAAGCTTGCGAAGAAGATCATCCCGTGAAAGGAGCATCCCCGGTCTTAAAGACACGGTCATAGAGGAATATTCCGCAGGATCACCAAGAGTGTAAATACATGAAACAGAGGAAACGATGATCACATCTCTTCTCTCAAAGAGCGCGGAGGTAGCACTGTGGCGAAGCTTATCGATCTCTTCGTTGATCGCAGAGTCCTTTTCGATATAAACATCCTTCCCGGGAATATATGCCTCAGGCTGGTAATAATCGTAATAGGATACAAAATACTCCACAGCATTGTTGGGAAAAAACTCACGGAATTCGCTGCAAAGCTGGGCAGCAAGGGTTTTGTTATGAGCGAGAACGAGAGTGGGTCTGTTTGCCTTGGCAATAATATTTGCCATGGTAAAGGTCTTGCCCGAGCCGGTAACACCGAGAAGGGTCTGTTCCTTGTGGCCGATATCAAGTCCTTTTACAAGGGCATCAATGGCCTCAGGCTGATCTCCCGTAGGCTTATAATCTGCTACCAATTCAAAGTGATCCACATCCTCACTCCTTTCTTTGCATAAAAATCCACATTAAAGATATTATACCACGAAAAATCAAATATGTAAACAAAAGATAAGGAATTTGAAGGCAATCAATCAAAAAAACACACCCGAATATTCGGGTGTGTTTTTTTAGTTTTGATTAGATTTCAAGCTTGCCACCGAGCTCGGTTTCTTCACCGGGCACGCTGGGCTTAACAAGAACATCTTCTCCCATATAAGCTTTTACAGACTGGATATAGATCAAAACATATTCAGCCAAAGCATTGTCGGGTTCCTTAGAAAGGATCTTCTGTGCAACCCAATCCACACGGTCGTGTAGCTCGATGCAGCGTTTTCCGTCACCGTCGGTAATAAGGATAACCATCTCTTCTTCCATCTTGGACACGCTGACATAGATATCAACAGTAAAGGTATATTTGCCAGTCTGAGCATCGAAAGCAAGCTCGGAAATCTCACAAATATCGGTGATATCTTTTGCACCGTCCAAGGTAACCTTCATACCCTGAACTGCATCCTCGCTGTCGCAAGAACCGTAGAGACGCAGACCAATCGCATCGCTCATCAGGAGGTTCTTTCCGGTAAAGGTGACAGCAGCTCCCTCCTCTGCAGCGAGACCGGAGGAGCCGGGAGCTTCCTTGAAGCAATGAAGATCATAAGAAACAGCTTCATTATCGTAAACTCTTCCCAAATCAGCAATCGATTTGAAAAGCTGCTTGATTCTGGGAGATTCATAGCTTACAACACCAAGTTCTGCAAGCTTTACAACAGAATTGTATCTTTCAACATTAGGATCCCAGAAGGTTCTACCTTCAATATTAAAGGTGGTGTTAAAGAACTCGAGTCCGATGCCTTTAATTTCAAGAACAGAATAGTTGCCACTGCGCTTCAGGTCGGTATAATCACCGGATACAAAGGGAGCATCCTGTCCTTCAAGGGTTACCTGGTAAGTAAACTCTGAATCAATATCAGCCTTATTAAAGTACAACAAAATGCTGATGTAACGGTCCATCAAAAGCTGAGCGGAAACCGGTCTTGCAGCTTTCACACCGCATTCGGAGCAAATACCGTTTACAGGCTTGTGGAAAGTTGCTCTCGTAAAGCCGCAGGAATTACAAGACTGATCACAGCCGTTATCATAATCGTGAGGTGCCTCGCGAACGAAGCCGCAGCCTACCGTGTTACAGCTATCATCGCAATTGTTAGAGTAAGCATGCTCAAAGGGACGAACCTCTCCGCACTCATTACAATCGGCGTCACAAGCGTGATCATATACATGGTCGAAGGGCACACGGATCATCGCACAAACATTACACTCTTCATCGCAGTTGTTATCATAGGTATGATTACCGGTTGCGGGAATGGCGGTATGTTCGTTTCTCGTTACGTGGCATATAGTGCACTCTTCGTGCTTTTCACCGTCGTAGCCACAATTTTCTTCTTGATCAACGATCCACTCATAGTCGTGGGTGATCTCTCTTATACCGCCGCAGCGGTTACAATCGGTATCACAAGCGTGATCATAATCATGCTCTTTTTCGGGAGCGGGGTTAATCATACAAGCACGATAGTGCCAAATATCAGAGTTGAATTCGTAGTTATTCTCATGAACGGAAAGCTGATTTCTGTCCTCTTCATCGCCTTCATACCAAATAGCTTTCAGTTTGGTGCAGCCATCAAAAACAGCTTCGCCAACATTGATAGAGCCTTTATAGAAAACAAAGTTTTCAAGCTCATTACAAGAGCTGAATGCATAATCTCCGATAGAAGAGATACTTGCAGGAAGTTCAAGATAATTAAGTCCGATACAGCTTTCGAAAGCATTCTTACCAATAGAGGTAATATTATCGGGAATCGTAATGGAAGCAAGACCGGAGCATTCAAAGAATGCATAATCTCCAATAGAGATTACTGTTTCGTCAGTAGGAATTACAGAAGCTTTGCAACCCAAAACGATCTCTTTATCTGCAGTATTAATGAGGCAGTTATCAGCGGCATGATAAACAGGATTACCGTCTGCCACAAGAATCTCCGCAACTCCATCGCAGCTGCCGAAAGCAAATTCCTCAATAGAGGTAACCGTTGCGGGAATATCGATAACAGTAAGTGCATCACAGCTATAGAAGCAATATTTAGGAATCAAAGTAAGGCTGTTGCCAAAGTCTACGGCTGTAAGATTTTTACAGTTGTTGAATGCATATTCGCCGAGAGTGATAACAGAATCGGGAAGATCGACGGAAACAAGGCTTGCACAGAAGGAAAACGCAAGCTTACCGATAGCGGTAACATTCTGACCAAAGGTAACAGAGCTTAATTTTTCGCAATTGTAGAAGGTATAATCACTGATAGCTTCAACACCATCGCCAATCACAACAGTCACAAGACCGGAACAACCCTCAAATGCGTAAACACCAACCGACGTGATATTGTCGGAAATGACAACCTCAGAAAGGCCTGTGCAGCCTTGGAAAGCACGCTCACAAATGGAAGTAACGGAATCATCCGTAGGAATTACGGAATTTTTACAACCGTAAACAAGTGCTTTATCAGCAGTATTGATTAAGCAATTTCCATTGCTATGATATACAGCATTGCCATCTTCCACGGTAATCGCCTCTACGCCTTCACAACCGCTAAAAGCATAATCTCCGATGGAAGTAACGCTTGCGGGAAGAGCAATTGCTCCAAGCACATCACAATCATAAAATGCATAAGCACGAATGGATGCAACGCTATCCCCGAAGGCAACCTCTGAAAGCTGATCGCAATTATTAAATGCATATGCACCGATGGTTGCAACTTTATTACCGATCACAACAGACTTCAGGTTGGTGCATTCATAAAAAGAACGATAGCCGACAGAAGTAACATTTTCACCGATAGTAACAGAATTCAAAAAGTCACATCCCTCAAAGGCATAATCCTTGATCGAAGTTACACTTTCGGGAATGACAAGATCGGAAACAAGCGCATCATTTAAAAAGAGCTCAGCACCGCAACACAAGGGATTGGCAGTTTTTGCCCCAAAATTAATATTACACCAAGCACCTACATCGGAAATATTTACCTTCTTCAAAGAATCGCAAAGTCCGAAAGCATACTTGCCGATAGACTCTACACTGTTCGGTACGGTAACAGTAGTAAGTGCGGAGCAACCGTAAAAGGCGTAATTACCGATAGAGGTAACGCCCTCTCCGATTACAACCTCGGTAACATCTGTACCCCAGGGCTGAGAACCGAAAGAGTAGTTTTCCATCGCACCGGAGCCCGTGATGGTAAGCTTTGTGCCATCAAGAGTCCACATGCAAGTGCCCGAGTTACCGCTTGTAATTGCTGCAGTAGCAGGGAGATCGAAGAAGATTCCTGCCAAAGGAGCAACAACGAAGAGCAACACCACGCACAAGATGGCAATTTTCTTCAACTGTTTTTTCATGATTTTCCTCCTGAAAATATAAAGAAATGAACCTGCAAACCGACTAACACACATGCAAGTCAAAGAGATTCAAATAAATTTCGTATAAAAAGAAATGTCTGTATTTTAAGGCAGGCTAGAGCCTTCAAGCAAAACACGACCCCTATTTTATAATAAATTTATTTACAGAGTCATTGTATCATACTATTTTGCAATTTGCAAGATTTTCTCAAAAAAAACTATCACTTTATCTGCTTGACAGTTATTGGATGAAATATTATACTGTTACGGTGAAACGAAATGGCAAAATACCTTTTTGAGAATTCTTTTCCAACATATGTTTTTGAGGTACAAAATTGATAAGAAACATGTTAAAAGATCGAAAATTCTGGAAAACGATCCTTTCCCTTGCAATCCCCATTGCCCTACAGAATCTTCTTTCCAGTTCCCTTGCAATCGTTGACAATTTAATGATCGGACGCCTCGGTGATATCGCCGTCGGTGCCGTCGGCGTTTCCGCACAAGTTGCACAGCTTATCAATGTTTCCCTTTTCGGCGTTACGGCAGGCGGCACCGTTTTCGGAGCGCAATACTGGGGAAAAAAAGACATTGACGGCATCCACAGAACCTATGGACTTGTAATGATCTGCTGTACATTGATCTCAACCCTTGCTGCAGTTCTCATTTCCATATTCCCTGAAGTAGTTTTGGGATTCTACACCAACTCCGAAAAAATCATTTCTCTCGGATCAGAGTATTTGCGCATTGCCGCCTTTTCCTATATCGGAATCGCAATCAACCTTGGCTTTTGCACCATACTTCGCTCTACCGAGCAAGTTAAACTTCCCGTTTTGTCCAATCTGATCTCTGTTCTGGTAAATATCGTTTTAAATGCAGTCTTGATCTTCGGCTTATGGGGATTTCCAAAGCTCGGAATTCAAGGTGCCGCCATTGCAACTGTTGTTGCCGCTTTTGTAAACCCGGTATTTATTCTAACGGTTTCCCTCTGCAAAAACTACATTCTGCGCTGTTCCCTCAAGAAAATGTTTACCTTCCCCGAAGGATTTGTAAGAAAATACTTCACCATTTCCCTACCAGTCTTTTTTAACGAAGCAATGTGGTCGCTTGGTGTTGCCGGTACCAACATGGTATTCGGTAGAATGGGAGAATCCAATATTGCAGCACTTACCATTGCAAGAACCGTTGAAAATATTGCATTTGTCCTGATCATCGGTCTTTGTAATGCCTGTGCCGTTATGATCGGAAAAAGCATCGGCAAAGGTGACGAAAATATTGCTCAAATTTACGCAAAACGATTTACACTTTTGGTACCGCTTGTCAGCATTGGCATCGGCGGCGCGATCATTCTGTTCCGTGCGCCCATCCTTTCCCTCTTTTCCATTTCAAGAGAAGCAACTGCCGCTGCAATGTGGCTGCTTTTGATTTACAGCTTGGAAATGCCTCTGAGAAATATTCCGTATGTTTCTATCATCGGTATCTTCCGTCCCGGAGGAGACACCGTGAAAGGCGTCGTTTATGATATTGCCTTTTTATGGGGCATCTCGCTTCCCCTGACTGTCCTTTTAGGAATTGTTCTGAAAAAGCCCTTCCTTCTGGTTTATCTTGTAATGCTTCTGTCGGAAGATATTCCAAAGGCTACCCTTTGCCTTCGGTACACCCTTTCGGGGAAATGGATCCATTCCGTAACATAAGCACATAAATTTGTAACACAAAAAAACTCTGCCGATTGGCAGAGTTTTTTATTATGCAGTTTTTTTATGCAAGAACGCCTCTTTTGCGAAGAATGCTTTCGCAAATCTCAAGGTCCTCGGGGGTATTGATACCACGAAGGTCATCCCCATCAGAGGTGAAGTAGGTTTCAACCTTCATTCCTTTTTTCACCATAAGCTCAGGTACCTCTGTTACATAGTATTCATTTTGAGCATTGGCACATCCCACCTGGGGAAGAATCTGGAAAAGCGATTTGCTGTTGAACACCATCACACCGGAAAACAGTTCTTTGATCTTTGCCTGTTCGGGCGTACAGTCCTTACCCTCAACAATAGCGGCAAATTCGCCTTTTTCATCGCGGACTACTCTTGCCCACATGGTAAGGCCTTCATTTTCGGCAGTCATCAGGGTACAATCCGCACCGTTTGCTTCATGCTGACGGCACATTTTTTCAAGCTCTTGTTTGCGGAAAAGAGGCATGTCACCGAAGGTAATAAGAACACTGCCGTCAAAACTTTCAAAATGAGATGCGCACTCCATAACCGCGTGCCCGGTGCCGAGCTGCTCTTTTTGCTCCACATAGGTAAGAGCATCACCGAAGTGCTCGATGATCCTGTCTTTTCCGTAACCGACAACAATGTAAGTGTCTTCTTTTTTGATAAAATCAATGTTATCAAGGACAATGTCGAGCATGGGTCTATTCCCTACGCAAAACATCGCTTTGGGAGTATCGCCACTGATCTTTTGAAGTCTTTTTCCCTTTCCTGCTGCGGGAACAATTGCTCTGATTGGTTTCATAATAGCCTCTTATTTTATTGAATTTTTGCGCGAAGTCCAAGATCGGAATAAATCTCGCGCAAGATATTTTTGATCTCGGGCATTTTCTTTTCCATATCCTCCAGGAGCTTCAGCTGCGTACGGGCACGGTCAAGATTCTGTCCGGGATAATAAATGTTGTAATAAGTGTCACCGTTGATGTGGTCCATTAAGAAGCGGATTCCATCTTCAGCAGTGATGATCGGGGCGGCATAAGGCAGAAGAGCAAGTTCTTCTTCCGTCAAGATCTCACCGCAAGCTTCCAAATAGCCACGGGCATATCTTTCATATAGATGAAGATTGCAAGAAACCTTGGAAAGATCCTTCTCATCATCCTTAGCCGTGTTGGTACCGATACGCATACTGTCGCCAAAATCATATAGCGGCGAAGAAGGCATTACCGTATCCAAGTCAATGATCGCAACGGGCATATGGGTTTCATTATCAAAGAGGATATTGTTCAAATTACAGTCGTTATGGCAAATTCGAACAGGAATCTTTTTTTGTTCGATTGCATCGCTGATCAAGCTGAATTTATGGGATCTTGAGCGAACAAATTCAATCTCTCGCTGCACATTCTTCACTCTGCCCTTAGCATCTGTGCGAATGGCTTCTTCAAGATCCTGATACCTACTGTAGGTATTGTGAAAATCGGGGATCACGACTTTGATCTCATCTACATCAATATCGGACATTTCCTTAAAAAAGCTACCGAAGGCATGGCCGGCCTGATAAAATGTATCGGGGCTATCAGGAATATCCATAGAATATACATTTTCAAAATAAGTGAGCATTCTCCAACAGCCGCTATCAATTTTCAGATAAGAACGCCCATCCTTCGTGGGTCGGAAGGTCTGAACAGAGCCTGTCTTCCGGTGGCCGGGTAACTGAAATTTTCCGTAAAGATGGTTCGTGGTCAACTTAAAGTTTTCCATAAGAGCATCTACATCCGGAAAAACATTGGTATTGATACGCTGAAGAGTATACTTGTGGGTATGGCCGGAATCGGACAGGGTTTCCACGCGGTAAGTGCGATTGATATAGCCCTTGTTCAGCTGAGAGATCTTTTTTACATCGCCGCGGATGGCAAACTGATCCACAATGTTCTGAAGCTCATTAATAGGACCGGAACTGTCTTTTTCAGGCTCAAGAACAAGATGAAGCGTAGCACCTGGCACAAGAGAATCAAAATCTACAAAGGCAAAGATCTCGAGCATTCTCTTTACCACCTTGGAAAGAAGAAAATCCTTTTCCGCAAAGCGATACAAATAACAATATGCAAAACGGGCAAGCATACTGATCACAATATAAACAGCAGCGAACAAAACAAATGTGACAAAGGGTACCGCAATTGCGGGAAAAAGCTTTGAAATACTCCATCCGATCACAACGAAGCAAGAGCCTGCCAAAAGGCCTGCCAAAATCTCTCTGGAAAAAGCAAACATTGTGCCGTAACGCAAAATTCTCTTATAACTTTTCAGGAAAACACGAAAAGCAAAAAACAAGCCAAGCCCAAGAACGCAATATAAAAAGCTCACGGCGAAAGGCAAGGGTTCATTAATGGAAGGGTGAAACAGAAAGATCGCGATCCAGCAAACCAAGCCGATCACTATATCATAAAAGACCATCATCCAACGAATTGAATCACGGGCAATCATTTCATCCTTTTTATTCTTTTCAGGCATCCCTTTTGACCGGGTATCCGATTTTTTCATATCCACGAATTTCCTCCGCTCTTGCATTTTTAGAAGTCCGGTAAAATACGTTTTTCGCACAGTGAGAAAATTGAGCGTATATCACCCCAAATACAACACTGTTAAAAACATTCTAACATAACATCTCAAAGAATGCAACCTAAAATCGAAATCTTTTTTGGAAACATTTATATTAAAACATCTTTTTATGCAAAATCTGTCGTTTGCGCTCTTTCGATCTTTATACTTTACATATAAAAATTCATGTATACATGTATAAAAAAGGTGCGGAAATCCGCACCTTTTTTATTGATCTTTTTCTATCAGAATTTAATTCTCTCGGCAATATATGCCTTTACTTCTGCCAGAGGAATACGAACCTGTTCCATGGAATCACGGTCGCGAACGGTTACACAACCGTCGTTTTCGGTATCAAAATCGTAGGTGATACAGAAGGGTGTTCCGATTTCATCCTGGCGACGGTATCTCTTACCGATAGAACCTGCTTCATCAAACTCAACATTGAATTCGGATGCAAGTTCTGCATAAAGCTCACGAGCCTTGTCGGACAGCTTTTTGGAAAGAGGAAGAATCGCAGCCTTAACGGGAGCAAGAGCGGGATGGAAGTGCATAACAACACGGGTATCGTTCTCCCCTACCGTTTCCTCGTCATAAGCCTCGCAAAGGAAGGCCAAGGTAATGCGGTCAGCACCGAGAGAAGGCTCGATAACATAGGGAACATACTTTTCGCCTGTTTCCGCATCGAAGTACTCCATGGGTTCACCGGAGTGGTTGGCATGCTGAGTCAGGTCATAATCCGTTCTGTCGGCAATACCCCAAAGCTCGCCCCAACCAAAGGGGAACATAAACTCGAAGTCGGTGGTTGCCTTAGAGTAGAAGCTAAGCTCATCCTTATCATGATCGCGAAGTCTGAGGTTTTCTTCTGCGATACCGAGGTCGTAAAGGAATTTTGCGCAGTAGCTTCTCCAATATTCAAACCACTCAAGGTCGGTTCCGGGCTTACAGAAGAATTCAAGCTCCATCTGCTCAAATTCACGGATACGGAAAATAAAGTTACCGGGAGTGATCTCATTACGGAAGGATTTACCGATCTGACCGACGCCGAAGGGAACTTTCTTTCTGGTAGTACGCTGAATGTGCTTGAAGTTTACAAAAATACCCTGGGCAGTTTCGGGACGGAGATAAAGCTCGGAAGAAGAGTCCTCGGTAACGCCCTGGAAGGTTTTGAACATCAGGTTGAATTTGCGGATGTCGGTAAAATCACCGGATCCGCAAGCAGGACAGGTAATGTGATTTTCCTTGATAAACTCGGAAAGCTTATTGTTGTCCCAGCCGTTGGGATTGATATCGAGCTTATTTTCTGCAATATAATCCTCAACCAATTTGTCTGCTCTGTGACGGGTCTTGCACACCTTGCAATCCATCAAGGGATCGGAAAATCCGCCGACATGACCGGAAGCAACCCAAGTCTGAGGATTCATCAAAATCGCGCTGTCAAGGCCTACATTATAAGGGGATTCCTGAACGAATTTTTTCCACCAAGCGCGTTTTACATTGTTTTTCAGTTCAACACCCAAAGGACCGTAATCCCAGGAGTTTGCAAGACCGCCGTAGATTTCACTGCCGGGATATACAAATCCTCTGCCTTTGCAAAGCGCAACGATCTTGTCCATTGTTTTTTCTGTGTTTTTCATTTTTATTCCTCTCTTTCTTCCCCGATTGGTGACCGGGTGAAACTTCTAATCATTATACATATTTCAAGTAAAATGTCAAACATTTGATCAATTTGTTTTTTTATTTTTCAACTTTCGACATTTCTCTTTGCGCAATAACAAGAGAATGATAAATTCCGTTTTCGTTTTTCATCAATTCCTCGTGGGTGCCAATCTCTGCAACAGTCTTATTATCCAAAACCAGAATCTTTGTCGCATTGCGGAGGGTAGAAAGCCTGTGCGCAATGGCAATGGTAGTACGGTCCTTGCAAAGATATGCAAGAGCATCCTGGATCTTTTTTTCCGTTTCCGTATCCAGGGCACTGGTCGCTTCATCAAGGATCAGGATCTTCGGGTCGTGAAGAATCGCACGGGCAATGGTGATTCTTTGTCTTTCGCCGCCTGAAAGCGTATACCCTTTTTCACCAACGGTAGTATCGTACCCATCAGGTAATTTCATAATAAACTCGTGAGCTCCTGCAAGACGAGCTGCGCGAATTACCTCTTCATAGGTGGCATCCGGCTTTGCATAGGCAAGATTTTCAAAGACGGTTCCTGAAAACAGAAATGCCTCCTGCAAAACTACACCAATCTGAGAGCGAAGAGAATGCTGAGAAATATCCCGCACATCAATACCGTCGATGAAAATATTGCCGCGATCCACATCATAAAGACGCATCACAAGGTTGATCAATGTACTTTTACCGACACCGCTTTTTCCAACAATGCCCAGCATCTCACCGGGAGAAACGGTTACGGAAACATTTTCCAGAACATTTTCGTTCTCATCATAACCAAACCAGATCTTATCGATCTTTACTTCGCCCTTCATCTTGATGTCAGTGGCATTTTCCTTGTCCGCCACATCGGGCTCTTCGTCCATCACCTCAAAAACCTTGGCAACCGCAGTCATTGCTTGTTGAATACGGCGGGGGTAGTTTGCCATGGTTCGAAGAGGTGCGTAAAGAAGGGTTACAAAAGAAGAAAGCATAGTCAATTGACCGATAGTCATATTGGCATTTAAGATCTCGTTTCCTGCATAGTAAAGGAGAATAAAGTTACCCAGTTGAAGCAGATATTCCGTATACGGAACAAGCTTCGCCCAAGCGGTTTCATTGCGCACGGAAATATCACGAAGGGTGGCTACGGCACGGTCGTACTTTTCAATTTCGTTTTTCTCGGTGCCGAAGACCTTTACCACACGAACTCCGTTGAACACATCGTGAAGCAGTGTGTTCGCCTTGGAATTTTCAATCCACTGACGACGATACAAGCGGTGTGTTCTTTTCCATCGAAAACGGAAAAGGATCGCAACAAAAGGCGTGGGAAAGAGAATCATAAGTGCCATCTTCGGAGAATAGGAAAAAAGCACAACGGATACAAAAATGACCACGAAAGCCTGCTCTAAAATTCCGGGAAGAAAATTGGTCAAAAACTGAGAAATGATATTGGTATCACCGGAAACACGGTTCATCAGATCACCGGCAGTGTGGCGAGAAATACCTGCAACGGAAAGAGACTGGATCTTTTCGTAAAGGCGACTTCTGATCTCAAGAACGGTTTTTACGCTGACCTTGGATAAAATATTGTTTCTGAATACGGTGGAAAGAACTGCAAATATCCTCACAAGTGCCATGGAACAAACCACTAAAACGGCGGGCAGATAATTGGCAAGAACCTGAGAAGAGTCACCACTATTCAAAAAACGATCTACAAACCTTCCCTGTAAAATGGGAAGAAGCATGTTAAGAACGGAATGGAAGAAGAATAGGAAAATGGAAAGAAGAATCCAGAGATAATTTCCTTTCATCAAAGATAAAAGTCTTCCGAACATTCCTTTTTTTTCCGTACAGGAAGGGCAAATCCGACTTCCTTTTGCCAAAGGTCGACGGCACTTGGGGCAAATGGAAATGCGTGGAACAAACACTGCATTTTCAGGTAAAAGAACACCGTCGATCACTTCTTTTAAAATGCGGACAAATTGGGAAAGGTTTGCTTTTTCCGCACCGAAGGCACGACAAAACTCCACCCATTCTCCTTCAAAAAGGATCAAACAGGCAGTACCACCCACAAAGCTTTCAAAGCGTGCATCTTCAATTTTTAGAAATGGAAAGGACCTGACCTCTTCCGAGTCGCAGGAAACAGTATGGATTCCTTTTTTTCCGAAGAAGGCTCTTCTTTCTTCCCTGCTCCCCTTCTCATCCAGATTGGTGAGAAAGGAGAAGATCATCTGATCACCGGTGCGGATTTCAAAATCAGAAGAAAGATCCTCCAGTTCCCGCTTTTCCGTTAATTTCTGTTCCAACCCAAGCTCCTTAATTACAAATAGATCTCAATTTTGGAATGGCTTTTTTTATCCAATTTTTCAAGGCTTTCGATTTCATATCGGCAGCCATCCACATCCACAACGAATGCTCTGTCCTCTCCGAGACGCAAAATGTTTCTGTGTGCATCCTTTACGGTGAATTTTCGGAAGCCGTAGTCGGTATCGCAGTCCCAATAGGAAGAGCCGTAACGCTCGGTGAGCTTTTTGATCTTCAAAATTTTCGGGGCAAAATACTTCTTTTTTATTTCGTCTTTCAGAAGAGCGATTTCTTCTTTCTTCAGATCGGAAAGAGAACGGATCATACCGACTTCTTCCTTTTCTTCGTTTTGTATACAGATGTATTCCTCTTCCGTTTCAAACGGGAAGGCAAGACTGACAAAAGCTCTGCCCTCGAAATCCTTTTCCTTCACATGAACCATCAAAAGTCCTTTGGAAGAAAGAAAAAACTCTGCATTTTCACAATTTAAAAGATAAGAATCGGTTATGGTTTCAAGACCTTGAATCAAATTTCTTTCCTCCTATTCTTCAATTCCGATGGTTTTCATTGCTTCCATCTGAAGATGATAAAGTTTGTGATAAACCTCACAGTTTTCTAAAAGCTCTCGATGTGTTCCCTCTCCCACAAGTGCACCGTTTTCCACCACGATCAGACGATCTGCATCACGAAGAGTGGAAAGACGGTGGGCAATGGTGATGGTTGTGCGGTCCCGGGAAATGACCTGCAGTGCTTCCTGGATCTTTCTTTCGGTTTTGGTATCCATCGCAGCAGTTGCTTCGTCCAAGATCAAAATTGCAGGGTCCTTCAAAATCGCGCGGGCGATGGAGACCCTTTGCTTTTCACCGCCCGAGAGTAGTCTTTTATCCATTCCCACCATGGTATTGTATCCGTCGGGAAGTGCCATAATGAAATCGTGACACCCGGAAGCTTTGGAAGCAGCAAGCACTTCTTCATAAGTTGCTTCCGGAGATGCATAGCGAATATTGTCTAAAATCGTGCCGCGGAAAAGATAGGTTTCCTGAGAAACGATGGCTACATTTTCACGGAGCGTTTTCAGCGTAACATCGCGAAGATCGTGACCGTCGATCCGAATTGATCCGGAATCCGGATCGTACAGACGGGTGATCAGATTGGCAATGGTACTTTTTCCAGCGCCGGTATGACCGACAATGCCGAGAGTTTTCCCTGCGGGAACGCGAAAAGACATATCGCAAATGGCCTTCTTACCGGGAACATATGAAAAATTCACGCGATCAAAAACCACTTCACCCGAAATCTTCTCGAGAGAGACAGCACCTTCTTTTTCCTTCACTTCCGGTGGGGTATCCATAATCTGAAACAGTCTTTTCAGTGCATTCATTCCGTTTGCAATCTGACTGATAAACCCTGCGAAAAAGTTCAGAGGTGTATAGATCATGGTCAGATAAGAAACAAAAAGGCTGAGAACACCGAAGGAGATGCCGCTGCCGGGAACAGCACTTTCCTTCAAAACAAACCAGCCGCCAATCCCCCATACCAGATAAGTACCAAGACGGACACCCAAATTCAAAAGGGGGAAAATAGTGTGGTTTTTAATGTCGATCTCGAGTTTTGTAGCGCCAAGTGCTCTGCTTTTTTCATCAAAACGACCGATCTCCGTTTCCTCTCTGGAAAAGGCTTTGACAATTCTCATACCGCCGAGAACATCGGAAAGAACGGAATTGAAGCGGGAACGGTTGGTATGATTTTCCGCATATAGGCGGCGAAACATTTTGAGTGCAAAAAAGTAGCCCAAAAACATCAGCGGGACGGGAATCAGAATGATCAAGGTCAAAGGAACATGAATGGTAAGCATCACGATCACGATACCGATGATCTGAAAAACATTGACGAAAAAGTAAGGAACACCCTCGCAGAAAAACCAGTACAGGGTTTCTGCATCGGAATTGATCTGGGTGATCAGTCTTCCCGTATGGCGGGAGGTAAAGAAGGAAAAAGACAACCGCTCAAAAGAAGAAAAAATTGTTTTTTTCAGATCGTATGAAACAAAAGCCGAAACCTTTGCTCCCACAATCGTACTGAGCATATTGATCACAGCCTGAAGAAGCCCCACCAAAGCGATAGAGATCACAAGGCCGAGAACCTTTCCGTAAAAAGGAGAATCCGGTCTGAGCACTTCATCGTAAAGAGCCTTGTTATTCAGATACGGCGTAAAAATCCCAACAAAGCTTGTAAGCAAAAGGGTAAGAACAACAAGAAAAATATATTTTTTATACCGAAGGAGAAAGGGGATCAGCTTTTTGACAAGCGTTTGCTTTCCAAAGCAATGCTTGCAAATTTTCCTTTCCCGATCCTGATAGGGGTTTTGGCAAATGGGGCAAATATCCTCCCGTACGCTTCCCTCCCTCTCCGGAAAAGATCCTTTTTCTATAAAATGCTGAACCCTCTCACAAAAGTCAAAAAGCCGTTTTCTGCATGCGGCAGTAGCGTAGAAAAGACATTCCTCCTCGCCGTTTTCTTTTTCGGCAATTAAACGGAGGGTAGAGATCTGTTCCTCACATTTTAATTTTTTCACATCCTCAAACGGTAAAAAGAAGTAATCAAATCCTTTCACTACTTCTTTACTCTTTTTCGGTGAAAAGAAAGAAGCACCCTCCTTTCTCTCCAAAGACTTCAAAGAAAAGAGCGTAGCGATGCCTTCCTTTGTGGCCACTGTATAAGCGTCACAAAAGAACACTTCCCTGCCCATATCGGTCTTGAGAACAAGTTGTGCTTCGTCAATTATGATTCCTTTTTTTTGAAAAACGGACTGAATTTCCGCGGGTAGATTTTTTACCATAATCTTAACCTCAATTTTATCCGTAAATATTGTAAAATACCTTTTCTCTTTTGTCAATTAAATGGAGAAAAAACATAGAACTTTTTGATAAAATATTGAATTTGGAACAAAAAAAGAGTAAGATTTAACAAGTAAAACCACTTTTGCCATAATCTTTCGGTTGCCAAAATCTCTTTTTTGCTTATACTGAAATAGTAGAATGAAGTGAGGCGATCATTTGGAATTATACCGCGAAGGCAACAGTGAGATCCGGATACATCTGACAAAAGAGGATCTTGAGGAATTGGAAATCACCCCGGAAGAATTTGACTATGACAGCAAAAAAGGAAGGCGCATCTTTCGGGAGCTGTTTGAAATTGCAAAAAAAGAAACGGGCTTCGATACCCGTGGAGAAAAGATCTACATACAGCTTTACCCGATTGAAAAAGGCGGATGCGACCTTTTTGTCACAAAGCTTGAAAAAGAAGATCCTGTGGATTGTTTCCTTTTCCCCTCTTTTGACTCTTTTTTCAGTGCGATGGAAAGTCTTTCGGAATCCGTTTCCGAATTTTTAATTTATCAAAACCCAAAAAACGAGCATTTTTACACTCTCGCCCCTTCTCACTGCGTGCCAAATATTTTTTATGAATTCGGCGAGAAGATCCCGTTACCGTCCGAGATGTATTTTAAAACACGATGCCGAAAAGTTTTTTGGAATAAAAGGAAAGAGAATAATGGAGAACAAAAAAGAACAGATTCTGTCCGACCTTTGCAATAAAGTTTCTTCCTGCACGCGCTGTCCCCTTTCCAAAACAAGAACCAACACCGTTTTTGGAAAAGGCGGCACCGATCCTGTAATTCTTTTTGTAGGAGAAGCACCGGGAGAACAGGAGGATCTGAAGGGATTCCCCTTTGTCGGCCCTGCAGGAAACCTTCTGGACCTTTATCTTGAATACGCCGGTCTTGAAAAAAAAGATTATTACATTACCAATATCTTAAAATGCAGACCGCCGAGAAACCGCGATCCTTTGCCGGAAGAGGAAGAGGTATGCATTTCTTACCTGAGAGAGCAGGTCGCGCTTCTTTCACCGAAAATCCTGGTTTGTCTCGGAAGAGTTGCTGCAAAGAGGATCATTGACCCTGATTTTAGAATTACAAAAGAACGAGGAAAATGGTTTGACCGAGGCGGTATGAGGGTGATCGCCACCTATCATCCTTCTGCGCTTTTAAGAGATCCTGAGAAGAAAAAGGAAAGTCTTTTAGACTTCAAAAAGATCTTAGAGGAATACAACAAGTTAAAATAATTTTTGAAAAAAATGTGATTGCTATAAAAAACAGGCAATCATATTTTTTTCTTTTTTTGAAACAATAAAACAGTAAAGGAGGAATCAAAAATGAAAAAAATCATTGCTGTTTTACTTTCGGTCATTTTCTTTTCAAGCTCTTCCTTTGCTGCAAAAGATTCTTCAAAAAACTGGTATTTTTCTTCCAAAAATCAAAATGACAGGCCTTCGCTTCCTGCTTTGGATACTTCCCTTGGGAAAGCGATCGGCAATGATGAAAAGGTGCTTTATTTAACCTTCGACGCAGGCTATGAAAACGGAAATGTTGAAAAGATCGTTGATATCCTGAAAGAAAAAGAAGTAACGGGTGCCTTTTTCATTCTGAAGCATTTTGTAGAGGAAAACCCGGATCTTTGCAAAAAAATGAGGGAAAACAAAAATCTCATTTGTAATCACAGCTTAAATCACAAAAACTTCGCTCATCTGTCAGACAAGGAGATCGAATCGGAAATCCTTGGTCTCGAGACACTGTACCGCGAAATAACAGAGGATGAATTGGATCCTTATTTCCGTCCGCCGGAGGGTGCTTACACCGATAAAGCGCTTGAGAAAACCGCATCCCTCGGATACAAAACTGTTTTTTGGAGCCTTGCTTGGGCAGACTGGGATAATAACAATCAAAAAAGCCCCGAATATGCAATGAATCTTTTGATGTCAAGAGTTCACAACGGAGCCGTGATCCTTCTTCATCCCACATCCGAAACCAACACTAAGATCTTAGGCCGGTTTATTGATGCCATGAAAGAAAAAGGCTACCGTTTCGGTACCTTGGAGGAATTATGCAAAGAATAAAAAGAAATATCGCAAGCTTTTTTGCATTTGTTTTTTTGTTTGTTTTCGCCGCTTCTTTTTCCACAGGTGCCGATGCAAAGCTTTACCGAAAAAGCCCTACTGAAACCAAAAAGATCGCGCTCACCTTTGACGATGGTCCCAGCAGACAAAATACAGAAGAGATTCTCAGTATTTTAAAAGAATATAAAATTCCGGCAACTTTTTTTGTCATCGGTCAAAATGCAGAAAGAGACCCGGACAGGATCAAAATGATCTTTGATGCCGGACATGAGATCGGCAATCACACCTATTCCCACGCATATATTACAAAAATTTCAGAAAAAGCTTTGCGGGAAGAAGTGAAAAAAACAGAAAAGATCCTGCAGGAGATCACCGGAGAAAAACCGATCGTCTTTCGGCCTCCGGGAGGCTTTTATAACGATGAGACCTTAAATATTCTCGATAAAATGGGATATGTGAGCATTTTGTGGTCGCTGGATACAAGAGATTGGAGCATGCCAAAATCCGACACGGTAGCCTCTAAGGTGGAAGAAGACGCCACAGGCGGAGACATTATTCTCTTTCACGATCTTGAAGACAAGCGTCTTCCGACCCCCGAGGCACTGAGAAGAATCATCCCTTATTTGATTGAAAACGGATATGAATTTGTGACCATCTCGGAAATGATCGAAAATGAGGCGGAATAATCCGCCTCATATCTTTTGATAAAACAATTGACGAAAAGTATCTTCTTTGTTATAATATCTTCATTAATTTTTGAGGAAAAAATATGAATCTTCAACGCCTTACTATTGAAAAAATTCAAATCGAACAATTTAAAAAGATCAGAGATCTGACCGTTGTACCCGAAAAAGGAGCAAACATCTTTTTCGGGTCTTTTCGCAGCGGTAAGACAAGTCTGTGTGAGTTCATTCAATTCGCTCTTTACGGAGCGGATTCCGTTTCTCTTGCACGCGGCAATACAGAAGATGCAAAAGGAAAGATCTTCTTCTCTTCCGAGAAGGGAAATTTTGTGATCGAAAGACAGCTGATCGGTGGCGAAGAGAGTGTTCTTTTTTATAAAGACTCTCCGGAAGAGCCAATTGCCACCTCTTTGACCCCGGGCGAATACCTGACGGAAATGGATCAGGACTCCTTTGACCTGATCAGTTACTTCAGACAGGCAAAATATGAAACTCCCGTTGTAAAGCCCAAATTCTCCATTTTGAATCACATCGCCTCTTTCTCACCGGAAACCGAAAGCATCTATCGCGATTCCTTGGTTCTCGAAAAAAAGAGAAACGGTTTTTGCAATGCTGAAAAAAACGGAACCCTTGATCTTCTTTTGGAAAAAGAAGGCCTTTTAAAAAAAGAATTGGAGGAGCATCCCGACTGGGAAAAGGAAGCCTCCGATTGCCTTGAGGCTTTGTCTGAGATCAGAGAGAAAATCGATGATAATGACCGCAGATGCGTTCTTATCAAAGCGGATATGGCAGGATTTGCCGACGATCTGAAGCTTTCGCAGAACAAAGAAAATACTGAGGAGACCTTCCACAAAATCGTAGCGAAGGAAAAACGGTTCAAGATTGCCTCCTTTGAAGTTTCTTCCAAGATCGGTAAACTTACCCGAAAAGAGCTCGACGATATGAAGGAAGACTACAACCGTTTGAGCCTTGCGGTTGCAAATTTAAATAAAGCAAGAAACAAGCTTTCCTCGGCAGAGGAGAATCTTACATATCACGAAAGCATTTTTACAGGTAAAAACAGCCTGGAAAATCTTTCCGAGACAAGAGAAAAGATCAAAAAACAAAAAAATGCAAAGCTCGCATTATACATAGTCTGCATTCTCTTGATGTCTGCAGGTATTGCCCTCGGCGTTCTTTTGCATTATTTTGATTTTGACTTGATCACCTGCATTGCATCAAGCCTTGCTCTTGCCCTTTGCTCCGTATCTGCCCTTTGCATTTCAACTTTATTTAACACCCGCATCAAAGCTCTTTTTTCCAAGCACGATGCGGAATCTCTTTCTCATTTTTACAAGCTTTTTGACAAGGTCACTGCACACAACAAAACCACAGAGGTTTATCGTGAAGAGGTTTTGGTTTGTGAAAGCTTCTGCAAAGAAAAGTTAGACGAAAAAGATGCTGTTCAAGAAAGAATAGCAAAAAAAGTCAAAGCCTTAGGTTACAGCGAAGAAGACGGTGAGCTTCTTGCTGTTTGCGACGAGATCATTGAAGCAAATGACGCTCTGTTTGACCTGGAAGATGAAATCGAAAAAGATAAGATCGAATACAAGAAAAAGCTCTGCGAAAATGTAGACGGGGAAAAAATGACTCTCAGCCCCGAATTTGTAAGTTTACAAAAGGAACTGGCCTTCCTTTTGGCGCAAAACGATGCTCTTTACAAAAAGAAAGCACTGATTTCCGCAAGACTTCAGGAAGCAAAAGAAAAAAGCGCACGAAATCCCGAGGATATTGAAAAAGATCTGGAAAAGATCCGAGAAACGATTGCACAGGAAAAAACGGCTTTTGAAAGCGTTGACCTGAACTTTTCCCTTGCAAAAGCAAGAAAAGATCAGTTTGAAAGCGATCTGAAAAAAGCTCTTTCAAAACGGATAAACGATCAGACTGCTCACCTTTTGGGCGAAGGAGAATCCTTCTTGTTTGACGATGATTTTGAGCTTTGCTTCTGCGACCGAAAATCCGTCCTTCCCCTGATCGCCGCCGGCGGCGGTGTCATTTCAGAAATGGGCCTGCTTGCTTTTCGCTTATCCCTTGCACAAATGTTGAAAAAGACTTGCTTACCCATGATCTTTGACGATTCCTTGGCAAAGCTTTCCCCTCAAAACGCAAAGAAATTCTACGATTATATCCGAGAAAACTGCTGTCAGTTCTTTATTGCCACTTCCTCGGAAGAGTTTCTTGACATTTCTCGTGATACCGCTAACATTGTAAAGCTCTGATGGCACATCTTCTCACATCTCCCGTGAGCACCTTAAAGGGTGTAGGTGCAAAACGAGTGGAAATTTTAAACAGAAGCGGAATTGAAACCTTAGAGGATCTTCTGTTTCGCTTTCCTCTTTCTTACCGAAGCGGAAAAGTATTTTCTCTTTCCGAAGAAAGAATCGGCGTATTTTCTTATTTTCACCTTACTGCTGTATCTGCGCCTGTTGTTTTGAATTTGAAGGGACGCGGAAAAACATTGCGCTTTCTTGCAGAAGACGAAAACGGTACGCGGGTACATATTCTCTACTTCAATCAGCCATACCTGAGAAGTCAGATCTTCTCCGGACAGGAAGCATACTATGGCGGTGTATTACAGGAAAAAAGCGGCATATATTATCTTTTTTCTCCCATAAGAGAAAAAAATGCCCCCGATCCCGAAGTGCTCTCCCCGGTTTATTCTCAGATCAAAGGGCTGTCCTCAAAACAGAGGGAAGGGCTGATCTCACAGTTTCTTCTTGAGTCTTTGTCTCAAATAGAAGAGACCCTCCCCCAAAGCATTTTAGATAAATTCGGACTTTTATCCCGAAAACGCGCCTTGTATTTTCTCCACTGCCCCACCGATATGGATCATGTTTTAAAGGCAAAAAAGCGATTTGCTTTTGAAGAGCTTTTCCGCTTCAGCGTTCAGGCCTCCATTTTTGCCGCGCAAAACAGAAAAGAAACCGTTTCTCCCTTTAAAAATGATGATCTGTCTCCTTTTCTTTCCTCTCTCCCCTTTTGCCTGACAGAAGCACAAAAAAGAGTGATTGAGGAAATTAAGTCTGATCTGTGCGGAACCAATCCGATCTTTCCGATGGATCGCTTGATCCAAGGTGATGTGGGCAGCGGTAAAACCATTGTAGCGGCCGCCGCTGCTTTTCTTACCGCACAAAACGGTAAGAGTACCCTTGTAATGGCGCCCACCGAAATCTTAGCAAAACAGCATTTCCATTCTTTTTCCGCTCTGTTTAAAGAATTTAATATTCCCGTCTTTCTTCTCACCGGTTCCACCAAGAAGAAAGAACGCGAGGAGATTTTTTCTTACACAGAAAAGGAAAATCCTTATATCCTCATCGGTACACATGCTTTGATAGAGGAAAGCACCCGATGTGCGGGAATTTCTCTTGCCATCACCGATGAACAGCACCGTTTCGGTGTGAGACACAGAAACCTACTGGGAGAAAAGGGCGGCGCAGTTCATTCCCTTGTAATGAGTGCCACTCCGATCCCAAGAAGCCTTGCTATGTTCTTACATGCAAAAAGCCGTATTTCTGTCATTGACGAGCTTCCTCCGGGGAGACAGAAAATCGATACCCTTTATGTAGGAGAAGATAAGCTCCCGAGGGTTTACTCCTTCCTAAAAGAAAGAATCTCGGAAGGAAACCAGGCATACATCGTTTGTCCTTTGATCGAGGATGAGGAAAACTCAAGTCCCCTCCAATCTGCCACAGAGGAGCTGGAGGAAATCAAGAAGAATCTTCCCGATTTTTCCTCTGTCCTTCTTCACGGGAAGCAAAAGCCCGAAGAGAAAAATCGTATTATGGCTTCTTTTAAAGAAGGCAAAACACAGATTCTGGTATCCACAACTGTAATTGAGGTAGGAGTTGATGTTCCGAATGCCACGGTTATGGTGATCCGAAGTGCGGAGCGGTTCGGTCTCAGTCAGCTCCATCAGCTGCGCGGTAGAGTCGGCCGCGGAAAGGACAAGTCCTATTGCATTCTCATCTCTTCTCATTCCGGTAAAGCGGCAAGAGAACGGCTGAAAAAGCTTTGCGACTGCCACGACGGCTTTGAGCTTGCTCAGTTTGATTTAAAGACCCGCGGCCCCGGTGAGTTTTTCGGAACCCGCCAATCCGGCTTTGGCTTTGAAAGCTTTACCGATACCTTTTCTATGGAAATGATCCGCGATGCCGGAGAAGCTGCGAGAATCTTTTTGGAAACAGCAACAGAAAAGGATCTATCTCCCTTTATGCGGAAAATCAGAATGAATTAAAAAGCACCCTTTGCGAGACTTCTCACAAGGAAGTCTCGCAGTTTTATTCGCCTGACGGCGAGTGATATTGCTTCGCAGTGATATTCGGCTAAAAGCCGAGTGGTATTCGCTCCGCGAGTTTCGTAGGAGAATAAAATACCACTACGACGGGAGGGAGTAATAACACTTTCACGAAGTGAAAATATCACTCTTTGCACAACAAAGAATATCACTTATCTTTCTTTTTTATTGTAAAAAGGGTTTGGGTACCACCCAAAAAGAAGCATTTGTACTTACAAATGCGATGCTGGTTCTTTCCGATAAGCATAAGAAAAGCCTCGATGAAATTCATCGAGGCTTTAATCATCCTTATGAGAAGCACCCTTTCGGGTGCTTTTTTATTTTACATAGTATTTTTGCGGAATGGGCTGTTCTGTCTTCAAGGGATCCTCTTTTGCGTTTTTGTAGATAAGCTCTGCCACTTCCTTCATTTTTCTCGCATCGCAAAGCTGACAAGGTGCATTTCCCAAAAAGCCATCCGTGATACAACCATGATAGCGAAAAGGCGTATCGTATTTGATGAAGCGATCGGAAATATCCTCCGTATAGTCCGTATAGAACAAGGAAAGCCCTCTCTTTACGATCTCGCCGTTTTCCTTCTTGATCACCACGGAAATGCTTTTATCCTCCATACGGTTAGGAATCTCCAGTATTTCGTCTACAGTGTGAAGGTAGGTATTACGATTCTGAGCTACTCCAACAAGGAGAACAAATCCGCCCTCATCATAAAGCTTTCCGTAAACGGTTTCGGGTGCGGTAGGTGTTTTGGCAAATGTTTCCCCCTTGGCCGCCTCTTCCGCTTTTTTACGGTCACCGAAAATGACCACAGAGTGAGTGGGACTTTCCGTGCGATAGCCTCTGCCGTCACGAATTGCAATGGAAGAAAAGGCACCGAGGCATGTATCATCGCTTTTCATATCCAGCGTAATTTCCTTATCAAGGTTATGCCAGGTATGAGTAGGAATACAAAGAAGACCGCCTTCTTTTGTAAAATACTCGACCAAAATATCAAGGAGTCCTTCTCCGCCGCCCTCCACCTTGCCGACAGCACGAAGGGAGGAATGAAGCATAACCATCTTATCACGAGGCGCATTCATTGCCTCAAGCTGACGGAATATATCCTCTTTTGTATATGTATGTAAAAAATCTTTTGTCATTTTTATAGCACCTCTTTACCATTGTAGCATAGAAAACACCCTTTTGCAACAAGAGCTAATTGCCCTTCACCAGCAAGCAACCTCCCAAAAAGTATCTTTTTCAAAAACGCGAAGAATAGTTTCGTTATCCCCCCTACATAAACCATAATAGTAGTTTCGATGATCTTTTAATTTATCTAACGAAAACAGTTCGTCTTTATCATACTCTTTAAATCTTGTAATGTTTTGGCTCCGAGTAGAATTCTTACCACCGTAAGCAAGAATAACAAACATCATATGTACCCAACCATCATATCTCCAACGTATGTATTGTTCTATCGAACCAAACCAAATATCTTCTTCAACCATATCATAAATTGACTCTCCTTCGACTTTTAAATTTGGATCTGCTCCGTTGTCAAACAAAAGCCGCATCGTATCAGCGCCTACATATTCATTATCCACATAAAACAAGCTGTGCAACAAATTATTTGATCCAAACACATAATTTGGATTTAATCTATATGCTAAAAGAAAATCAACTACCGAATAAAGATAAGTACTATGCAGACCGGGTACAACTCCTTTTTTCAACTTTGAAGCTGACAGATCTTCACAACCAATTTCAAACAAATGATCTCCAACTTCCAAACCACACTTTTCAGCATAGCAAATAGCAACTTTTGAAATCTCATCCGAAGAAAAATTTTCCCTCGTTATTATATCTTTCGCTGCTTTGAAATTTGGAGGTATTTGTAAGAAAAAGTCTAATAATTCCTTACAAGATCCCTGTACCTCAATAAAATCCATCAGAAACTCCTTTACTTTTCCAATTTAATATAAAAATACTCAAGCTCATCACCATATAACACGAGATCCAAACCGTTTTCAAGATGAAAATGAATATTACGAGGCAAATCTCTTTCCTTTCCTGCCTTTTCTGCTTTTTCATCATCAAAAGACGAAAAATAAATCGAATAATAGTCCGTTCGATCTACTGCTACATATTCAATCTTTTGATCAATAAAGGACGAATCAAGGCATAAAGAAAGGTCATAAAAAAATTTATCACCATACAAACCTTCCGTAGGCGGTAAATCATATATTTTCTTTATCTTAATCTCCCAAGGATTAATTATTCGATATTCAATCATTCCAATACCATGGATTTCCATCTGAACAACAAGTTTATTAAAAACTAAAATCACCGTGCCTCCCAAATAAGAAAGATCACAGTAATATCTATCATATCTAAGTGACTCTAAAAAACTCAACAAGTTAACATATATTTTTTTCAATACAAGGCCTTTGCATTTTTCATTTAGCATTTTCAGCAATTCTTGCCGTGAATAGCTCCACATAAATTTTTCATCAGGCACATTTATTTCGCAAAAATTAATTTTTTTGTATGGATTGAATGACACGAAAAACACCCCTCTTTCTTTTTCAAGTTTAGTATAAAAAAAGAAGTGTACCATAAAAAGGACATTCAAACCATGCACAAAAAAGCACCTCTCGGTGCTTTTTTCAATACTTCTATATTTTAATTAAATACGCCAATGGATTTTAGAATAAAAGAAAAGAAAAATATGGTAAATGCAGAAAGCAATGTGGTCCAGACCACAAGCTGACCGGCAAGGGTGGTATCTGCCCCAAGCTCCTGCGCCATAGGCACGGTAGAAATGGCAACGGGCGTTGCAAAAAGTGCGACAAAAGCAGCAAAGTGAGCACCCTGAAAAGAGTTCGAAAGAAAAGCTATGGAAAGGGCCACTGCGGGAATCAGTACTGTTCTGAAAACAGTACCGAAAATGATCTCTTTTTTCAAGGCGGGTACTGCGGAAAATTCAAACTGCGCACCCAAAGCAAGAAGGGCAAGAGGTGTTGCCGTTTTTGCAAACTGATTCATGACAGAATATACAGGGGTAATATCGGAAAGACGGAGGTGAATGTCAAAAGAGGAAAATACTTTTCTTAAGAACAGGCAAACAAAGCCAAGCAGAATACTCAAAATAAGAGGATTTTTTGCAATGCTCAAAAGCATTTTTTTCGCGCTCAGTTTCTCCCCTTTTTCACCAAAGGCAGTCAGACAAATAACCGCCAAAACATTAAATAGAGGAATCGCAAAGGCAGAAAGAACGGTGGCAATCATTGCCCCCTCGTCCCCATAGAGGGAGGTTGCAAGAGGAATTCCAATCAGGGCATAATTGGATCGGAAGGATGCCTGAATGAGTGAGCCGCGCAAGGGATTTTCCTTTGACACAATTTTTGACAGCGGAATGAAGATAAAAAAGATCAAAACCGTGGCGATCATTGCAAAAAGAATATATCCAAAATCAATCGATCCCAGATCCTCGATGCTGTAAACATTTAAAAAAAGTGAGCAAGGAAGCAGAAGTCTGAAAACGATCTTATTGATGATCTTAGATGTTTCAATACTTAAAATACCGATCTTCTTTATAAAAAATCCGCATACTACCATCAAAACGATCGGCAGAACGGCATTTACGGAAAACAAAAACGATTCGATTCTTTTCTCCTCCCTCCCTACAATTTAACAATAATAAATATATCTCATTTTTTTCTCAAGGTCAATTGTTTTCAAAAGAAAAAAGCACCCGAAGGTGCTTTTTTTTGCTTTTATTTTTTAAAGAGGGGTCCGAAGTTTGCGCAAGCTCTGTAATCGGCAGCCTCTTTATCCATACCAAATGCATTCCAAGCTGCAGGACGAAAGATCTTATCCTCCGGAACATTATGCATACAAACGGGAATGCGGAGCATAGAGCACATAGTAATAAGGTCTGCGCCGATATGACCGTAGGAGATCGCACCATGGTTAGCACCCCAGTTATTCATCACCTCATAAGCGGTGTTAAAAGGAGCTTTGCCGGTGCAGCGAGGAGCAAACCAAGTGCAAGGCCAGGTATAGTCGGTTCTCTTCCAGAGGGTATCGGAAACCTTTTCGGGAAGCTCTACCGTCCAGCCCTCCACGATCTGGAGAACAGGACCGAGACCCTTTACAAGGTTCAGACGGATCATAGTAGCAGGCATTTCAGCCTTTGTTTCAAAACGGGAGGAATAACCGCCGCCGCGGAAATAGCCAAGATCGGCATAGTTCCAGGTGGTATTTTCCAAAATTGCTTTTTGATCTGCTTCGGTAACATCGTACCAAGCCTTGATTGCAGCGTTGCCGTTTTCGTCCTTTGCGGCACCGTTTGCATCGATACAGCAAGCACCGGAGTTGATCAGATGGATCACACCGTCAGATTCTTTGGCTTTGCCTTCGATCTCGTAACCGGTCGCACGGCGGATGGCATCACCGCTCCAATAGGTGCGGACATCGGCAAACATCTGCGCACGGTTGGTAAGGAGCTTACCGAACAGCATACCGAGACCGTTGAGTACATCGTTTTCGGTAGCAAGGATATAAGGCTCACGGGCACCGTTCCAGTCAAAGGAGGTGTTAAGCATTGCTTCGGGGAAGTCACAGTTGGGATAAAAGTCAGTCCACTGTCTCTGTCCCTGGAAGCCTGCTGCAATGGCGTTGTGGCCAACCATTTCTTCCTCACAGCCCTTGGGAAGATTGGGGTTTCCGTTCATCAGATCCTTGATGATGATCATCATCTTTACAACAAATTCCCAATCAGCGTCCTTGCGGGCTCTGTCCTTCTGCAGATTCTCAGGGTTCTTATCAAAGCCCTCAATACAGTTTTCCTTGGTCCATTTCAGAGCTTTCTGAAATTCCTCTTCCTCGTAAACGCCTTCGGTCATTCGACGGATGATCTCAACCTCGTCAACAGACTCTACACGCATGCCGAGATAATCTTCAATAAAGTTGGGATCGATGATAGAGCCGCCGATACCCATACAGATAGAACCGATCTGCAAATAGGATTTTCCGCGCATGGTCGCAACCGCTACTGCGGCTCTGCCGAAGCGGAGAAGCTTTTCCTTAACATCAGCGGGGATAGAGGTGTCGTTTGCATCCTGCACCTCATGTCCGTAGATACCGAATGCGGGCAGACCCTTCTGCGCGTGAGTTGCCAAAACGGAAGCAAGATATACGGCACCGGGACGCTCTGTACCGTTGAAGCCCCAAACAGCCTTGATGGTATCCTTATCCATATCCATGGTTTCTGCACCGTAGCACCAGCAAGGCGTAACGGTCAGGGTGATATCAACACCTTCCTTGCGGAATTTATCTGCACAGGCAGCAGCTTCACCAACGCGGCCGATGGTGGTATCGGCAATGACAACCTTTACCGGTTCGCCGTTAGAATAGCGGAGATTTTCCTCAAAAAGCTTCGCTGCGCTTTTTGCCATATTCATGGTCTGTTCTTCCAAGGACTCACGAACACCGAGTACACCTCTTCTACCGTCGATGGTAGGACGGATGCCGATTACAGGATATGAGCCTACAAGTCTTGATTTTGCCATATTTCTACCTCCAAAATAAATTTCTATATTGCATTATAGTATACTTTTTGATATAATACTTGTTGTATTTTCGTCAAAACTATAATAATATTCACCTAAGAGGTATTTATGCGATACGCAGAATATGCTGAAAAAAAGAGACACGGCTCTCCAAAATTCCCTCTTCAATATTATTTTGTAGACAAATCTCATCCGCAATATGTGATGCAGGCCCATTGGCACAAGGAGTTTGAGATCATTCGAGTTCTGGAGGGAGAGCTTATACTGTACCTGAACAATACTCCCAAAAAGCTGAAAAAAGATGACATTTTATTTGTTGGTTGCAGAACCCTGCACCGTGCTACCCCAAAAAGATGCGTTTACGAGTGTGTTGTTTTTGATCTGAATATGCTGACAAGGCAAAGCGGTGACCTTACAGAAAAATATCTCCTTCCCATCTCAGGATCGGAGGTTGAGATCGACTGTATGCTTACGGATATGAGTGATCCCCTTTATTCCATTGCCGTTTCCCTCTTCCAATCAATCAATGAAAAAAAAGATGCAAAAGAACTTGAGATCTTCAGCATTTTATTTCAGATCTTTTCCCTTTTGTACCGCGAAAAATACATTTTACCGAAAGAAGAGGTTTTTCACAGCAGAAGTGAACGGGCAGTTACAAAAGCCATTCGCTACATTCAGGAAAATTTTCACACTCCCATTACCCTTGAAAAGCTTTCGGAGGTGTCGGGGGTGGATGAAAAATACCTTTGCCGGATCTTTAAGGAATACACCTCAAAAACACCCATTACCTATGTAAATGAGCTTCGTATAGAAAACGCTTGCAACGAAATGACGGTAAACAAAAAAAGCATAACAAGAGCCGCTTTTGACAGCGGCTTCAATGATTCCAGTTATTTTTCCAAAACCTTTCGTCTGTATAAAAAAATGTCACCGAAGGAATATAAAAGAAATTTTTCGGGAAACTAAAAAGACCAAGCCTTTTTACTTGGTCTTTTTTGAATATAAAAAATATTTTTGTGTTTGCGTGTAGATTTGAACTCTTACATATAAATCTAAATCCTCCGTGCAGCGGATACCTTCGGCACCTATTCACTATTCACTATTACTTATTACCTAATCGACAAGTTTCGAAAGAGAAAAGTGAAGAGTTAATAGTGAAAAAGTAAAATCGACAAGTCTCTTTCGAAACTTGTCGATTTTTGGCAGGGATGGCGAGATTCGAACTCACGTATGCAGGAGTCAAAGTCCTGTGCCTTAACCAGCTTGGCGACATCCCTATGAACCTCACTATTATACAGGATGAACTTATTTTTGTCAACCAATTGGATGAAAATTCAATGAAGATTATTCCCTGAAAACTTGACAAACTATCAGCCTTGTGCTAAACTTCTCCTTGCTTGAGGGAGTAGCAGACGCTTAGCGTAGCAAGTCAACATATTGGCTTTTTGCCTGGCTTGTTTTGAATTGCGAGACTCATGTATAGATTTTCCTATGCATGCAGTCTTTTTTTATTGCTCAAAAATATAATATTAGTATCAATTAACAGGAGAAAAAATGAAAATATCTTTTTTGATTGAAAATTTTTGCCTTGGCGTCGGACTTGCGATGGACGCTTTTTCCGTATCCCTGGCCGATGGTTTGAGCGAAGCGAAAATGCACAAGAAAAAAGCCCTTCTGATCGCACTGATCTTCGCTACCTTTCAAGGGGCAATGCCACTGATCGGATGGTTTTTGGTTCATAGCTTTGTAGAGCATTTTATTATGTTTCGCCCTTTCATTCCTTGGATCGCTCTGGCTCTTCTTCTTTTCATCGGCGGTAAGATGCTTTATGACGGACTTCACCCCTGCAAGGATGGAGACGATGTTTGTGTCTTCAAAAAGAAGCTTGGCTTCGGAACCCTTTTGGTTCAAGGCATTGCCACCTCCATTGATGCCCTTTCCGTTGGATTTACCATTGCAGATTATAATTTTGCCCGCGCACTTCTCTCTGCACTTATCATTGCTGTTGTTACCCTTGTGATTTGCTTTGGCGGTGTAGAGATCGGCAAAAGATTCGGAACAAAGCTTTCTAATAAAGCTTCTGTGCTCGGCGGTGTTGTACTGATCTTTATCGGACTTGAAATTTTCATTTCTTCTTTCATTTAAAATAAAAAGTGTTCCGCAAATGCGGAACACTTTTTTCATTTTTCTCTGTAAAGAAAGCATCCCGGTTCGTGAGAAACAACGATACCGATTGCCTGCAAATAGGAATAAATGATCGTACTGCCGACAAAATTCATTCCTCTCTTTTTTAAATCTTTTGATAAAGCATCAGACAGAGCTGAGGTTGTAAAACCGACTTCAACACGAACCGTTTCATCCGTAAAGTTTTTTAGATAGGCTCGAAAAGATCCGAATTCTTCTTGGATCTTTAAAAACACCGCAGCATTGTTTATGGCAGCAAGGATCTTTCTTTTATTTCGTATGATCCCTTTGTTTTCGGAAAGCTCCTTAACTTTTTTCGAATCATAGCTTGCAATTTTCTTTGCATCAAAGCCGTCAAAGGCTTTTTTGAAATTCTCTCTTTTATTTAAAACGCATTCCCAGGAAAGCCCCGCTTGAAAGCACTCTAAAAGAAGCATCTCAAAAAGATGCTCTTCTTCCAGACAAAGTCTTCCCCACTCCTCGTCATGGTACTTGACATACAAATTATTCTTTTCATTACACCATTCACATCGCATACTTCACCTTCTAAAAAATCCTTCCGAAAACGGAAGGATTTATTTTTGATAACAGATCCGACAAATGCCGATGCCTTGCAACAGCATCAAAAAAGCACTAAAAACCATCTGCGTAGATAAAGATGAGAAAATATGTACGATGGGTGTAAAGATCAAAGCCACAAGAAAAACAAAGATGCTTTCTGCTATGATCGCCTTTTTCTTTTTCCCTTTCATGCTTCTCCCTAAAAAGAAGAAAAAGACAGGAATGAAAAAATTAAAGAACAGAACCATCTCTTGCATTCTTTTTTCTCCTTGTAAATTTTACGATGAGCCTTGCAATCACATAGCCGATCATAATACCGGCAAGATCCACAAGAACATCCGTCAATTTAGAACCGCGTCCTTTTGCCAAAAGCTGAAGATGCTCATCTGTAATCGCAAGAAACATTCCGCAAAGAAGCACCTTCTCATACACACCCTTAAGCTGTTTGCCAAAAAGAAAAAGGGATACGGTAAGAAATGCGGAAAAGAGGGCAAATTCAAAAACATGGGCAGTTTTGGAAATGCTGTCCGTATTCTCCTTCGACAGACGGACCTCTTTTTTCGCAACCTTTGTGGCTACCTTTTCCACGACCTCCACAACAATTCCCTGCTTTTTTTCTGCTTTCACGGCAGTCTGCATGGAATTTGTCAAAATAAACGCCATACACAGAACGGTCAAAACAGGAAACAAAATTTTTAAAATTTTGTTCATGCTACACCTCCGGTAAAAATCCTTCTGTCTGGAACCCCTCAAACTCCCACTGACGAAGCACTTCATAGACTGCAATGGCAACGGAATTGGACAGATTCAGACTGCGAATTTTTTCTTTCATGGGAAGACGCACCGCTCGGGGTAAATGCTCTCGCAAAAGACTCTCGGGAAGACCTTTCGTTTCTTTTCCGAAGAAAAGATAGACCTCTCCCTCATAGGAAACCTGACTGTAATTCTTCTTTCCTTTGGTTGTAAAAAAGTAAAAATTACCCTTATTTTTTTCAAAAAAAGCAGCCAGATTCGGGTAAGTATAAAGCTCCAAGTACTGCCAATAATCAAGACCCGCACGCTTTAAATAGCGGTCGCTGATCTCAAAACCCAAAGGCTCAATAAGGTGCAAAACTGCGCCGGTAGCGGCGCAGGTTCTTGCAATATTTCCCGTATTTTGCGGAATTTCCGGTTCCACCAAAACAATGTGCAACCGTCTGTTATTTTCAGGCATTTTTTGCGATGTAGTCACAAAGATCCTGGACAGTCAGGATGGTATGAATATCTTCTTCCTGGATTTCTGCACCGAATTTTTCTTCACAAAGAACAACAAAATCGGCAATTTCAAGAGAGTTGAGCTTCAGATCGTTGATAAACTCTGCTTCGGGTACAACCAGTGCGGGATCTACTTCAAGCTCGTCTGTCAGGATTTTCTTCAGTTCTTCAAACATAATTTTTTCTCCTACTTAATTTTGTATCGAATGATTTTTTTTGAAGTGTTTTTCTCAAATTCGGTGCGACGCATTTCAACACCGCGAATTTGCTTAAAGGAAGGAAGTGTGCGATTGAGTGCTGCGATCTGATCCTTCAAGACACTGCTGATCTCACCAAGATCATTGCCGAGCCCCATCTCTTCCGCTTTGGCGAAATCGGGATAGATCAGCGCGGTAACTACCACATTGTCCTCTTCGTTCTTTCTGCCGATCACAACACACTCCGAAACAAGATCAAGCTTATACAGATATTCCTCGATCTCTTCGGGGAAAACATTTTTACCGTTATTGAGAACGATCACATTCTTCTTTCTGCCGGTAATGAAAATAAAGCCGTCATCATCAAGATAACCGTAGTCACCGGTGCGGAACCAAGCTCCGGAAAGCACCTCAGCGGTAGCTTCCTCATCTTCAAAATACCCCTTCATAATGTTGGGGCCTTTGACCATGATCTCACCGATCAGCTTGCCGTCCTCCTCTTCCTCCGCATCAATCTTCACCTGAACACCGGGGATGGGAGGTCCTACAGAGCCTGCGCGGTTATCGTCCTCAGGGCAAACACTGATGAGAGGCGCGCATTCCGTAATGCCGTAGCCCTGACAAAGCTTGATACCGAAGGCATCAAATTCTGCAACAAGATCCGCAGACATAGGTGCACCGCCGCAAATAATTCTCTTAAGTCTGCCTCCGAACACATCCGTAACACTCTTGAAAAGAAGCTTACGAGGATCCACCTTCACCTTACGCAGTGCATCAGAAACGGCAATACTGCCGCGGAGAAGCTTATCCTTTTTGCTCTTTTTGGCGGTTTCCCAGATCTTTTTATAAACAGTAGTAACAAAAAGAGGTACCAGAACAAGTCCCGTGGGACGGAAAAGCTGGAAGTTGCGAACGATATACTTCAAAGAATCGTTGATGCATACCGTTGCACCGATGGAAAGCGGTGTTAAAATACCGCAGGTCATTTCATAGGTGTGGTGAATCGGAAGAACAGATACAATGGTATCATCTTCTTCAAAGCCGGTACAACGATAAGAAGCATTGATCGCGTGCACAATGTTTTTCTGACAAAGCATAACACCCTTTGAGGTGCCTGTGGTACCGGAAGTAAAAAGGATCGCGCAGACCTTTTCAAGGTCTACGGGAAGGCCGTCGTAACGATCCAGGCCGTCTTCTACAAGCTTTCTGCCGAAATTGAGCACATCAAGGAAGGATACGATTCCCTTTTCGGGAGCATCGAAAGCAAGAGAAGGCTCTTCATCTGGAGAAAAGCGGATCAGATAATCCACCGTGGAAAACTCAGATGCATTTTCTTCAAAAATTGCGGTAAATTTCTTGGAATACACAACCGCTTTACATTTTGCTTTTTTAGCAAAGCCGATGATCGCTTCGGAGGAAAGCTCCTTATCCAAAGGAACCACAACACCGCCGACAATGATCGTAGCAAGATAGGTAATGATCCATTCGGGGCTGGTCTCACCAATCACAGCAACACTCTCGCCGCCAAGGCCCATTTCAAGAAAAGCTTCGCTCAAAGCGCGCACTCTCTCTTCCAGACCTTCATAGGTCAGAGATTCCAATCCTCCGCCGCGCTTATATACCAGATAATCCTTTTCCGGCAAACGGGAGGCAGTATTTGCAATCATACTGCGTATATCATAAACAATATCGTTTTTTTGCTTTTTCAAATCAGGTTCTACCATCCTTTTTCAAATTTCAAACCAAGGAGAATTATAGACCAAAGAAGTCAATTTGTCAACAAACAGCTGCTTACAGTTCGCCATTTTCGGCGCGGGCAATGATCCTGCGAGTCGCTGCACGAAATTCGTCAATATCTCCGTCGTTAAACAGGAAAAGATCCGCCATAGCAATGGGACCGCCCTTTTCCATATTCTCAATCTCAGCTACATCGCGGCTCTCCGCCTGCTCGGGAGTCAGGGGGCGGATCACTCTTTGAGCGATTCTGCCGTAGCGTTTTTTCCTTTCGGTAACAATCGCCACAACGGTAAGAAGATCGCCAAGGGCTTCTCTCAGCACCTTAAGCTCTGACCAGGAATAAAGGCCGTCAAGGCAAACATTGCTTTTTTGAAGTTTTTCTTTGATCTCATCCTGAAGAAGGATCGCAAAGGCTGCTGGGCCGTATGTTTTTCTAAGCTCTTCCCGAACAGCTCTCTCATTGACCTCATTTCTCTCGAGGCCTCTTTTCTCAAGCTCTTTCATAGTAACGCCGCCGAAGTATACATACTCCCAGCCGCTTTTCTGAAATTCCTCACAGCAAACACTTTTGCCGCTGCCGCACATTCCGACAAGCGCAATCACCTGATTCATAGCAGTGCCTCCTAAAAACTGTATATGCATATTGTACTCCATATCTACATAAAAAATCAAGTGTTCGGTAAAAAAAAGCAAGTTTTGTGATCATATTGACTTTCTCTTTTTGTCATTTTATAATGGTTTTATCGGATAAAAGGAGAAAAATGATGACGCAAAAAAAGTGTCCTTTACTGCATCGGTTTTCAAAAAGCAAAAAGCTTCGAGCCGAACAGATCCACAAAAAATTAAAAGAAATCTATCCGGATGCAAAATGTGCCTTGGATTTTCAGGGAGATCCCTTTCGGCTGCTTGTAATGGCTCGGCTTTCCGCGCAGTGCACCGATAAAAGAGTAAATGAGGTTTCTGTTTCCTTATTTAAGAAATACCCGGATGTAAAAGCATTTGCCTGCGCTTCGCTTCCCGAATTAGAGGAAGCGGTGCGTCCTTGCGGACTTTTTCGTACAAAAGCCAGTCAGATCAAGGAAATGAGTCAAGTTCTTTTATTAGAGTTTGACGGAAAAGTACCCGAGGATAAAGAGACACTTCTTTCTCTTCCCGGTGTTGGGGAAAAGATTGCGAATCTAATGATGGGAGATGTTTTCGGTGACCCTCACATCGTTGCCGATACCCACTGTATCCGCCTTGCGGGAAGGTTTTCTCTGACAGACAGTGAAAACCCTGCCCGGGTTACAAAGGATTTAGAGAAGATCATTCCGAAGAAGGAGCAGTCCGATTTTTGCCATCGGATCATACTTCTCGGAAGAGAATACTGCAAAGCACAAAACCCAAAATGCGAGAGTTGTCCCTTTCAATTTGAAAACGAATGAAACGGTGCCGGATCGGCACCGTTTTTTTACTTTGCTTTTCCCTTGACATATTGCATAATTTATCGGCTTTTTTTTCGCGAAAATGTCAATTGTTTTCACGCGCGCTATATGATAAAATACATGTGTATAATTATATACTTACTTTTTCGAGAAAGGAAAGAAGTCTATGAACAAGAAAACAACCTGGAAGATCGTAACAGGCATCTGCCTCATTGCGATTCTTCTGCCCGTTCTTTCTGTGCTGACCCCTACCACGGCAAGCGCAGATCCAAAGGCGGCACCTTACCCCTATGCGATGGAAGCTTTCGGACAGGATCACTCCGATGTATATTCCACCGCAAATACAATAACCGTTGACGGTACGATGAGCGCAGCGGAAAAGAATTCCTATGTGCTCATTAACAGCTTCGGTCAGTCCAGCGGTGCATCCGACGGCATCTTTGTGTCCGCTCCCGGTGACACGGCCGGATCCGCTATCACCGACATTGCTACAGAGTACCGCCCGAAGCAGCTTAATATTTATGCTACTTACGACGACGAGTACCTCTACTTCTACTATGATCTGATCAGCAGGACCTATTCTGCAAGCAAATACGCTTTGGCAATGTATTTGGGAACGAACTTCGGTGAAACCAGTGAAAGTCCCTTTTCCGGTGCAAAATCCTACTCGATGCTCCTTTCCGCCTCCGGCGGTGCTACCGGCTCCGGCAGCGGTACGGATTATGTATATGCAGAGCGCTCTGCAAAAACAGACAGTGCCACAGACTCTACCGGAACCTATGATCAGAACAACACGACTTACGAAATTAAAATCGCCCGTTCTTCCGTAAGCTTTAACGACGGGGACAGACTGTACCTTTATGCTTTCGTAGGTTTTTACAATGGTTCTTCCGGTGTCAGCTACTGGCATTACGGTCTTTCCAAAGACCTTGCTTTGCCTACCGGACAAACCATCGGTGAAGCATTTAAAGCTGATTACGGAACGACCAGAAATATCATTCCTCATGTAATCAATATGATGGGCACGGCCCCTTCCAAGACTTATGCAAAGCCTGAGATCACTTCCCTTTCTGCAGAAGTCAGCGGTACCACTTACGCCTATACTGCAAGCTACGCCGTAGAAGGCAGCGGTATCACAGCAAAGGGTATTTTAAAGGGCGCAACCGCGAATATAGGAAAGACAAATCTTTCTTATACCAATGAAGGCACAAATCTGAACGGAAGCGGAGCCTATACCTTCCAGATCACCGATTCCTCTTTCGTTACCTTGAGACCCTACGCTGTTTACAGCGACGGTACCGTGGTTTACGGCGATTATGTTACCGTATCCAACCACTTCTACGACGCACAGAACAAGGAATTTGATGCAGAATACAATGTTCTGATGATCGGCTGCAGCTTTAACTACTACTATTTGGACGAGCTGATCCAGATCGCTGCGGCAGACGGAATCAAATTAAATATCTGCAACACCTATTGGTCCGGCGTTCCTGCAAAGAACACCTGGAACTGGCTGATCCACGATTATACCAACAACGACACGCAAGAGGGTGAAAATGTTCTGACCTTCATTTCTCATGTGGATAACCCTGCCGGTACCACCATTTCTACCAATATGAACACGAAAGATTGTCTTGCGTGGAAAGAGAATCTGGAAAGACCCGAATGGGACTTTATCAGCGTTCAGGACCACTACGGTATCAACGAATCCAATTCTTATGAAAAGTGCATGGAAGAATCTGTTCCTTATCTTCCCAATATCTTCCGCTATTTGGAAGCAACCGAGCCGAATGCAACCCTTTTGATGCATCAGACCTGGTCCTTCCAGGTAGGCTATGTCAACGGCTCTTGGAGCATGGCCTCCGCAGAACAGCAGGCAGCAGAGCACGAAAACATCAAGAAGACCATCTACACCATTTCCCAAATGATGAATCCTCCCAAGAAGCTTTCCGGCTATGACTTCTTCCCCGTGGTTCCCAGCGGAAATGCCTGGGCTCTTGCAAGAGCAAACAGCCTCATCGGTGACACCCTTTGTAACAAAGGAACCGGCGGTGACAACTACCACGACGGTACCACCGGCGGCGGTCAGTATCTGAATGCCTGCACCTGGTATGAAACCATTACCGGCAGAAGCTGTCTCGGCAACACCTGGCGTCCTACGGAATACACAATTTCCGAAGCAAAGATCAGCGCACTGCAGGAAGCTGCACATCAGGCAGTTGCCGATCTTTACGGCGCAAACTACGCTAAATAAAGAAAGGAGAACAGAAAATGAAACTGAATAAAAAATCGATCATTGCTCTTACGCTGAGCGTTCTCCTTGTCCTTTCAGTTGCGGCATTTGCTTTCGCTGAAAATGTTCCTTACGATCAAAACACCATTTTATCAAAATCGGTAGAGCATCCCCCTGTTCAAGACGGTATCATCAACGGACATAAATTGAATGGCAGCGATGTGCTTGAATACGGCACCGAGAATCCCGTTTACCATTTGACAAAAGAAAACAACGGCTTTTGGGCAGAGGATATGAACGGCAATCCCTTGGACTATACCCTTCCTTCTTATATTGATCTTTACCTTTCCCGCGATGAGGATGCCCTGTATGCAGGCATTATCATTCAGGAAAGCAATCACACCGGCAACTACGGTCTGACTACCTTCCTCGGCTTTGGAGACGCAAGTGACAACGACACCAAAAACTCCGGTGCATTGACCACCTTCATTATGAACAATGCCAATTCCGCAAAATATGATGACGGCACATGGCTTGACACACAGGTAACCGCAGTTTCCGGCCGAAAGGTTGCCGAAGACGGAACCATCACGAATACCACCGCTTCCCGCCGTTATAACAAGGCTCTTTCTTACGCCCTTCCCTATTGGGGATCGGTTTCTGAGGATGCTGCAGGCGATCCTGTTACGATTTTCGAAGTAGAGCTTGACTTCGAGGATGCACTCCTTGCCAGCGGAAAGAGCACGGCCTCTGTTCCCGCTTACGGTTATTTCTCCTTTGATCTTAATCTCTATTCCGGAAGCACCCAGGTCGGTGTTCTCCACTGTGCAATGTCCGAGCCCGCAGAGGCAGAAAATCAGCCGGACGGCAAAATCAAGACAGTTCCTTTTATGGTAGATCTTACCAACGAACCCAACCCCGAAGATGCAAATGCACTTCTTTCTTCCATCACCTTCGGCAGTGGCTCTTTGGCAGAAGAATTTTCTTCCGAAAAAACGGAATATACACTGAACCTCGTTTACGGAACCACATCGGTTGATGTGAAGCCTGTTCCCGTATCTGAAAATGCAACTTCTTATATTTCCGGCAACAAAGATCTCTTACCCGATGAAGACAATGTGATCACGGTAAAGGTTGCTGCGAAAAACGGTGTTATTAAGGTTTACAAATTCAATGTTGTATTTACCTACAACACCACAGATGTTTATGTAAATGCTTCTTCCGGTAACGACTCTACCGGAACCGGCAGCAAAAACGCTCCTTATAAGACCATTGCAAAAGCCATTGATTCCAAAAAGAACGGCTCTTTTGCGACAGATGATGCAATCCGAGTTCTTCTTACCGGCGCGGCAACAGACACCTCTTCCCTTCTCTTCGGTGAAAGCACCATCTTTAATAACGATGGCGACCGCCTTCCCATTATCATTGAAGGACAAAGCGGTGCGTCCCTTTCTCTTTCCGCTGCAAAGGTAGCTTCCGGAAACAGTTATATTTTTAAAAATCTTACTCTGAACACGGCAGCAAATTCCGCATTCTATGCAGGAAGCGGCGAAGTAGTATTTGAAAATGTTACCTTCGGTAATACTACTACCTCCTTCAACGGTGATGATTTTGCCTCCTCCGGTGCCTTTGGTGCCTGGGAAAGCATCCCGGACGGTACTGTTACCTCTGTCACCTTCGGAAAAGGCACATCCTATAATGGCACCGCTTCTGCAGTGGGAGGTGAAACCACCGCGAATTCTCCCAAGATCGTCGCAAAAGTAATCGTTGACGGCGGTACGGTAGCCAATGTAAAAGGAAGAACCTCTTCCAACGTTTCCATCAAGGAATCCGAAGTCATCGTGAAAAGTGGGGCAACCGTTACTTCTCTGATCGGTATTAACGGTAGCACTCACACAGGTGATCTTGCCATTACGATCGGCAAAGATGCAAAAGATACTTCTATTGTCAAAGAGCTTGTCGCAGCAAAGGGCGAATACAGCCTTACCGGCTATTCCAAGCTGAATGTTTTGGGCGGCACCTTAGGTGAAGCAAACGGTAGCACTGCAGTTCACACAACCGCAGGCGGCGCAGGTACCCTTGGTACGGTAAACACGATCACAGGCGGTACCTTCAAGGGCGGCTTTATCGGTGTATACACTACAGGCAGTATGACAAGCGTCGGCGAAGTTATAAACAACGTAACAGGAGGCAATTTCCTCCTAAGCTTTGTAGGCGGTTCTGCCGGCTACAACAAAGATGTTGTAATTCCTAAGGTTACAAACAATATCGGCGGAAATGCAAACATTTCCGTTCAGGGCGGTATTTTGACCGATGAAAGCGGAACTGCTGAAACTACAACCTTTGCTTTTATCGGTGCATCTATCGGCAATGGCGCAATTAAGATCCGCGATGTTGAAAACAATTTCTCAGGAACTGCAAATGTTTATTCAGGCTTTGGCGGTGCAAGAATCTTCAAGGCAATGAGCACCAGTGATTTCATTGTAGAAAATATTGTAAACAACTTTACCGGTGCCTCCAGCCACTTCTTCTATGCAGGCTCCAGAACCGGCGGTGCGGTTAAGACCATTACCAACAATCTTTCAAATACTTCCATCAATACCTTCTACGCTGGCTCTAACGGAACTGCGGTGAACAGCGATTCTACCGAAAACATTGCCATTCAAACAACCATCGGCAAGGGAACGACCATCGGTTCCTTTATGGGCGGTACCGCTTCTGCCACTGTTAACGGCAAGATCATAAACATTGTAAACGGCGGCAACATTACCACCTTCTACGGTGCTTCCAATACCGGAACGGTAAACGGTGCGATCACCTCCACGATCAACGATGGTACCATCACTACGCTCTACGCAGGCACCGTCTCCGGCAAGATCAACACAAGCGTAGAAACTACCGTAAACGGTGGTTTGATCACTACCTTCTACGGAGGCAACGAAGCCGGCGGCTCCATTCCCGGCACTGTTACAAACACGGTAAAGGGCGGCGAAATTGCTACCTTCTACGGCTCCGGCAAAAAAGGAAATGTAACCGGCAACACAATAAGCAACATTCTTGGCGGTACCATCACCAAAAAGTTTGTGACCGGCTGCGGCGGCACCGATGCAACTGCAGGCACCATCACAACCACAGTTCCTGCAGGAAGCAGTGCTGTATTTGAAAAAGAATTTTTCAGCGGTGACGCAGCAGGAAGCACCGCTTCCCACAGCACCACCATTGCAGGCGGTGAATTTTACGGCACCGCAAGCGGTACCGACATTACACTTTCCACCGCAAACGGTTCTCCCGCAATTTACGGATCTCTCGCTTGTGAAAATGCGGCGGGCGGTACAGGTGCTCTTATTCTCGGAAAGAATTCCTTTGTTTCCGCTGACAAAGTAACCGGCACTTTCAACATTGATCAAAAAGAAGGCTGGATGAATGAGCACGAGTACTTCTTCGCAAATGATATTTCCGAAGCCGAAATTGTGGTTATCTCAAGCGGAAGCGGCAGTGCAGGCTCTTACAAAGAAGTAACCGAAAACGGATACTCCATCGTAGGTTACAGTATGTCACCTATTGGTGCAAAGCTGATCCTCGACACCAGAGTAGGCGTTAAGTTCTACTACAACAAGGCAGATATTACCGAACGCTTCACTTATGTGGTTAAGCTCGACGGGAAGGAAATCGCTTCCGGATCTTATTCCGATCTTGTTTTGGAGGGTAATTACTACGCACTTGTATTTAACGGCATCGGCCTTTCCGACTTTAATACTGAATTCGAAGTCATTGCAACTGCGATGTATGATTCTAAAGCAGCCGAGCACAATACGATTATAAAGCTTGCAGAGCTTGGTGTATTAAACTCCACAAGACCCAATGAGAAAGCACTCTTCCAGTCCATTGCAGATCTTGGCAGAGTCGCAAACGGTGAAAACAATGTGCACACCCTCGGTTACAAGGTGATCACTCCTGCTCCCAGCGGAGAGCGTGGAGAAGACGGAGCACTTCTCACCTTTACCGGAAAGAATCTTTTGATGAATGACGCCATTGCCATTCGCCTTTACGGCCAGGCACAAAATGCAGAAGATGCAGAAGATCTCAAGGTTCTTGTTGATGGTGAGGATGTAACGAGTATTTGTGACATTTCCGATCCCGTTTTCGATGGCGAAATTTACAAATTCTCCATCGATCTGTTCATCAGTGTGTCCAAGATGCAGAACGAAAAGAGCATTACCGTCTACGATAAGAACGATAAGGTTTGCTTAAAGCTTTCAGATCAGGTAGATTGGATCGCACAGATGATCATCAACAACGAGCCCGATAATAGGCTTGCAAAGCAAGTTCTTATTTACATTCAGAAAACCCACAATTATATCAATAATATTAATCAGGTAATCACCCCTGCCAATCCCGGAAACGAAAGCGAGATCGGCGACAAGGTAGAACTCTTCGATTAAAAAGAAAAAAAGGAACCAAAGCTTTTGCTTTGGTTCCTTTTTTATGCTTGTTTCATTGACTTTTTCCTTAGAAAAAGATATACTAATTGTATCAAATTGGAGGAATCTTTTATGAAAATTCAAACACGATTTTTTGCTTTGATCCTTGCACTCCTGTTTTTATTGCCGATTAATTTGATCTCTTGTTCCCGCCTCCCGGAGGAGCCTGTGGAAGAAGAAAAAGAGGAGATCAAAACCGAAGCAACCAAAACAGAAAAACCAGAGGATACTGTGGAAGATCCCGCAGAAGACGGCGAGTTATGCGTGCTGATGATCGGCAACAGCTTCTGCACAAACTTCCCTGACGAGATCCTCGGTCTTGCAAAAGAGCATAATATCCCTATGCGTCTTTACACGGTTTATTACTCCGGCTGCAGACTTCAATGGCACTGGGAATGGTATTATACAAAGGAAAAGAAATATACCCTCTACTCCTGTTCCACCGATCTACCTTCCAGATCTTCTGAAAACAATGTAAATTTAGATTACTGTTTTTCCAAAGCAAATTGGGACTTTATTTCTCTTCAGCAACACTTTGATCCCAGCGTTGGCGAATTTTACGATGCCTCTATGGAAACCTGTACACCTTATGCAGAGCTTCTCACCCAGCTTTTGCAAAAAAAATTCCCGAAAGCAAAGCTTCTGTGGCAGCAGACCTGGGGGTATGAGGTTGGATACCAAGGTCCCGCCGGTTCCGATCCCGCCTCCATTGAAGAGAACAAAAAGGTTTTAACCGAAGAAAAACAAACTGCTTGCTATGAGTCTGTCAGAAATGTTTCCTTAAAGCTCTGTGAAACCCTTCCCCTGACAAGAATACCCTCCGGTGATGCTTGGCAGATCGCAAGACAAAACGCAAAGATCGGCGATACCTTATGTCAAAGTGTCAATAAAAACGACAAATACCATGACGGCGATATCGGCGGTGGTCAGTATCTTAATGCATGCACCTGGTTTGAGATTCTTACCGAGAAAAGCTGCATCGGAAATTCTTACCGTCCCGAATACGGTATCAGCGAAGATAAGATTTCTGTTTTACAAGAAGCAGCTCATCGTGCTGTAGAAGAATCGAAAGGAAACTGATATGAAAATTATGCGTTTTTTCTCTTTGCTGTTACTCCTCACGCTTCTTTTCTGTTCCTGCTCAAGTTCACTGAAAGATGCTGAGGAGCCGGTTGTCAAGCCGGAAGAAAAAGAAACTGCTGAAAAGATCCTTCAAAAAGAGGATCCTTCAGAAGACTCTGCTTTCAACATTTTAATGATCGGAAATTCCGCCTGCTATTATTATACCAATGAATTGTATCAGATCGCAAAAGCAGAAGGCATTGAAATGAATATATACAATGTTTATTACTCCGGCTGCAGACTGAGCCAACATTGGCAGTTTGAAAAGTTCAATGAAACACCCTATCAGCTTTTTAAAACTGATAGCACAGGCAGAAAAATGATCAATAACAACTGTAATCTTATGCAGTGCTTATCCAAGGAAAATTGGGATGTGATCACCATGCAAGAGGCGGTCAACCCTGTTCGCTCCTTGGACAGAGATCTTGTTTTTAGTGAACTCGAGCCCTACATGAGAGATCTGATGAAATTGATCCGCGAGCAATTCCCAAAAAGCACTTATATGTATCATCAAACATGGGCTTCCGAAGTGGGTTACTCAGGAGCAAACGGCTCTATTTTGACAAAAGAAGCTCAGGAAATACAGCACACTGTAACCCGTGATGTAGCTCTCTCCCTTTGCAAAAAATATGATCTTCAAAGAATCCCCGTTGGAGATGCCTGGCAGCTTGCGAGATCAGATGCAAGAGTCGGCGATACTCTTTGCCATGTGGATGGTAAGGTGGGTGATTATTGTCACGACGGTAATACCGGCGGCGGAAGATACTTAAACGGCTGCGTTTGGTTTGAAATTTTAACCGGAAAAAGTTGTGTTGGAAACACCTGGCGACCCGATTATGATCTGAGCGAAGAAAAAGTTGCGGCACTTCAGGAAGCTGCTCACAAAGCAGTAGAAAGTGCAAAGGAGACAAAATGAAAAAAACAAATCTACTTATCATTCTCTGCCTGATCCTTTCTATGCTTCTTTCTGCTTGTTCACCCTCTCTGAGTGAACCGCCTCATGAAGAAAAAGAAAGAACCACCAAAGTAACAACAACGACAAAAAAGCACCTGGAAGAAGCTAAAACTAAGGAAGAAGAACCTGAAGAAAAGAAAATTATGCAAAAAGAAGATCCGAGAGTCGATAACAAAATGAATATCCTGATGATCGGTAACAGCTACTGCTATTACTATGTAGACGAGCTTTATGAAATTGCCAGGACAGCAGGAATCGAGCTAAATATCTACAATCTGTACGCCTCCGGTGCTGAAATGAGAGAGCATTGGAATTGGCACACTCAAAAATCGACTGCTTGTGAACTGTATCAAACCAATTCCAACGGCAGAAAGAAGGTAAGCCCGGCCATCTCTCTTACCTCCACCTTGAAAAAGGAGAATTGGGATATAATCTCCTTCCAGGAAGGCGGGCGCACTTACCGAGTCGGCGGAATTGACGGACTTCGCGGGGAAAAGGCATATCTTGGTTATCTGCTTGGATTTATTAAAGAGCAGTTCCCTATGACGCAATTTGTCTGGCACTGCACTTGGGTTCCGCAAGTAGGATTTGCCAACGAACCCCAAGGCTTCTATATGAAAACAAAAGAAGATGAGGTTAATTATCAACAGGCAAAGATCACAGTTTCAAAAGAAATCAGAAACGAATTTAATCTCCCCATTGTTCCTTCCGGTGTAGCTTGGCTGGATGCAAGATATAATCCCGTAATAGGCAATCAGCTTTGTCTGCGCAACGGAAAACCTGACGATCTGTCCCACGATGGCGATATCGGAGGCGGACAGTATCTTAACGCTTGTGTTTGGTTTGAATTTTTAACCGGAAAAAGCTGCGTTGGAAACACCTGGCGTCCCAATTATGAGCTTAGCGAGGAAAAGATCACCGTCCTGCAAAACGCCGCACACAATGCAGTAGCACAGTATCGATAAAATAAAAGCACTCCTTGGGAGTGCTTTTTATAATTAAAAGGAGCAGAAATTCTGCTCCTTTTTTATTAGTTTTTGCGGTCAACTATCACGGTTTTTCCGCTCAAGATGTCGTTGCAGGCAGTCATCATCTGTTTTACATAATCACGGTTAATGTAAAACTCTCCACTGCCATTCAGAGAATAATAGGCCTTGCGAGCGGTCATTCCGTAGAACACATAATGATATTCATTACCATCACGCAAAACAATATTAAGCTTTAAGATCTCATCCGCTTCTTCCGGCTTAGAGGCATATCCGTCCATTGTGGTAAAGAGGACTGCTTTATAAAGCTGACGGAAGTTATCAGTATCAACCTTCACACCGCTTGAGGAGGTAACCTTGAGGCCGTCCTTTTCTCCTTGCAGGGAGAACTTTGCATAGGTATCTTCAAAGGAAAACTCCATTGAAGATACATTGTCGATGGGAACGGAGAAGGAATGATTATCCAAAAGATCAAGCATATCCCATTCAACCCATTTCAGTTCTGTAGCATCAAATTCCGCAATCAGATCGAAATCGGGTGAATAAATATAGTAAATATAATGTTTTTCAGCATTTTCGCCATCTTGATCCGAGGTTACTTCCAATTTTTCGCTGATATAAAGAGTTGTGTCAAAATCTTTATACTGATAATACAATTCATAATTCCAGCGATTTTCCGCATCCATCAGACTATAGTGATGGAAAAGATCCAGCATCCCTTGTGCTTGCTCGGGATCGGAAAGTCTTTTTGCAATATCATACTCAATTACTTCCTCTCCGCTGAAGGAAACAAAGGTTTCAAGGAGAGATTGCAAATTCTCCGTGGAGGGATAATATCCTTCCGGATGCGTGAATACATGAGTGAAGAGTTCGCCTGCCTCTTTATATTCTTCATCGGTCAGATCACGAAGGGAAGCAAACACCTCTCCCTTCTTTTTGATTACAAGCTCTTTTACATCGGTATATTCCGTGGAAGAAGCCGGAAGTGCAACGCGAGGTAAAAGATAAGCCTTCACATCGGTAAAGATACATTTTGACAGGTAATTGTCAGCAACGATGTAAAGGGCCTCTCTACCTTCAGCCATTACATAATATCCGCTTCCGGAAACAGTAGGCTTACCGATAAAAGCTGTTTTGGATACCTCTTCATCCTTTTCATTAAGGTAAGTTAAGGTGATGGCTGCTTGCCCTCTTCCCTCAAGACCGTAGGCTGAAAGATTGGCCTTGTCGTAACCTACAACTTCTTCAGTGGCAAGCATATAACGAGCCAGGCTCACAAGGGAATCCACCATAGAAAGACTGCTTAAAACATCGGTAGGGTTACTTGCTTCTTCATCCGTAAAATCGGTGTTTTGATCATAAAACATAAATTCTGCATTTTCAAAGTAGTACTGATCATCATCGCCGAGATAATAACGGAATCCGCCGAATTCATTTTCCACATCAATGCTTAAAATACGGTCAGATTCAACAGGATCAATAACAAAGGGACGGCCGTTGACCATTTCTTCCCCGTGATTACCTTCTGTGGGCAAAACTTCTTTTTCTTCCGTTTTCAGTACTGTGAAAAGAAGAACCACATAGATGAGCGCACAGATCAAAATGATTGCCGAAGAAATGAGGATCGCTCGGAGCCTTTTATCCTGCCAAATTTTTAACAAGGAAAATTTCTTTTCCTGATTGCTTATCTCTTTCATAGTTTCCTCATTACATATGCTTTCTCTTGATATATACAACCGTACCCAAAGCAAAGATCGCCAAAGGAACTACGATCGCCGCTACGATGCCGTAAACATAAACTGCACCGCTCTCCATATCGATCGTGTAATCCTCAAGCACCTTGTAATGGGTCTCCATTGCAATATCCTCGTCCGACAACAGACGGATCATATTATGGACAATATCCGTATTACCAAACTGCTCACGGAATGCATTAGTTTCGGTAAAATTCTGGCTACCGATCAACAAAAGATGTCCGTAAGTCTCCGTGTTATCCACATAGGTAAAGCGGGTGGAAATTGCCATCAGGTTAAAGGGACCTTTTTCCTTCTTTGTTCCCTCTTCAGTGATAAGCTCCACATAGGAATTATCAGAACTGGTCAAAACAGGTTCAACAATGGTAACCTTTCCGTCTCCCTCGTCAAGGATGCGAATGGGAGCAGAATCGAAGGAAATGGTTCTGGGAGGATTGGAAAGATCGGTCAGGGATTTGGTCAACGCACCGGCTACCGTTTCACTTTTTTCATAATTGGTATAGATCATACGGTTGTTCTGGGTATGACAATGAATGTCATCCATAACTACCTGATTGCGAACAAGCTCCAATCCGAAATCAGCGAGAAGCTCATCCAAAACAGGAAGCTCGGGCATTGTGGGAGAACCGATCACCACCATAGAACGGTAATCGTTCAAATAATCGGAGATCTTTGTATACTCCGTAACGGCAGTATCGCTTTCGGAATAAGTAAGATCCTTTTGGGGGTTGCACATGATCAGCATTTTGGAATCTTCGCTGATCTCATCGCGAGTCAGATCCACCGTTTCAATGGTAAAACCGCAATTGGTAAAGGTCGTAGTAAGTGCCTCGGGAACCGATTCTCCGTGACCTGCGGTAAAGGTAACGATAGGGCTCTTTCGAGAGGTAATATAAAGAAGTGCAGCATTGAACTTCATTTCGCCCTGGAAAGCCCATACATTCTCCCCTGCTTCGTCATATACAAGACAGGAATCAAAGGTTAGGTATCGAAAAGCTCCCTTTGCCTTGGAATTGGAAATGATAATGGTATTGCTGTTGATATCATATCCAAGATCCTTATAATACAAATACTTTTCAGGATGAGAATTCAGATCTTCATTGAACTCAACCGTGATCTCATCGTATTTTTCTGCATAGCTTTCCGCAAGATTCACGACCCAGCTCTTCATTTCATCTTCCATAATTCGGTCTCTCGCGCTATGGAAGGAAATTTTGATCTTGGCATCCTCCTTCTGCTCTTTTTCATAGTCAAGAAGGCAGGCATCGACCATTTCCACAGTAGAATCACTGATAGAAAAGATCTGATCCTTTGTCAAATCAAAATAAAGACTGTATTTGGAATCAATGGCAGAAAAGATCGCATTCACAAGAATCAAAGCAGCGATGAAAAGCACTGTGAATGCAGTAGCGGCAGCACCGTACTTAAATTTTCTGGAAGAAAATACTTTCTTCTGTTCTTTCAGTTTTTTATCCATAAAAACATTCCTTTAATTCTAAGCTTTTATTATTCCCAGCGGCGTTTTTCCAAAACACGAACGGTCAGGAAAATAAAGATTACCAAAATTGAAATATAGTATAGAATCGCAACCAGGTCAAAATAGCCGTAGGTGAACACATAAAAGCGATCGAAAACAGACAGCCATTTCATCACCACACGAAGAGGTGTAAAGGGCACATAGTTTGCAAGAATTCCGATCACAAGAGTGGAAGCAATGGCAACGATCGTCACAAAAGCAGAAACCAACTGATTTTCAGTACAAGCGGAAACAAAAATACCGATCGCTACAAAGGCAGCACCGATCAAAAGAATACCGACCGTGGTGGAAAACATAATCGCTGTATTGGGGGTACCGTAAAAATAAAGAACGACAAAATTCAAACAGGAAGCAAGAAGCGTACCCGCAAACAAGGTAAATGCAGCAAGAAACTTTGCAAATACCACGCTGAAAAGCGAAACGGGCGTAGTAAGAAGGATCTGTTCTGTTTTTGTTTTCTTTTCTTCACTGATCATTCTCATCGTCAGAAGAGGAATGAGGACAACAAAGAGATAGAGCATGAAGGTAAAGTAGACGCTTGTTTCGCAAGTACCGGAATACAGGGTGGTATATGTGAACAAAAGAGAGGAGATTGCAAGAAAAAGTGCAACATAAATATATCCGATGGGATTCACAAAGTAAGAGCGAATCTCTTTTTTATAAATTGCTAGCATTTATTTTCCTCCCTTCTTATTCTGGTTTTTCTCGGTGATCAGCGCAAGGAACACATCCTCAAGATCCATTCCAACCACATCCATGCCGATCACAGGCCATCTTTTCTCTGCCAAGGCGAAGAACAGAGGCTTTCTGATATCAATATTTTCTGCGCTTTCCACAAGGTAAGCGGTGCTTTCATTTTCTCTCTGACCCAAAATCTCTGCATAAACAACGCCGGGCGTGGATTTGATCAGTTTCAGCACCTCATTCTGAGGACCGCAGATCTTGTAGGTCATCTTATGCTTATCCTCTACCGCGCGAGAGAGGTTTTCGGTTTTTTCGTCTGCTACGATCTTGCCTTTGTTGATAACAACGATACGGTCGCAGATCGCCTGAACCTCAGAAAGAATATGGGTAGAAAGAATGATCGTATGCTCTTTGCCGAGCTTTTTAATGAGATTGCGGATCTCAATGATCTGCTTAGGGTCAAGGCCTACCGTAGGCTCGTCGAAAATCAAAACAGGAGGATTTCCGATAAGGGCCTGTGCAATACCGACTCTTT
>JAZSAT010000014.1:0-6139 GCA_045602025.1 Eubacteriales bacterium | reverse complement strand
AAAGGGCTCACCGGTCCTACCGCCGTAAAGAACGGTCCTACCGTCTATTACCCTAACGGTCTTCTCGGCAAAGATAGCATTCATCTTTTCAGCATCAGCGCGTGTTTCAGCGACGATAAGCTGAAGATCCTTCTTGCCCGACGGTACTCCCCTTGATATCGTACTGAACCCCTTGGGCGTACCTTCCCGAATGAACATCGGTCAGGTGCTTGAGGTGCATTTGGGTCTTGCTGCCAAGAAATTGGGCGTTAACTTTATGACTCCCGTATTCGACGGCGCAAACGAGCAGGACATTCAGGACCTTCTGGTAGAAGCAGGCTTTGAGCCCGACGGTAAGACCGTTCTTTACGACGGTAGAACCGGTGAACCCTTTGATAACCGTGTAACGGTAGGTTACATGTATTACCTGAAGCTCCATCACCTGGTTGACGATAAGATCCACGCCCGTTCCACCGGACCTTACTCTCTGGTTACTCAGCAGCCTCTGGGCGGTAAAGCTCAGTTCGGCGGACAGAGATTCGGTGAAATGGAGGTTTGGGCATTGGAGGCATACGGCGCAGCTTATACCCTCCAGGAGATCCTTACCGTGAAATCTGACGATGTTGTAGGCCGTGTCAAGACCTTCGAAGCCATTGTGAAGGGTCTTAACATTCCCACTCCCGGCGTTCCCGAATCCTTCAAGGTATTGGTTCGCGAATTGCAGGCTCTGGGTCTGAATGTTGAGGTTCTCGACAGAGAAGATAATATTGTAACCCTGAAAGAAGTCAGCGAAGAGGAAAGCACCGGTATTCAGACCATTGATCAGTCTGAACTTGGTGAACAGATCTATGACGCTGAAGATCCCATGTTTGACGATGAAGAAGGTTCTACCGAATTCACCGAACAGCCCGAGGAAGATCTTTCCGATTATATGGGCTCTGCTTCCGTCTATGAAAACGAAGACGGAAATGAAGACTAAGGAAGGAGGGGAAGAGAATGGAACACATTGATTTTGATAAAATTAGAATCGGCCTGGCTTCTCCCGATGCCATCAGAAAATGGTCTTATGGTGAGGTAAAAAAGCCCGAAACCATTAACTACCGTACCTTGAAACCCGAAAGAGACGGTATGTTCTGCGAGCGCATTTTCGGACCGACCAAGGACTGGGAATGCCATTGCGGTAAATATAAAAAGGTAAGATATGTTGGTAAGGTGTGCGAAAAGTGCGGTGTTGAAATTACCACCAGCAAGGTTCGCCGCGAAAGAATGGGTCATATTGAATTGGCCGCTCCTGTATCTCACATTTGGTATTTCCGCGCAATTCCTTCCAAAATGGGTATCCTTTTGGATATTTCTCCCCGTCTTCTTGAGAAGGTACTGTATTTTGCACAGTATATCGTAACCGATCCCGGCTCCACTCCTCTTGCAAAGCAGCAGCTTTTAACTGAGCAGGAGTACCGTGCTGCAAGAGAAAAGTATGAAGATGACTTTGAAGCAGGCATGGGTGCAGAAGCAGTGAAGAAGCTTCTTGCAGAGCTGGATCTTGAAAAGCTGTCCGTAGAGCTTCGCGAAGAAATGGACAACGCCAACGGACAGAAAAAGCTCCGTCTGGCAAAGAGACTTGAGATCGTAGAGGATTTCCGTCTTTCCGGCAACCGTCCCGAATGGATGATCCTGGAAGTGCTTCCCGTGCTTCCTCCCGAGATCAGACCTTTGGTACAGCTGGACGGCGGCAGATTTGCTACCAGTGATATCAACGATCTTTACCGCAGAGTTATCAACCGTAACAACCGTTTGAAGAGATTGCTTGAGCTCCGCGCTCCCGAGATCATTATCCGCAATGAGAAGAGAATGCTCCAGGAAGCAGTTGATGCCCTCATTGACAACGGCCGCCGCGGCCGTCCCGTAACCGGCCCCAGCAACCGTCCCTTGAAGTCTCTGTCCGAAATGCTCCGCGGTAAGCAGGGTAGATTCCGTCAGAACCTTCTCGGTAAGCGTGTTGACTACTCCGGCCGTTCCGTTATCGTTGTAGGACCCGAATTGAAGCTTTATCAGTGCGGTCTTCCCAAGGAAATGGCTATCGAGCTCTTCAAGCCCTTCGTTATGAAGAGACTGGTTGAGACCGGCAAGTCCACCAACATCAAGGACGCTAAGAAAAAGGTTGAGCGTATGAGCCACGAGGTTTGGGACGCTCTGGAATATGTTATCAAAGAGCATCCCGTTCTTTTGAACCGTGCTCCTACCCTTCACCGTCTTTCTATTCAGGCCTTCGAGCCTGTTCTGGTAGAAGGAAGAGCGATCAAGCTCCATCCTCTGGTATGTACCGCATTTAACGCGGACTTCGACGGTGACCAGATGCCTGTTCACGTACCTCTTTCTCCCGAGGCTCAGGCAGAAGCAAGATTTTTGATGCTTTCTGCAAACAACCTTCTGAAGCCTGTTTCCGGTAAAGCAGTTACCGTTCCTACTCAGGATATGGTCCTCGGTTCTTACTGGCTGACCTATGTTCGTGAATTTGAGGATGAAGAGCCTACCTTCCGTCCCGATGAAGTGGGCGAAGGCAAGGTGTTCCGCGACTTTGACGAAGCGGTAATGGCTTACGAAAATAAGGACCTGGGTATTCATGCCCGCATTAAGGTTCGTCAGACCAAGATCATCGACGGCAAGGAAGTATCTCAGCTTGTGGATACCACCTACGGCCGTATGGTATTTAACAGCGTGATTCCTCAGAAGCTTCACTTTGTTGACCGTGACGATCCTGCAAATCTCTTCAAGCCCGAAATCGATTTTGTTGTTACCGTAAAGGAACTGGGCAAGATCATCGACCGTGCTATCAAGTACTGCGGCTCCACCGAAACCGTGGAAATGCTGGATAAGATCAAGGCACTGGGCTACAAGTATTCTACCAAAGCAGCTCTGACCGTATCCGTATCGGATATGACCGTTCCTCCTCAGAAGGGCGAGATCATTGCTGCAGCCGATAAGAAGGTAGACGAGGTTACCCGTCACTTCCGCCGCGGTCTTTTGACCGACGAGGAGAGATACCGCAGAGTGATCTCTATCTGGGAAGAATGTACCAAGGATGTAACCACCGCACTCCAGAAGAACCTGCGCAAGGACAACCCCATCAATATGATGGCAGTATCCGGTGCCCGTGGTTCTATGAAGCAGATGCGTCAGCTTGCAGGTATGCGAGGCCTGATGGCTACCGCTACCGGTCGTACCGTGGAGCTGCCTATCAAGGCAAACTTCCGCGAAGGTCTGAATGTGCTTGAGTACTTTATCGCAGCCCGTGGTTCCCGTAAGGGTCTTGCAGATATGGCACTTCGTACCGCAGACTCCGGATATCTGACTCGCCGTCTTGTAGATGTTGCGCAGGAGGTTATTATCCGTGAGGAAGATTGTGGCTCTACCGAAGGTATCTGGGTAGAGGATATCACCGAAGGCAAGGAAATGATCGAAAAGCTTGCTGACAGAATCCTCGGCAGATACGCTGCTGCAGATGTGATCCATCCCGAAACCGGCGAGGTTCTGGTACAGAACGGCGAAATGATCAGCCAGACTGCAACCGACAGAATTGTGGAAGCAGGTATTCAGAGAGTATATGTAAGAAGCGTCTTCGGATGTAAGTGCCGCCACGGTGTTTGTGCGCACTGCTACGGTGCTGACCTTGCCAGCGGCAAGAAGGTCAATATCGGCGAAGCAGTCGGTATCATTGCAGCACAGTCTATCGGTGAACCCGGTACCCAGCTGACTATGAGAACCTTCCACACCGGTGGTATTGCAGGTGGCGATATTACCCAGGGTCTGCCCCGTGTTGAAGAACTTTTCGAAGCACGCAGCCCCAAGAAGCCTTCTATTCTTGCTGATTTCGACGGTACCGTTAAGATCGACGATACCAAGAAGAATCGTCATGTGATCGTTTCTTCTCCCGACGGCGAGACCGAAAAGAGCTATCTGATTCCCGCAGGACTGAGAATCATTGTGGAAGACGGTCAGGCAGTTGTCCGCGGTCAGGCTTTGACCGAGGGTATGAGAAAGCCCACCGATATTATCCGCATTGACGGTACGCAGGCCGCTTACGAATATATCGTAAAAGAAATTCAGAAGGTTTACCGTCTCCAGGCGGTAGAAATCAATGACAAGCATGTTGAAGTCATTGCCCGTCAGATGACCAGAAAGGTAAGAGTAGAAACCACAGGTTCTACCAAGCTCCTTCCCGGTTCTATGGTAGATGTAAACGAGTTTGAAGATGCAAATGCAGAAGTTCGTGCCCGCATCGCTCAGGGCGAGGCACTGATGGAAGCAACTGCTTCTCCCTTGCTTTTGGGTATTACCAAGGCAGCTCTTTCCACCGAATCCTTCCTGTCCGCCGCTTCCTTCCAGGAAACCACCAAGGTTCTGACCGAAGCTGCCATTAAGGGTAAGGTTGATCCGCTTCTGGGTCTGAAGGAAAATGTTATCATCGGTAAGCTGATTCCTGCTGGTACCGGTATGCAGAAGTACCGTTCCGTACAGGTCCGCGATATGGAAGCAGAACCCGAAGACAGCATTTTCGGCTGATAATCATTGTAAAAAACATCCAATTTAAACAAAAAGTTTTTCCGGGAATTTGTGCAAAATGCAGAAATGCATTTTGCATTTCCCGGCGAGTGTTGCATTTTTTTCAAAAGTGTGATACGATAAAATGAATATTGAAGAAGGAGGTGCAATATGCCTACATTCAACCAATTGGTTCGATTTGGTCGTGAAAAGGTAAGCTACAAGTCCAAGTCCCCCGCTCTGCAGGTAACCATGAACTCTTTGAAGAAAGAGACCGTTGCGATTTCCTGCCCCCAGAAGCGCGGTGTTTGTACGAAAGTTTCTACCAAGACTCCGAAGAAGCCTAACTCAGCTCTTCGTAAAATCGCAAGAGTCAGACTGACCAACGGTAACGAAGTGACTGCTTATATCCCCGGTATCGGTCATAACCTTCAGGAACACTCTGTTGTTATGATCCGCGGCGGAAGAGTCAAGGACCTTCCCGGTGTCCGTTACCACATCATTCGCGGCACTCTGGATACCCAGGGCGTGAATGGCAGAAACCAGGGTCGTTCCAAGTACGGAGCGAAGAGAGCCAAAGCTGCAAAGTAAAAAGGCTCGTCTGTTGTGCTTAGCATTTTGCATCATTTATAATATATATTTGATCTATGCCAAGCACTCACCGATGGCAATCGCCACCGGAGTACCAAAGATATCATACTATATTATGAAGGAGGGAAGTTCTAGTGCCACGCAGAGGTCAGATTTCCAAAAGAGATGTTCTGCCGGATCCTATGTACGGTTCCAAGCTTGTTACCAAACTGGTAAACAACATTATGCAGGACGGTAAAAAGGGTGTTGCACAGAAAATCGTTTACGATGCATTTGAAATCGTAAAAGAGAAAACCGGCAACGATCCCCTTGAAACATTCCAGAAGGCCCTTGAGAACATTATGCCCCAGCTCGAAATCAAAGCAAGAAGAGTGGGCGGCGCTACCTATCAGGTACCGACCGATGTTCGGCCCGACAGAAAACAGACCTTAGGTCTTCGCTGGCTCATCAATTATTCCAGAGCGCGCAGCGAGAAGAACATGTGTGAGAGACTTGCAAACGAGATCATTGACGCTACCAACGGAATCGGCGGTGCAGTGAAGAAGAGAGAAGACACTCACAAGATGGCAGAAGCAAACAAGGCTTTTGCTCATTACAGATATTAATAAGATTTTTCGATTTTCGCTTAAGTAAAGTAAAATCGGGAATAATCTAAAATTAAGGAAACGGAGCTTACAATGCCGAGAGAGTATCCACTTGAAAGAACCAGAAACATCGGTATCATGGCTCACATCGACGCCGGTAAGACCACCACGACCGAGCGTATCCTGTACTACACGGGTAAAACGCACAAGCTTGGTGAGACTCACGACGGCGCAGCGACCATGGACTGGATGGAGCAGGAGCAGGAGAGAGGTATTACCATTACTTCTGCCGCTACCACCTGTTTCTGGAGAAACAACAGAATCAACATCATTGACACCCCCGGTCACGTTGACTTCACCGTTGAGGTGGAGCGCTCCCTGATGGTGCTTGACGGTGCAGTTGCCGTCTTCTGTGCCAAGGGTGGTGTCGAGCCCCAGTCTGA
>JAZSAT010000013.1:0-9480 GCA_045602025.1 Eubacteriales bacterium | reverse complement strand
TATTCTTTATTCAGTGTATATTATTCACTTTATCATAATAACAAAAGGCAATGCTATTGCATTGCCTTTTGTTATTTACAAACCGAGTTTTTTTGCTGCGTCTTCTCTCATTTTGTATTTCAGAATTTTTCCGGCTGCATTCATCGGGAAAGCATCTACAAAATCCACATATCTGGGAACCTTATGTCTTGCCATGCTTGCCGCCACAAAAGCTTTCAGTTCATCCTCGGTCATCGTTTCCCCATCCTTTAAGACAATCGAAGCCATGATCTCTTCTCCGTACTGTTTATCCGGAACGCCGATGACCTGAACATCCTTCACTTTCGGATTGGTATAAATAAATTCTTCAATTTCCTTTGGATAGATATTTTCACCACCGCGAATGATCATATCCTTCAGTCGCCCTGTGATCATATAATTTCCCTCGGGAGTACGACAAGCAAGATCGCCTGTATGGAGCCAACCTTCTTCATCAATGGTGGAGGCAGTAGCAGAAGGCATTTTATAGTAGCCCTTCATCAGGTTATACCCTCTTGCAACAAATTCACCGTTCACACCATCGGGACAGTCAAGTCCTGTTTCAGGATCAATGATCTTACACTCAACATTCGCAAAGGCGCTGCCAACAGTTTCGGTACGAACTTCAAGAGAATCGTAGTAGCTGCTCATCGTACATCCGGGGCTTGCCTCCGTTTGGCCGTAGACAGAAACGATCTCTTTCATATTCATCACATCTGCAGCCTTTTTCATCAATTCAGCCGGACAATTGGCACCGGCCATAATTCCGGTACGAATGAAGGAAAAATCAGTCTTTTCAAAATCCGGATGCTGCATCATTGCAATAAACATCGTAGGCACACCGTTGAAGGTAGTAATATGTTCGTTATGGACACAAGAGAGCGCGGGTTTCGGTGAAAAATAAGGAAGCGGATACATCGTTGCACCGTGAGTCATCGCTGCGGTCATGGAAAGCACCATACCAAAGCAATGGAACATTGGAACCTGAATCATCATGCGGTCCGCTGTAGAAAGATCCATGTGATCGCCAATATATTTTCCGTTGTTAACAACATTGTAGTGTGTCAGCATAACTCCCTTTGGAAAGCCGGTGGTGCCGGAAGTGTACTGCATATTACAAACATCATCCTTGTCTACAGCGGCAGCTAAACGGCGAACCTCCTCAAGAGGAACCTGAGAAGAGCGTTCAACAGCTTCATTCCAGGTAAGACACCCCTTCTGCTTAAAGCCTACCGTAATAACATTTCTCAAAAACGGAAGGCGTCTTGCATGAAGAGAAGAACCTGGCTTTGTATTTTCAAGCTCAGGACAAAGCTCAGCGACAATTTTTCCGTAATGGGTATCCTTTGCACCTTCCGTCATAATCAAAGTATGGGTATCAGACTGTCTGAGAAGATACTCTGCCTCGTGGATCTTATAAGCTGTGTTAACAGTTACAAGGACAGCTCCGATCTTAACCGTTGCCCAAAAGGCTATAAACCATTGAGGAACATTGGATGCCCAAACCGCAACATGTGTACCCGCTTTAACACCAAGAGAAATCAAGCTTCTTGCAAAGGTATCTACATCGTCTCGAAATTCGCTGTAGGTTCGGGTATAATCAAGGGTAGTATATTTAAAACAATATTGATCAGGAAATTCTTCTACCATACGGTCAAGAACCTCAGAAAAAGTATTCTCGATCAAAAGATCCTTTTTCCAAACGAATTTACCGGTGCGAGCCCTGTTATAAAACAGGGTCTTTTCATTCTTTGAGGTATCACCAAACTGCTTCATAAAACCGACGAACTGGGAGAAAATGATCTCCATATCGTCCAATTCTTTGCACCATACAGGATCCCAAACAAGGGAAACAAAGCCGTCGTAATTGACGGATCTGAGCGCAAGCATCATTTCCTTAATAGGAAGATCCCCTTCGCCGGCAAGGCAATACTCAACGCCGTTTTCCGTTTTGATGGCATCGTTAAATTGCACATGACGGACATAAGCACCCAAATTCTTGATCACATTCTCCGCAGATTCACCGGCACCGAAATAAGCAGCAGACATTTGCCACAAAGCACCAACAAAATTTGATGCAAAGCGATCAAGCAGATCTCGCAGGACAGCGGTATTGCAAAAAGGTCCGGTGGTTTCGATCAGAATGGTAACACCGCTCTTTTTTGCTTCGGGCAAAATTTCATAAATCAGATCGTAAACACTTTCAACAGACTCATCGGTGTTTTTCGTATCCATAGCGCGAACACGAATATAAGGGATTCTCAGATTAGATGAGATCTCGATACATTTTCTGATTTCATCCAAGCACTTTTCCTTATTTTCGGGATCACCAATATCATGAATGGTATCAATGCAAGGAATTTTCAGATTCTTTTCATACATACGGCGCAGTGTAGCAGCAGCAGCGTAGTCATGAAATGCCCCGTCTTTTTCTGTGAAGAGGCGGTTATAGATATTATGCAATTCAACCCCTTGGAAACGAAGATTTTCCGCTATGTCGCAAAACTCTTCAAAAGTACTGTTATGCCAACCTTTGGTTGAAAAAGAAAGTTTCATTTATGCCTCCTCGTAAACAATCTTGTTTACTGCATTCAAGTATGCACGAATACTCGCGCCAATAATATCGGTAGAAATACCGTTTCCGGAATATACCTTTCCGCCTGCACGAAGCTTTACAAGAGCAGAACCCATTGCTTCTTTTCCTTCTGTAACAGACTGAATCTGAAAATCGTCAAGCTCATAATGATGCCCGATGATCTGATCGATCGCTCTGAAAGCCGCATCGATCGGACCATCTCCGATACAAAAACCTTGAATTGGCTTCTCACCTTTTTCTACAGTGATTTGCGCTGTAGAAGAAATAATATTTCCGTTGTTGATCACATAATTGGTCAATTTAAAGGTTGCAGGAACCTGAAGAGCAACACTTGCAACGATCGCATCAAGATCTTTGCTGCCTACTTTCTTTTTGGATGCTACGCGAATAAATTCCTCATATACATTTTTCTGGTCATCCTCGGAAAGATCATAACCAAGCTTTACAACAGCAGAGACAACCGCGGCCTGGTCGTCATTTGCATCCAAATAAATATCATCATCACTTGCAGAAACGGTCATTGCAGATTTTTCATTCTTTGCATTGGTCGTAACCCAGGAGATTTGTTTAATAATGCGGAACAGCTCTGTTTGATTAATATTTGCAGAAAATCCATAGCGGTTACCGCAGTTCTTCAGCATTGCTGCAAGGGAAGTGATAGGAGCATACTTTCCGTCAACATCGACCTTCACAAATGATGCACCTTCACGAATGCAAAGAACAGAAGCTGCTGCTGCCATGCCGTTGGTGTTAACGCATTTCACACCCACAGGAACATCAAGCTTTTCCGTAAATTTTTTTACAAAATAAACAAAGTCATCGGGCAACATTTCATCGGCACTGTCACAGAGAGAAACAGAAGTAGCACCTGCCGAAACTGCGATCTCCAAAGCCTTTGCAAGAAAATCCTCTTCTGAACGAGTTGCATCCACGGCACAGAATTCAACATCAAAAACCTTTTCTTTTGCTTTTTTGATAGCTTCTTCAATCCACAAGAGCATCTTATCAGGCTTTCTTTTTGCAAGATATTCCATTCCGACGGGAGAAAGCGGAAGTTCAATACGAACCCTTCCCTTTTTGGCACCGCTCAAAGCAGCAAGTGCATTGTCAATGCTTTCAGCAGTAAAGCCAGCAGCAACAGACAGAATACTGTTTTTCACAAATGAAGAAGCAGTTCTGATAAAAAGACAATCCGTTCTTGCATCTTCGATTTCGGGAAGCTCAATCACATCGACATATAATTTATCCAATTGTCTGACGATTTCAAGTTTTTCCTTAAACCCAAAAACCTCTTTTTCTGAACAAAGTGTTGTGTCATAAATTTTGATCTGTTTCATAAATATCCCTTTCAAATAAAAAGTCCCTGAGGAAAAATTCCTCAGGGACGAAATATATCCGTGGTACCACCCTGTTTGCTATATAAGCCGCTTTAGAGTTCTAACAAACCCTTTGTCTTGATAACGGGACAAGCCGGAGACACTTACTAAAGATTCAGTGCTCTGCTCCGGAATGAGACTCCTATTTGCACTTCTTGCTGTCTTGCACCGACCGACAGTTCTCTGAAAGAAGTCACGCAAAAAAGATAATTCCTTCATCGCATTTAAAATAAGTTTTTAGAATTATAACACAAGAAATTTGAATTTGTCAATACTTTTATTCAAAAGATGCGCCAAGATTCATCGCTTTCAAATTGATATCGATCATATCAGCACGCTTTGCAGAAATAACTTTTGTCAAAGTGTTTCTGATCGCATCCTGTTCAAATTCTTCTAAAACCTTGAAGATTTTACCCATCAGGATCATGTTAGCAAGCGTTGGAAATCCATTTTCACCTGCAAGCTTGGTTGCAGGAACAGGATAAACCTTTACATCGGTACGACGAACTGTTCTTTCAACCAAAGAAGAATCATAAAAGATCATACCGCCGGGAACCACACTGTCCTCAAACTTGTCTAAGGAAGGAAGGTTCATTGCTACAAGGATATCGGGATTGGAAACGATAGGAGATCCAACAGGCTCTTCGCTGACAATTACGCTGCAGCTTGCAGTGCCGCCTCTCATTTCAGGTCCGTAGGAAGGAAGCCAGCTTACCTCTTTGTTTTCGAGCATGCCTTTGTAAGCGAGCATTTTACCGGTAAAAAGAATACCCTGCCCGCCAAAACCGGAAAGCAAAAACTGTTTTGTACTCATTTGTTTTCCTCCTTCGCACTGCGATCCTTATAAACACCGAGAGGATAGTAAGGAATCATTTTTTCATCGATCCACTCAAGAGCCTTTTGAGGCGTCATTCCCCAGTTGGTAGGACAAGAAGAAAGAACCTCAACCAGAGAAAATCCTTTTTTATCGATCTGGTTCTGGAAAGCTTTTTTAATGGCCTTCTTTGCGTTTCGAATATTCTTCACATTATTAACAGTAACACGCTCAAGATACTCAGGTCCGTCAAGCTCAGAAAGCATTTCACAAACTCGGATCGGAAAACCGCAAGCATTGGTATCTCTGCCGTAGGGAGAGGTCTGAGTAACCTGACCGGGGAGAGAGGTAGGAGCCATCTGACCACCGGTCATACCGTAAATTGCGTTGTTAATAAAGATAATCGTAATATTTTCGTTTCTTGCTGCAGAATGAACGGTTTCGGCCATACCAATGGAAGCAAGGTCGCCGTCACCCTGATAGGTAAATACAATGTGATTTTCAGGATCTGCACGCTTTACACCGGTAGCAACCGCAGGTGCTCTTCCGTGTGCGGCCTCAATCATATCACAGTTAAAATAATCATAAGCCATTACAGAGCAACCGACAGGCGCAACACCAATGGTCTTGCCTTCAATGCCAAGCTCATCAATAACCTCTGCAACCAAACGGTGAACAATACCGTGGGTACAGCCGGGACAATAATGTAACGGCACATCTGCCATTGCATGGGGTTTGTCAAATACTACCATATCATTCACCTCATTTCTGAGCATCCAGGATCGCCTGGAGCACCTGTTTGGGAGAAGGAATCATACCGCCTACGCGATTGCAAAGAGTCACAGGAACCTTGCACTCGGTAGCAAGTCTTACATCTTCAATCATCTGACCCATAGAAAGCTCAACAGAAATCATAGCTTTCACCTTTTCAGCGGCCTTTTTAAAGGGAGCCTTGGGGAAAGGCCAAAGGGTAATGGGGCGGATCAAACCAACCTTAATTCCCATTTTTCTCGCTTCGTTGATCGCATTTTTGGAAACGCGTGCTGCAATACCAAATGCTGCTACACAGATCTCGGCATCGTCCATCATATACTCTTCGTACATGGTTTCGTTTTCTTCGATCTGAGCATAACGCTCGTAACGCATAAAGTTGTATTTTTCCAGTGCCTCAGGAGCAAGGAACAAAGAGTTTACAACATTGTGCTCTCTTTCCATTTTGGTACCTGTTGTAGCCCAAGTTTTTTCAGGCATCTTCTTCACCTCAAAATCAAGTGAAACAGGCTCCATCATCTGACCCATAGTACCGTCTGCCAAAATCATAGTTGTCATACGGTAGGTATCCGCAAGCTCAAAGCCTTTCACAGTCAGCTCGGCCATTTCCTGAACAGAGGAAGGTGCAAGAACAATCATGTGAAAGTCACCGTGGCCGGCACCGCGAGTTGCCTGAAAATAGTCAGATTGGCTGGGCTGAATTCCGCCGAGACCGGGACCGCCGCGCTGCACATTGACAACAAGCGCAGGAAGATCGGCACCAGCAAGGTAAGAAAGGCCCTCGCCCTTCAAAGAAATTCCGGGGCTGGAAGAAGAGGTCATAACTCTTTTTCCGGTAGAAGCAACACCGTAAACCATATTGATAGCGGCAATTTCACTTTCCGCCTGTAAGAAGGTACCGCCGATTTTAGGCATTTTCTTTGCCATATAAGCAGCAACTTCTGTCTGGGGGGTAATCGGATAACCGAAATAATGTCTGCAGCCAGCAAGAATTGCGGCTTCTGCAATGGCTTCGTTACCCTTCATCAAAATCTTATCTGCCATATTGATCACCTCTCAACCTTGATCACGCAATCAGGACACATCTGGGCGCAAAATGCACAGCCGACACAATCCTCCTGCTTTACAATTTCAGCAGGATGGTGACCTTTTTTATTGATTTTATCAGGAGCAAGACGGATTAAATGCTTAGGACAAGCATCAACACAAAGTCCGCAACCTTTGCAAAAATCGGTTTTGAACGTAAGTTTTGCCATAATAAATCTCCTTATAACTTAATAGTACTTTTTTTGGAGTCTGAGCGGAAACAGATTTGAAATTGTCTTTTTCATCTCTTCATACAAAGACTCTTTTACCGTTGTCATTACCAGCGGTAAGCCCGAAAGTTTTGAAAAAGCTTCTGCTTTTTCCATTGATGATAAAATGTGTTCTTTTTCCGTCTCTTCACCGAGATTGGAATTGTTGACAATACCGGTAAAAGGAATGCCGGAAGCAAGTTCGATCTCTTTCATAACAGAGAGCATTTCAGACGGGTCAGATGTTAGAGGCCGAAAGAAATTCGCTACAAGAAGCATTTCATAACTTCCTTCGTTTTTGATTGAATCAGACAATCTTCCAAGAGCAAGTGCTCCCCTGTCGTCACCGCCGATATCGAGGATAAAATTTGTATTTTTATCATCAACAACAGCATACATTTCAGGAGGCAGAGCAGGAATATCCACATTGGTATTTGCATATTCAGAAGAAATCAAGCGGATTCCTGATTTTTTAAATTCCTCTTCGCTGTCTTTCGTGCGAAAATAGGGATTTACAATATCAAGATCACAAACCGCGACCTTCTTCCCTTCCCGATTCATCTGAAAAGCAAGATTCACCGCAATATTTGTCTTGCCACTCCCGTAATGACCTGCAAGAATCGTGATCCTTTTAGCCATTGCAAACCTTTTCGACCCAACCATGGGGATCCTGGATCTTACCCCACTGAATGCCGGTAAGGTTATCATAAAGCTTTTGAGTCAGTTCGCCGATCTGATTATTGCAAACTGTGTAGGCATTACCTTTATAGAAAAGCTGACCAATGGGAGATACAACAGCTGCAGTACCGGTTCCCCATGCTTCTTCTAATTTGCCGTTTGCAGCAGCTTCAAAAAGCTCATCAACGGAAATCAATCTCTCTTCTACCGTATAGCCCCAATCTTTAAGAAGCTCAACACAGCTCTTTCTGGTAATTCCGGGAAGAACAGAGCCTGTCAATTCAGGAGTGATGATTTTGCCGTCAATCTTGAACATAACATTCATCGCGCCAACTTCTTCAATGTATTTTCTTTCAACACCGTCAAGCCAAAGAACCTGTGTATACCCGTTCTTTTCAGCTCTTTCGCCTGCACGAAGGCTGGCAGCATAGTTGCCACCGCACTTTGCGTATCCGGTACCGCCTCTTACAGCGCGGACATCCTCGGATTCAATTGCAATCTTTACAGGGTTGATACCCTCTGCATAGTAAGCACCAACGGGAGAACAAATGATCACAAAGGTTGCATTTTTTACAGCGTGAACACCGAGATGAGGATCATTTCCGTAAAGGAAAGGACGCAGATAAAGGCTGGTACCCTCCGAATGAGGAACCCAATCCTTTTCAAGCTCTACAAGAGTCTTTATGGCGTCAAGACAGCCTTCTTCATCAAGAAGAGGAAGGCAAAGTCGTTCCGCACTGTTATTCAGTCTCTTAACATTTTCCATAGGACGGAAAAGATTGATTTCTCCGTTTTTTGTGCGATATGCTTTCATACCTTCAAAGATCTCTACACCGTAATGAAAAACAGTAGAAGCGGGGTGGAGGGCAATGGGGCCGAACGGTACAATTCTCGCATCATGCCATCCTTCTTCCGCACTGTAATCCATCATAAACATATGGTCGGTAAAAATCTTACCGAATCCAAGCTTGGATTCATCGCAAGGCTTTTCCTTGGGAGAAGTTGTTATTGTAATCGAAATGGAATATTTCATTTTTGATCTCCTTTTCAAATAAAAACTTAAAGTTTGTTTCTTTGAATCTTACCACTGACAGTTTTGGGAAGCTCATCACAGAAGACAACAAGTCTCGGATACTTGTATGGTGCAGTGTGTTCCTTTACGTATCTTTGAATTTCTTTCTTCAATTCTTCTGTGCCGACAGTTCCTTTTGTCAGAACGATGCTCGCTTTTACGATCTGTCCTCTAACTTCATCGGGAGCTGCGGAAACACCGCATTCCAAAACATAAGGAAGCTCCATGATGACACTTTCAATTTCAAAGGGTCCGATACGGTAGCCGGAAGATTTAATTACATCATCCGCTCTGCCCACATACCAGAAGAAGCCGTCTTCATCGCGCCAAGCAAGATCGCCCGTATGATAGAAGCCATCTCTGATTGCTTCACTTGTCTTTTCATCATCGTTGTAATATCCAACAAAAAGACCGCAAGGAGAGCCGTTTTTCAAGTTGATCACCACTTCACCGGGTTCACCGTTTGCAACGGCATTGCCGTCTGCATCGTGAAGCTCAACCTGATAGATCGGAGCAGGCTTGCCCATAGAACCGATCTTATGGGAAGCACCCACCATATTACCAATGATCATCGTGCTTTCTGTCTGACCGAAGCCCTCCAGTATCTGAAGTCCGGTTGCTTTTTCAAATTGTCTGTAAACCTCGGGGTTCAAGGCTTCGCCGGCCGTTGTCATATGACGGACAGAGGAAAGATCGTATTTTGAAATATCTTGCTTGATCATAAGACGAAGCATGGTAGGAGGTGCACAAAAAGTCGTAATATGATGCTTTGCAAACATCGGAAGGATCTGCGAAGCGTCAAAACGGTCAAAATCGTAAACAAAGGTTGCAGCCTCACACAGCCATTGACCGTAAAGCTT
>JAZSAT010000012.1:0-39031 GCA_045602025.1 Eubacteriales bacterium | reverse complement strand
ATCCCGGAGAATTTATTTGGTACTGCGAAAAGTAGTGTCAACTGGCTTTGGAGTTCCCACTTTTGATGCAGTTGGTACACCGATTGGTACTAAATATATATTTTCAGGAGGGCATTTTATGGGTGCTTACAAAGACAAAGGCGGACGTTGGTATGTATCCGTTCGCTACAGAAACTGGTTGGGAGAACCATCCCGCAAAACCAAGAGAGGATTTACAACAAAGCGTGATGCACTGGCATGGGAACGGGAGTTTCTGCAAAAATCTGCAGGCAGTTTGGATATGACTTTCAATTCATTCTACGAAGTCTATCAGAATGACTTGCAGAATCGCATTCGACAAAACACATGGGTGACAAAGAGCAGCATTATCGAGAAAAAGATCCTGCCGTATTTCGGTAACAAACGTGTGGCGGACGTAAAGCCGGTGGATGTTCTGCACTGGCAAAATATCATCATGGAAACAACAGACGAAAACGGTATGCTCTATTCGCCGGTGTATCTAAAAACGATCCATAATCAGCTCAGTGCTATGTTCAATCATGCTGTGCGCTTCTATGGACTACTAGAGAATCCTGCCGCGAAAGCCGGTAACATGGGCAAAGAGAAATGCGGCGAAGTTCTTGTATGGACGAAGGAGGAATATCTGCAGTTTATCGAAACATTGAAAGGCAAGCCAGCTTCCTATTATGCTTTTGAAACACTCTATTGGTGTGGCTTGCGGCTCGGCGAAATGCTTGCGCTAACACCTGCGGATTTCGATTTCGAGCGGAAGATCATACACGTTACGAAATCCTTTCAGCGCATAAAGGGTGAGGATATTATCACACCGCCCAAGACGGAGAAAGGTATCCGCCATGTTCTCATGCCGGACTTCTACGCCGATAAGATGCGGGCTTATATAGAATCGCTACAGCTCAATGAAAACGACCGCATATTCCCGTTCACGAAATCCTATCTGCATCACGAAATTCGCCGTGGTTGTGCAGCAAGTGGAGTCAAACGAATACGGATCCACGGAATCCGGCATAGCCACATTAGTTTGTTGATTGATATGGGATTCTCAGCGGTAGCTATCGCAGATCGTGTCGGACATGAAAGTATTGATATTACCTATCGGTATGCGCACGTGTTTCCATCAACTCAACAAGAAGTTGCCGATAAACTTGGCGAATTATTTGTGAATTGCGCTGAATATATTGAAAAATAGCGCATTTTATGCTATAATATATTAACGGTAGTAAATAGTCTGCCATGTCAACCGTGTGGAAGTGATTCCATGCGGTTTTTGTATAAGGAGTATTACATATGAAGATAAAGAAAATAGAATTACAAAATCACTCTTTTTTCGGTAATCAGGAGTTTGTTTTTACAAACAGCAGCGGTGATGTGTATGATAACATTGTCTTGGCTGGTGAAAATGGAAACGGAAAAACTCAACTACTAAACGTTATTTATGATTTTTGCAATCTTTCATTAAATGGCGAAGTTAATACTGAAATTCGAATATTTACTATCGTCTTTTCTGCAGATGAGCTTCAATACATCATGGATCATGTCGGAGAAAACATTCGACCAATTAATCCAACAGGCGAATTTGAAATTACACAAGACTTTACGGCCAGGCCTAATACTTGGAACAGAATTAAAGTAAAATATGTAAAAACTGAAGATGATGGCACTCTAAGCAAACAAGCATTAGAGTCGTCCCAATTCTTCAACAATATAAATAGGGCAACTTTGTTTAGAAGTATTTTTTCCACCGTAGAAATAAATTACGACCCCAAAGAAGCCAAATCTGTTACAGCTAAAGAAGTAGATGAGGAGATGGAAAAAAGCATCCGCAGTGGCACTGACTTGGCTACGGAAATTCAGCAGTTACTTATAGACATAAAGGCTAATGATGCAAGCGATCTTGATTTGTGGGTAGAAGAGCATGACGGTGAAGTTCCGCCCGCAAATGTAAAGAACAAACGGATCAATCGATTTAAAAATGCATTTGCAACGGTGTTTCAAAATCTGAACTTCTACAAAATAGTAAATGACGGTAACAATAAGAAAGTGCTTTTTAAAAAAGACACCCATGAAGTGGAAATCAGTGCATTAAGCTCGGGCGAAAAGCAAATTGTATTTAGGGGTGCATTTTTGCTCCAAAATCAGCAAAGTTCGAAAGGCTGCTGTATATTAATCGATGAACCTGAAATCAGCTTACATCCAATTTGGCAAGGAAAAATTTTTGATTACTATAGAAATCTGTTCATTGATGATACAGGTGCGCAAACATCACAAATATTCACTGCAACCCATTCGCAATATGTATTAAAGTCCGCATTGGATAATTCGGCAAACACATTAATCCTTTTGCTTAAGAATAGTTCGGGCACACTTGAAATTTCTCATATTCAAGCACCTTTAGTGCTCCCAAGTTTGACTTCGGCAGAAATCAATTATGTAGCATTTGATCTTGTTTCAAACGATTATCACATTGAGCTATATGGCTATTTGCAGAATAAAATTGCTCTCGCAAGAGGCACAACTGAATGCACCGTCAAAGAATGTGATACATACATTACTCAGCAAACTGACTACAACGGCACGGTACATGGTAAAACTTCCGCTCACACAAACCGAGGTGGGTATGTGACATCGTATGACACATTACCAACATATATTAGAAATGCCATAGATCATCCAGACCCTACTCGCAGATTCACACCAGAGGAATTACGCACATCCATTGAATTGCTGATTAAACTGTGTCGGTAATGAGGCAGCATTGTTGACCTGTTCACATTTTTCTGCTATAATATAATTGCTCTTAAAGGAGCACGCCCTTTACATACCTCTTTGTACCCAAACATCAAAGCCAGTTGAACTATAGAACAGAGCCAAGTATCACTTACTGAAAAAGAATAACGAAATTTTTCTCCGCCGATTTTTAGAAAATTGATACCAGACTTTGATACCAAAACAGTACCAAATGGGTTGAGAACACAGAGAATACAGAGAAAAACGAAGCAAAACGAGAGAAATCTCACGGGAATTAGCCCAAAATAAGGCGAAAAGTAACTGTGGGAAAGAACTCGTAAGCGAGTGGGAATAATACCAAGTTCACACAGTTTATCTTCGATAGCAGACAGGGGGTACCATTGTCTGCTATTTAATCTGATTTTAAAAACTTTAAATGGATATTTTATCCAAGTCAAAAAAACGAAAACGAAAGACGAATTCATTATGAAAAGGATTTTATCACTTATTTTTGCATTAATAATGCTGTTATCGCTGGTTGCCTGCAGCAAAAATAATAACGATGTAGAAAGTGAGAATTTGAATGACCAGCAGGAAACAAAATCCACTGAGAATTTTTCAACAGAAGACAAAATAGATAATGGCAGTCCTACTTTTGACACTAGCTGGGCTTCAAATGATTTTGAGGCACTGTTGCCAAAGCTTCCTTTTGAAGGCTGGAAAACCACCCAATCAGATATTGACACATACAAAATGGAAGTGAGTGGACTTAATACAAGCCCTGCAACCAACGCTCCCGATTCCGGCGAACCGGATGGTGCAGATAAAGAAGAATTGAAGGATTACCTTGAAAGCCTTCTCTCTTACGGTTTTACTGTTGAGGAAATCGGCACCGATTATATGTGGGAAGTCAAGGACTCCGGCGGCAATGTATTTGAATTCATGTGCGGTGACGGCGGCTGTTTTATCACCATTAAGAAAAACTCCTAAAGCGAATGACTGAAGTATATGCTTAAAAAAAGAGCAAAATAACAACTGCATACAATACAATTCAAAGGCAGACAATCTTTTCATTGTCTGCCTTTGTTGTTTATGATATAATGGTTTTAGAATCATACCAGGAGAGACTATATGCATAAAACCAAGAAGAAATATTTTATTATTTCCATTTCTGCACTTCTTCTAGCTGCGCTCATTTTATATACTGTTTGGGGCAACAGCGCGCTTGAACTGAATCATTACACAATTTCAAGTAAAACTCTTCTTTCTAACTTTGATGGATTTCGCATTGCACACATTTCGGATCTGCACAATACTGACCTTGGAAATCAAAACAAAAAGCTCATTTTTATGCTAAGTGATTCCAAGCCGGATATCATTGCTATTACAGGGGATCTGATCGACTCACGCAATACAAATATTGAAATCGCCTTGGAATTTGTAAAAGAAGCCGTAAAAATTGCTCCCTGTTACTATGTAACCGGCAATCACGAATCACGAATTTCAAACTATGATGACCTGAAGGAAGGTCTTGAAAAGCTTGGCGTTATTGTTTTGGAGGACGAGAAAGAGATCATTGAAAAAAACGGTGAAAAAATCGCAATTTTCGGAATAGATGACCCAAGTTTTCATGGGAAAAAGCAATCAGCAAATGAAAAAAGCATTGTACAAGAAAAATTGGAAGAGCTTTTCAAAAATGAAAATTCTTTTTCTATCTTATTATCTCATCGACCGGAGTTCTTTGAAGTGTATGTAGAAAATGACATTAATCTGGTCCTCTGCGGCCATGCACACGGCGGACAATTCAGGCTCCCCTTCCTCGGAGGCATTGCTGCTCCTAACCAAGGACTTTTTCCAAAATTCGACAGCGGTATGTTTACCGAAAACAGCACCAATATGATCGTTAGCAGAGGTATCGGGAACAGCATTATTCCCTTTCGTTTCAACAACCGACCCGAACTCATCTTAATAGAATTTAAAAGCATTTGAAATACCTCTTTATACATAATCAAAAAAGAGAAAATATTTTACAATATTCCTTGTAAAAATCCTTTTTATATGGTAGAGTTAGCTTGTGTAAGGTTAATTTTTCTATCGTAAAAAATATTTTTTGTTACACAAGAAAAACTCTGTTCCGATTCCGGAATTTAATATATAAATATCATCATACGAAAGAAACAACAAAGGAGGTTATCAATGAGTTCCATTATGGATTTTTGGGGACAAATGACAGCAAATCCCCTACTGTTCATTGCAGTTGCATTGACCCTCGGTGTTATCCTTGTAAACGGATGGACCGATGCCCCCAATGCCATTGCAACTTGTGTGGTTACAAGATGTATGCCCCCGAAAGCCGCTATTTTAATGGCAGCCGTATTCAATTTTTTGGGCGTTTTTGTTATGACCCTTCTGAACGCTACTGTGGCAGAAACCATTACAAAAATTGTGGATTTCGGTTCTGATCCCGACAAAGCGATCATCGCACTCAGTGCGGCACTTTTCGCCATTGTTCTTTGGGCAACACTTGCCTGGGTATTCGGCATTCCTACCAGTGAAAGTCACGCTTTGATCGCCGGTCTTACCGGCAGCGCCATTGCACTGAACAACAGCTTTCAAGGTGTAAACGGGTCCGAGTGGATCAAAGTTGTTTACGGTATTTTCATTTCCGTCGTTTTAGGATTTGGTCTTGGCTGGATCGTTTGCAAGCTTGTTACCAAAATCTTTTTCCACGCAAACAGACCCAAAACCGAGCCTTTCTTCCGCGGTGCACAAATTACCGGTGCTGCAGCAATGGCTTTTATGCACGGTGCACAGGACGGACAAAAGTTTATGGGTGTAATTCTTCTCTGTGTTTACATGTCACAGGGACAGTCTCTTCCTTCCGATATCAGCATTCCCATTTGGCTGATGATCGTGTGCTCCGTTGTTATGGCAGCGGGTACTGCAATGGGTGGCAAAAAGATCATTAAGTCCGTTGGTATGGACATGGTAAAGCTTGAAAAGTATCAAGGATTCTCTGCTGATATTGCAGCAGCACTTTCCCTTCTCTTCTGCTCTGTGTTCAGTCTTCCCGTTTCTACTACTCATGCAAAGACCACCTCTATTATGGGTGTCGGTGCAGTAAAAAGAGTTTCCGCAATTAATTTCGGTGTTGTAAAGGAAATGGTTTTAACTTGGGTCCTGACCTTCCCCGGATGCGGACTTGTAGGCTTTTTAATGACAAAATTATTTATGTTTTTATTTACCTGATAGAAAGGAATATCGAAAATGGCTAAAAGTGATAAATTTTATTATCAAAATTTCTATGAAAGCACCGAGCTTTCCAAAGCAGCTGCAAATTACCTTGTAAATTGTCTTGAAAATTATAATCCTGAAAATTTTGATACAATGCTCAAGGAAATGCACGAAATCGAAAACAACGCTGATAAGAAAAAACATGAAATGAATGAAGCTCTCGCAAGAGCATTCGTTACTCCTGTAGACCGCGAAGATTTAGATATGCTCAGCCAGAACCTGGACCAGGTTACCGATAGCATTGAAGAAATTCTCCAGAAATTCTACATTTACAACATCAAAACTGTAGACTCCTCCGCCATCTCTTTTGCAAAGAACATCGTTAAATCCTGTGAACTGCTTTGCGAATTGATGAAAGAATTTGAAAACTTCAAGCGATCCAAAAAGATCAAGGAGCTGATCATCATTCTCAACGATGTGGAAGAAGAATGTGACAGACTCTATCTTGATGTTATGCGTAAAAACTTCTGTAATCCCGGCGATGTACTAAATATGCTTGCATGGCGTGAAATTTACGAATGCTTCGAAGCTTGCTCCGATGCTTGTGAGCATGTTAGCGAGTGTGTGGGAACCGTTATTATGAAGAACACCTGATTTACAAAGAAAAAACCTCTGCCGATCGGCAGAGGTTTTTTTTGTTTTATTTTTCATTCTTATAGATCTCTTTAAAATACTTATAGGTATCGACCTTCAGTTCACCGCAAGCAGCCTCATCACAGGCGATGATTCCATTGGGATGAAGCTGAAGAGCACTAATGGTCCAAGCGTGATCCACACCGCCTTCCACACAATGACGAAGTGCACGAGCCTTTGCATGACCGTTGATAACAAGGAGAACTTCTTTAGAATCACAAACGGTACCAACGCCGACAGAAAGAGCAGTCTTCGGTACCTTTTCCGGATCATTGCCAAAGAAACGGGAATTCACGATCAAGGTGTCCTGCGTTAAAGCACGAACCCCGGTACGGGAAGTCAAAGAAGTGAAAGGCTCATTAAATGCAATGTGGCCATCTACACCGCTTCCACCGAGGAACAGGTCGATGCCGCCGTAAGAAGCAATTTTTTCTTCATATCTTAAGCATTCAGCTTCAAGATCTTCAGCCATACCATTAAGAATATTAACATTTTCTGCGGGAATATCAATATGATTAAAGAAATTATCGTGCATAAAATACCAGTAGCTCTGGTCGTGTTCTCTTGGAAGACCAACATACTCATCCATATTAAAGGTAACTACATTTTTAAATGTTACCTTTCCCGCTTTGTTCATCTCAATCAAATTCTTATATACACCAAGAGGAGAAGAGCCAGTGGGAAGACCTAAAACAAAAGGACGGTTCTCTTTATGAGCATTGATAGCATTTGCAATATGCTGAGCTGCCCAAGCACTCATTTCTTCGTAATTATTCTTGATAATCAGTTTCATCGTCGTAAACTCCTATTTTTTTAAGGACAAGTCCTTATATTTCATATTATAATCGGTGAAAAAAAATATGCAAGCAACTTGTGTTTGAATTTGACCAACTTAAAGTTACATTTCTCAAAAAAAATATAAAAAATTTCCTTTTTTCGATGATTTTTGACACTAAAAACAGCAACCTGAGGTTGCGAAAACGCCCTATTGACCTTGAAAATGTTAAAAAGCGGTATATGGAACACTTTATGAGAAAAATGCGAAAAAATTATGAATTTAGATATTTACATATTGTTGATTATATATTATAATAGAGGTAAATAGGAAAAGTGTTCCATTTCGCTTTTCTCTTATCGCGCTGAAATATGCCGCGAAAAATAAGGAGGATTTAAAAATGAACTACGCACCCAAAATTGAACCCAAAGAATATTTAGAAAGAGTTAATACCCTTCGTGGTAAGATGGCCGAACAGGGCATCGATATCGTTGTTGGATTTTCCAACCTCTTGGAGATTGCAATCGTTCGCTATTACTGCGGTTTTGCTCCCGTAAACGAAAGCCCTGCTATCGTTATTCCCGCTGAAGGCGATGTGATCGTATGTACCGGTCAGGCTTCTTACGACTATTGCCTCGTTGAAAATAAGCTTCCTCAGAGCCGCATTGCAATTCTTCCCGAAATCGGCGAAGTAAGCGGATTCGAATATGATACCGAAGGTCAGCTTGACTTTGAAGAGCTCTTTAAGCAGGTAAAAGCTGAGCATCCCGGTGCAAAGAAGGTTGGCTTTATCGGCCGTCTCATCTTCCCTGCCATCATTATGAATAAGCTGAAGAAGGTATTCTCCGACGCTGAGATCGTTGACTGTGACGATATCCACTACGAGCAGAGAATCCGCAAGAGTGCAGCTGAAATTGAGCTTCTGAAGACCAACTGGGAAATGACCAACAAGCTCTTTGAGAATGTAGTTCCCAGAATCGAAAAAGGTATGACCGAAAGACATGTTGAAGGTATGTTCATGCAGGAAATGATGACCCTCGGCGCAGAAAGCACCGTTCAGGCATTCACTCCTATGATCGCAACCGGTCCTAAGAACTCCTACATCAGTATGTGTAAGAACACCATGCGTCAGCTTGGCGAAAATGAAATTCTGAACCTTGCTGCAGGCGTTAGCTACGAAGGCTACAACGGCATCTGCTGCAGCCCTCTGGTACTCGGCGAGATTCCCGAAAAGATCAGAGACGCTGTTAAATGCGCTTATGAAGTTCTTGACATTGCTTGCGAAAAGATGCTTCCCGGTACTCCCTGCGACGAAGTTCTCAACGCTTACACCGATCATTTGACAAAGCGCGGTTACATCGATTACTGTCCTTACGGCAGCCTTCACAGCACCGGTATGCTGGAATGTGAAGCTCCTGTATTCTCTGTAGCGAACAAGCGCGTAATCGAAGAAGGAATGGCAATCTGTGTCGATGCTTACTTCAAGGGCATGGAATGGGGTTCCTTCCGTCTCGAAAACTGCTACCTAATCACAGATAAGGGTGCTAAGAACATGTCTACCTACAACGAAATCGTTGTTCCCAAGCTGTTCAAGTTCTAATAAAGGAGAAAAACAATGGCTAACGGAAAAAACAACTGGGTTTTTTGTGACGGATATCTTCCCCCTCACGGTGACAACCCCGAATTTGAAGGTCACGAGGCTTTGATGCTGACAAACCTGAACAACGAAAAAGCAATGATCGAATTAACCTTCCTCTTTGAAGACAAAGATCCCGAATCCGGAATCTTTGTTGAACTTGACGGTATGAGAACAAAATGCATCCGTCTTGATCACCCCTTGGGTGAAAAAGGTCTTATGCTCGGTGAATCCGTTCAGTATACCGTTTGGGTCAAGAGCGATATTCCGATCTGCGCTTGCTTTGGCAGACTTGATGTCAGACAGACCAACATGGCATATTACAGCGTTGAAGGATACTCCTTCTAAACAAACGATCTTATCTGATCTTTGAAAGGTATTTTCTATGACTTTAAAAAATTGGAATATCTGTACGACCGACCCTTCTAAAACAACAAAATTTGCTGCAGAAGAATTTGCGCGTTTAATTTCTCTTTTGGATCCGGAAGCTACAGTTGCCATTTCTAATGAAACAAAAAACGAGGGTGATTTTTTAAGGATCGGTCTTTCATCCGATGCCAATATCCCCTCAGTGGAAGATTCAAAGGTCGACGATGGGATTTATATTGATGTTCATAACTGCGCCGGTATCATTACCGGCGCAAATGAACGCAGTGTGCTCATTGCCGTTTATCGCTTCTTCCGCGAAGTCGGTGTTGTTTTTGTTCGTCCCGGCAGAGCAGGCGAATTTATTCCGAAGCTCGATTCTGTTGCGCTTTGCGTTAAACTCTCAGAGACTCCGGCATACCGTCATCGTGGTCTTTGTCTGGAGGGCTCCAACGCTTACGAGAATGTTGTCGACCTGATCGACTGGGCTCCAAAGCTTGGCTTCAATGAATACTTCACACAGCTTTTCAGACCCGCTTGGACATTCCGCCGTTGGTATGAGCATTACAGCAATCCCGAGTTTACCCCCTCCCCGATTTCAAATGAAACCATCGATTCTTTTGTAAAGGATTTTGACAAAGAGATCACACTTCGCGGACTGCACCATCAGAGGATCGGCCACGGATGGGGTGCGAAGATCCTCGGAATCACAAGCGGTGCCTGGCATGAGTTAAATGACGAAAGTGAGGTTAACCCCGGCTCCGAAAGGCTGATGGCACTCATTGAAGGAAAAAGATGCCTGTTCAAAGGTTCTGCAATTGACACGAACCTTTGCTACTCCAATCCCGAAGTACAGGAATTGATCGTAAACGAAGTTACCGCTTATGCAAAAGAACACCCGGAAACACACTACATTCACTTCTGGTTTGCCGATACGGTAAACAACCAGTGTGAATGCGAAAATTGCAAAAAAGCTCGTCCTTCCGACCATTATGTTGATATTTTAAATAAGATCGACAAAAAAATGACCGAGGAAGGACTTGATAACAAAATTGTATTTTTAATCTATCTTGATCTTCTTTGGGAGCCGGAAAAGGCTGTCATTGAAAATCAGGATCGCTTCATTCTTTTGTACGCTCCCATTCGCAGAAGCTACTCTGTGCCGATTGCAAGTGATGACAAGAAGGAAGAAGCGCCTTTCGAGCGCAACGGCTTTGTTCCTACTCCCGGCGCGGGTGATACGCTCCCTTATCTGAAATCCTGGCAGAAAATGTTCCACGGTGACAGCTTTATTTTTGACTACCACTACATGTGGGACTACATCAATGACCCCGGATGCTACAAGAGCGTTCAAATTATGGCGCAGGATGTTGAAGATTTCAGAAAGCTGGGCTTAAACGGCCTTATGAGCTGCCAAAATCAGCGCGTGTTTATGCCAAACGGACTTGGTATGAATATTATGGGGCAAGCCCTTTGGTCCGGCAAGGAAAGCTTTGAGGAGAATTCTCCCCATTACTTCTCAGCAGCTTACGGCAAAGATTGGGCGAAAGTAAAAGAATTTCTCTCTACCCTTTCCGATCTCTTTGATCCTACCGTGCTTCGCGGTGAAACCCCTGTTAAAAATGAAGAGGTCACCAAAAAGTATGAAAAGATCCCTTCCGTTATTGAAGCCTTTTCCCCTGTGATCAAAGAAAATTTGAAAAATTCAAATCCCGTTCAGTTCCGTTCCTGGGAATGTCTTTCCTTCTATACAGCACTTTGCAAAAAGCTTTCTAAGATCATTCTTGCTGCTTCTCTCGGTCAGAAGGAGGAGCTTGACAAAGCCTGGGCCGCGGCTCGCGATTTTGCCTGCAAGAATGAAATGAGATTCCAGAAGGAATTTGACGTGTTTGAATTTATTTTGGTTTGGGAAAGTAAAATCTTGAATCGAATCAAAGAACAAGAAGAAATGTTTATTGAGTAAAGGAGATATATTATGGGTATTATGACTGTAAACGGTGTTGTCCGTAAAGAAGATCTCGGCATTACCACTCCCCACGAACACGCGCTGATCGACATCAGCATTCAATATTTTGGCGATCGCACTCCCGGCTCTGTTGGCTGGGACGCAAAGGTTGCTCCTCAGTATTACGATGCTTTGATGGCAAATTGCTATGAGCTTCGTGACAACTTGCTTCTTGACGATCACGACCTTGCGATCAAAGAAGTTTCCATGTTCACAAAAGCCGGCGGCAAGACCTTCGTAGATGTTACCATCGACGGTATCGGCAGAGATGTAAAGTTTTTAAAGAGACTTGCAGACGAAACCGGTATGAATGTGGTTACTTGCTGCGGCTATTACACCTATGATGCACACCCCGAAAAGATCAAAAACATGTCCATCGAAGAGATCGCCGATGTAATGGTAAAAGAACTTACCGAGGGCATTGACGGAACCGATATCAAAGCAGGCATCATCGGTGAGATCGGCACCAGCACTGAGATCAACCCCGAAGAGATCCGTGTTTTGAAGGCTTCCGCCATCGCACACAAGAAGACCGGTGCTCCCGTTATGGTGCATCTTAGCCCCTGGGCTCAGCACGGTATTTTTGTTATTGATCTTCTTGAAAAAGAAGGCGTTAAACCCGAAAACATCTGCATCTGTCACACCGACATTCTTCTGGATGTAGAAGATATGAAGAAAATTATGGATCGCGGTGTTTATCTGGAATTCGATAACTTTGGCAAGGAATATCCCATCCCCTGTCAGTACGGCAGATTCCCCACCGACGCGGAAAGAATGGAAGTATTCTATCAGCTGATCGATGCAGGCTATGTAGATAATATTCTTGTTTCTTGCGATATTTGTCTGAAAAAGCTCCTGGTTGAGCACGAAGGTCCCGGCTATGCACACTTTGTTACAAAGATCGCAGATATGATCCGTGAAAAATATGACAATGCAGAAGAAATTCTCGAAACCGTTCTCGTTAAGAACCCTGCAAAGTATCTTGACAATCCTCAGCTTGACTAATCAGCCTCTTTACTAAAAGGAGAAAAAACATTGAAATGGTTTGATACCTATACCTCCAACACCATTGGTGCCGGCGGTAATCAGTTAACCTTCAGTACAGAAGGAAAAGCAATGACAGGCCGTATTTACTACAAGGTTTTTGCCGGCGGTAAATACAACTATTCCCTTCTCTTTTCCAATATTATGGACAGTACTTATAAATTCGGTGAAGAAAGCCATTGTAACCTGATCTGTCACGAGTGGAAAATTTTGAAGGCAAAGATCGGTATTTGCAAATTTACCGAAGCTCATTCAGCAGGAGAGGTTTCCGAGTTTTTCCCCCTTACCTTTAACGGCAAAGCGGAAAAAGATGTGATGCCCGGTGAATTTTTCACTTCGGATCCTGTAGAGCTTGATGCAAAAAAAGATGAATTTCTCTGCTTTGAGGTTACATATCAAGGAGATATGATCCCTTATCACTGGGAATCCATTCTTCCTATTTTTGTAGAAGAAAACGGAAAGTGGATCTACGACAAGAGAGTGCCCATTCCCGGTATGGTAGGCTGTGACCGTAAAGTCAAGAAGAGAATCGGTTATTTGGGCGACTCCATTACCCAGGGCGTTGGCACCCCCGATAACGCTTATACCCATTGGAATGCTTTAATAAGCAACGAGATCGGAGAAGATTTCTCCTATTGGAATCTTGGCATCGGTTACGGTAAAGGCCAGGACGCTGCCTGTGACGGTGCTTGGCTTTATAAGGCAAGACAAAACGACGCCGTTGTAGTTGCTTACGGAAGCAATGATGTAGGTCGTGGCAGAAGTTTAGATGATATGAAGACCGATTTTAAAACAATCGTAGATAAGCTTCACGGCTATGGCATTAAGGTGTTTTTGATCTCCGTTCCCCCCTTCGACTGGCAAGACGAGTATCTTAAAAGATGGAAGGGCATCAACAAGTATCTTGTTGATGAGCTTTCCAAAGAAGCAGACGGATTTTTCGACATCGCTCCCCTCCTTGTAGATTACACGCAGTGGGAAGGCAAATCCAAATACGAAAAGCACCCCAACGAAGAGGGCTGTCGCATTTGGGCAGATAATATGTTGCCTCTCTTCAAGGAATTTATCAAAAAGATCTAATTCAATTACAAAAGGTAAAGTCAAATCTGACTTTACCTTTTCTCTTTTTACAATGGCTTTCAGCTCACGGCTTTCCTCTTGCTTTTTAAGATCACTCTCAATAGTATGAATATCCGAGGTGAGTGCATCGATTCTCTTTTGGTATATCTCCTGTGCGGCAGTATCCCCGGAGTTTAGTGCCTTTACGTACTCGCTTTCGGCATTCTCCAAACGCTCATACTTGCGGTCAAGTGATTTTACTCTATTTTCATATTCCGCAAGGAAACGGCTTCCCGTTTTTGTCTTTTTTGCTTCCTCTGCAGCTTGAAGAAGAAGATCTCTTGCGCTGATATAGGTATCACGATCGGCAGACATTGTGCCTTTTTCGTCAGTAGTTACCTTGGCATACTGCCCTTCGTCTCCGTTGATCCATGCAACATCAGTCAGCGGCACAGTTTTGGTGTATACTTTTCCATTTCTGCCACCTGCATACTCCTCTGCTTGAATAAACGAAGTAGATACAAAAACACCGTTTTTGATTGGATAGGAGCTGTAAACGGTAATAGTACCGTCTTTCAGAGCTTGTTCTGCATCTGCTCTCGAAAAATCTCCCCAAACAAATTGGCCTTCGCTTTCATCGTCCAAATTGAGAACCTCTTCCCAAGTGCGAATATCCTCCACTTTGCGAATCCAAGTCTGAAATGCATTTGGCGCAGGATTTGTCTTGTTGATAATTTCAAGCTGTTTTTCCTTGACAGATTCTTCGGATTCTGGTATAATATCACTGATGAACGGAGTATCATGCGTGAAGGTCACTACACGACCGGATCCAACTTGATATTTTCCGTTCATTTTCTTTTTATCGTACACTACTTCTGTTTTTTCAATATACCTTTTGAAGTCGTCCGGCTGATATTGGGTTACAATTATGTTATAAAAACCTTCATTATACCCATTCATATACTGATTATATTTATAATTTTTTTTGTTTTCACCATCCTTTGCAAAAGCAATCGAAACGACAACCCTTTTATTTTCTTTGTTATAAAAAGAAACGACCATTGCGTATCTTTTGTTCTCTTGAAATACAATGTATGAAGGATGACCCATTCCCTTGGATATTTCCACAATGTCATCCACTGAAAGATTGTGAGGTCTTGAGGAACCATAGGATCTTCCGTCCTCTTCTTCCATGTTTTGCCGCACATGTTCCACTTTTGCAGCCATTGGCACTTGCAAAACATTATACTTTCCGCCGGAATGTTCTCTCACTACTTCAATAAAAAATTCCGGTGTGGTTGCTCTCATGGGAATGTAGGTGCGATCATCAAAAACGCCGTTTTGAGTTTCTTCCAAAAGAAAACGAAAATCTTCTTCTGTTAATTGATCAGAACTTTTCTTTTCCCCAGAACGATCCATATACATCACACCTCGATCGGAGGTGTTTTTTTGTTGGTCGGGAGTTTTGGCGGTATTTTCTGCTGCGATCGCAGTATTTTTGCTGCGCTTTTCAAGGAGAGAGTCAAACTGCTCTTGGATGGCGTTAATCCTATCGGTAAGCTTTGCGATGGCCTTGGCTTCCGCAGAGTTTGACTTTACGCGGGAAAGGATCTTCTCAAAAAGAGTTTTGATCTTGGTAATTGCCGTGTCAAGTATATTTGACATTTTCTGTGCGAGGGTGGAATCCTTACGGTCCATTTCCGCAATAAATTCCTTCATCAGGCGGGAATTTGCAAGGCGGTCCTCGCAGGCGCGGGCGACGATCTCCTCTTCTGCGATAGCGCGGCGTGTTTCGGGGGATTTTCCTTCAAGTCTTGCGGAGTTCTTTTTGCGAATGCGTGTAAGCTCGTCTTTCACCAAGGTTTCCCTTGTTTTACCGGTGGTCTCACGAAGGCCACCAAAAACAAGATCAGAAAGCTGTGCAAAGCCTTCCGGATCTTCCACGGCGAAATTATGCACCAATTCGTGGGAGATAGTGGGGAGGACCTGCTCCGTTAAGATATTTGCCGTTTCATTGATTCCGGCATTGATATCGATATAGATGGTATTGTTTTCGGGGTCGTATTTACCGTTTTCGATTCCCTTTTTTTGCTGTTTTGCGGTAGAGTGATAGAAGGTAAAGTTTCTGCCCGTAGCAGCGGCGATCACTCTTGTAAGTGAAACTACAGCACGGCGAGGATCCGAAGGAGAAAGATCCATATAGCGAATAGCTTTATCGTCTACCGTGCCGCCTTTTACTTCTTCCATACCCAAGGCCTTACGGAAGGAAGCGATTTCCGCATCGCCTTCCTGTTTGATTGCGCTGCGCTGGGCAAGGCCTGATTTATATATTTTTATTGAAATGCGAAAAAGAAAGTGATATAATAGCCTCAATAAATGAACAGAGGAAACGAAAATGAAAATTATAGAACTTTTGAGACAAAAAACGCTTTCCCTCTCTTTCGAGGTTTTCCCTCCCAAAACCGAGCTTGGTTTTGATAGCGTTAAAAGCGCAACGGAAGAAATTGCAAAGCTTTGCCCTTCCTTTATGAGTGTAACCTACGGTGCGGGCGGTGGAACAAGCAAATATACCCTTGATATTGCAAAAAATATCAAAAATCTTTACGGCGTTCCTACCCTTGCTCACCTGACCTGTGTTTCTTCCACAAAAGAAACGGTAAAAGAAAGAATCCGCGACATCCGCGAAGCCGGCATTGAAAACATTATGGCTCTCCGCGGCGATATTCCACAAGATAAAACGGGAGAAGATCGCAGCATGTGGGACTATACCCACGCGGTAGATCTGATCCGTGAATTAAAAGAAGTTGATAAGGATTTTTGTATCGGCGGAGCTTGCTATCCTGAAATCCACCCCGAAAGCAAAAACCAAGCAGAAGACATCCGTTTCCTTAAGGAAAAAGTAGATGCAGGCTGTGATTTTCTCACAACGCAAATGTTTTTCGATAACAATCTTCTTTACAACTTCCTCTATAAAATCCGTGAAAGCGGCATTACCGTTCCGATCATCCCCGGTATTATGCCCATCACCAATGCCAGCCAAGTAGATCGCGCCATTCAGCTTTCCGGCTCATTTATGCCTCAAAGATTCAAAAGCCTTGTTGACAAGTTCGGTTCCGATCCGGATGCTATGAAGCAAGCGGGAATCGCGTATGCTACGGATCAGATCATAGATCTCTTCGCAAACGGCATAGCAAATGTTCATGTTTACTCTATGAACAAGCCTGATGTTGCAGAAAAGATCATGTCGAATCTTTCCGATATTTTAAAAAAATGAGTTTTCCCATTATAAAAAAGTCATTCGAACTTCCCCCCTATTCCGAAAAAGAAATTCTTCGGTATGCAGGCGTTGTTTTAAAAGAGAATATCGACTCAAAACTCCTGAAAGAATGCACAGAGGAAAGCGCGCACTTATTTAAGCCTATGGTTTGCTATCTCACCTTGCCTGTGAAAGTAAATGAGGGCGTCGTTAATATCGGTCCCCTTTCTATTCACTCAAAGGACCTTGCCAAAAATCTGAGTCAAGCAAAAAAAGTGATCCTTTTTGCGGCCACGATCGGAATTGACATAGATCGAGCCATTCAAAGGCAAAGCCATATTTCCCCTTCGAAAGCTCTGTTTTTTCAAGCAATCGGATCGGAACGGGTGGAGGCCTTGTGCGATGTGTTCTGCAATTATATCAGCGAAACCAATAGGACCTCTCCGCGCTTTAGTCCCGGGTACGGCGATCTTCCGCTGAATGTGCAAAAAGATGTCTTCAGACTTCTTGATTGCGAGAAGCACTTAGGCTTATCCTTAAGTGACAGCCTTCTCATTACACCGAGCAAAACCGTAACGGCTTTTATGGGAATTTTATAAATCAAATTTTTAGAGGAAACTATGAACTTCAATGATTTTCTAAAATCAAATATTGTAATACTCGATGGCGGAATGGGTACCCTTTTGCAAGAAAGAGGTCTTGCGCCGGGCAATCACCCGGAAATGTGGAACATAACACATCCGGATGTGATCCGCAAAATTCATAAAAACTATTTTGACAGCGGAAGTAATGTGGTCTCGACCAACACATTTGGCGCAAATCTTTTGAAATTTAATGAAGATGATTTAAAAAAGATCATCACTGCCGCTGTTGAAAATGCAATCTGGGCAAAAGAAAACACAATCAATACAAAAGAAAAATTTATTGCACTTGATATCGGCCCCACGGGAAAGCTTCTAAAGCCTCTGGGTGACCTTGCCTTTGAAAAAGCAGTTGATATTTTCAAGAAAACCGTTGAGATCGGTGCTTCCCTAGGTGTAGATCTCATCTTCATTGAAACGATGAACGACAGCTATGAAACAAAAGCTGCCCTTCTCGCTGCAAAAGAAGCCTGTGACCTTCCTGTTGTAGTATCCAATGCTTACAGCGAAGACGGAAAACTGATGACAGGCGCCACCCCTTCCGCAATGGTCGCATTACTTGAAGGAATGGGCGTTTCAGCGCTGGGAGCAAATTGCTCACTTGGGCCAGAGGGACTGCGGTCTGTGGTTTCAGAGCTTTTAAAATATGCTTCCGTTCCTGTGCTCCTCAAGCCCAATGCGGGACTGCCTAGAGAACAGGAGGGCAAAACCGTATTTGATATTACCCCCGAAGAATTTTCGGATGAAGTTTACAACCAGGTTCTAAATGGAGTCAGGATCATCGGTGGATGCTGCGGTACAACGCCCGCCTACATCTCACTTCTTTCCGAAAAGACAAAAGCTCTAAAACCTATTTCTGTAGTAAAAAAGAACACTACCCTTGTTTCTTCCTATACCCACGCTGTTATATTTGACAAGGAACCGATCCTCATCGGTGAACGGATCAATCCTACCGGCAAGAAGAGATTCAAGCAGGCACTTTTAGAGCACGATATGGATTATATTCTGTCTGAAGGAATCAAGGAACAGGAGCAAGGCGCGCATATTCTTGATGTAAATGTGGGGCTGCCTGAAATTGACGAAAAAGAACTTTTGACCGAATCTGTTTTTCAGCTTCAGTCTGTTCTTGACCTTCCCCTGCAGATCGATACCTCCTCTGCAGAAGCGATGGAAAAGGCCCTTCGCATCTACAACGGAAAGGCTTTGATCAACTCCGTGAACGGAAAGAAGGAAAGCATGGAGAAGATCTTCCCTCTTGTGAAAAAATACGGCGGTGTTGTGATCGCACTGACCCTTGACGAAGCCGGCATCCCCGAAACAGCAGAAGGAAGAATTGAAATTGCAAAAAAGATCCTTCAAAAGGCAAAAGAATACGGAATTGATAAAAAAGACATCATCTTTGATACCTTGGCAATGACAGTCAGCGCAGACCAGACTTCTGCAAAAAAATGCTTAGAGGCAATGCGATACATCAAAGAAGAACTGGGTTGCCATACATCTCTGGGTGTCTCTAATATTTCCTTTGGATTACCTAACAGAGATCTTATCAACGGAACTTTTTTTGCTCTTGCTTTGGAAAACGGTCTTTCTGCCGCCATTATGAATCCAAATGCTCCGGAAATGATGAAAACCTATTACGCATACCGAGCACTAAAAGGATTTGATACTAACTTTTTGGATTACATGGCAAAATCAGAAGAATTTATCCCTTCATCTTCCGAAAGAAAAACTCCAAAAAGCACTGTTATAGAAACGGATTCCTCTTCCCTGGAAAAAGCCATTATCAAGGGTCTGAAAGAAAAAGCACGGGAGATCACAAAAGAAAAAATCAAAAGCATCTCCCCTCTTGATATCATCAATCAAGAGATCATCCCCGCTTTAAATCTGGTTGGAGAAGGCTTTGAAAAGAAAAGGATGTATCTCCCTCAGCTTCTGATGAGTGCAGAAGCTGCAAAATACGCTTTTGATGTGATCAAAGAATCTATGAACGAATCAGAGAAAAAAGGGATTTCAGGAAAGATTCTCCTTGCAACCGTCAAGGGCGACATTCACGACATCGGAAAAAACATCGTAAAGCTTCTTTTGGAAAATTACGGATTTGATGTTATGGATTTGGGTAAAGATGTTTTACCGGAGGATATCGCCGAAAAAGCAGTGAAAACAAATGCCGTCCTCGTTGGACTTTCGGCTTTGATGACAACGACGGTCCCTGCAATGGAAGACACCATTCTGCTTCTTCGTAAAATGGCACCTTGGTGCAAGGTGATCGTAGGCGGCGCCGTCCTGACTGAAGAATATGCAAAAAAGATCGGCGCAGATCACTACGGCAAGGATGCAATGAGTGCTGTCCGCTTTGCACAGGAGCTTATTAAGCAATAAAAAGTTGTCCTAATGACTATTGACACAAAAAAAACAATGTGATATAATTACTTGTAACGATGATGGAGAGAGTATCCTGATTTTGTTTTCAAAGAGAGCCGATGAGGGTGTAAATTCGGTAAAACAGGTTTGGAGAAAAACACTCCGGAGTTTGCGGAAGAAAGCCTTTGGTGATTAGAACCGCACGCTCATCCCGTAAGGATGCAAATGAGTGGACCGATTCTCGGTCAATTTGGGTGGTATCGCGGAAGTTTACCTTTCGTCCCATATTGGGGCGAAAGGTTTTTTTATTTTCCCCAATAAAAAATCACAAATAACAAATACTATTTTGGTATTACGGAGGAAAAAATATGCTGAGAACTCACACTTGTAATGATTTAAGAGAAGTTCACATCGGTCAGAAGGTTACGCTTACCGGCTGGATCGATACCGTTCGCGATCATGGCGGCGTTCTTTTCGTTGATCTGCGTGACCACTATGGAATTACTCAGGTGGTTCTTTCTGACGACAAAATGATTCAGGGCATGCCCAAAGAAACGGTCATCCTGGTTGAAGGTGTTGTTGCAAAAAGAGACGAAGAAACAGTCAACGCAAAGCTTGACACCGGTTTGATCGAGGTCAAAGCAGAAAAGATCGAGGTGCTCGGTCCTTGTCAGCTCGGTCTTCCCTTCGAGATCTCTTCTTCCACCCAGACCCGTGAAGAAGTCAGATTGAAATACCGTTATCTTGATTTAAGAAACCGCAAGATCCACGATAATATTGTTCTTCGCTCCAAAATTGTAAGCTACCTGCGCGATCAGATGGAAGATATGGGCTTTATGGAGATCCAGACCCCCATTCTTACCGCTTCTTCCCCCGAAGGCGCAAGAGACTACCTTGTACCTAGCCGTAAGCACAAGGGTAAATTCTATGCACTTCCCCAGGCCCCTCAGCAGTTCAAGCAGCTTCTGATGGCATCGGGCTTTGACCGCTATTTCCAGATCGCTCCTTGCTTCCGTGATGAAGATGCCCGCCAGGACAGATCTCCCGGAGAATTTTATCAGCTCGACTTTGAAATGAGCTTTGCAACACAGGAGGATGTATTTGAGGTTGCGGAAAAAGTAGTATATAACACCTTCAAGAAATTCTCCGATAAAAAGGTTTCCGAGCCCCCCTTCCGTCGTATCACCTTTGCCGATGCAATGATGAAATACGGCACCGACAAGCCCGACCTTCGCAATCCCCTTTTGATTCAGGATCTGACTGAATTTTTTGCAAAGCATGAATTCTTAAATATCAACGGCAGAACCGTTCCTTTTAAAAATAAGCTCGTTCGTGGTATCGTAGCCAACTATCTTGTTAAGAAAGACGGCGACGGTGACGGCAAAAAAGCCTTTGAAAAGGCAATCGATGCATATTCCAGAAGCATCGGTATGAAATTCGGTATCGGCTATATCACCTTGGAAGAAGGCGAATACAAAGGCCCGATTGCAAAATTTCTTACCGAAGAACAGAAAGCAGAGCTTACTGAGCTTGTTGGAATCAAAGAAGGCGAATCCCTCTTCTTTATCAGTGATTCCGCAGCTGTTATCGATCGCCTCTCCGGTGAAATGAGAACCTGGATCGGAAACGAGCTCGGTCTTATCAAAAACGATTCCTTTGAATTCTGCTTCATTGTAGACTTCCCCATGTACGAGAGAAACGAAGAAACCGGAAGGATCGACTTTACTCACAACCCCTTCTCCATGCCCCAGGGCGGTATGGACGCACTTTTGAATAAGGATCCCTTGGAGATCTTTGCTTACCAGTACGACATTGTTTGTAACGGCGTTGAGCTCTCCTCCGGTGCAGTTCGTAACCACAACCCCGAGATCATGAGAAAAGCCTTTGAAATTGCAGGCTACGGTGAAGAGGACCTGAAAGCAAAATTCGGTGCACTTTATACCGCGTTCTCCTTCGGTGCTCCTCCTCACGCCGGTATGGCTCCCGGCGTAGACAGAATGGTAATGCTGATCGCTGAAGAAGATACCATTCGCGATGTTATTGCATTCCCCTTGAACGGAAATGCACAGGATTTGATGATGGGTGCTCCCGGTGAGGTTACCGAGCAGCAGCTTCGTGAAGTTCATATCAAGGTTAGAGACTAAATTTTCCTTGAGAAAGAGGGATAATTATGGATAGAGAGATCTTAAGAAAACTCGAGATGCTCAATCAGCTGAAGCTCACAGAAGAAGAGAAAGACGAATTTTTGTCCTTCTATGCAAAACGAGAAGAGCAGCTGAAAGTGCTTGATAAGATTGACACTGAAAATGTAGAAAGAATGGTGCATGTTATGCCCATTGAGACCGTTATTCGCGAAGATAAGGTTTCTCAGCTATTTACTCGCGAAGAACTGCAAAAAGGCGCGGTCGACACCGATGAAGGCTATTGGTGTGTTCCCCGCGTGGTAGAATAACAGGAGGTAGAAGTATGGATCTTTATTTTGCAAAAAATATGTGCGATGAAAACGCCATCGCAGTGGACGATATGTTCCTTACAAAAGATTTACCTACTACCGCCGGTTCCAAAATGCTGGAAGGATATATGTCACTTTTTCATGCAGAAGCGATCGATAAACTCATCCAAAAAGGATACAAGATCGGCGGCAAAGCTGCTGTTGGCGAATTCGCTCTTGATATTTTGGGTGAAACATCTTTTCTCGGCGCATGCGAAAAAGATGGTGCTTTGATCAGTGCTGCCGCTGAAATTGTAAAAAAAGGTGAAGCAAAGGCTGCGCTTGTTCTTGATGTAAACGGCTCTCCCAGACGCGGTGCTGCGGTGGATGGGCTTATTAATATTAAGTCTACCTATGGAACGATTTCCCGTTTTGGTACCGTTTCCGTTGCTTGCTCCGGTGAATGTGTCGGTGTTACAGCAAGATCGGCAAAGGATTGCAAGGAGGTCCTTGAGGCAATTTCGGGCCACGATGACAAAGATGGCACAAGCCTACCGGAAGAGGTTTGTGCAATAGCAAAAGAAGTGAAAGAAATCAAAAAAATTGCAATTCTTGACACCCTTTGTAAAAAAACAGACAGTGATGTAAATAAAAGAATTGATTCTTTCATCACTCAGCTTGAAGAAAACGGTATTTTTGCAGAAAAAGTAGAAAATGATATCATTGCAGCTTCCGGGGCAGCTTGGAATATTTTAATGAGTGCTGAGGCTTGCAACAATGTTTCTCGCTTTGACGGTGTAAAGTACGGTTATCGCACTAAGAATTTTACTAATATTGACGAGCTTTATACCGGTAGTCGCACCGAGGCATTTGGAAATCTTTTAAAGAAAACGATTCTTTTTGGTTCGGAAACGCTTTCTACCGAAAACTATATGCCGATTTACGACAAAGCGATGAGAACAAGAAGAGTCATTGTTGAAGAGTTTACAAAGCTCTTTGAAACATATGACGCGGTTCTCCTCCCTGCCGGCTCTCTTCTGTCTTATGCAAAAGATGTTGACAGCACCCTTGCTTTTGAAGAAAACATCTTCACTGCACCCGCTACGATTGCCGGTCTTCCCGCTCTTACCATCAACGGAGTACAATTGATTGGCAAAGCCTTTGGAGAAGGATCCCTTCTTTCTTTGGCAACATCTTTGGAAAAGGAGGGCAAATAAGATGAAATACGAAACAGTCATCGGTCTTGAAGTACATGTTGAGCTTGCTACCGATTCCAAGATTTTTTGCTCCTGTTCGGCACATTCTTACGGTGCTGAACCAAACACCCATGTTTGTCCTGCTTGCTGTGGCATGCCCGGTATGCTTCCCATCGTTAATAAGAAAGTAGTAGATTTTGGTATGAAGGCCGGTCTTATGCTGAACTGTCATATCAATCGTACCACTACTTTTGATAAAAAAAGCTACTACTATCCCGATCTGCCCAATGCCTACCAGACCACGCAGTGGTTTGCCCCCGTTGCAGTCAACGGTCTTGTAGAGATTGAAACCAAAGACGGCAAAAAAGGCATTCGTATAAAGCAGATCCATATGGAAGAAGACGCGGGAAAGCTTGTTCACGACATTCAGGAAGGCACTACTCATGTCGATTTTAACAGAACCAGCGTTCCTCTTATCGAGATCGTCAGTCAGCCTGACCTTTCATCCGCTGAGGAAGTGGAAGCCTATCTTGGCAGACTGAAAACGCTTTTGCGCTATGCAAAGGTTGCCGAGTGTGAAATGGCTCACGGTACCATGCGCTGCGATGTAAACCTTTCTGTACGCCCTGAAGGCAGCAGCGAATACGGCGTTCGTACCGAGATCAAAAATATGAACTCGATTGAAGCCATCAAACGCGCCATCGAGTACGAAACTGCAAGACATATCGATGCAGTTGAAAACGGAACCGAAGTTCTTGTTCAGGAAACAAGACGCTGGGACGATATCAAGGGTAAAAGCTTTTCGATGCGTACCAAGGAGACGGCAGGAGACTATCGTTACTTCCCCGATCCCAATGTCATGCCCGTTGTCATTGACGATGCTTGGTATGAAAGCATTGAAAAATCTCTTCCTGAATTCCCCGAAGTGAAATTCGATCGCTTTACCAAAGAATTCGGTTTGACCGAATATGATGCCGGGAGACTTGTGGAAAGTATTGCTCTTTGCGAATGCTTTGAGAAGGCAAACAGTGTTTGTAACAATGCAAAGGATGCGGCAAACTGGATGATCTCTGATGTTATGAAAACACTCAACGCAAAGCAGATGACCTATGATATGCTTGCCATCGACGGTGAAAGCCTTGGCAAACTGATTTTGCTTGTCAGCGGCGGCAAGGTCAGCCGTCCCAACGGCAGAAAGATCTTGGAAGCTATGTTTGATGACGCTTTTCTTGACCCCGAAACCTTTGCAAAGGAAAACGGCCTGATCATTTCTTCCGATACCGGTCTTGTTGATAAGGTGGTTAAAGAAGCCATTGCTGCAAATCCCAAAGCAGTTGCAGATTTTAAGAGTGGTAAAGAAAAAGCGATCATGGCAATCTTTGGTATGTGTATGAAAGAACTGCGAGGAAATTGCAATCCCCAGGATCTGAAAACCCTTCTCATTGATACCATCAACAAAATGGACTGATTTTTTGGGGAATGCCATCTCTCAAAGAGCGGCATTCCTCATTTTTTACGGAGGAAAATTTTGAAGAAAATTCTTCTTGTCTATACAGGTGGAACCATCTGTACCACTTTTGACGGTGAAAAAAGAAGCCTGGACACTCAGCTGGCAAAATCGGTGCTTTTGGAAAATTTTTCAAAAAGTGATTCACCCTATGCAAAAAATGCAAATGAGCTTTTTGAGGATTCCGATTTTCCAAAAGAATACCAGACCTTAAGCGAAAACATGACCATTGAAAAACTAAACAATATTTACAAACACCTTACATCTTTTCCTTTGGAAAACTATTCAGGTGTTATGATCATGCACGGAACCGATAGCCTTCATTTTTCAGCTAACCTCTTTTCTTATTTGTTTGAAGGAACACCCGTGCCGATTCTTTTCATTTCAGGAAACCGTCCTCCGCTGGATAAAAAGAGCAATGCAAATGAGAATTTTCGCTACGGAGCAGAGCTCCTCTTAAACGGCAATCTTCCCGCAGAGATCTTCGTTCCCTATCAAAATTCCGACGGAAAAATGTATCTGCACAAAGGCAGCACCCTGCTTCCTTGCTATAATTTTTCCGAGGATTTTTATAACGCAAAAAATGAAAATGTATTCTTTGGAAACCACCTTCCAATAAAAATCGCAAATAAGGAAAGGAAATCGCTTTCATATATCAACCTTATTTCAGACTCCGTTCTTTTGATCTATCCATATCCGGGATTAAACTATGAGGAGATCCCTCTTAACCGTATAAAAGCAGTCATACACGGGACATATCATTCGGGAACCGTTTGTATTCATCCAGAGGGAAAAAATTCACTTATTACCTTTGCAAAACGCTGCAAAAAGAAAAATATTCCTCTCTTTGTATCTCCAAGCAGTTTAATTTCCGATCAGTACGAAACTGTATTCTCCCTCTGTGAAAAAGCAAATGTAACTCTTTTGGATCTTCCCACTCACTCTGCCTATGCAAAAGCAATCGCCTGTATCTCAAAAAAACTTGAAGGTGAAGATCTGATCTCTTATATGCAAAAAAATTAGAAAGGGGCGACAAAGTCGGTCCTTTTTTATTGACAAACAAGTCTTATTTTGATAGAATACATTTAACAAAAATGTTAAATGTATTCTGGAGTTTTTATGTTACAAAGAACCATGAAGGCCCTTTCCGACCCTGTCAGAAGAAGAATTCTTAACCTTTTAAAACAAAAGCAAATGTCTGCCGGAGAAATTTCCGATCAATTTCCGATTTCAAACGCAGCCATTTCTCGCCACCTTTCGCTTTTAAAAGATGCAGATCTGATCTGCGATGAACGGGATGGAAAATTCATTTATTATCGTCTAAACACCTCTGTACTTGAGGATGTACTTTTGTGGATCAACAATTTGAAAGGAGAAAACTGATATGCTGAAAAAGTATTTTAAACCGATTTTATTCTCTTCTCTATTGATTCTTTTACCGATGATAATCGGTTTGATCCTTTGGGAACGACTGCCTGTTAAAATTCCGATGCACTGGAATCTCAAAGGAGAAATTGATAAATTCGGTAGTAAAGGAACCCTTGTATTCCTTTTTCCTCTATTTTTATTAGGCATCCATATTATTTCAATTCTCGCTACCTTTTTAGATCCGAAAAATAAAAACCAAAACAAAAAAGTATATCGTTTGATTTTCTTTGTAACACCTCTGATTTCCAATCTTTTCAGCGGGGTGATCTTTGCATCCACCATCGGTTTTTCCATTCAAATGGAAAGCTTTATGTCGCTTTTTTTCTGCATTTTGTTCTTCTTCCTCGGAAATTATCTTCCTAAATGTAAAAAGAACTATACAATCGGTATTAAAATTGTTTGGACTCTAGACAATACAGAAAACTGGAATGCTACTCACCGCTTTGCAGGTAAAATTTGGACGGTCTCTTCTGTTCTTTTTCTCATTTTTGCTTTCGTTCCAAAAGCATCAATTTTTCTTTCTTTGATTCTGGTTATTGTAATTACACTGATACCTGTCATTTACTCTTATATTTTCTACCGTAAGCAAATTAAAAAAGAAGAGTAAATTCCGACAAATCCCTTGAATTATCAAGGGATTTATTTTATAATATAAAAAATACAGAACAAGGAGTAACTCTTATGGCTATGAACATTGTTTGTCTTGATTTGGAAGGTGTTTTGGTTCCCGAAATCTGGATCGCATTTGCTGAAGAAACAAAAATTCTCGAACTGAAGCTTACTACCCGCGACGAACCCGATTACGACAAACTGATGAAATACAGAATCGGTATCTTAAAGGAACACGGCCTTGGCCTGAAGGAGATTCAGGAAACCATTGCAAAGATCGATCCCCTGCCCGGTGCAAAAGAATTCTTGGACGAACTGAGAAAAATTACCCAGGTTATCATTATCAGTGACACCTTTACTCAATTTGCAGAGCCTCTGATGAAAAAGCTTGGCTACCCTACTATTTTCTGCAATACACTCGAAATTTCGGAAAGCGGTGAGATCACCGACTATAAAATGAGAGTGGAAAAATCAAAGCTTACTACAGTAAAAGCACTGCAGTCCATTGGTTTTGAAACCATTGCTGCTGGTGATAGCTTCAATGATCTCGGTATGATCTTAAACAGCAAAAAAGGCTTTCTTTTCCGCAGTACCGAACAGATCAAAAAAGACTATCCTCAGCTTCAAGCGTTTGATGAATACAGCGATTTTCTCAAAGCGATCAAAGAAGCTTTATAATGAACAGAAAAAATCGAACGGCTTTGCCGTTCGATTTTTTTAAAATTCACTTTTTAGTTTTTCGAATTTTTCTCGGGAAAGTGCTTTTACATTTTCAAGAGGGTTTTTTATTCCTAAATTCTCATACTTGAAAAATCCCATCGTATGAAATGGTAGAAGCTCGTATTTTACAACACAAGACAACTCTTTTGTAAGTAAGCGATAGCGCGAAAGAACCTCCTTGCTATCATTAATATCGGGAATCACAACGGTGCGAAGTACTGTGTCTTTCCCAATTTCGTTTAAAAAAGATAAAATTTTTAGCGTTTTTGACATATCCTGACCGGTATATTTCAAATACGAAGCATCATCCCAAAACTTTAAATCAAGAAGCACCTCTTGCGCATGTTTTAATACAAAACACACATCCTCCGAAAGAGCAACTTGTCCCGAGGTATCGATCACATAGGGGATCTTTTCATCCTGCAAAAGAGGAACACATGCACGAAGAAAGCCGCTTTGTAAAAGAGGCTCCCCGCCAGAAAAGGTCACACCGCCCTCAGCGCCAAAATAAGGTTTAAACCTTTTTACCTTTTGAACGAGCTGTTCCGGGGAAAATTTTCTCCCTTTTCCTTCCCAGGTGTCAGGATTATGGCAGTAAACACAGCGAAGATGGCACCCGGAAAGAAAAACACAAAAGCGAAGTCCTCTGCCATCTACTGCGGCGAGACTTTCAAAAGAATGAATAAAACCGTTCATTACATCTTTTCGTGGAAGGTACGGGAAATAACTTCGAGCTGCTTATCTTTAGAAAGCTTATTGAAGTTAACAGCATATCCACTGACACGAATCGTAAGGGAAGGATAGAGCTTCGGATTTTCCATTGCATCGATCAATTTCTGACGGTTCAAAACATTTACATTCAGGTGATGCGCACACTGATTAAAATAGCCATCCAGCACCTGCACTAAATTATTAATTCTGTTATCTTCATCAGAGCCCAATGCATCGGGAGTGATAGAGAAAGTATTGGAAATACCATCGAGGCAGCAATCATATGAAATTTTAGCAACGGAATTCAAGGAAGAAAGTGCGCCTTCTGCATCTCTACCATGCATCGGATTGGCACCGGGAGCAAAGGGTTCACCTTTTTTTCTGCCATCCGGCGTTGAACCGGTCTTTGCACCATAAACAACATTGGAGGTAATCGTCAAAATAGAAAGTGTATGCTTTGCACCACGATAACAAGGTGTTTTGCAAAGCTCATCATAGAAGAACTTTGCAACCCAAGCAGCAATTTCATCCACTCTGTCATCATCATTACCGTATTTGGGAAATTCACCCTCGGTTTTGAAATCTACGATCAGACCTCTTTCATCCTTGATGGGAGTAACCTTTGCGTACTTGATCGCGCTGAGGCTATCTGCAAGCACGGAAAATCCGCTGATTCCAAAAGCCATCAGCCTTTCGGGCTCAACATCGTGTAAAGACATCATCAATCTTTCATAGGCATAGCGGTCGTGCATATAATGAATTACATTCATGGTATTTACATAAAGCTTTGCCATCCAGGATGCATAGGATTTAAATGCTTCCAAAACCTTGTCATAGGAGAGTACTTCCTCAGCAAAAACTTCCCCCTCAGGAGCGATCTGTTCGCCGTGGATCTCATCCTTACCGCCGTTCAGGGCCATCAAAAGCACTTTTGCAAGGTTACATCTTGCACCAAAGAACTGCATCTGCTTACCGGTACGCATCGCAGAAACACAGCATGCAATAGAATAGTCGTCGCCGAACTCTTTTCTCATTACCTCATCATTTTCATACTGAATCGAATCGGTATCAATAGAAACCTTTGCACAGAACTTTTTAAAATTCTCAGGAAGTCTGTCGGACCAAAGAATGGTAATGTTAGGTTCTGCACTGGGGCCAAGGTTATATAGGGTCTGCAGGAAGCGGTAGCAGGTTTTGGTAACCATGCTTCTTCCATCTAAGCCAACGCCGGCAAGAGACAGGGTAACCCAAACGGGATCACCTGCAAAAAGCTCATTATACTCAGGTGTACGAAGATGACGAACAAGTCTCATTTTCAGTACAAGATCATCGATCATTTCTTGAGCAGAAATTTCATCAAGAACGCCTTCTGCCAGGTCTCTTTCAATATAAATATCGAGGAAGGCGGAGATTCTGCCGATGCTGTTAGCAGCACCGTTTTGCTCCTTTACAGCACCCAGATAACCGAAATAAAGCCACTGGATCGCTTCTCTTGCATTGGATGCAGGCTTTGAGATATCAAAGCCATACATTGCAGCCATCTCAACAAGCTGAGTCATAAATTCAAGCTGACGCTCAATATCCTCGATCAAATGGATGGTTTCTTCCGTCATTTCTCTCTCGGAAATGCGTTTTTTATCTTCTTTTCTCAAGGCGATAAGGCGATCCATACCGTAAAGGGCAATTCTACGGTAGTCACCAATGATTCTGCCTCGTGCATAGGCATCGGGAAGACCGGTCAAAACGCCTGCATGACGAGCCTTTTTCATGGTATCTGTATAAACACGGAACACACCCGTGTTATGTGTAGTTCTATATTTAAATTCGTTATGAACATTTGTGCCGATCTCATAACCGTATGCTCTGCAAGCCTGAACTGCATTTCGATATCCGGCAAAGGGATTGACCGCTCTTTTCAGAGGTTCGTCCGTCTGAAGACCGACAATGATTTCTTTGTCCTTTAAAATATAACCGGGGTCAAATGTCAAAAGAGAGGAAACTTTTTCCGTATCGACATTTAAAACGCCACCCTTTTCATTTTCAAGCACAAGGAGCCTATCTACTTCTTCTTTCACAAGATCGGTTCTGGGAGTGGTTCCCTTCAAAAAAGCAGCATCGCCTTCATAAGATTTATAGTTATTCTGAATAAAATCGGACAAATCAATTTCATTCTGCCACTTATCACCTTTAAAATTTCTCCAATAATTCAATGTACTACCTCCTTAAAAAACAAAAAAGCATCCTGAATAGGATGCCCAGACGGTCGGCTAAATTGCATCCTTGTTCCCTCATAGTACTCTATGTTCCGTCAGTTGCAAGGACAAGAGTATTTTACACGAAAAACGGAAATTTGTCAATACAGAACCTCTCTTTTCTCTTGCAAATTAAAAATGGATATGTTATACTGTTTCGGTAAGTAATTTATGAGGTTTTTTCTATGATTTGCAATTCAATTTTAGATGCTATGGGAAATACTCCCATCATTCGACTTCGTCATCTCGGGGATGAAAATGCCGCTCAAATCCTTGTCAAATTTGAGGGTCTTAATGTTGGCGGCTCCATCAAAACCAGAACTGCATACAATATGATCCGCGATGCCGAAGAAAAGGGCCTTGTCGGGCCCGATACCGTTATTGTTGAACCTACAAGCGGTAATCAAGGAATCGGTCTTGCACTTGTTGGTGCTGTCAGAGGTTATAAGGTTAAAATTATTATGCCTGATTCTGTCAGCGTTGAACGCAGGAAACTTGTGGAACATTACGGTGCAGAAGTGATTCTTGTTCACGACGGAGGCAACATCGGTCAATGCATTGAGGAATGTGTGGCTCTTGCTTTAAAAATGAAGGAAGAAGACAAAAATGTTTTTGTTCCTCAGCAATTTGAAAATCCCGCAAATCCCGCAATTCAAAGGGAACAAACTGCAAAGGAAATCTTAGAGCAGGTTGGCGGTACCATTGACGGGTTCTGTTCCGGCATTGGCACGGGCGGCACCATTACCGGTATCGGAGAAGTACTAAAGGAAAAAAATCCCAATATGACCATATGGGCAGTTGAGCCGGAAAACGCTGCAATTCTTTCCGGTGGCTCCATCGGTACCCATGTACAAATGGGAATTGGCGACGGGCTGATTCCCGATATTCTGAATCAAAAGATTATTGATGATGTTTGCATCATCAAGGATGAAGAGGCACTGGAAACCTCCAAGCTTCTTGCAAGCCGAGAGGGTATTATGTGCGGTATCTCCAGCGGAACCAATGTTGCCGCAGCAATTCGACTTGCAAAAAAACTCGGCAAAGGCAAAACCGTTGTTACCATTTTACCCGATACAGCAGAGCGTTATTTTTCCACTCCTCTGTTTTTATAAAGAAAAAGTGAAGATCTTTCCCAGATCTTCACTTTTTTATTTACAGACTTTTTAAAAACGCCTCTATGAAAACCGATTCGTACTTATGCGCTTCCAGGTTTGGATGATCGTTTTCTTCATTCAGCGTAAAATGATCTCGGATAGAGTGGATCAACTCAGGATCCATGCCAAGCTTTTCGTCCTTTGTAAAAATACACGGCAAAGCAGGATCTCCGGGAAAATCAAGAAACGGAATCTCCCATTTTTTAGCAATGGCGCGCGTTGCATCGATCCATTCTTTTTCACCCCAATAGGTTATAATAATGCCCAATTTTGTCTTCGGCATTTCAAGGCGAAAATACTCAAGAACCTTGTTCCATGCACCAAAATATGTGGTATTATCACAGTCATTGATCGTTCCGAGAATAGTATGCTCACTGTCATTTGTACCAAACCACAAGGTCAGATAATCTGCATCCTTCGGTAGAGAAAGATACCTATCGAGAGAAAAAGGATTTCTGTCCTCTTTTGTCTTCCCTTCTACCCCTTCCAGATATTCCTTTGTAAGGGCCATAGTCGATCCGCAGTAAGCATCACGAACAAGGGTCATATTATTTCTTCTTGCGATCCACCAAGGATAGGTTTTAAACATACCCCACTCAGAATCCCAAATAACGGGGCTGTCTTTTTTCTCTCGCCCCTCGGAATCCTTCCAAAAGCGGAAATCGCCTCTTGTTAAGCTGTCGCCGCAAGCAATCCATTTATTGCCGTAAAGGTCATTTTTGTTATTTTCCATAACGATCCCCCACAAAATGATACTTTATTATAAAAAAACTCCCCTTTTCTGTCAAGAAAAGAGGAGAAATACTCATAGTACATACATAAAAATTGCAATAAAATGAAGAATGCAGGCAAAAAGTACAAACACATGAAAAACGGAGTGCGCATAGGGCACATTTTTATGCTTACCGATACTGTAAATCACTGCACCAATCGTATAAAGTACACCGCCGATAAAAATAAGAAGCATTCCTATACCACCGACAGCCGCAATGCAGTCTTTTAGGCAGATCAGAATACACCACCCCATTGCAAGATAAGAAACCATCGAAAAGATGCGGAACTTATTCATATCAATGGCGGTAAGCGTAATAGCGAAAATCGCGGAACCCCAAACAATACCAAATACAAGCCAGGCCCAAAATGGAGAAACCTGTCTTAAAGATACAAGGACAATGGGCGTATATGTGCCCGCGATCAAAAGATAGATCGTGCAATGGTCAATGACACGGAAGACCTTCTTTGCCTTTACAGGTATCAACCCGTGATAAAGACTTGACATGGTAAATAAAAGCACGATGGAAGCACCGTAAATGATCGAGCAAACCACGCCAAGCTCCACTGAATTCAAAATAGATTTTACCACGCAAAGAATAAGGGCAACGATGCCAAAAGCTCCTCCGACAATATGCGTTATCATATTGCAAATCTCTTCCCCTCTCGTATAGGATGGGAGAGTGATTTTTGTTCTCAAAGTATTCGCCTCTTTTTCATTTAGTTTTCAATACTATGTTATCAGTAATCATTTATTCTGTCAAGACTTTTTTTAAAACAATTTTATGATTTTCTTGACGAAAAATATGAAAAATAGTATAATTATTTCATAAATGATTGTGAGGTGTAAAATCAATGCAACTTTACCATAAAATGAATATCGCAGGGCTTGACAGATCACTTCCTATTTGCCGTGTAAATGATTCTTTATATATTGCAGGCTTTGTCATTTTCGGTGATCCCGATCTTACCTGTGCAGCTGCAAAAGCACTGCTTGAAAAGGTTCCATACGAATATGATTATATGCTGACTGCAGAAGCAAAAGGAATTCCTTTGATTCACGAAATGGCCCGCCAAAGCGGAGCAAAAAAGTATTTTCTTGCAAGAAAAGCCCCCAAGCTATACATGACAGGTATTATGGAAGTCAATGTAAAATCCATCACCACCGCCAAAGAACAAACGCTTTATCTTGACACAGCGGATGCTGAAATGATGAAGGGCAAAAAGATTCTTATTGTTGATGATGTAATCTCTACAGGAGAGTCCCTCCATGCGCTGGAAGTGCTTGTCGAAAAAGCAGGAGGCATTGTTTCCGGCCGTTGTGCAATTCTCGCAGAAGGCGATGCACAGGAAAGAGATGACCTTGTTTACTTAGAAAAACTGCCTCTTTTTAATGCAAAAGGCGAAATCATTGGATAAATTGCAACAAAGTCCCCTTCTGCAGGGGACTTTTTATTTGAAAGGTTTCATATGTTAAAACGTTTTATTTCTTATTATAAACCACACAAGCTTCTGTTTTTCAGCGATATGCTTGCTTCTTTTCTTGTTGCAACCATAGGTATTTTTTATCCTGTTGTTACAAGAAACATGCTTAACGATCTGATCCCGAATCAAAAATGGAAGGAAATCATCTTTTTCGGTTCTATGCTCCTTCTTCTGTATCTGATCCGAATGCTTCTTATGTTCTTTATCCAGTATAAAGGACACATAATGGGTGTTCGCATGCAAGCGCAGATGAGAAGCGATCTTTTCTCCCATTTGGAAAAGCTTCCCTTCTCTTACTTTGATGCCAACGAAACAGGCAAGATCATGTCACGAATGACAAGCGACCTGCAGGAAATTACCGAGCTTGCACACCACGGCCCTGAAAATATAATTATTTGTTCCATATCCATTATTGTTTCATTTTCTTATCTGACTACCATTGATTGGCGACTTTCGCTAATTATTTTCCTTTGCGTTCCTCTTTTAATTCTCATTTCCATAATAACAAGAGCAAAAATGAGAAAAGCCTTTAAACAAAGAAGAGAAGACATGGCAAAGATCAACGGTGCTTTACAGAGCAGCATTGCGGGCATCAGAGTAACCAAGGCATTCACCAATGCTGATAAAGAACAAGAAAAATTCGAACTCGGAAACAAAGATTTTGTTTCTTCCAGCCGCGATTCATATAAAGCAATGGCAATCTTCCATTCCTCAACCAGCTTTATCACTGATGTTTTCAATGTTGTAATCCTGATCGCAGGCGGTATTTTCCTGTATGCCGGTGAAATCAACTTTGCAGATTATTCTGCTTTTATTGTTTCCATCAACCTGTTTTTAAACCCCGTTAACACACTGATCCGTTTTATGGAACAGTTCCAAAACGGTGTTGCCGGATTTGAACGATTTATTGAGGTACTGAACACCAAGCCAGAAGAAGATCTTCCCAATGCAAAAAGTGTTAACACTTTGGAGGGAAGAATCGAATTTTCCGGGGTCGTCAGCGGATACGACGAAAAAGACAATGTTCTGCACGGAATCGACCTTGTTGTTGAAAAAGGAAAAACCTTTGCACTTGTCGGTCCCAGCGGCGGCGGAAAAACAACCATCTGTCACCTGATTCCAAACTTTTACGAGATCAAGGAAGGAAAAATCCTCCTTGACGGAATGGATCTTAAGAGCTTAACACGCGAATCCATCCGCAAAAACATCGGTATTGTTCAACAGGATGTATATCTCTTTAATGCATCCATCCGCGATAATATTCTTTATGGCAAACTTGATGCAACGGAAGAAGAAGTGATCGAAGCAGCAAAAAGAGCTAATATTCACGACTATATTTCAAGCCTTCCCGAAGGATATGACACCGTCATCGGAGAGAGAGGCGTTCGTCTTTCCGGCGGACAAAAGCAAAGGCTTTGTATTGCCAGGGTCTTCTTGAAAAATCCGCCTATTCTCATTTTGGATGAAGCCACCAGTGCCCTTGACAACACCACCGAGATCTTGATTCAAAGAGCTCTTGATGAGCTTTGCAAGGGAAGAACGACCATTGTAGTTGCTCACAGACTTTCCACCATCAAAAATGCCGATGAAATCGCCGTCATCTCCGGCGGTAAAATCGTAGAAAAGGGATCCCACACCGCCCTTCTTGAAAACGGCGGGATGTATAAAACACTTTATGAGCAGCAGTTTCGTGAAGATACCCCGATTGTTGCGGAAGAATTCTAACAAAAAATGCCCGAATATTCGGGCATTTTTTTATTTCCGTTTAAAAGCATCTTTTCTGTCAGTCGGCTTATAGAACTGATAATAAAAGCATTTGAGCATACCGTTATAAAGCTTTCGAACACTATCCGCTCTTCGTCCATAGTGGTTTTGAAAATTTTCGTCACTTGTAATCACATAGATCTGCCAGCGGTCAAGCTTTTTCCAATGAGCACCCATTGCAGAATACAGTTGGAAAACCTTTTCCTCAGAACCCAAGCGTTCACCGTAAGGAGGGTTGCAAACGATCGTTCCCCTTCTTCCGTGTGTTTCTACACCAAGGGCGTTTTTGGGAAAGAATTTGATCAGATCGGAAACACCTGCGCTTTCGGCATTGATCTTTGCAATTTCTACCATTTTCGGATCAATATCACTGGCAAACGCCTCAAATTTCGTATCTTTTATAAGATCCTTAGCTTCCTGTCTGGCATCATTCCATATGGATTCGGGCAAATCAAGAAAGCCTTCCGCAGCAAAAGAACGAAAAGAACCGGGAGCGATGTTTTTCATCATCATTGCCGCCTCAATAGGAATAGTACCGCTGCCGCAAAAAGGATCCCAAAGAAGCACATCCTCGCGGGGCCGCGCAATACGGCAAAGGGCTGCTGCAAGCGTCTCGCGGATGGGTGCCTCACCCGTTTCCTTTCGATATCCCCTTTTATATAAAGGAGCTCCGCTGGTATCAAGAAGAAGCTGCGCTTTGTCGTTCAAAAGAAAAAATTCGATTTGTAGGAGACTTCCCTCTTCCGAAAACCACTGGATGCCGTATTCCTCAGAAAGTCGATTGACAACTGCCTTCTTTACAATACTTTGCATGTCGGGAATGCTTCGAAGGACAGATCTTACCGAGTGGCCTTTAACAGGAAAGGCATCGTCAGGGCCGATCCACCTCTCCCAAGGAAGCGCCTTCACCCCTTGGAACAGTTCTTCAAAGCTTGTAGCAGAAAAAGAACCCATTAAAATATATACCTTTTCCGCAAAACGCAAAAACATATTGGATCTGGCAATTCCGGACACAGGAGCCGTAAAAGTAACTCTTCCGTCTATGGTCTCCACCCGTTCATAACCGAGACGGTCAATTTCCTCGCCTACAAATTTCTCAAGTCCAAAGAGGCAGGTTGCTACCAATTGGATTTTTTCTTCCATCTTGTTCTCCTTATTTGATACGAGTGCCTAATTTTTTAGAATTCTTTTCACGGAATTCTTCAAAAGTACCTTCATCCAGGGCTTTTCTGATGTCTTCCATCAGTGTGTTATAAAAATAAAGATTATGCATGACCGCAAGTCTTTGTCCCAGCGCCTCCTTTGCTTTCAGAAGATGTCTGATATAAGCTCGGGAATAACGGCGGCAGACAGGACAATCACATTCAGGATCAATCGGAAGAGGATCTCTTTCGTAGCGATTGTTATTCAAATTGATAATACCTGCATGGGTGCAAAGGTGACCGTGGCGTGCGTTGCGGCTCGGCATCACGCAGTCAAAAAGATCCACTCCGCGCCAAACTGCCTCAATAATATTCTCGCAAGTTCCTACACCCATCAAGTAACGGATCTTATCTTTGGGAGCATAGGGTTCTACCGCTTCGATGATCTCATACATCGTTTCGGCACTTTCTCCCACCGCAAGTCCGCCAATGGCGTATCCGTCAAGATCCATCTCAGCAATTCTTTTCATATTCTCAATTCTCAGATCAGGAAAAACAGAGCCTTGATTGATGCCGAAAAGAAGCTGATTTGGATTGATGGTACCGGGAAGAGCATTCAGCCGCGCCATCTCCTTTTTGCATCTTTCAAGCCAGCGGATGGTTCTTTCTGAAGCGATTTCCGCTTCCTTTCTGGTTGCGGGATTTCCGATACACTGGTCAAATGCCATCGCAATGGTCGAAGCAAGGTTACTTTGAATGCGCATGCTTTCTTCCGGTCCCATAAAAATCCTTTTGCCATCAATGTGACTCTGGAAAGTGACACCGTCATCGTCGATCTTATTCAGCTGTGCCAAGGAAAACACCTGAAATCCACCGCTATCGGTTAAAATGGGCTTCGGCCAATTCATAAATTTATGAAGACCGCCCATTTCCCGTATTACATCATCTCCCGGGCGAACATGCAAATGATAGGTATTGGAAAGCTCCACCTGGCACTTCAGATTTTCAAGATCATCTGCAGCAATACCGCCCTTGATGGCAGCGGAAGTACCAACATTCATAAATGCAGGAGTCTGTATGGTACCGTGAACGGTTTTAAATTCTCCTCGACGGGCTTTCTTTTCGTTTTTGATCAAATGAAACATATGAAACCTCAAAAATACTTAATTTTACACAAAAAGGAGGAGCCGCTTCCGCTTAAAAACTCACCGGAAACAAAATCACCGTCTTCTAAAGAGAAACCTTCAAGCAAAAGCTCATCGCCAAGACGGGCCTCTTTTTGAAATGTGATATGCATTTCCTTCACATTTTTGCTTTTTTCAGGAAAAAGATCTGTAGCAAAATCCGCGTAATTACAGTTATTTAAATGATTATTTTGATCTAAAAGAGATGCATAGACCTTTCTTGTTTCTTTCGAAACAGCCTCTTTGTCAGAGGGCTTTATCAGTCTTTCACACATGAGTCCTTCCGAAAGATCGGGAAAAGATGCAAGATCACCTCCAAGTGCAGTAGCGCGAAGAAGTCTTCTCTTTTCAAAATCAAGCAGTGCCCAAAGGCTATTGATTCTGCAAAGAACGCCCTTTTCATCCGAAATTCGAAGGGATCGAGGGAATGTTGCACCGTGCGTTTCTTGCGCAGAAGTCGTCAATGTATAAGTGACTCCTTCACAAAGCGGTCTCTCAAAACAAATTGCAATTTTAGAAACCACAAATGCCATATTTTTCTCTCTCAGATCCTGATAAGAAATTCCAAAGCTATCAAGATCTCGGCCTGCGATCTCCTGAAAGCGACGCAGGACATTAGATGCGCGAACATTCCCTGCCGCAGTAAGCTCATACCCTTCAAAGCGAATCTGTTCTTCTCTCATAAATACCCCAAAAAAAGTTGAAATTATTTCGTATATATGGTAAAATATATAATAGGTATTATATTATAATACAGATCGTACCATCTGTCAAAGGAATTTTCCATGAAAAAACAAGATTTTGCCCATCTGCATTTACACACAGAATATTCTCTTTTGGACGGTGCTTGTCGCATCGACCG
>JAZSAT010000011.1:0-77447 GCA_045602025.1 Eubacteriales bacterium | reverse complement strand
TACTTGAGGTTACATCAAACACAACCGAAAGCATTGCCGAAGACTGCGGATTTCAAAATTACTCGCATTTCTATCGGTTGTTTGTGCGCGAAAATGGTGTTTCTCCGACTGAGTGGCGACAAAACCGTCGACTGACTATATTTTGATTTTTACAGTATAAATCTCCTCAAAATACAGATAATAACAACACAATTTGTAATTTAAGGAGAAATGTATATATGAAAGCAACAGGAATAGTTCGTAGAATAGACGACTTGGGAAGGGTCGTTATTCCGAAAGAGATTAGAAGGACTATGCGCATCCGTGAAGGAGATCCACTGGAGATTTATACGGATCGGGATGGGGAGGTTATTTTTAAGAAATACTCCCCTGTTGGAGAAATGCTTGAGGAGGCGCAAGGATACTGCGAGACCTTGAACAAAAGCTGCGGCATTGTGGTGGCAGTGTGCGACAGAGATCGGATCATTGCATGTGCCGGGATTCCGAAAAAGAACATTTTAGAACAAAAGATTCCCTCAGAAGCTGAAAAACTCTTGGAGGAAAGAAAGCTTCACTGCTATGCATCGGGAGACGCGAAAATTCCCGTAGGTCCTGAGGGGTGGTACCTCTCTTCCCTGATGCCTATTTTATCCGAAGGAGATCTGATCGGAGGAGTTTTATGCTTGAAAGAAAGCCTGAGGGATGTAGGAGAGACGGAAAAAGCTTTGATCCGCACCGCAGGTATCTTTTTAGGAAGACAGCTTGACGAATAAAAAAAGAGTGCTTTGCACTCTTTTTTGATAAGAAAAACCGCCTGAAAATCAGGCGGTTTTTTATTTATGCTTTGTATTCCTGTGCTTTTTCGAAGTATGCGAGAAGCGCACTTGCTACCTTCTCATACTTGGCATCGTTTTGGATGTAATATGCACAGGTAGAAGTTACAGAGTTTGTAACAGTTGCTACTGCTGCACCTGATCCGTTGTAAGCAGTAAGTGTGATCTTTTCACCTGCAGACAGTATATCAAGCTTAACAGAAACAACGACATTGTATCGGCCTTCGCCCTGAACATATTTTACCTTGATCAAGGATGCAGGAATCTGGGCACCGTTTGCTTTGGTCGCTTTGAATGTAAGATCATAAGCAGAAGCTGCATTCAAATAGAAGTCAAGGCAAACATTTTCGTCAAGGGAGAGACCTACTTCGTTAAAGGCAAAGCCGTCTGCCATGGAGGAAGCGGTTGCATCAAAGCGATAGGAACCGAAATAGGAGATTCCGTCATAGTAATTGCCGGTAGAAGCCTCTCCGGTCAGCTTTTCAGCTTCTACACCGTAGTTGAAGATCGCCTTGATCAGGTTTTCTTCCTCTGCAGAGCTTGCTGCATCTGCTGCGATTTCAAGAAGCTGGTAAACGGTGTATACTCTGTCTTCACCGCCAAGCGTAATCGTTACTGTTTCACCGAACTTGGTTGCGGGAATATCAAAGACACAAGAGAATCTCACCTTGTTGCCTACTACATCGGCATTGTAAATATCCGTAATTTCGCCGCTACCGATCACATCGCCCATAAAGCTGAGCTTGTAGGTAAACTTACCAAAGACATCGATCTGCTTTTCAACGCTCTCTTTTGAGGTGTAAAGATCGATCAAAAGCTGACTATCAAGAGTAAATCCAACGCCCTCTACCTTGGGAGCAGCAGGTACTTTATCAAGTGTGGGAGCGGAAGAGCTGCCGATTAAAACATTTTTGTTCATCTTGCTGCCGGGTGCAAAGAAGACACCATCTTTTCTCGTGAAGAGAGCACTTCCCGTTACCTGATCTGCGCTGACATAGCGGATCATATCCTTGCTGGCATTACCGGAAGCATCGGTGGGAAGTACGATATAAACCTCACCGTTGATCCATTCTTCCTTCTGGATCAGGGTAACTCTTTCGCGGATAATATCTGCACAAAGCTTTCCTCTGGAGCCAATGTAGATGGGCTTTTCAGTACCGTAGATATATACATCTGCCTCATCTTGATTTGCAAGACCGTAAAAGCTCTCGGAGGATCCCTTCGCGGGAATGGCAAAGTCAAAGAACAGGGTGTCTTCACTTGCATCGGGTCTGATTTCCAATTTAAAGGTACCTGTGGCAGAAGACTTATTCATAGGATTGATTCTTTCACAGGTGAAGATACCGCCTGCAATCATCGTATTGGCATTAGCAGTTCCCTTATCGGAAGCGCAGTATACATCTTTTCCGCTGAAATTCGCACCGATAAAGTAGCTATTCAGTGCATTTACTGTGCCATCAATGCTGCCGCAGAAAACATCGCCGGTTACATTACCTTTGATGAAGTTGTTTTTCACAGAACCGAGAGTAAAGGTACCGTTGCCGCCGCCGACAAAGTTGCCGACAGAACCGCCGCTCAGGGTATTCACAACGGTATCAACCGTTCCGGCACCGTCGCTATTGTTGTTACCGTAGAAGGAAGCGATCTTTGCACCCTTTACGATGTTATTGCTGACAGTCTTTACTTCGCCGGAGGCACTACCGCCGCAAACAAAGCCGGCCTTGGAAATATCACTCTTGAAAAGGTTCTGAACGCGATCCAAAGCACCGTCCTTGTTACCGCCGTAAACAGATTCACCTGTAAACTTGGTAGCCTCGAACAGGTTCTCAATGGAAGTTACCTTGTTTATTCCGCTTCCGCCGTAGCAAACACCGGAAACCGTACCGCCATTGAAGTGGTTCTTAATAGAAGTAATTGCAGTTTCGGGAACGATCTTGGTGGGATCATTGGGATCCGGTTCAACCTTAGCTCCCTTTGCGCCGCCGTAGAGATTTTTAAAGTTTGTACCGTAGAAATAGTTTTCTACAGAAGGAGAAACACCTCTGTCACCGGCACAGTATGCATTTTCGGTAACGGAACCACCGTAGAAGTAGTTCTTAATGCTATCGGTTTCAACCGGAACATTTCTGCCGCCGCCGTGGAAGTTCTGAATCTTACCGCCCTTTACAAGGTTTACTACACTGCCTACCTTGCCTTTGTTGTTATTTGTTCCATGGAAGGCAGTAATGTCTGCGCCGCTTTCAATAATGTTCTGAATGGTATCTACATCTGCCTGAACGCTGCCGCCGCAAATGAAAGTACCGGTAACCTTGCCGTCGATCAGGTTCTTGACGGTATTTACCTTATTATTGTAACCGCCGCCGTAGCTACTGATATCAAAGTACAAGCCGTTGCCGAAATAGTTCTCAACAGTACCAAGAGCGCCGGCACCCTCCACCGCACTGGCAGAGCTGCCTACAAAACGGATAAAGTCAGCATTAGATAAAACATTCTTGATTCGACAGGAAATGGCAACGGTAGGATCAGCAAATTTCGCTCCGTCGTTTCCGCCGAAAAACCAATCGCCGCCCTTGAAGACCTTGCCTGCATTGCCCTCGAACACATTAGTAATGGAATTTACAACAATGCCATCCTTGCTTCCGCAAAAAGCATTGCCGGTTGCACTGAAGTCTGCACTGCCGAAAACATTTTCAATGGTTTCAACCTTGGGCGTGTTATCCTTAGTTGCAGTTCCACTGTTACCTAAATAGACCGAGGTCTTTGTGTCTTTACCTTCCACCTTTTTCACACTGGGAACAATGGTACCGCCGGTAAAGAAGTTCTTAATGATACCGATATTCGCCGCAGCATTTCTGCCGCCGCCGATAAAGTCTGTGATCTTACCGCCGTTTACAACGGTGGTAACACTGTCGATCCTGCCGCCGCCGTTGTTCGCACCCATGAAGTTTTGCAGGTCTGCGCCATCTTCAATGATGTTATGAATCGAGCCTACATCACCCGAATTGGATCCACCGCAGGTAATGGGGTCGCTGGGCTTTGAATAAGTAATCTTGCTGTCAAACACAGTTTTGATCGCGTCGATCTTACCGCCGCCACCGCCGCCATAGAAATATTGCACCGTTATATCACCGCTGAGATAGGTCTCAACGGTACCGTTGGCGTATTTACCGTCCTCCTCTTTTGCAGTAATGGAGGACGATGCGGAGCCTCCGTAGAAGTTGAGGAAGGTGCAGTCCTTCACCACACTTTTAACGCGGTAGGAGATCTTGCGGTTCGGTTCTCCGAAATCTGCCACATTGTTGCCGAAATACGCAGTCGTGCAGGAAGAATCGGAAATATCGGTGGTTACATTGTTTCTTACCGTGCCTTTACGGCCGCCAAAGTAAAGATTTGCTTTGAAGTTTGTCTTTTTGACCGTGTTGGAGATAGAGATCACGGAACCGCCGTTGTAGTTACCGCCAAAGAAGTTTCCGCCTACGGTAGCATCCTCAATATTTGTGTAAATGCTTCCGTCAATATCGCCTTCATTGTAGTTGCCGCCTACGAGCATATTAAACTTGGAGTTTCCGGAAATGTTATTGTATACATTGCCGTAAATTTTACCGCCGTTGCCCACGGCATAAATGGAACCAGATGTTACGGCAAAATCGGTATCTTTAATATTAAGCGTGATATCTCCGTAAAGCTTACCCTTGGGGGCAAAAAATGCCATCTTGGAAAGATCTTCATGACCGTGAATGACACAGTCGGTAAAGTTGTAGGTAACATCAGAACATACAGTAGGTGTACTGGAAGAGCCTGCCATCTTAAGGATCTCGGTGTTTTCCGCATTGACCACAACGCCGTCGGCAACCGTCAGATGGCCGCCGCTACTGGAAAGGTAAAGATTACCCAAGGTACAGTTCTTAAAATTGGCTTCTACCTTCTGGACATCCTGTGTTTCGGTGGTAGTGGTTCTTTTCAGAATATAAAACTCAGCCAGCTTAACATTTTCGCCATGGAAATAAACACTGTAATTGGGGCAGATCGCACCCTCAACCAAATGGACCTTTACATGAGAAAGATCGCGGTTTTTGATGGTTAAAAATGTATCTCTCTTGGCATCGGTGGCAGTCATATTGTCGCCCAGAATGGTCCAGGGAACCGTATCACCAAGGTCGGAGGTCAAGTGGCAGTTATCAAAAACCACATTGCTGTTTACCACACGGAAATAACGGATGCGGTAAAGGTTATCCTTGTTGCCGCTACTGCCGTTTCCTGCAACATAGGTGCTGTGAACCTTTGCCTGGATGCGAACATCCTTAAAGGTAAAGTCATTCACAACATACGCTCTCTGAGAACCGTCCTCAAAAAGGTTGCTGGCCTGAACATAGGTCAGATAGATGGTGGACATATTATCGTCCGAATCATCGTGAAGAGAGGTTACGGTTACGGGAAGCTTTCCACCCTTGTTATCCTTGGCAACAATATTGTTGTCGATATACTGGGTGGAGATGGATACCGTATCCGCGATCACAAGGCGAAGCTTCATACCGGGATCAAGCTTCATTTCATTTGCCTTTTTCAATGCATCGCCAATGCTTGTGAAAGCCGTTGACACATCCTTACCGGCAGTATTGTCTCCATCATCGGAAACATAAAAGATAACGGTCTTCGCTGCTGCATCTACCGCTGCCTTCAGCAAAACACCGCCACCAAGCACCAGTACAAAAGCAAGTGCAATGATAACGCCTTTCAACATTTTAGAGTTCTTTAACATTCGCAGAACCTCCTGAAGTTTGTAAAAGAGTAGACTTCTACCCATAATAACTTATCATCATTATAGCGGTTTTCTTCCATTTTTGCAAGAGGAAATTGTTCCCCTTTTGCCATCTCTTCCTCTTTTTTTTCATTTTCGGCAAATTGACGGTTTTCGGAAAGATATTTTGTGCAATATTTGCTCTTTTTTCTGCTTCAAGACAAAAACAAATACAAAAAAGCAAAGAATAAAAACGATGCAAAATGGAGTGTATGAATGTGTATTAATTTTTCTTTTCTCACAAAAAGGGCCGCAAGGAAAATTCCGAAGATAAGTGCAACAGGCACAGCATATCGTTCCAAATCAAAAAGAGGCGGAGAAGCCTTTGACAAAGCACTCACAAGCAAAAGGAATCCTTCTTGAACAGAAAGGATCCCTTTCCAAAGAAGCGGGACAGAAAAAGGGAGAAAAACAAAGATCGCGCCGATCAGCGCACCAATCAGACAAAACTGAAAAAGCGGGATCAGGATCAGTGCGTACAAAGGTGAAAAAAGCTGCACATTTCCAATCAATAAGATCTGCAAAGGAAGAAGATAAACAAAAACAGCCGAAGCGGTCGTAAAGGATGATACCGTGCTCCCGATAACTCTTGTAAAAAAGCTTTCCTTTTCTTTATCGCCAAGAATCAGATCGGTATAATATTCACTCAAAGGAACCGCGCAGGTAACAAGGGCAAAGGTGGACAAAAACGAAAACAGAAAGGAATAATTTTCGATCGTATAGGGATTGAATAACACCAGAATCGAGGCGGCAAAAATAAGGCTTGTAACAGAATCCCCTCTCCTTCTTGTCAGAAGTGCCGAAAGCGAAAAAAGCGTCATAAAGCCCGCACGGAACACAGAAATTCCCGCACCGCCAAGAAGGAACAAAATTCCCACAAGGGGAAAGAGTAAAATACGGGTGGTACGGCGACCAATAGGCAAAAAACGAAGCAAAACCACGAAAAAACCGACAAACTGAGAAATATGAAGTCCGGAAATGGCAAGAATATGCTGAGAAGCTGTTTTCTCAAAATCCTCCCGAACGGAATCGATCTTGCTTTTATCTCCCAGCAGAATGGCAGAAAGAAAGCCTCCTGCCTCCTCCCTTGAAAAGGCCTCTGAAAGCGTTTTTCTGATCTGTGATACGAATGAAAAAACGAGACTTTTGCCCACCGTTTCCCGGCCTTTTTCATCAGAAGCCAGGCAGTCGATCCCTTCTGAGCGGTCTTTTTCCGGATAGATCTCGGTCACGGTCAAAATAGTACGAATGCACAGGCCCTGCTCGGGATTCTCCTTCGTTTTCACCCGAAAGGTCCTGAAGCAGATGTGGTCGTCAAGCTTTACAAGAGCAAGGTCAAAGCTGTCTTCTGCGGTAGAGATCACATATCCTTGGGCAAGCACCTCTTCCCCTACCGTATTCTCCATCTTGTTTTGCTCTATTTCCGAAATTCCCCAAACAAGAAGAGAAAGAGAAAGCCCTGTCAAAACACAAAGAAGGATCTTTCGCCTCTCTCCCCTTGCAAAAACAGCGAAAACAAGAACGGCAATTCCCAAAAGAAACAAAAATACTGCCGCCCACCGAGGAAAAAGGACAAAAAGAGAAACGCCGCAGAGCATCGGAATGCCCACAGCGTTTAATCTTTGCCGAAAAAAGAGGTCGGGGAAGCGGATCTCTTTTGCCATCTTTCCCCGTCCTCCTTTGATCTGCGGTTATTTTTTATCGTAAATGGTCGTTTTTCCTTGGTAAAAGAAGGGAGCGGGGTCTACACGGCGTGTGCCTTTTCTCACTTCAAAATGCACATGGTTGCCGCTTGAATTGCCCGTATTTCCGATCTCTCCGATCTTATCGCCCTGCTTCACCTCTTGTCCCAAGGTGACGCTGATAGCACTGCAATGGGCGTACAAGGTGGAATACCCGTCCTCATGCTCGATCACCACACAGTATCCGTACTCTACAAAATAATCGGCACTTTGACCGTTGCCGATCATAGGACCGTCGGGACTGATGGCTACCACTACCGTTCCGGAAGCGGCTGCATATACATTTTCACCTTCGTCAGCGGGAATATCCCATCCGTAATGCATTCCGCTGCCACGCCCTCCGTAGTAAGAGGTGACAAGTCCCACGCGTGGAACAATATAGCTTCCCATTCCGGACAGACCGATTTCCTCGGGCAAAACCTTGGTACCGATAGAAATGACCCGATCCACGGGAGCTTTTTTCACCGTTTCACTTATGATCTCGCGTTTAACTTCCTTACCGTCTACATAATAGATCTTTGCCTCTACCTGAGATTTTCCGTCGACGCCGCGGGTAGTGGCATCTGCCATACAGGTATAATGCTGATTGCTTTCGGTATAAACGGTTTTGTAAGGAATCACCGTTTCATAGGTCTCAGTGGTAAAGGTATAAAGGTCAAGCTTGATCCCATCAATAGGCTGGGGATAGTTGGAATAGGAGATCTCCTTTTCTTCGGGGACATAGGCAGAATCGGCAACCAACACCATAGCCGGAACCTCTTCTGTTTCCTCCTCTTTCGGATAAAGGGCGTCCGTCACGACACCCTCTCCGGGAACAGGCTCCTTTTTCCTCTCTGAAAGAGGGGTCGCCATCTCCTTTAATAGAAGCTGAAATTCATCGTGACTGAGAATGCTTTCCGTAGGATAGGCCTGCGTCACAACAAGGATCTCATTGAAGATCCCCGCTTCTCCTCCTACTGCATTTGCATCCACAAATTCGTCCAGACCATTTCGGATCTCTTCTTCGCTTTCACATACCGCCACCAAGATATCATCCACATAAAGTCCGCCCGCGGTACAGATATAGTCGGAAACATAGGTATAAAGCGTCTCGGAAACCTTGCTTTTTTCCGTAAGCTCTTTTCCTCGCTCGCGGGCAAAATCATAGCGGATCTCATAGGGAAAATGAAAGGCTTTGCCTAAGATGATCTCCACATTATCCTCAAGTTCATTGACTGCGCTGTCAACCAGGTTTTTATTCTCCACGATTCCAATGACCTTGCCGTCAATGGTAGCACGAAGAACTACCGGCTTTGAGAGCTGAAGTGCGGCAAAAACAGCCACAAAAAGAGCAAGCGCGATCACGGCGATCTCCGTGCGGTGCTGACGCAAAAACTCGATTTTGGAGCGGTGCACCTTTTCTCCTCCATCCTTTTTCCAAAAAGACAAGGCCCAGGAGAAAGCTTCTCCCACCTTCCGTGGGAAAAAGGACAAAAGCCGCAAAACAAGAGAATGATGCTCCAAAAAGTTCTGGTCGGAGGAGGCACCTTCTCCCGCTTCCTCCAAACGCTGTTTTTCTCTTTCGATGCTTTTTTCCGTCAGAGTAATATAAAAGGCGTTGAAAAAGGAATCGATAACACCCAAGCCACCTTGGCGAAAAAGATCATACTGTCTGCGAAAGCTTCTTTTTTTGAACAGCTTTTTTCTTTGGGTAAAATTCGGTTTTTCGGAGGAAGCAGATTCTGCTTTTTTCTTTCTGGCGCGTCTTGAAACCGCAGCAACGGATCGCTTCCTTTTCTCCTTATTTTTCAGTGAAGAATCGTTCTTTTCCAGCTCTTCTTTTTTCAAAATTTGCTTCCTCCTTTCGTAAAATTTTAAGAAATTTTATCATATATCCGTAAAAAAATCAAGTCTGCCCCCTTTGGGGAGCATTTTCAGAAAGGATTTTTATGAAAAAACACCTTTTTATCTTTATGCTGATACTGCTTCTTTTTTTCCCTTCCTGCGAGAAAAAAGCCCCCTCTGCCGAAGCCTTCGACGAGATCCAAACCGAAAACAGTGATTTTTATCCCGAAGGCTTTCTCTTTTTTGATGGAAGAGCCGTCTCCTACGATGTGTTTCGCTACTATTTTTTAAACTACAAAAAAATGTACCTGGAAAACGACAGTTCATTTTTTGACAATGAAGAAAACAAAGAAAAGCTAAAAAGCGATGTGGTCAGCATTCTTCTTGACAAAGAAGCGATCCAGCTTTTCGCTGAGGAAAACGGTGTGGTCTTCACCGAAACCGATCGAAAAACCGTTGCCGAAGAAATGAAAAAAAGCAAGAAATTTTATGAAGAAAACGAGGGCTTTTCCGAAACACTCTCCGCCTCTTTTCTGACCGAAGAGCTTTATAAAAAAACCTTGGAGGAATCCCTTCTTTCCCGGAAGCTTTTCAATTTACTTTATGAAGACGGCGGAAAAGAGGCCTGGGATACCAATACCTATTACGCATATTTTAAAGAGAATTACCTGTCCGCAGAAAGGATCCTTCTGCCCTACGCCGAAAGTGAAACAAAGGAAAACGCTCCGAAAACCCTGAAAAAAGCCGAAGAGATCCTGGAAAGGTTAAAGAACGGAGAAGACTTTTATTTACTGATCAAAGCCTATGAAAATAACCTTGTTTTTCAAGAAGGCGATTCCTTGGACAAAAAGCAGACGGAGCCGGAGCTCTTTTCGGCCGCAGCCTCTTTGAAGACAGGGGAAATCTCTTCACCCATTTTCACGGAAAAAGGCGTTCTCCTCATCAGAAGAATCGAGGATTCCCCTTTTCTGATGGAAAAAAAGCGGCAAGAGGCACTCTTTGGCTTTACTGATGAAGACGGCGTTTTTCACCCGGGGGCATATGATGAAGACTTTGTTTTGCTTTATCAAAAAAGAGCGGAAAAAATCAAGGTCACCTATGGAACAGATTGGGAAAAGATCTCCACCGATACCGTTCACTAAAAAAAAGACCTTCGCGATTGCGAAGGTCTTTTCTCTTTTTTCTTATTTGTTGACTGCGTTCTTAAGAGCAGCACCTGCTTTGAATGCGGGAACCTTGGTAGCAGCGATCTTAATCACTTCGCCGGTTCTGGGGTTCTTGCCCTGACGAGCAGCGCGAGCGCGAGCTTCGAAAGTGCCAAAGCCGATGAGCTGAACCTTATCGCCCTTCTGAAGAGAAGCGGTAACAGCAGCGATAGCAGCGTCGATAACAGCAGCAGCGTCCTTCTTAGATACATTTGCTGCACTTGCAGCAGCAGCAATCAGTTCGGTCTTATTCATAATAAGTATCCTCCAAAAATTAGAATTCTCTTTAGCAATAATTGCTACTTTTATTTTAGCACAGCTTTTCACAAATTGCAATACTTTCCTTAACATTTTGTTCTTTTTTTAGGAATATTTCAACAAAAAAGCATTTTTTCGGGCGTTTTTTACTTCATTTTACACAACACACAAGTTTTTTCCGAAAAGAATACACTGTTTCAGAAAGGTATATTCCCTTTCAATCAAACAAAACGGAGTTAGTTATGAATCCTACCCTTCTCACTTTTATCGGTATTCTGCTTCCTTTTTTGGGAACATCGCTGGGAGCGGGAACTGTATTTTTCATCAAAAAGGGTTTCGGGGAGAAACTGAAAAAATGTCTTTTTGGCTTTGCCGCAGGCGTAATGATCGCTTCCTCGGTCTGGTCGCTTCTGATCCCTTCTATCGAGCTATCCCCCTCCCCTTTTCCGGCTGTTATCGGCTTTCTTTTTGGAATGGGATTTTTCATTCTATGCGACAAAAAGCAAAAGAACATGGCAAAAAAACAGGTTACTAAGAAAAACCTTTTCTTTGCCGTGACCCTGCACAACATCCCGGAAGGAATGGCAGTCGGTGTCGCCTTTGCAGGGGCATTCGGCGGATCCCTCTCTTTTGCCGAGGCTTTTCTCATTGCAGTGGGGATCGCGCTGCAAAACTTTCCCGAAGGGGCAATTTTATCCACTCCTCTCGTGGCGAGTGGCATCAAAAAAAGAAAAGCCGCCGGCTTTGGTGTTCTTTCGGGAACAGTAGAACCCGTCGGTGCGATCCTCGCCCTCATTCTCACAAGGTTTATTACCTTTCTTCTTCCCTATATTCTATCCTTTGCCGCAGGTGCCATGCTTTTTGTGGTAGCGGATGAATTGATTCCCTCACTGGAAGGAGAGAAAAAAGAATGGGGACTTTTCAGCTTTGCCATCGGCTTTTCCCTGATGATGACGATGGATGTGGTATTGGGATAATTTTCTTTTTCCATTGAAACCAAAGAAAATACCTGTCATTTAATACGGAAAAATACTCCCGTGCTTTCAAACGCCTCTTTTTCCGCCGCTTCTAAAAGAACTCGCCCCTTTTTAAAACATATACTGAAATTGAGCAACGGCTCACGGAGCGATATGCTCCGTATCAAAAAACAAAAAAGGGGATCATAATTTTGAATCATCCATTTTATCGATGCGGACAGCAGTATGGAAACTGTCCGCGGGCAAATGCATGGAGTTCGGGCAGCTGTGGCGAAAATCGCTCAGACTGCTTCTGCCGAAGACAGTCCTGGAACTCCCGTTCCGATAATATTTGCCAAAGACAGCCTTGGAGCACCCGTTCCTGCGCTTCCTGCCAAAGACAGGCCTGGAACACCCGCTCAGGCTGCGACTGCGGCGGCACAGAGACTACCGTAACCCGCACCTCCGACTGCGGCTGCGGTGGCACACAGACTACGGTAACCCGTTCCAATGATTGCGGTTGCGGCGGCACACAGACTACCGTAACCCGTTCCAACGACTGCGGCTGCACAGACTGCAACCGAGGTGCGGAAAACGACGGTATTTTAAAGGGAAGAAGCCTTGCAATGGTCTATTCTCCCTATCAGAACTATGAAGAACTTTACGACCCTCGGCAAGGGCTTTGCAACGGCACCATTTTCTGCAATCTGAACAAGCCTTTTTACGGCGATCGGAGATGCTGATATGGATCAAAAAACTGCACTTTTAAAAGAAATTCAGGCAGAGGATTTTGCTCTGTATGAAACCGCTCTGTACCTGAACGGACACCCTACCTGCCAAAAGGCACTTTCCCATTACTGTCAGCACAAAAAGAATTCCCTTGCCCTTCGGGAAAAATACGAGGAAGTCTTTGGTCCGCTGACCCTTTACGGAAACCGTGACAGTAGCTGCTGGCACTGGGTAGATTCCCCGTGGCCTTGGGAAAAGGAGGCGAACTGATATGTGGGCTTATGAGAAAAAACTCCAATACCCGGTAAGGATCAAAAACCCCAATGCCGCCTATGCCAAGATCATCATCAGTCAGCTTGGCGGACCCGACGGAGAGCTGGCCGCTGCCATGCGCTATTTGAATCAGCGTTACTCTGCCCCTTATAACGAAGTAATCGGCATCTTAACGGATGTAGGCACAGAGGAGCTTGCACACCTTGAAATGATCGGTGCTATTTTGTATCAATTGACAAAGGGCCTTTCTCCCGATGAGATTCGCAAAGCGGGAATGGATCAGTATTTTGTCGATCACACCGCGGGGATCTATCCCGCTTCTGCCGCAGGGGTTCCCTGTGATATGAAGTATATCGGTGTAAAGGGCGATCTTCTCGCCGATCTGAACGAGGACCTTGCCGCCGAGCAGAAGGCAAGAGTCACCTACGACAACATTCTTCGCCTGGTTTCCGACCCCGATGTCAGAGATCCCATCAAATATCTGAGAGAAAGAGAGATCGTTCACTATCAGAGATTCGGTGATGCGCTTCGCATTGCCACCGACAGAATGGACGAAAAGAACTTCTACGCATTTAACCCCAGCTTTGACAAGCCTTGCGGGTGTTAAAACACCTCATCCACCGCAAGCGGTCCCCCTTCTCCCACTGGAGAAGGCGCAAAAAAGAGCCCAATCGGGCTCTTTTTTTATTTTTAATCTGATATGAAACCCTTTTGAAAAAGGGTTTCAAACTTCCGAAAACTTTCGGGTGGAAAAAGATGGGGATTACCCATCGCTCAAAACTTTTCGACAAACTTTAATTTATCTAATTGTTTCTTCTAACTCTAAAAAATCCTATCATAAATAAGATGATGCTCACCAACAAGAACAACATCAACATGATGAAGTGAACATTTCCATCCAGGCATTGTTTCCAGTTTTGGAAATCCACCTGATAGGGTTTGTTATCAGGTGGGCCAAACAAGGCTGCAATGACATAATTTGCGCAATAAAGTATGATTCCAATGACTGTGGTACAGATTCCTGCCTTAAGAAATGCGTTAAATCTGAAGGCACATATCACCGCACAAGCAATTACTGGTACAAAGCCGTAACCAGCCAGCAACATTGCCTTACCAAGCATAAACGGGTGCCAAATACGGATGTGCAACATCATCAAAACAGTCAATGCAAATAGTGCGGAAAAGGATATGATATACTTATACCTCGAATAATTCGTTCTTTTTAGTAAGACAGGTACAAATACCATCACATACCCCATCAAGACACCAATAGCAGCAGTCAAGAACCAAGTCAGATCGTTGGTGTATACCGCACAAGTAAATAAAAGCAGGCAAATAGACAGATATGTTGAAACAGAGAAAGCAAGCAGCTTTTTCGTCTCAAAAAAACTGGTAACTGTGGGTACAAAGGTAAAAGCGCAAATCAATGCGGCCAACAAAACAAAAAACCAAGAAAGCATATGGTTTACTGCAAGATTACAAATGAGACAGGTAATTAGCGTAACGCCATAGGCTATTGTCGGGGCCCAAAACCAGGTGTCACGAATAGTACGGAACTTTCGAGCCTCTTGTTTCATTTTTCGTGTGTCCATATCAGTTGACGCAGTAATCAATTCATGTTCGCTTATCTCAAGGACACGGCAGATATCAGCAATCAATGTAATATCAGGATATGACACACCTCGTTCCCATTTGCTGATCGCACCCTCGGTAACAAACAATATTTCAGCCAAATCCTTTTGTGAATAATTTTTCTCGGTTCGTTTCGCTTTAATGAACGAGCCAAGTGTTTTTTTATCAGTCATATCGGTTCCCCTCCGCCCATCATTCTACGGCAATGAAGGAAAACCGTCAATGGACTGTCAAGCCACCCCCCATTTTTGATGTGGTGGAGGCAATTTCTTATTTTCCTAACTGTTAGACATATTGGGATTTACTTGTCCTCTTTATCCTGTTTTGACACCAAAATGATGGAACCAACAAGCAAAGCAACACCAAGCGTGAAAAACACACATCCAACTACTGTGTTCAACTCACTTGAAAAGAAACCAATCATTCCACTGCCTACCGCACAACAAATTACTTGAAAAAACTTTTTCATACCAACACCTCGCAAATTCTTATTTAATGAGACGCATACCTAAAACAAAAAGATACAATATCAGCGAAACAATATCCACCGCCAAAAGAGCCGCCAAAACAATACCGATGACCTTTAGCATTTTCTTTAATTTCCCCTTGTTTTTCTCCGTCATTACCTTTCGGCTGACCTCTTCGACTTTTTCGGCAAAGCCGGGTGTTTGCACACCGCTTTTACCCGTAATCTCTTCTTTCAAAAGATAATCCATGGAACAGTCAAAGAGTTTCCCAAGTTCAAGGAGTTTTTCGGTTTCGGGGAAGGCGAGGTCCGACTCCCATTTGCTGACAGACTGGCGGGATACACAGAGGATCTCAGCAAGCTGCTCCTGTGTAAAATTCAATTCTTTTCTTTGTTTTGCGATTTTTTCGCCAAGAGTCATATTTCTTCTCCTTATGCTTTTGTGTGTTGTGCTTATTATAGAATGCACAGCAAAAACATACTACCAATCCGGCGTTTCTAATTGTAAACTTTGGGTTGCTCCATTCTTTTTTGATTAAAAAATACCCTTATTGTATTTTATCATTGCGTAAAAACTGAGTCCCAGTCCCACCACAAGGGTTATAATCAGAACCGCTGTGCCGACCAAAATAAAAATCGACCGATCGGTATAAAGGGTCAAGGCAGAAAAAACACCAAAAAAGGAGATCCCCGCACCGATGATGACCGTACCAAGGCCCACTTTTTTACCAAAGGGAAGCCGATCCTCTTCAGACACTCTGTGCCTGTGATAGGAATGGAGGGAGGAGATATTCCCTTTCATATTCTGAAGTCCAAGAAAAATACAAAGAATTCCGATCAGCAGTGTCAATACAGAAGCTGACATAAAAAAACTCCTTTTATCTAAAATCAACCGAAGAAATTGGATGCCAGATCCCCAAGATAGCCGTTGTAGGCGTATTCTGCAATTTCAAACTCGCCCTTTTCGTAAAGGACGTGGGTCACGGAGGCGTTTTGGGGCTTGGGCATATTTTTCATTTCCGAAAGGGGCGCGCCTGACCAGGCGGTCTTTAGTGCATAAATGGGAGTAAAATGGGTGAAAATACAGACCTTTTTTCCTATGTTTTCCTCGGCAATTTCATAAACGGCGGAAAGAACCCTTTTTTGGAGCTCCTCTACACTTTCACCGCCATCGGGGCGGGCAAGGCCCGTATCGTGCCACCAGATGTGGCAGCTTTCGGGATATTTTTCCCGAAGCTCGGAAACGGCAAGTCCGTCCCAAAGCCCCGCATAGATCTCCCGCAGGTCTTTTCTTTTCAAAATGGAAAGGCCCTTTTTCTCTGCCAAGGGAAGGGCGGTATGAAAGGCGCGCAAAAGGTCACTGGAATAGATCTTGTCAACAGAAATATTTTCCAAATAGCTTGCGACCCTCTCCGCCTGCTTTTTGCCAAGGGGAGTTAAATCAAGATCCGTATGTCCGAGAAAAAGATCGTGGAGATTTCCTTCTGATTGACCGTGACGGATCAAATAAATATCTGTTTTCATATAAAATCCTCTTTGTTTTCGATAGATCTATTTTATCAGATGTTGCCCGAAAGTCAAGGAAAAGAAAACTCCGTTTGCTGTGCAAACGGAGTTTTTTGTTATCGGCCTCGAATGGCATCGATGGGCTTTTTGGATGCAATCTTTTTCACGGGAATAAAGCTTGCCACAGCCGCCACCAGAAGGCTGACGAGAAGCAGCAACAGCACCTGTCTTACAGAGAAGGTAAGAATGGTGATCAAAATACCCGTTTCACTGCGAATGAAATAATTGATCAAGGTTACCGCGATAAAGGTTCCCGCAGCGGAAAGAACAAAGTTGATCATAGCAATGACGAAGCTTTCCGAGAAGAAAATGCGGAATACATCGCTGCTTCTTGCACCGATGGCACGAAGAATACCGATCTGCTGTTTTTTGTAAATAATACTGGTGGAAATAAAGTTAGAGAGCATCAGGGCTGCAAACAGGGCAAAGCCAACTCCGACCCAAAGGAACACCTTGGCTAAGATTTGCAGCATTTCATGGATGCCGTCCAGCTCAAAGCAAACGGAGTTCTGCAAGGGGAACGCCACATCACCCTTTTCATCGTAGCAAAATTCCACAAGGGGGCGAAGAGAGGCTGTCTCCTCAGGCATTTTACCCACTGCGTATTGATAGATGCCGTCGTCCAGACGGATCACATTTTTCATCAGTTCATTGGAGGCAATGATCACGCTGCCGGGATCATAGAGCCCTTCGGAAGGAAGAAGGATTCCCACCACCTTGCCGTTTTCAACGGTTTTTGCAGTGTTTTCATAATCGTGATAGCTATGGGAAATAATGGTCATGGCCGGAAGATCTCTCACGGCAGACAGAAGCATTTTCTTATCTTCTTCCGTAAGGGTTTTATAATTGACTTCCCCCTTTTCGTCATAAGCTTCGGGAGAAAGAGAGATGCCTAAATTTTCCATGGCGCATCTCAGGGACAGGATCATCTCGTTTTCTGCAAGAGTTTCTTTTTCTCCTTCCGTCCAGAGAACAGTATACCCTTTTGTATCCTTCAAGGTGCCGAAATTCTCCGCCCAGATCCCATACCAATTATCCTTATTGTTTCCTTCATACCACTCGGCGGAAAAATGCCCGTCTGCACCTTGGCTGAAGCCGGGCTGTGCGGCTGCCATTTCGGCAAGGTCCTCTTCGTGGACAAAAGCCACCTGTGCGAGAGAATACTCGCGAATGCCGCTAAGCTCCTGACTGAGCGCATAAGAGATCAGAAGATCTGCGGTGGATTCGTCCAGCACCTCTTCGGTAAGGGGACGGTACCGTTCCAGATCAAAGCCGCAGTCCACCACACCTACAACGGTGTACTCCTTTTCGGAAAGGGTAAAGATCTTGCCCAGCATATCCTCGGGACCTCTTACCTTTTCATAGGTGATCTTTCCGTCTTCACCCGTTTTGGCAAAGCCGCCGATCATAAAGGTCTCACAAACATAAGAGGTGATGACAATTTCCCCTTTCCCTGCCTGAGGCATTCTGCCCGCAAGAAGGGTGTGGCCCATTTCCGAAAGGTTTTTTTCGTCCGCTTTCGCAAAGCCGTTAAAATAATAGGGATAAATATGAAATTCGGACTTGGTAAATTCCGCATCCCCATCGTACAAATGGGAAAAATTCAGATTTTGACCGTAAGGAGTGAAGACTCCCTCCAAAACAACATCTGTTTTTTTGCCGATCTCAAGAAGCTCTTCCTCCTTGATCCGGCCGCCGTCGGTCATATAATAATCTTTTTTGTCACCGTTTTCATACCAGACCTTCTCCTCTCTTCTGACAGAAGCGTAAGAGATCTTGCTGTCAAGAATACTCCTGACACAGGTAGTGATATGATCGTATGCGCCGAAGGTATCCGCAAGACCGAAGAGTCCAAAAGCGATACAGGAAAGGAAGATCGTGAATACAAGGCGGATCTTTTTGTGCTTCAATGCACCCGCACCGATGCGAAAAGCCGGCTTGATGGGAAGCTTTGAGGGAATCAATTCCAGTTTTTCTTTTGAAACTACAATTTTCTCTTCCCGAGTCTCATGCTTTTTTCTGCCCGATTGCTTCGGTAAAATGCGCGCCTTTTCCCCATGGGAAAGAGCGTCCAGATAAGCATTGATCGCCTCTCTGTCTTCCTCCGTTAAGTGATATCCTGCGGAAACGGTAATTTCGTTTTCTCCGTAGGATATGCCTTTTTCCTCAAAGGCAAAGGCTTCGTTTTCATACTCCATATCGGAAATGACCTTGCCGTCGGAAAGCTCAATGATACGATCCGCATACTTTTCGGCAAAATCCCTATCGTGGGAAACGACGATCACAAGCTTTTCCGCGGAGAGCTTTTTCAAGGTATCCAGGATCTGACGGCCCGTTACGGAATCCAATGCGCCCGTAGGCTCATCTGCCATAATGATCTTGGGATTTTTCACCAAAGCACGGGCAATGGCAACTCTCTGCTTCTGACCGCCGGAAAGCTCATTGGGACGGCGGTTGCCAAAGCCTGAAAGGTCGACCCTATCGAGAATTTTCCCGATCTCTTCGTCTGTGGCTTTTTTGCCTTGCAATTCCAAAGCAAGAGCAATATTTGCCCCTACGGTAAATTCTTCCAGAACATTGTATTCCTGAAAAATAAAGCCTACCAGCGTATTGCGGTAAGAGACAAAATCCGACTGACGAAAAGAATCTGTCTTTTCACCGGAAATAATGATCTCACCGGAATCGAAGGAATCAAGACCGCCGAGGAGATTCAGCAGAGTGCTTTTGCCGCTTCCGCTTTTGCCGAGAAGGAATACCATACCCTTTTCGGGAAGGGTAAGGGATACATGATCCAGAGCGGTTACGGGAACCCCTTTTTTCGGTTTGTATATCTTTGTTAAATTTTTGATTTGGAGCATAAAAACCTCCTTATGATCTCTTCTCTTTTTTCTTTCTGCGATGCTGAAGAAATTTATCGAATAAAATCGCGCCTATTATACTTACGGCAGCGGTCACAGCAAAGAGGATCACCGCAAAAAGGTACCGCCCGTCCCGCAAAGCAGACCCTCCGACGGTAGAGGTAACCACCGAGGGAATACGGGCAAAGGTAGTTAGAATAAGCCACTGGCTCATTTTAATTTTGGTTAAGGGTACAAAATAGCTGATCAGGTCCTTGGGCGTGCCCGGGATCATCAAAATAAGAAAAAGAAAGGCATCAAAGCGTTTCCCTTTCTGCAAAAAACGCAGAGATCGAATTTTTTCAATCGGGAAAAATACCTCCACAAGCCTGACACCGAGCTTTCTTACAAGAAGAAAAACGATCATACTGCCAAGGAAAATCCCGCAAAGGCAAAGAAGCGTTCCTTCCAGGCTTCCGAAGGCTACCCCTGCAGCAATTTCTAAGGGCTCCCCGGGAATCAGAGCAATAACAACCTGAAAGACAACCATCCCCACAAAGACGATCTCCGCCCAAAAGCCGTGGGCCTTTGCAAACTCCTTCAGAGCACCGGGATCGGAGGTGAGAGCCATCAAGGGCTTTCCCAAAAAAGCAGTGATCAAAAGTAAAAACAAAATCGCCAAAAGGCCTGCAAAAAAGCCCACGATCTTTTTCTGCTTTTCTGTCAAATTTCTCCCTCCTGTATTTTATTTTTTACATCCTCTTTTAATGCTTCCCATTCCAAAGGATTTTCAACATAATAGAGAGGACACATTTTCCCCGTTACATCGTAGTGGCGGATCAGATTTTCCTCCGTCAGATCAAAACGAACACAAAGATGGGCAAGAAGCCTGACAAGACTTTCTCTTGTCTCAGGCAAAAACACACCCGTTTCGTCCGGATGACACACCTCCACGGAAAGGGTATCGATATTTCTTTTGTTGGTAGCACAGCTTCTTTCATCAGGCGGGATCAAAAGAAGGATCTCCCCGTCAAGCCCTACGATAAAATGTGCGCTGGTGGAGGAATCGGGTCCTTCAAAATAGTCACGGTTGGCCATGGCTGTACTGCCGGGATTTGCCACATAATGCACCGCAATGTCCCGTACCGCCTCAAGCTTTTCTCCGCTGCGGCTGACGCCGTCCAGGGTAAGGACCACGGGCGTAATCCATTCGGGAAAGCCGTAACGCTCTACTTCTGCCTCTTCTTCCCGAACATCCTCCTCTTGCGCCGCAGGCATCTCTTCTGTCTGCGGCTTGCTGAAGGCTTTTCCCAAAAGAATCCCCAAAAACAGAACAAAAAAGCAAAGAACGGGCACAAGAAGAGAAAAAAGAGAAAAATTCCCTTTTCTTTTTTCCTCAGGCGGCAAAGCTTTAGCAGTCTGAGCCTGCTCCTCGTTTGAGAGAATGTCTTTTTTTTCTTCCGTTTCCAGGATTTCTTTTACGGGACTTTTCATTTTTATCTTTTATCGCTCCTGATCGCTGTAAAATTCAATGACTGCTTTAAAAAGGTCACCGTCTACCGTAACAGTAAGACTTCCCTTTTGTAATTCCACAAGGCTTTTGGCAATGGCGAGACCGAGCCCCGATCCTTCCGTATTTCTGGAAAGATCTCCTCTTACAAACCTTTCCGACAAATATTCCCCCGAAACAGGGATGGGCTGGGCAGAAATATTTCGGAAAATGATCTGAACCTTTCCGTCTTTTTCCTCTAAATTCACGTAGACTCTGGTGCCGGAAAGGGCATATTTTTCAATATTTCGCAGGAGATTATCCATCACACGCCAAAGGCGTTTGCCGTCGGCAAGAATATACACGCTCTCCTCGGGCAGAGAAAAGCAAGGGATGAGACCCTTTTCTTCAAAAGCACTTTGGTATTCCCCAAGGGCCTGCTCCAAAAGAACGCCTACGTCGCACCGAATAATTTCCATAGGAAGGATTCCGCTTGCTGCCTTGGAGGACTCCACAAGATCCTCCGTAAGCTTCTTCAGCCTGGCGGAGTGTCTTTCCAGAACCTCCACGTATTCTTTGATCTTTTCGTTTTCAATCTCTTCCTTTTTTATCAGATCCACGTAGTTGATAATAGAGGTCAAGGGCGTTTTGATATCGTGAGAAACGTTTGTAATCAGTTCCGTTTTAAACCGTTCACTCTTGATCTTTTCCTCCACCGCCTTTTCCATTCCTTCTGCGGAGCGATTCATGGCATCCCCCAAGGATCGAAGGCCGTAGGGAAGCCTTTGGGTATCACAGCGGTGGTCAAGCTTTCCGTCTGCAAGGATCTCCTGGTCCTGTTTCAGATGCTGCAAGGAGGCGCCGTACCAGATAAGAAAGCCCGCGAGACAAAGCCCTTCGATCAGAAGCACCACATAAAACTGAATATAGAAAATCACGTCTGCAAGGATAAGATCAAAAAGGGCTGTTGCACCTAAAATCAAAACAAGCTTGGGCACCAGCCGCATATCTTCCCAAAAACGGCGGAAAAGATGGGCGTATTTTTTCGCAAGAAACCAGATCTTTCCCACAAGAGTGGTTTCAAAAAAGCATTTGGTTTTGATTCTTGCGGCAAGGGTCATAAAGAAGAGGACCACCAGTGCCGCATCCGCAAGAATAAACAGCACGGCCGCTATAAGGCAGAACCAGATCTGCGAGGGAGCAATATCAATAAAGCCTATCTCAAGGAAAAAGGCAAGCACACCGCCGAGAATGTAAAATTCCAAGGGGATCTTATCAAAAAGCCTCAATTTCGGAGGGTTTTCTCCCCATCTGCCTGCGGCAAAGGAAAGGTAGATCAAAAGAAGGATCGCACCCAGGGTGCAGGAAGAAAAGATCCAGATAAGGGAATAGCGCATAGAATAAAAGATCTCGAGGATCTCAAGCTTTGTATCAAGACCGCTTCCCGGCGCAGGCTCCTTTAAATAGACCGTGATATCGTAAACCGATTCCTGCTCATAAATCGAATCGGACTCAATATAGATCCGCTCGGAAAAGGCAGCAACGTACTCCTGGGAAGAAGACTCGTTTACGTCCGAGTAAAGCACGTCTCTTAAAGACGATACCGTGCAGTTGAAGTCCACCGCCGCATCCTTTAAATGAAAAAGATTTGCCTCAATAGCCTCGTTGCTATCGTGAAAATTTTCGTGGTAGATGTAAGCAATGGAATGGCAGAGATGTCCGTACTGAACTTCAAGGATCCTCTGCTGCATTTTGTTATAAGAATAGTAATAGCCGTCCTGCATCAAAAGACAGAACACACCAAAGCCCGACACGATGGCCGAAAAAATACAAAGAATCGCAAGAAGGATGGCAAGAAATTTGATGGGAAGGCTGAAAACACATTTTTTCATTTCATGTCCCCCTTTTCCAATTTATATCCCTGTCCCCAAACCACCTTCAGGTATCGGGGAGAAGCGGGATCGATCTCGATCTTTTCCCGCAGGTGACGGATGTGAACGGCTACGGTATTTTCCGCACCGAAGGGGGACTGATTCCACACCGCTTCATAGATCTTTTTCGGAGAAAGAACCTTGCCCGGGTTTTGCATCAAAAGCTTTAAGATCTCAAATTCCGTAGGAGTTAAAAGAACCGCTTCCCCAAGCAAAAAGACCTCTTTCCTGTCGTCGAAAAGCGTAATGTCTCCCACTGTGAGGGCATCCTCTTTTTTCTCCTCTGCTTTTTCTTCCATGGAACCCAGCTTTGTATATCTGCGGAGCTGAGAACGGATCCTGGCAAGGACCTCCACGGGATTAAAGGGCTTTGTAATATAGTCGTCTGCCCCTACATTCAGGCCTAAGACCTTATCGGTATCCTCTGATTTTGCACTGATCAGGATCACGGGAAGATTGAATTTTTCCCTCAGAAGAGATAAGGCACTCATTCCATCCATCTCGGGCATCATAATGTCGAGAAGCACCAGGTGAATATCATTTTTCTCCAGAACAGAAAGAGCCTCTTTTCCGTTATAGGCTTCAAAGGTCTGATACCCTTCTGCCGAAAGATAGATCTTCAAGGCAGAAACGATATCTTTTTCATCGTCGCAAATTAAAATATTATGCATTTTTTCACCTCCGAAGACATCTTATCAAAAAAAGGTTTAAGAAAAAATGAGTTAAAATCTTAATATTCTCTTAAGGTCAAACGAAAAATCTGCGTTCTATGAAAGCACGGAAGGGTCTTACAATGGCAATTACGATCAGTCCGAGTCCCACCAGGGAAAAGAAGATCAGCGGGATCAGAGACCAGGTCAGCATCACGGGAAGATGAGCATAAGCACGATACAAGATCTCCCCTACAAGGGAAAGCACCCCCAGACCCAAAAAGAAACCACCGTAAATGTAAAAATATCCTTTATGAACATAGCGGGCAAGGGTGATCACCGTTTCCAAAAGTATCAGAACACCTCCCAACAAAGGAAGTGCAAAGGGGAAAAACCACCCATTTCCGTAAAAGAAATCAAGATAGAATAAAAACACGCCGAGACAAAGACAAAAGATGGGTAAAAAAACCACAGGATTGGGACGGCGAAACCAACGGGGCAGAAGAAAAGCGGCGTAAAACAAAAGAAGAGAAAACAGCACCAAGCCGGAGAAGGTCACACCGCCGCCAAGGATCATATCCGCCGCAAATACCGCGCCACCTGCGCCGAAAAGAATCAGCGTAACAAATAGAAGAAGCCCTCTGAAATCCTCCCGATCGCGGGGTCTTTTTACCGAAGGATAGGTTCCCTTTTGGATAGGGGAGATCTCCGGCAGGGAAAATCCGCACAGGGGGCATTTTTTCTCGGTATCCTGAAGGCGGACACCGCATTTCATACAATACATAGTTACCTCTCGTTGCTTTCCAGAGTAACAGGAAGTCCCAAGGAAGAAAGGAAGGGGAAAAATTCCCTCTCAAGCTCAGGCTCTACCGTGTTTCTTACAAGGCTGATACGAAGTTCGTTCCCAAAGCTTACCACACCACAGTTATAGGGTGCTTTTGCCTGAGGACCGATAATAAAATCAAAACGGGAGATCTTTTCCGCCATCTTCTCGGGAAGCTTTACGGGACCGAGGTTGGAAAGGCAGAGACAGGCAAGGCTCTCCCCCACCCGATCAAAGACCGCGCGCATCACAATATTCTTTAAAAAGAGGGGAACAAGGCGAATGCCAAGTCCTTTTTCACTGTTTACATTGGTAGAGAAAACAGCGCGGAGATTGCGGGGGGTATTGAACAGTGCCATCTGATGATGAATGCGGGAAAGGATCTCGTCAAAATCCGCATCGGTCTCTCCCTTCTCCATTCCCACATTGTAAACAGCAACAAAATTCCGTAGGGTTTCGGAAGGAAAATGCTTTCTCAAATTGACAGGAATCTGAATACGCACTGCTTTTTCTTTATTTTTTGCTACCTTTTTCTTTTGGATCTTCGCTAAATTTAAGCAAAGAGCCGCAGACAAAAGGGTCGTAAGGCTTACCCCTTTTTCCTTGGAAAGGCGCAGCGCATCGGACAGGGGAACGGTCGCCGTGGTCACATGCAAAAAGCCGTCAGGCTCCGGAATCCCCTTCAAGGAGAAGGCAGACTCCGTTTCTCTTTTTGCCAAATTCTCTCCTGCGTAGCGTAAAAAAGCGTCCTCCATTTCTTCCTTTTTCGGACTTTCGGAAAAAGACAGGATCCCATCGGTTTTGGGGATCTCTTCTCCATAGCGTTCCTCAAGATAGGCAGCGGCAAGATTTTTAATAAATACAAGAGCACCGGTGCCGTCCGTCAGAGCGTGAAAAAACTCCACAGCGATACGGTTCTCAAAATACAGGATCCGAAGGGCAGATCTTGCCATTTCTTTTTTTCTCATGGGAAGAAGAGGCTGACAGCCCTCCGCCAAAACGGAAGGATCCTTGCTTTCCTCCAGATAATACCAAAAAAGACCTCTTCCCAAGCGGACACAAACCGAAGGAAAGCGGGGGGTAATTTTTTTCACAGCCCTTTTCAAGGCAGAAACTTCTACTTTATCGTAAAAGGTTATGGAAAGACGGAAAACATTGCTCCAGGTGGAACGCATGGACGCAGGAAATATCTTCGCCGCGTTATCCAGCCGAAGCCATTTTCGATCTGTTTTTCTGTTTCCCATTTTCTTTCCTCCTTTTCATATTTTTTTCCCATTTTATCACATACCAAAAGGAAGCACAAGGCTTTTAAGACAAATTTCATTATGGAATATTTTTCAAAAACGCATTGACAAAGTCAAGAACATTTGATAACATGGTTTTAAATACCAGATAGGAGATTTTTATGAACCATCTAACGATCTTGAAAGAAGCACAAAAGCACGAATTGATTCGTGATTATATCATGGATGCGGTTCACCTCTACAGTGATCTTGACGCCTTTGTTCTGAAAACGGAAGAAAACGCAGAGAAGGCTCATTACCGCAGCATTACCTATCACAGCTTTTGGCAGGAGATGCGCCGTTTCGGCTCGGGTCTTGCCTCCCTTGGACTTTCCGGCAAAAGAGTGGCTCTGATCGGATTCAATTCCTACGAATGGATCCTCACCTATCTTTCCGTTCTTTGCGGGGTAGGTGTGATCGTTCCCTTGGATAAAGAGCTTACCGAATCGGAGATCCTTCTCTCTCTCGAAAGAAGCCGCGCAGATGCCGTGGTTTTCGACGATAAACACAAGGATCTGATGTACAGCCTTGCAAAAGAAAAGAAATTCGGCATTGAGCATTTTATCAGCACCAAAAAGCTTTTTTCCGATCTTCCCAGCATTGCCGAAATTGAAGAGATGGGAGATCTTTATCTGCAAAGAAAGGATGCCTTTGACTCCTTCGACTCCTATTCTCCCGATCCCGATGCCATTGCATCCATTATCTTCACCTCAGGCACCACCTCCGCCGCAAAAGCAGTGATGCTGTCCAACCGCAACATCGCAACCAACCTCTACGATCTTTTGTCGGTAGAAAATATCTATCCGGGAGATCGAAATCTCGTATTCCTTCCCCTGCATCACACCTTCGGAAGTGTAGGCCTCACCTATTTTCTCGCATCCGGTACGACCAATATGTTCTGCGACGGCCTTCGCCATGTGCAAAAAAATCTGAAGGAATACAAGATCACCACCTTTGTTTGCGTTCCCCTTCTTTTGGAAGTAATGTACCGCAATATCTGGCGCGGTATTGAGAAAAAAGGCATGACAAAAACCGTAAAAAACGCTCTGAAGATCAGCGAAGGTCTTATGAAGGTGGGAATTGATGCCAGAAGAAAGCTATTCAAAAGCATTCTGGATGAGCTTGGAGGAGAGATCCGCTTTATCATCAGCGGTGCTTCCGCCATTGACAAAAATGTTGCAAAAGGCTTCAATGATTTCGGCATTCTCACCGTACAAGGCTACGGCCTGACGGAAACAAGCCCCGTTCTCACCGCAGAAAACCCCAAGGATATGAGATACGGCTCTGTTGGAAAAGCCTTCCCCTCCGTTGAGATCACCATCGAAAATCCGAATGAAGAGGGTATTGGCGAGATCGCGGCAAAGGGCGGCAATGTGATGCTGGGCTACTATGAAATGCCCGAAGAAACAGCGGCCGTATTAAAGGACGGCAAATTCTTTACCGGTGACCTTGGCAGGATCGACGAAGACGGTTTTATCTTTATCACAGGAAGAAAAAAGAATGTTCTGGTACTAAAGAGCGGTAAAAATGTATATCCCGAGGAATTGGAAGCTTTGATCTCAAAGCTCCCCTTCGTCAGCGAGGTAATGGTATACGGCAAGAAAAAGGAGGACGATCTTTTGGTTTCTGCCAAGATCGTTTACTCAAAAGAATTCTTCCGTGAAAAATTGCCCGAGGGTACCGAGGAGGATTTCGCAGCCTTTATGAAATCTGAGATCGTTAAGATCAACGAGACCCTTCCCGGGTACAAGCACATCAAGCATTTGACCTTCCAGACTCAGCCTCTCATCAAGACAAGCACCGCAAAGGTAAAGCGTCACGAAGAAATAAAAAAAGAAGCGGAATAAAAAAAGGGAGCAAATTGCTCCCTTTTTTTAAAAAGACTTTTCTTTTTATAAAAAATGCGATATAATAAAAATGTAAATTCTAAGAAGAGGTGAAAAAATGCTGAATTTCAATGAGAAAAAGGGCTTTATCTGTGATATGGACGGTGTCATTTATCACGGTAACAAGATTCTGCCCGGTGTAAAAGTATTTATCGACTGGCTGAATCGTGAGAAAAAAGAATATCTTTTTTTGACCAATAACAGCGGATACACCACAAAAGAACTTCAGCAGAAGCTTTTTCGCATGGGTCTTGAGGTCTCTGAAGATCATTTTTACACCAGTGCCCTTGCCACCGCGTCCTTTCTTAAGGAGCAAGCACCGGGCTGCAGCGTTTACGCCATCGGCGAGGCAGGTCTGTGGGGTGCCCTTTACGATGCAGGCATTACCATGAACGATATCAATCCCGATTATGTGGTAGTGGGAGAAGGCAAGACCTACTCTTTGGAAACCATTACCAAGGCCACCAATCTCGTTTTGGGCGGCGCAAAGCTCATCGGCACCAATTCCGATGTTTCCGGTCCCATTGAAAACGGCATTGCCCCCGCTTGCGGTGCTTTGGTTTCCCCCATTGAGATCGCTACGGGAAAGAAGGCATATTTCTGCGGAAAGCCAAATCCTTTAATGATGCGAACCGGCCTGAAGCTTTTAAACTGCCATTCGGGTGAGGCGGTTATGGTAGGCGACCGTATGGATACAGATGTCATATCCGGCCTTGAAAGCGGCATGTCCACCGTTCTGGTCCTGTCGGGAGTTTCCTCCAAGGAAACCTTAAAAACCTTCGGTTACCGCCCCTCTGTGGTTCTTGACGGTGTAGGTGATATCGTTCGCTTGGCGGAAGGAAAATAAAAAAGCCAAATAAGTATTCTATGCCCAACAGCACAGCTGTTGGGCATCTTCTTGCAAACCTTGATCATATATGATAATATATAGCCTGCAAGACCGATTACGAAAGGCATCCCTTGTAAAATGGTAACATATCAAATATTCAATATGATTCTTTCCATTATCCTCCTCCCGGTAAATCTTTACTGTGCTTTTTGGCTTTTTCAAGAAGCACTGAATTTAACGGGAATGACCTTCAGGGAATTTTTGGAAAAAACCTCTTCCGAGCGTCCTTTTTCAAGCATCGGAAGACACCGCTTAAGGAAAAAACAGCGTTTTTTTATAAAATTCTTCAAAAAGCAAAGCTCCGACCCGCAAAAATCCATCCGGCTTTTGTGGGCCTTTGGAATATGTACACTTCCCGGCCTTGTGGCACTTAATATCGCTGCCTTTGCCGCTCTTCATATTGACAAGGTAAAATACGCTTTTCTCGGAAATCTTATCCTTGTAGTGATCAACACGCTTCTTTTTCTTTTTGGTAGAAATTACAAAAAGAAGCACCCCCTTCCAATTTCAAACAAAGTACAAGAAAAAGAAGAAGGCGAAAAAAATCAGGTAAAAAATATCATCGTTTACGCACTTGTGGGAATCTTTTTCTTTGGAATTTTGCTCTTTTTTATGCTTGGAATCGCAGGTCTCACACAGCCCCAAAGATATTCTCAGGATATGCCGTCTCAAAAGACAGCAATCTCAATACGGGCAGATCTGATCACCCTTCTTGAAGAAAAAGGCTATGAAACCGCAAATATCCCCACCACTTACTGGGAGTTGGATGAAGACAAGCTTCTCCATGTAGCTGCCGGAGTTAAGGGGGAAAACAAGTTTGAATTTTACGGATATTCAGATGGTGAAACGGTTGATCTGGTATATAACCAAATTGTATATCTTACTGCGCCGGAGATGGAGCCTTCTGAGCGTAAAAAGCACGAAACCGTGCTTCCGGGAGGCAGCAAAATGTTTACCTTTGCAAAAAACGGTATGCATTACCTTGTTATGTATCAGAACGACACTGTCATTTATGCCCTTTCAACAAATTCTTTCAACGAGATCAATGAAATTTTAATGGATATCGGATATTTAAAAGAATCACAAAAATATTGATATAAAAAGCCAAGCAGCAAATTGCTGCTTGGCTTTTCATTTCTTTATTCATCCAAAATAGAAAGAATATCCAGGGGCTTTTCTGCAAAATATTCGGGAGAGAAGGGTTCCAGATCCTTCTTTTCCCGGTAGCCCCAAAGAACTGCCACCGTATCGATCTTTGCATTTTTGCCCGTTTTCATATCCACTTGGGTATCCCCCACATAAAGACACTCTTCACCTTTTACGGAAAAAAGGTCCATGAGCGCAAAAACATTCTTAGGATCAGGCTTGGGGCAAAAGCCTTCTTTATCACCCCAGATCACATCAAATACCTCTTTACCGAATACCGCGTGAACAATGGGGACGCAGGCCTCCTCGTTTTTGTTAGAGAGCACGGCAAGGGTAATTCCCTTTTTCTTCAAAGAAGAAAGAAGCTCCGTGATTCCCTTGTAAGGCGTGATCAGGTCCATTTGATCCGCTTCGTTTTTGCTTGTGTAATACTGCCAGAAGATCTGGGCATTTTTATGCTCCTTGTCCCCTGCCGCCTCTAAAATAGCATGGACATAGCCCTCTACACCTGCACCGGAAAAACGGGCGTAATCCTTTGCGGAAAGAAGAGGAAGACCCAGTTTCTCAAGAGCCTCATTTCCGCAGGCGACCATAGAACGGGTGGTATCAAATAAGGTTCCGTCCAAATCAAAAATGATAAGTTTTTTCATATTGACTCCGTTTTTTATCAATACATATTTATTTATATCAATAATCTGCAAAAAAAAGGACTTGCTCTCGCAAGTCCTTTTTTGCTGGTGACCCGTACGGGAATCGAACCCATGTTACCGCCGTGAAAGGGCGGTGTCTTAACCGCTTGACCAACGGGCCGAAGACTTGGTTATTTTAACAGAGCAAGCGGTATTTGTCAAGAGGTTTTTGAAAAAATTTCTTATTTTTGAAAAAGTGCTTCCCCCTGCACAATATTTTCTCTTCGTATGCGCTTTGCGATCTCTGCCAGCACTCTCTTTTTATCGCCGCTCCAAAGGGGGGCAATCAATTCTTTTTTATCTCCGTCACCGGTGAGCCTGTGGATCACAACGTTTTTCGGAACATATCGGATCAGATCTGTTACACGCCATACATACTCCTCCAAGGAAAGAGCCTCATAGTCCATTTCTGCAAGATCCGTTCCCCGAAGCACATGGAGAAGGTGAAATTTTACCCCTTCCACGCCCTCTCTGATTGCATAGCGAAGGGAACGAATCTCATCATTATGATCCTCCCCGGGAAGACCCAGGATCAGATGAACGATCACAGGAATTCCTCTTTTCTTCAAGTTGGATACCGCTTCTAAATAAACGCTGTTGTCATAGCCGCGACGGATCAATTCGACAGTTTCCACCTTTGCCGTCTGAAACCCAAGCTCCACCCAAACAGGCTTTGTACGGTTGATCTCTTCCAAAAGGTCCAAAACCTCTTCGGGTAAACAGTCCGGACGGGTGGCAACGGAAAGAGCAACCACCTCAGGATCCGAGATGGCTTCGTAGAAAACTTTTCTTTGCACGGAAACATCTCCGTAAGTAGAAGAAAAGGACTGAAAATAGGCAATATAGCCCGCTTCTCCGCGTATCTTATTCTTTACCCTTTCTTTTCCTTCCAAAAGCTGAAGGGATACGGGATCGCTCCCTTTTGCCGCAAAATTTCCGCTGCCGGATGCAGAACAAAAGATGCATCCCCCTACCCCCTTCGTTCCATCACGGTTGGGACAGGTAAAAGGGGTGGAAAGGGATATTTTATATATTTTTTTACCGAATTTTTCTCTTAAGTAAGTATTCAGATCGCGGTAGGACATATCTTCTCCCATTGACCGAAATTTTCTAAAAAGATTTTACCATTTCTTTTCGTACAAATCAAGAAGATCCTTTCTCGGGCATATGATTCATTTTTCTGTTGCTCTCCATAAAATCAACAAAAATACTTTCTCCACCCAAAAGGGTGGTTTCAGTTAAAAAGGGAACCCCTTTTTGCCTACCGACAAAAGGGGTTTCTTGAAAGAGTTACCATACGCAACTGAATAGTAAATATACCTAAGGCAATCGGAGGGTTACCGGAAAGGTATATTTATGCTCTACTCAAAAAGTCATCCGCTTCTTTTCTGCTTTTAAAAATGATTACTTGTTTTTCTGCTCGATACTTTTCAATTAACTCATATAGTTTTGGTAAAGAATGCTTGGAAAAGTCTTTAATAAAGCCTTCGAATTCCGGATCCAATTCTTTTTCTATCCACGGCAGATCATAGCGACCCTTTCCAAGCCGCTCCGTTGCCCCCTGCAAGCAAACCTCTGTCGGCAGATCAAAGAGAATGACGGTATCGCATTCTCTAAGCCGCATTTCAACCGTCCTGCTGTAATTGCCGTCAATGATCCACGCATCTGTTGCAAAAATCTCTTGTATTCTTTGATCAAATTCTTCCCTTAAGATATGCGTTTTATCAGGCTTGTGCCAAATAGCATCAAGATAATACAGCGGCAACCCTGTTATCTTATTTAGTTTTTCTGCAAAAGTTGTTTTGCCGCTTCCGGGACACCCGATTACAATTACGCGTTTCATTTATTATTCTCCTTTGCGGTTTTGCAAGATGCAATCAACAGTCTGCGGATATTGCCGCAAAGTTTCTCCGCGTGTTGATAGGTTGCATTATCTATCCTTTTAGTTTCGCACATCAATTTCAACCAATAACTTGTTTCGTTGGATTCTTTGAGTGCAATCTCTAACTTTGCCACAAAATCTTTCTTGCTCTGTGCGTACTGTGCTTCGTGGATGTTAGCTCCAACAGAAGTGCCGGCTCTTGCAAGCTGATCGGTCATATAAGAACTTTTCGGTGCAGTTACACCGTCAACAAGATTAACAATAGCAACCGCAAATTCAAAAGATAAGTCAAGTAATTTGTTTTCGGACACAAATACACCTTATTTCAACGGCATTATATCATAAAATGCTGTGTTTTTCAATGATATATCGCTGACGCGATATGATATACGGCTAACGGCGTATGATATACTTGCTTCGCAAGCATGATATGATATCCGTTCCTTCATATGCCGAAGGCATATATCATCTGCGAAGCAGATATCATACCCGCAGGGTATATCACCCGTTCCGCCAGGAACGGATATCATTGTAAAAAACCTCTTTTGTCCGGTAGGCAAAAGAGGTTTTTTACATGGAGCGGGTAACGGGAATCGAACCCGCATTTTCAGCTTGGGAAGCTGACATTCTACCACTGAACTATACCCGCTTGATGGTAGAATTATAACATAGAAAGCACACAAAATCAAGGGGAAATCCGTCGGATACGGTTTAAAATTCCGTTGCAATTTCAAGCTTTCCCTGATCGGATAAAATCACTTTGATTTTTCCGTGTTTCCCTGTAACAAAAAGATTGTCTTTGGAAAAGCCGTTTGCCTTTTCCAGTGCAAAAGAAGTGATTTTAACAAAGGCCCCCTCATCTCTTGTATTTTGCACGACTGCTTTTTTGGGAGAACAGGCCTCTATAAAAGCAGGAGAATTTTGATAAACGATTCCGTGATGGGAAAGTTTTATAAGATCACACGCAAGCTCTCCGGGAAAATCGCAGAGGATCTGTTTCTCCTCGCGCTCTGAAATATCACCGCCGAGAATGGCAGACCCTTTTTGAAAGCTTACTTTACAGGCGATGGAAACACCGTTTGGATCCGCAAGCTCCTTATCCCCACGGTTTGGATTCAGAATAAGAATTTCGGAAGAAAGCTCCCCTTCTCCCACAAAAATACGATCGCCTCTTCCCACTTTTCTGAAAAGAACTCCTTTTTGTTTTGCTGTTAAAAGGAGATCTTTTTCCATTTTTTCTTCTTCATCGGATAAAACCATATCAAGATCGGGAAGCCAAAGCTCCGAAACCGAAAAATCCAAAAGGATCTTCTCTGCATTACCGATATGATCAATATGGGAATGCGTTATCATAAGAAAATCAATTTTCTTTACATTTAATTTTTTCAGGGAATTATAAATTTCGCCGTAAGCATAAGGCATTCCTGTATCCACAAGCATATGTTGTCCATTGGGAAAAGAAATGAGAAAAGCATCTCCGATGAAATCGGAAAAAGGCGTAATATCGTGGGATACCTCCGGATGCCTCAGGCCGAAAAAGCGGAAAACCAGCTTTCCCTTTTCTCCGGCAGTATCAAAAAAGAACGCGTCCTTTCCTGTTCTGCTTTTTTGCATCTCTTTTTTTATTTTGGGAAGATAGGAGATCGGGAGCCTTTCGGGAAGCCTTGGAAAAAAGCCTCCGTGGCCGTCGGGATAAAAAATATTTTCATATAATTTCAAAGAGAGTTTCTCAGGTTCACATCTGGCAGAAATTCTCTGCTCCACGGTGCCGCCGCAGATCTCGGCGGCAATTCTGCCTTTTTGCTTTTTTGCCCCAAAGGCAAGATCAAAAATGTGACCGCTTTTCATTATAAAATGAGATTCGCCCAGGATCTCGGCATCTAAATGCTTGCTTCCAAGCCGAAAATTGGTGCAGAGTGTACCGTCATACAAAACATTAGCGCACTCACATCTCTTCGACATACCAAAAGCAAAAACAGAATGGCGGACAACACCGCCCATAGCAGAAAATTCCACACTCCCGACCGAATCATCCAGTCCGCCGCCGCAAAAATATCTTTCGATCAATCCGCCCAAAAGAGAGATTTTTATGCTTTTGACAAAACCGTCCTCACCGCCGCCGAAAAGATCCTTTAAAAAGCCGGATTCCATTGTTACATTTGTACAAGTTAAGCTCTCGCCCTTACCGCCGCCAAAAACAACGCCGCCTGTAAGGTCTTCCTTTGAAAGGCAAATACCGTCAGACGCGCGAAAAATATGGGTTTCACCACGAGTATCCTCACGGACAATAACCGCTGTTCCGCAGGCATAAAATGTCTTTCCTTCCTGAAATGGTTCCATTTTATCTCCGTTCACAAATAAAAACTAATATCAACAATAATAATAATTTATCACAAAAAACAAGGCTTGTAAATAAGACCGAAAAAATGAAAAAGACAGGTCTCTAAAGAAACCTGTCTTTTACTGGTCTGAGTGGCGGGATTTGAACCCACGGCCTCTACCACCCCAAGGTAGCGCGCTACCATCTGCGCTACACCCAGATAGCCTAAATATTATATGCTTTGGAAGTCTCTTTGTCAAGGCTTTTTTCAATATTTTTTCAGCTTTTTATTATTTTTTTTGGAAATTTTGATGATTTTTTCTTCAAAAAGTTATTGACAATTGAGTCTCTTTGTGTTACTATATTCGAGCGGCTTTTTAAGCCGAGTGCTACGCGGGTGTAGTTCAATGGTAGAATTCCAGCCTTCCAAGCTGATTACGAGGGTTCGATTCCCTTCACCCGCTCCACTATGTGCTTTTAGCTCAGCCGGATAGAGCAACTGCCTTCTAAGCAGTAGGTCGGGGGTTCGAATCCCTCAAAGCACGCCATTATGGTGGATATAGCTCAGTTGGTTAGAGCGCCAGGTTGTGGCCCTGGAGGTCGTCGGTTCGAATCCGATTATCCACCCCACTTATTTTTATCCGCAAGGATGTATTCGGCGGAATAGCTCAGTTGGCTAGAGCATCCGGTTCATACCCGGCAGGTCGTTGGTTCAAATCCGACTTCCGCTACCAAAAAAGCACTTCGGAAGAAGTGCTTTTTTCTTTTGCAATTTTATTTTCGGAAAGGAAAGGCTATGAAAAAAACACGCTCTCTTCCCTATCGGGAAGGCCTTCGTGACGGGATCCCCATTGCGTTAGGATATTTTGCCGTTTCCTTTTCCCTCGGAATTGCTGCAAAAAAGGCAGGGCTTGATGCTTTCCAAGGGTTTCTCGCCAGTATTTTAAACAATGCCTCTGCAGGGGAATATGCCGGCTTTCTCCTGATCGGTGCAAATGCTTCTTATTTGGAAATGGCACTGATCACCCTGATCACCAATGCCCGCTATCTTTTAATGAGCTTTGCTCTCGCGCAGCGCATTTCGCCTAAAACGGGTCTTTTACACAGACTTCTGATGGGCCTTGCTGTAACCGATGAAATTTTCGGTATTTCCATTGCCAGAGAAGGAGCAACATCCCCCCCTTATCACTACGGTGCCATGACCGTTGCCATGCCCGCCTGGGCCATCGGTACATCCCTCGGTATTCTTGCGGGAAACATTCTGCCTGCAAGAGTGGTCTCAGCCTTGAGCGTTGCCCTTTACGGTATGTTCCTTGCTATTATCATTCCCCCTGCAAGGAAAAACCGTGTGATCGCCCTTCTTGTGGGAATCGGTTTTCTTTCAAGCGGCCTTTTTCATTACCTTCCCCTTTTGAACACCCTTTCGGAAGGAAGCCGCACCATTATCCTGACCCTTCTTATTTCAGCCCTTGGTGCCTTCCTCTTCCCTGTGAAGGTAGAAAAGGAGGACCGAGATGCATAACACTTATATCTATATTCTTATTATGGCAGGCGTTACATACCTGATCCGCACGCTTCCCATGACGCTGATCCGAAAACCCATCAAAAGCCAATTTGTTCATTCTTTTTTATATTATGTCCCTTATGTGACCTTGGCAGTGATGACCTTCCCCGCCATTATAGAAGCGACCCATTCCCCCATAGCGGGAGCAGTTGCCCTTGTGATCGGTATTTTAGCCGCTTGGTTTGGAGCAGGGCTTTTCCCCGTTGCCTGCATCTCCTGTGCTACGGTCTTTCTGCTTGAATTGTTTTTGATATAAAAAAAGAACCCGAAATCGGGTTCTTTTTCTTTTACAGATCACAAGAGATCAAATCCTCAAAGGTTTCTCTGCGAACAGCTACATAATCCTTGCCGCCTGAGAGCATTACAACAGGAAGCCTTAAATGGCGGTTATAGTTGGAAGCCATAGCATAGTTGTACGCGCCGGTGGTAAGAACTGCAAGAAGATCGTCTCTCTTTACCGAGGAAGGAAGACGGGCTCCCTCACAAATAATATCACCGCTTTCGCAGCAAGCACCCACTACAGAGCAGACCATATCCTTTTCTTCATCCATTTTTTCGGGAAGAACAGGGGTGTGTACTGCGCCGTAAAGGGCAAACCGAGGATTGTCGGTCATACCGCCGTTGACGGAAACATAATTTTTATATCCGGGAATGCGCTTCACCGTACCAACGGAATAAAGCGTAAGGCCTGCATCGGCAACAATACTCCTACCCGGCTCAAGTAAAATCTTCGGCTGAGGGAAATTGTACTTATCACAAAGAGCTCTTACTTCCGCTCCCACCTGCAAAATATTTTCCTCAAGGTCCATTTCGGGATCCTCTTCGGTGTAGCGAACACCGTAACCGCCGCCAAGAGAAAGCTGCTTTGCTACAAAGCCCGTTTCCTCCCGCACGGTAGAAAGATACTCCATCATAATACGGGCAGAACGGATAAAGGTATCGGAATCGAACACCTGACTGCCTACATGACACTGAAAGCCTACAAGAAGTGCTCTTTTTGACGAAAGTGCTTTTTTTGTGATCTCCATCGCCTGCCCTGTTTCAATGGCAGAGCCGAACTTGGAATCCACCTGACCGGTGGCAATTTCTTCATAAGTATGAGTATCAATACCGGGGGTGATCCGAAGGAGGATCTTCTGGCTTTTGCCGAGTTTTTCTCCTACACGGTCGATGGCATCGATCTCTTCTTCATTATCCACCACAAAATATCCCACACCGCACTCCATGGCGAAACGGATATCTTCATCGGTCTTATTATTGCCGTTAAAGTAGCTTTCCGAAAGGTCCGCACCGGCACTTTTTGCCGTATAGATCTCGCCCGGGGAAACCACTTCCACGCCCATTTTTTCTTCCTGCATGATTTGGTACATTCTGCGAAAGGCGCAGGCCTTGCCTGCATACAGGGGGGTGGCATTCTCACCGAAGGCCTTCAGCATCGCACTTTTATATATGCGGCACTTTTCTCGGATGCGGTCTTCGTCCATCAAATAAAGGGGAGTACCGTAAAGATCGGCAATTTCCCTTAGGTCTCTTCCGGCGAAAAGAAGCCTGCCGTCTTCAACCTTTAAGTTTTCACAAATCATAAAATACTTTTCTTTCTTTGTCTTTCAGGAATTAAATGCAGAATAGATGGCACGAATGCCCTTCTCGTAATCCTTTTCATCCAGTGCAACGATAATATTCAATTCGCTGGAGCCCTGGTCGATCATACGGATATTTACATTTTCCTTGGCAAGAGCGGTAAAAAGTCTTGCTGCCGTACCGGGAGAAGCGATCATACCTCTTCCCACTACCGCGATCAGGCAAAGATCCTCCACCAGGTGGATGCGATCGGGATGAACAGCCTTCTGCAGGGCGTGGATCAATTCATTTTCATGGCCCACAAGCGCACCGCGCTCTACCACAACGGTCATCGTATCGATGCCACTGGGAAAATGCTCAAAGCTAATTCCTCTTTCTTCCAAAACGGAAAGGACTCTTCTGCCAAAGCCCAATTCGTTATTCATCATACCCTTTTCAATGTAAATGGCACCGAAGCCTTTTTTACCGGCAATACCGGTTACCACAGAGCCGCCTTTTTCAGCCTGCTCTACGATCATGGTACCTGCATCCTCGGGGGCATTGGTGTTACGGATATTGATCGGGATCCCCTCTCTGCGCACCGGGAAAATAGCATCCTCATGAAGCACGCTTGCACCCATATAGGAAAGCTCGCGAAGCTCACGGTAGGTAACTACATCAATTGCCTTGGGACCCTCTACAATGCGGGGGTCTGCCATCAGAAGGCCGGAAACATCGGTCCAGTTTTCATAAAGATCTGCCTTAATGGCGCGAGCGGCAAGAGAACCTGTAATATCGGAACCGCCGCGGGAGAAAATACGGATATCCCCAAACTCGGTAGCACCGTAAAAGCCGGGAAGCACCGCACGGGGCTGCTTTCTCAGAAGCGCACCTAATTTTTCATTGGTTTCTTCTTCCAAAAGCTTTCCGTTCTGATCAAAAATAATGCCCTCTGCCGTTTCAATAAAGGGAATGCCGAGAAATGCCGCTAAAATGCGGGAATTGAAATGCTCGCCGCGGGAAGCGATATACGCTTCGCTGGCACCCTTGCGGACCCTTTCATAAAACTCGGAAAACTCTTCTTCCAAGCTGAAATCAATTCCAAGATCGGAAATGATCTCATTGAAGCGTGCGCGGATCTGCTCGAAGGGAGCGTCAAAGGATTCCCCTTCCTTTGCCAAGCGGTAGCAGGAGAGCAGAAGGTCTGTCACCTTAATGTCCTCGGGAAAACGCTTTCCGGGAGCAGATGCCACCACATAACGGCGACTCTTGTCCGCTTTTACAATTTCAGAAACCTTGCGGAACTGATCTGCGCTAGCAAGACTGGTACCGCCGAATTTAATAACCTTTAACATTGTTTCACCTCAAAAGACGATCTTTTGTTTTTTCATTTCCTCAATCAGTTTTTCATAATTGCCCTCTTCCATGGGAGTCAGGGGCAGACGAAGTGTGTTTTCGCCAAATCCCATTTTTGCCATTGCGGCTTTTGCTGGAATGGGGTTAACCTCGCAGAAGAGTAAATGGATCAGTGGAAGATATTTCAGCTGAAGATCCTTTGCGCCTTTCAGATCGCCGTCGAAGAACTTGCGGCAAATCGCATCGGTCTCACCCGGAAGAAGATTTGACAAAACGGAAATAACACCTTTTCCGCCCAGTGAAAGAATGGGAAGAATCTGGTCATCATTACCGGAATAGATATCAATCTTATCACCGCAAAGCGCTGCAAGGGTTGCCACCTGAGAAAGGTCGCCGCTTGCTTCCTTGATACCCACGATCATAGGATGCTCGGAAAGGCGGAGAACCGTTTCGGGCTTTAAGTTGCAACCGGTTCTGGAAGGGACATTGTAAAGGATAACAGGGCAAGTTGCCACATCTGCCATTGCCTTGAAATGCTCATACAGACCGCTCTGAGTCGCTTTGTTGTAATAGGGAGTCACCATCAGAAGACCGTCAATCCCCGTTTCGCAGGCAAGACGGGTAAGCTCTACACCGTAAGCAGTGTCGTTAGAGCCGGTGCCGCCGATTACAGGCACTCTGCCCGCTGCCTTTTCGACAGCAAAACGGATCACCTCAATGTGTTCCTCGGTGGAAAGGGTGGCCGCTTCACCGGTAGTACCTGCAACCACGAGAGCACTGATCCCACCTTTGATCTGGAACTCGATCAGCTTTGCAAAATTCTCATAATCCACCTCTCCGGCCGATGTCATAGGCGTGACGATCGCGGTAGCCGCGCCGAGAAAAATAGTTTTTTTCATATTGTTCCCTCTCTCTGAAAATTTCCAAAAAAATCGGCAGCTGCAAAACAGCTACCAACTCCAATAAAACGCAAAATATATCCCTTGGGAAGTTGGATAGCTCTCCGCATCACTGCGACAACACCTGAGATCTTATTCCCAGCTGCCAGCAAGCCTCTTTGCCGAAAAGAAAACCGCTTCGGCACCTACTCCTTTCGCTTTTTCGGCCACGGCAGCCGCTGGAAAAAGTTACTCATAGAAAAGTGCGCCTCTATCTTCTGTTAGCGTATCACAAAAAGCCAGTATTGTCAAGGATTTCCCTGAATTTTTTGGCTTTTACGACACACACAAAAAAAAGATCGAATGCTTCGGATTCAAAGAAGTCTTTCTACTTTCAATATATGCATAAAAACCGCCCTCGGTCTCCCTTTTCCCGAAATCCGCCTTGGAAAAAAAGCAATTTTTTTGGATAAAGCACTCCTTTGCCGAAAGCTTTACGAAAAAAAATAAAAATACCCACTTTTACTTTTTGTTTTGTTTCGTTATAATAGAAACAAGATTTTTCGTATTTTGGAGAGAAAATGGAACAGACTAAAAACAGCACCCTTCTTTCTGTTTTTCTGGATTTTGGAGAAGCAATGATGTCCTCCGGTGCCGAGATCGGCCGCGTAGAAGACTCTCTTTCCCGTATGGGCATCTCATACGGTGCCGTGCGGACAGAAGTTTTTGCCATCACATCCAGCCTGGTTCTGACCCTTCGCTTTCCCGAGGGAGAATATACCGGTTCACGACGCATAGAAAAAACAGACACCAATTTTGACAAGCTTCGAAAGCTGAACGCCCTCAGCAGGAGATGCACCGAAAATCCCCTTCCCCCGGAAGAGATCGAATCGGAATTAAAAAAGATCTGCAGGGAAACTTGCTCTCCCCTTAAGCTGTACTTAGGCAGTGCATTGGCGGCAGGGGCTTTTGCCGTCTTTTTCGGTGGCAATCTTTTTGACGGCTTTTTCAGTGCCCTTTTCGGTCTTTTGATCTGCTTTTTCCAGCTAAAGATCGCCTCCTTTTTCCCAAACAAGGCATTCTTTCTTTTTTTCGCATCCTTTTTCTCGGGCGTTGGGATCTGCCTTGCAAAAAAGGCTTTGCCTCTTTTCCCGCTGCATGTAGATATGATCATGATCGGCGATATTATGCTTTTGATCCCGGGAATTGCAACCACAATGTCCGTGCGTGACATTTTGGTAGGCGACACCATTTCGGGCATTACAAAGCTTTTGGAATGCATCCTTTGGGCGGCATGCCTTGCGGCAGGCTTTGTCCTTGCTATGATGCTTTGCGGGAGGTAAAAATATGAACACGATCCTTACGGAACTGATCACCTCCTTTTTTGGCTCCCTTGGCTTTGCAATGGTATTCAATGTTCGCCGAAAGAATCTTTTTCCCGTAGCTCTGGGCGGTCTGATTGTTTGTCTTTTTTATCAGATCCCCTTTCATCTGTTTGATGCGGGTATTTTTCTTTCGAGCCTCGTAGCAGGTGCTGTTTGCCAGATCTATTCGGAGTTTTTAGCAAGGCTTTTAAAATCTCCCGCCACTGTTTTTTACATCACCTCCCTGATCCCTCTGATTCCCGGCGGAAGCCTCTATCGTACCATGGAGGCGGTAGTAGAAAAAAACCTTTCCCTTTTTTACAAATTCGGCCTTCAGACTCTTTATACGACCTTAGGTCTTGCCATCGGTATCAGCGTCATCACGGCACTTCTTTATCTTTTCCGAACAGTAAGAACACAAAAAAATTGATTTTTTTTGAAAAAATATTGCTTTTTCCCTTCTGCTATGGTACAATGCCCTTAATCTTACGGGGCATTAGCGCAGTTGGGAGCGCACCACACTGGCAGTGTGGGGGTCAGGGGTTCAAGTCCCCTATGCTCCACCATAAAACCCACGTTTGTTTTACAAATGTGGGTTTTTCTAGAATAAAAGGAGATCAAAATGGACGAATACAAAGAAAATGTTGTAAAAGAAGAATCCCCTTCCGAAAATTCTAAAGAAAATTTCTTTTCCGCAGAAGAAAAGCCGCTCACGGAAGAAAGTAAAAAAACGGTCAGCTTTTGGGCTTTTCTCGGCATGATCGTCCTTTTTTCCATTCCGGTACTGGGCTGGATCGCCGCGCTTATATTCATTTTTGCTGGCAAAACCAAAACAATTAAAAACTTTGCAGGAGCAAGCATTACCTATATCACGGTACACGCGATTGCTTCCCTTCTTCTGCTTTCCGTTCTTGTCACCTCTGTGTTCGGATTGATCCTTCCTGTGGTCAATACCGCCTTGGGAACGGAATTTAAGGATTTATCCGAGTTTGTTACCATCGCAACCGACCTGATCGGCGGCAATTATTCCCGTATGGTTTCCGGATTCACCCCCGGCCTTACCAAAATGCTCGGGGAAGAATACGAGCCCTTTTTGAAGGAGCTTTCCTCCGGCAAATACGAGGAATTGCTTCATCATTTGAAAAACGAGCAGTACGGCCTGATCCTTTCCGATCTGGAAAACGGAAAATATCCGGATCTTGTAAACACCTTGGACGAAAAATCCTACGGCTATATTACAGCCGAGCTTGAAAAAGAGGCAAACGGAATCGATTCTCAGCTTTTCGAAAGCATTGACGAAATTTTACCTTAAGTTTTCACCAACAAAAAACCGTCGGTTTTCCGACGGTTTTTCTTTTTTTATTTTGTCATTTTTTCCTGTTTTACCTTGTGGTCGATAATGTGGCGGGAAGCAAGCTCCTTGTGAACCTCTTCCACGGAAATACCCATTTGTACCATCAGAACCATTGTGTGGTAAGCAAGATCTGCAATTTCGTAAATGGTTTCCTTTTTGTCATCTGCTTTTCCCGCGATGATCACCTCGGTACACTCTTCCCCTACCTTTTTCAGTATCTTATCAATACCTTTTTCAAAAAGATAGGTGGTATATGAGCCTTCGGGACGGGTCTTTTGACGGTCAAGGAGCATATCATAAAGACCGTAAAGAGAAAACTCCTGTTTTTCTTCGCTTTGCCAAACAAGATCGTTAAAACAAGAATCGGTCCCTTTGTGACAAGCGGGGCCGTCCTTTTCCACCACTACAACCAGTGCATCCCCGTCGCAATCGGCTGTAATGCTTACAATGTGCTGGAAGTTTCCGCTGGTCTCCCCTTTGAGCCAAAGCTCCTGTCTGGAACGGCTCCAGAAGCAGGTAAGACCTTTCTCCATAGAGATCTTCAGGCTTTCTTTATTCATATAGGCTACCGTGAGCACTTTTTTGGTAACCGAATCCACCACCACAGCGGGAATCAATCCTTTTTCGTCAAATTTCAAGTTTTCAATATCAAGCATTTTTGTCGCCTTTCTTATTTTGGAAGATCAAGTTTTATTTTGTGAGAAGAAATATAGGGAACCATTCCCGATTCTGTCCAGTCCGGCTCTATGCCGTAAAGCCACTGAGTCTCAGACCCTTCGATCTCGATTTCGCCCGCTTCGGTCACAGTGACGATAGCAGAAAGCGGCTCGGTAAAAAACCAGGTGCTTCGAGCAGAAGAACCAAAGGAATTCATTGCCCTGTCGTAGGCCTCACCCTTGGGTTTTCCTTCTTCATCGTAATCCTGAAACCGGAAGGTCATATCATCGGTGTAGTGATAATTGTCATGGGGCCGCCATCCGCCGTTCAGAACTACATTTACATCCCAGTAGGCAATATTTTCCACCACATCAAAATGATCGGTATGAAGGTGTCCGCTGGTCGCTAAAATCACAGTTCCCGGAAAAGCTGCAAAGATCTTGCGAACCTCAGCAGCATCGGAAGAGGAAGAGAAGGTTCCTGCAAAGCCTGCGTGGGAAAAGGTCAGAACCTTTTTTCCTTTATCCTTCGCATCTTTCAAGGTATCGTAAAGCCACGCGCGCTGCTCGGGGCCCAGGTTATTGTAATCCACATTGCCGCTTCTGGGACCGGAACTACAATCAAGATTGTGCTCCCAAACCCCGTCGGGACGGCGGGAATAGTTGGTATCCAGACCAATGAGGCGAAAATTTCCGATGTCGGTACTCCAATAGGCAACTCTTTCTCCCACACCCCACGTTACCTCCCGATTGCAAAGCCGCGGGGTTACAAAGGACATCAGATTTTTCGATTCCAATTCGTGGTTTCCGAACACACCGTAAACGGGAAGGTTGTAATGGTTATTCAGATATGCATCAATAATTTCGGGAGAGCCTTTATAGTCATTACTGAAATCCCCTAAATGAACAACAAATTCCGCACCTTCCTCGTGGGCACGCCGAAGGATCTTTTCGAGATCGGAGACCGTAGGTGTATACATTCCCTTTTTATAATGAAAATCTGCAAAAACTGAAAATTTGATCATACCCTTCTCCTTACAGCCTCATAATGATATTTTCTTCTGCAAGCATTTTCTTCAGATCCGGAATTTTGATCTGACCGAAGTGAAACACCGATGCCGCAAGAGCCGCATCAATGGTGGGAATCTTACGGAAAAGATCGGAAAAATGCGCTTCACACCCTGCACCGCCTGAGGCGATCACAGGCACATTTACGCTTTCCACAACCTTTTGCAGCATTTCAATATCAAAGCCTTTTTTGACGCCGTCGGTATCAATGGAATTGACCACAACTTCCCCTGCGCCCATTTCCACACCACGGCAGATCCAGGAGATGGCCTCCATACCCGTATCCTCTCTGCCGCCTTTGGCAAATACGCGAAACTGGCCATCCACACGCTTAACATCCGCAGAAAGCACCACGCACTGACTTCCGTACTTTTGCGCGGCTTCGTAGATCAAATTCGGGTTTCGGATCGCTCCGGAATTGACACTTACCTTATCCGCACCGCATTTTAAAACACGGTCAAAATCCTCTACTGTATTGATGCCGCCACCAACGGTAAGAGGAATAAAAATTTGGGAAGCAACTTCACGGAGAACATCGGTAAAAAGCCCTCTTCCTTCTGCGGATGCTGTAATATCGTAAAACACAAGCTCGTCCGCACCGGAATCGGAATAGATTTTTGCAAGCTCTATCGGGGAAGAAACATCGGAAAGCCCCTGAAAGTTGGTTCCCTTTACCACTCTTCCGTTTTTGATATCAAGGCAAGGAATAATTCGTTTGGTAATCATTTTGCCACCTCCAGTGCTTTTTTTAGATCAATGGCACCGGTATAATAAGCTTTCCCGATGATCGCTCCGTAAAGATCCATTTTTCTCAGGCTTTGGATGTCTTCCATAGAGGAAACACCGCCGGAAGCCGTCAGATCGATCTTGAATTTTTCCGAGAGGCTTTTGTAAAGGCCGAGATTGGTTCCCTTCATGGCACCGTCCTTTGAAATATCGGTGCAAATAATGTTCTTCACACCAAGCCCTTCCATTTTCTCAAAAAATTCTTCAGTGGTCAATTGAGATTTTTCAAGCCACCCCTTGATGGCAATATATCCGTCCTTAATATCCGCACCCACAGCGATCTTATCCCCGTAGGTGGAAACAGCCTCTTTCAAAAAGGCCTCGTCGTTGACAGCTGCAGTGCCTAAAATGACTCGGTTTACCCCCGCATCAAGATACCGCTTTACCGTTTCCATATTGCGGATGCCGCCGCCGATCTCTACAAAAAGAGAGGTTTCACGGGCAACCTGTTCCACAATGGAAAAATTCGGTGTTGTGCTGTCCTTCGCGCCCTCCAGATCCACCATGTGAATATGGGTGCAGCCCGAAGCCTCGAAATCTTTTGCGATTTCGATGGGGTTTTCGCTGTAAACAGTCATATTGGCATAATCGCCCTTGTATAAGCGAACCGCCTTTTTTTCATAAAGATCAATGGCAGGAAATAAAATCATTTTTCTTCCTCCCCCTCGCAAAAGGCGCGCAAAATGGCAAGACCTACCTCACCGCTTTTTTCCGGATGAAACTGACAACCGTAAATATTTCCTTGTTCCACCGCCGCCGTCAATTCCTTTCCGTATTCGGCGGTTGCAACCACGCTGTCCTCGCAGTTTTCGGCATAAAAGGAATGAACAAAATACACACAGTCTCCTTCCTTAATATTGCGAAGGAGCTTGCTTTTTTTAGAAAAATGAAGTCCGTTCCAGCCAATATGAGGAACCTTCAGTTCCTCGGGAATGACCCCTTTCATAGGAACAACACTGCCGCGAAGAAGCCCAAGTCCGTCATATTCGCCAAACTCGAAGCTTTTTTCAAAAAGCATCTGCATACCGAGGCAAATTCCCATCAGGTCCTTGCCTTTTTTCGCTTCCTCTTTTACAACAAGATCAAGCCCCGTCTCCCGAAGCTTTTTTACGGCATCGGAAAAGGCTCCCACACCGGGCAGGATCAATTTATCCGCTTTTCGGATGTCGTCAGGGTCAGAGGTGACAATGCTTTCCGCACCGATCTTTTTCAAGGAAGAACAAAGGGAAAAGAGATTTCCTACGCCGTAGTCAATAATCGCAATCATTACAGAACACCCTTTGTGGACATAATATCATCGGCAAAGGACGGATCGATAGAGACTGCACTGCGCAGAGAGCGAGCCACCGATTTGAATGCCCCTTCGATAATGTGGTGAGAATTGGTTCCCGCAAGCTTTTGAATGTGCAGGGTAAGGCTTCCGTTTCTTACAAAGCCAAGCCAAAATTCTTCTACAAGCTCTGTATCAAAGGTGCCTACCTTCTCCATTGGAATTTCAAGGGAATAGCTTAAATGTCCTCTGCCGGAAAGATCAACGGCAGCAAGGATCAATGCTTCATCCATAGGAAGGATCATATTGCCGTAGCGTAAAATCCCTCTCTTTTCGCCAAGCGCCTCCTGAAAAGCCTTGCCCAAGGCAATACCGATATCCTCCACGGTGTGATGATCGTCCACCTGGGTATCTCCCTTACAGGAAACAGCAAGATCGAATCTGCCGTGCTTTGCAAAAAGAGTCAGCATATGGTCCAGAAAACCGCACCCGGTCTGAATCTTGCTTTCTCCTTTTCCGTCAAGATTCAGGGTCAGCAAAATCTCCGTTTCACCTGTTTTACGCTCGATCGTTGCACTTCTCATTTTAAATCCTCCAATACTTCTTCCAGTTTTTCCAAAAAGATCACCATTTCCTCATAACTTCCCACGGTAATGCGGTTATAGGGGGAAAGTCTCGGTGTATCAAAATGGCGAACCAGAACACCTTTTTCTTTTAGGCCTAAATATATTTTTTTACCGTCTGCCGCTTGATGCCTTGCGAAAATGAAGTTGGCTTTGGAATCGGTCATGCTAAAGCCCATGGCTTTCATTTTTTCACAGACCCATTCCCTTGTTTTTTGGATCTCTTCGCAGTTTTTTCTTACATACGCTTCGTCCTGCAGGGTTCCTACGCCAAAGGCCATGGTCATACGGTTTACATTGTACGGGTTTGTAGAAAACCTTATGGTATTCAGATCCCGGATCAGGCTGCTTGATGCAATGCCGAAGCCAAGTCTTCCTCCCGCCAGAGAGCGGGATTTGGAAAAGGTTCCCGTGACCAAAAGATTGTCGTACTTTCGGATCAAAGGGATTACACTTTCACCGCCGAAATCCACATACGCTTCATCGATAACCACCACATTGTCCGGATTTGACTGCAAGATCCTTTCGATCTCCTCCGCTTTAAGGGAAAGCCCCGTGGGTGCATTGGGATTGGCAAGAAATACCGTACTTTTCTGTCCGAGAAAAGCTTCCACAGGAACAGTAAAATCCTCCTTCAAGGGAATCTCCCTGTAAGGAACACCGTTCAGCTGCGCAAATACCTTATAAAAACCGTAGGTAATATCGGGAAAGAGGGCAGGAGTTTTTTCATCGCAAAATGCCATGAAGGCAAAATTCAAAACCTCATCCGATCCGTTGGTAAAAATGATCTCCTCTTCCTTTACCCCAAACGCCCGCGCTCCTTCCTTCACCAAGCTTCTGCATGCGGGATCGGAATAAAGCTGAAGCTTTTTGGCTTCCTCGGCCGCCAATTTCTGTCCCTTTTTAGAAGGGGGATAGGGCGACTCGTTGGTATTGAGCTTAATATATTTCATATCCCTCGGCTGTTCTCCGGGGGTATAGGGAGTTAATTTTTCAAACTTCTCGCTGAAAAAACGACTCACTTCACTTGTCCTCCAATCGGACCACCGCGCTTCTTGCGTGAGCGGAAAGTCCTTCTTTTTCGGCAAAATACGCCACATCCTCATAGGTTTTTGCCAGGGCTTCTTCCGTATAATAAATAAACTGTGTTTTTTTAACAAAATCGTCTACCGACAAGGGACTTGAAAATCTTGCGGTTCCGCTGGTAGGCAGAGTATGGTTGGGGCCTGCAAGATAGTCTCCGAGAGCCTCGGGGCAATATCGGCCCATAAAAACAGAGCCTGCATGACGGATACTGTCAAGCCAGTCAAAGGGGTTGTCAAGGAGAAGCTCCAAATGCTCCGGCGCAATCTTGTTGGCAATGTCGATGGCATTTTTTAAGTCATCTGCCACAATGATCTTGCCGTTGTTATCAATGGAAGCTCTTGCGATCTCCGCGCGTGGGAGAAGCGCGATCTGTTTTTCGAGCTCTTCTCTTACCTTCTGCGCAAGATCCATGGAATCGGTTACCAGAACCGCGCTGGCAAGCTTATCGTGCTCTGCCTGACTCAAAAGATCAGCCGCCGCGTGGCGGGGATCGGTCTTGCCGTCTGCCACAATAAGAATTTCGCTGGGGCCTGCGATCATATCAATAGAAACGGTACCGAACACCTGCTTTTTTGCCTCTGCCACAAAGGCGTTTCCGGGTCCCACGATCTTATCCACCTTGGGAACACTTTCGGTTCCGTAAGCGAGGGCAGCAATGGCCTGAGCCCCGCCGATCTTGAAGATCTTATCCACACCTGCAATGCCTGCCGCCGCTAAAATAACAGGATTGATCTTACCGTCTTTTCCGGGAGGGGTCACCATAACCACTTCCTGACAGCCTGCGATTTTTGCAGGGATAGAATCCATCAAAACGGTGGAGGGATAGGCTGCCGTTCCGCCGGGCACATAAAGGCCCGCACGGGATACGGGAATGATCTTCTGTCCTAAAATAACACCGTCTTTTTTCTCAAAGGAAAAACCTTCCCGACGCTGCTTTTCGTGAAACAGGCGAATGTTTTCCGCCGCCTTTTTCAAGACCTCCAAAAAGCGAGGCTCAACACACTCCATCGCCTCTTCGATCTCACGCGGGGTAACCTGAAGCGCATCCAGCCTTGCACCGTCGAATTTTTCGCAGTATTCAAACAGTGCCTTGTCCCCGTATTTTCTTACATTTGCAATAATTTCCGAAACGATCTCGGACACATTCAGTGAGTTCTCTGCTCTGGCAAAAACCTCTTCTGCCTTCACCTCGGAAAATTTCAAGATTTTTATCATTTCTCCGCCTCCGTCTGGGCTGCAAGATGTTCTTTCAGCTGCATAAGCTTCTTTTCTTTAAACTGAAAGCTTGTTTTATTGGCGATCAGCCTTGCGCTGATGGGAACAATGGTCTCGAATACCTCCAGATCATTTTCCTTCAGGGTGGTTCCTGTTTCCACAATATCCACGATCACATCGGAAAGTCCCAAAATAGGAGCGATCTCAATGGAGCCGTTCAGGTGGATAATATCGATATCTCTTCCTTTGGAAAGATAATAGTCCTGAGCAATACCGGAAAACTTGGTGGCAACCCGAAGTGCTCTGTCTGTATTGTCACAAAAATCCTTCTTTGCGGCAACTGCCATACGGCATTTTCCGATGCCGAGATCAAGAAGCTCATATACCTCAGGCTGATACTCCAAAAGAATATCCTTGCCCACAACGCCCACATCTGCCGCGCCTCGTTCTACATAAATGGCAACATCCGACGGCTTCACCCAAAAATAACGCACACCTACCGCAGGATTCTCAAAGATCAATTTTCTGCTGTTTTCCTTGATGGAAGGGCAAGAAAAGCCGGCTTTTTCAAACATGGCATACACTTTTTCACCAAGTCTTCCCTTGGGAAGTGCCACATTCAAAAACTTTTTCTCATCCTCCTGTACAACAGGTGCCATATCCAGCATATCCAAATATACCGCAAAACCTACGGCATCACCGGTATGCTTCATTTTTTTCATCAGTTTATTATACTGGCCGCCGGAGAGCACCGCGGAAGGAACCCCTTCCACAAAGCCTTTGAACACAATGCCGTTGTAGTAGTTGATATCACTGACAACGGAAAAATCCACACGGATCATATCCTGAAGCGCTGCATCCTCAATGGACAGAATCATTTCCGAAAGCTTTTTCAAAGGAGCGGTATCCAAAAGATCGTCAAGAGAAGCGATCAGATTCGGCAAAACCTCTGTCGCTTTGCCGGAAGAACGGATCAGGCTTTGAAGGATCCGATAGGATTTTTCGGGAAGTATTTTCTTCAGCTCCGCTTCGTTCTTTTCTTCTACACAGCGAAAGATCTCTTCTGTGTCTGCATTTTCTGCTTCACCGATCACAGCGGTGAGAAGATCCAGATCCGTAATCAATAAAACACAGCTCTTTGAAATCTTCTTCAAACTTTCCGCTGCAAGGCGGATCACCTGACAAAGATCTTCCTTTTTTACATCGCCCATACATTCAAGGCCCACCTGCATAAGCTCCTTATAATTGCGAGTCCCTTTGGAGATACGGTAAACATTTTCGTTGTAAAAAAGTTTTTGAACGCCGTCGTTTTTATCCTTAATATTTTTTATAATGGAAAGGGTCACATCAGGCTTGAGTGCCATCAGCTTCCCGTTGGTATCGGTAAAAGTAATCACACTGTCGGAAATGAGAAAGTCCTTGTTTTTTGCATACAGGTCATACTCCTCAAATTTACTCATTTTATAATGAGCATATCCGTTGTTGCGATAAAGCTCTCGCAAATCGAACATTACTTTTTCCTGAAGACTAAAAGATGCCTCTATCATTTTTCCTCCGATAAATTCAGCTTTTCAATTGCTTTTTTATATCCGCCGCTACCGTAATTCAAGCATTTGCTGACTCTGCCGATGGTAGCACTGCTCACAGCAACCTGCTCTGCGATTTTTTGGTAGCTGAGCCCCTGAGAAAGAAGCAAAGCGGTATCCAGTCTCTGCGACATATCCAAAATTTCCTTGATCGTACAAAGATCTTCAAAAAAATCATAGCACTCATCCAAAGACTGCAAATTCAGAATACTCTGAAACAAGCGGTCCACAGATTCGGAACGGAGTTTATGCATATTTTTCACCTCACTCAAAATCTCTTTACCATATTATCACACCAAAGTGGTAAAGTCAAGGAGGATCACAACTTTTTCCCTTGAAATAACAGGTTTTTTGCCGTTTTTCTTATCAAAAGCTCAAGCAAAAAAGCCCTGCCGATGGCAGAGCTTCTTTTTTTAATCCAATTTACGGAAAAACCAGTCGATCACAGCCTTAAGCCTCCCCAAAACCGTCTTCCAAAAAGAAAGTGCTTTCTCATCGGGAATCAAAATCGGATCGGAAGGAGTCGGTACAGGCTCGGGTACAGGCTCGGGTACAGGCTCGGGCTCGGGCTCAGGCTCCGGTACAGGTTCGGGCACAGGTACCGGCTCCGGCACAGGTTCAGGTGAAACATAGGCAATTCCGAGGGTTTTCAGAATCCCCTTGGCAATGGCGATCCCCATCGCCTTTCTTTCCGCTTCGGTATCAATGATCGCAAGGTCCGATGCATTATCCAAAAAGGCACACTCTACGATCACCGCGGGCGCATAAGTATCTCTTACAAATGCATAGTAGTCCCTTCCGTTATTCCCAAGCCTTACCTTTACACCGCGGCTGTTCTGCCCAATGGCAACGATCTCCGAAATGATATTTTCCCCAAGGGTTTGGGATATGCCTCCTCCGGAAAACCGAAACACCTCCGCCCCATCGCCGCCGCCTGCGTTATTGTGTATATCCACTGCAAGATCAGGCGAAAAGGCATTACACTCTTTTACCACCTGATCGATGGGATCCTCCTCATCTCCCGTACGGCTCATCAAAACGATCACACCGTGACGGTAAAGCTCTTCACTGCAGGAAAGAGCAATGGAAAGATTCAGATCCTTTTCTCTCACTGAGTTTGCCACCGCACCGGGATCCTTCCCGCCGTGGCCAACACCTAAGAAAACTTTTGCCAAATCAAATCACCCCTTCATCATACTGATACTGCTCGTCGATCGCATGCTGAATTTCAGCAAGATCGCTTTCCTCCAAGACGCCCTTTTCCAGCCATCCCGCGGCATTTAAGATCACCTGATAATCCGCCATTTTTCCGATTGCCTTCAAAAGTCCATTTTTAATAAAAGAACTTAAGCTGAACATTATACATTACCTCCTAAAGATACAATTGCTTTTTCAATTCTCTCAATCGTTTTATTCATATCCCTTTTGTACTTCGATGGAGCCTAAGCTGAGATCCGTCATCAGCGTGGTCATAGAGGATGAAACAGGGATCTTCACCTCTCCGTTTTCCGACGGAATATATAAGATCGGTTTCCTGTATTCTTCAAAATCGGTGACACAGGTTCCGATCTCCACCTGTAGATGATCCAGGGTAACAAAATCGCCGGCGTTTTTTGTAATATATCCCACATACTGTCTCAGGATCAAATCTTCTTCAGAGTCATTTTCGGGAATGGTATAGGTGGCCGAAACCTTCACACCGCCCTCTTTATATGCCTTATAAAAGCTCGCATCCTTTCCATCAATGTTCAAAACCTTATCACCGACCTTAAGCATGGTTGCAAAGGATGGATTTTCTCCTTGATAATCAACAAAATCATAAGAGATGGTTATGGTCTTTCCCGAAAAATCCTTGTATTTTCCAAGCACCGTATTCAGATCACCGCCGCCGTCTATGCTTAGGAAGGTTTGCTTCGTTTCGAAAAAGTTCAAATAACCTTTTGCACATACGGTTTTACTTCGGTTAAATATGTTCTTGCCGTATTTCCAAAGCTTTGCCGCTGACAGATCGCTGACCTTTTGCATCCAAAAACCGTTTCCGGTTTTTGGATCATGGAGGAGCTGATCTCCGACCTGAACAAGCTTTGCCGTTTCATATACATTTTTCGCTTCGGGGTATATTAAAAATACTCCGCCTTCAACCGAAAACTCCCAGCGATCATCACCAAGCTCGGGTGATAGGATTCCGGTAACGGTATAACACCCTTTTTCCGATATTTCCGAAGGTGAATTTTCATAGATCTGCACAAGGCGGTAACCGTCAGACAGCTTGACAGAAATCTCCTCCTCCGCCTCTGAAATATCATCGATCTGAAGAGCCGTACCCCCTTTTACATATCCATTCAGAGCATTGGCAAGAAGCGCGTTTTTTTGGCTTTCAATCTTTTCACTAAGCTCCTGAGTTTTTGCCGACAAAAGCTCTTTTTCACCTCGAAGCGCCGAAATATCACCTTCAAGCCGCACCTTTTCACTTTCAAGAAATCGGATCTGAATGCCTTGTTTTGAAAATTCTTCGTCTATCCTTTCTGTCTCGCCTTTCATCTCTTCCTTGGAGACAAGCTTTTCCAAAGCACGGCAAATGGCATCCGAAGAGACGGGATTTGTGCTTTTTGCTTTGATCTCGCTTTCGATCACAAGCCCGGGGGCACTTCCGCCCTGTGCAGAATAGGCCACCAGAACGCCGTCCTCCGGCTCCTTGATCTCAAGAAAGACCTTTCCGGTTTTTGCGATCTGCAAAAGATCCTCCCCCACCCTTTGGTAAACGGCAGCATAAACGCTTGTACCGGGAGACACCATCAGCTGTTTTGGCAAATCAAGCATTATGGCTCCACTCTCGGGAATCAGCGGTGCGGAAAATATGGTTTCCTTACTTTTTAAAAGTTCGAACACCATATAAAATTCAGCACCCTCCACCTGCAGACGCTCCGGAAGAAGCAATATAACACGCGTTGCATTGTGCTCCCCTTCAAAGCCGGCAAATTCACTTTGAGGCAAATAAGAATCGGCAGAAAGGTCAAATTTTAGTTCTCTCATCTTTTCTCTCCTTTATTTTATGATCGTCCACTCTCGGGACATCTGACGGTAAAGACCGCTTACATAGGAATTTCCACCGCGGCGAAGATACAGGTCGTGCAGGGCCGAAACATCCTCCAATTCATAAATGTGGATCTTTTTTTCGTCCAATCTGCGATAGTAAATTGCCGTGATCAGATCACGCAAAACACAAAGATCCACTTCTCTTTGAAGCGCGACCTCCGCCTCCCTTTTGGCATCCTGAGATACATGCTCCTCCAGCATTTTCCCGATACGCAGTACCTCTTTTTTCTCCGCTTCTCCGCTGAAAAAAGCCTGCTTTAGTTTATGCCGCAGGGAAGGAATGGTGACAGTCAAAACCGTACCGATCCCGATCACAACGGAAAGGGAGGATGAGATCCATCCCAAAACCGTCATGATTTTTCCATTGCCCCTTTTAATTCATTCAATGCTGCTTCCAGGAGCACACGCATTTCATCTTTTTCAATTTTTATGCCTTTTTTCCGAAGCATTTCTTCCCCCATCGAAAGTGCTTTTTCCAGCTTTTGGGCACCGCCCCATTCTTTGTACATCTGTTCCACTGCGCGGACACAGGTCTGCGCTACCGAGCGAAGAGTCTCGTTTGTGATCTTTTCGCGGTACCAGGCACCGATACATGCTCCGATTTTGGCTGCCACAAAGGTAAGTACTGCCCCTAAAAGAGACAAGATCGCCTCGCTGACAAGATCCATAATTAAATCCATTTTTCTCCTCCTTTTCTTTTCTTCGCGGGTTTTCGTAAGGGTAACAGATAGCAGTACTGACCCGCAATGACATCTTGTTCCGACCCACAAAAAAAGAGCCGAAATCAAAAGATTTCAGCTCTTACGCTTTTTTTATTTATTCAAAATGACCGTGAATACGGTTCCCTTTCCGGGGGTGCTCCGAACAGATATTTTTCCGCCTGCAAGAGTACAGATCTGCTTTGCGATACAAAGGCCGAGACCGTTGCCGCGACCTGTTCGGGATGGGTCTGCCTGATAGCATTTTTCAAAAATATGCTTCATTTCTTCTTCTGTCATACCGATGCCCTCGTCCCTTACGGTCACGATGATGCATTCACTGTTTTCCGCAGCAGTAAGAGAGATCTTTCCACCGTGGGGACTGAATTTGACCGCATTGGAGATAAGATTTGACCAGATATGATACAAAAGATCGGCATTGTGGGTAAAGGTAATATTTGCAAGATCCAGATCCCAAAGGATCTCTTTTTCCTCCCATTCCCTTTCCAGCAAAAGCACACAGTCCCGAAGCTGCTCATCCAGGCGATAAGGCTTTTTGTCGGAAATGATCCTTTGGTTTTCCACCTTGGAAAGAAGGAGAATGTTGGATGCAAGCTTTGTGAGCCTGTCCGACTCGGAGATAATGATATCGCAGTAGGTCTGCCTTTCCTCTTCCGTAAGATTTTCTTTTTTCAGCTGCTTTGCAAAGCCGTTCATAGACACGATAGGAGTCTTGAATTCATGAGAAAAATCGCGGATAAAATCACTGCGGAAGATCTCGGTACTGCCGATCTCCTTGGTCATGGCGTTAAAGCTTTCCATAAGCTTTTCAATTTCACCGTCGTAGTTTTCCGATTTGATCTGGACGGAAAAGTCACCTGCTGCCACCTTACCCATAGCTTCGATTAGATCTTCAATGGGATGGATCAGGCGAGGTACCAAAAAGATATTGGCGATTCCCGCAACCACATTCGCCACCAGAAACAACACAACGGGCATCCAGACCGTAGCAAAAAAGGCAGGAGGTAAAATGCGAAAGCCCCTGAGCATAGAAAAGGTCACTACTGTCAAAAGGCCCGAGCAAACCATAATCAGAATGATAAACAAGTGGATAATGGTTCGGAAACGGTATGGCTTACCCATTCTTCTTCACCGCCTTATATCCAAGTCCCCGAATAGTCACGATCTCAAAATCGGGATTGGATTCAAACCTCTCTCTGAGTCTGTGAATATGTACATCCACCGTTCTCTCGTCGCTTTCCGAATCAAAATTCCAGATCTCATCCATCAGCTGCCGACGGGTAAAGATCTTATTTTGGAAGGAGAGGAGCTTGAAAAGCACCAAAAATTCCTTCTGCGGAAGTAAAACATCCCCCTCGGGACAGGATACGGTGAGAGAATCAAAATCAAGCACCGTTTTTCCGATCTCGATCCTATGAGAAGAATTGATCTTGCTTCTTCTCAGAAGTGCCGCAATGCGAAGGAGCATTTCCTCCTCATCCACGGGCTTTGTCATATAATCGTCGGTACCGGAAAGAAAGCCCTCTTTTTTATCCAGCCTTCCCTCTTTTGCCGTTACCATTAAAATCGGGATCTGGCACCCCGTTTCCCGCAGGGTGCGGGCAAATTCAAAGCCGTTCATACGGGGCATCATCACATCCAAGAGGATCAGGTCCACATGCTCGTGGTCCATTTTTTCAAGTGCATCCATCCCATCGGTAGAGAGAATGGGAGAATACCCGTTTTGCTCTAAGATCTTTCCGAAAAGAAGCCGGGTATGAGGGTCGTCTTCCACCACCAGAATTTTAAACATAGAAAACCTCCGCTTTCATTACTTACACTTTATTCTAACACAGAAATATAAACAGAATTTAAACAAGAAAGAAAAAAGAGAAAGGATTGCATTTTTCCCCTTTTTATGGTAAACTTTTGAAAAAAGAAAGAGGCAATTATGAAAACGGTTTTATTTGATCTTGACGGCACCCTGCTGGACACCCTGCAGGACATTGCCGATTCTGTAAACTATGCAATGAAGGAAATGAATTTTCCTACCAAAACCCTTCAGGAAGTGCGCAAAAGCGTTGGCAACGGCATTCAGAAGCTCATTGAGGGTGTTGTTCCCGAAGATAAGAAGGATCTTGCGCCAAAGGCTCTTGAGATCTTCCGCCCTTATTACGCGGCCCATTCTCAGGTGAAAAGCGCACCTTACCCCGGCATTCTCCCTCTGATCGAGCGTCTTATAAAAGACGGATATGCGTGCGGGGTTGTTTCCAACAAGCCCAACAAAGCGGTGGTAGAGCTTTGCAAGACCTTCTTCCCCTCCTTTGCCGTGGCAGCGGGAGAAAAGGAAGGGGTTGCAAGAAAGCCCGCTCCCGACGGCATCTTCCGCGCGTTGGAGGAGATCGGCGGCACAAAAGAGGCGTGCGTTTACATCGGCGACTCCGATGTGGATATTATTACGGCAAACAATGCAGGGATCCCAGCCATTGCCGTCACCTGGGGGTTCCGTGACAGAGAGGACCTTGAAAAAGCAGGTGCCAAATACTTTGCCGATACGGCCGAAGAACTCTACGAAAGGATCCGCAATCTTTTATGACAAAGATCATTTTTATCTGCCACGGCAATATCTGCCGCAGTACCATGGCGGAATTTCTTTTTCTTGATATGCTGAAAAAAGAAAAGAGAGAACGGGATTTTTCCGTTTCGTCCCGCGCAACCAGCACTGAGGAGCTCGGCAATCCCGTGCATCCCGGTACCAGAAGAGTACTCGACAGACTCGGCATTTCCTGCAAGGGAAAACACGCACAGCAGATCACAAAAAAAGAGTGCGACGAGGCAGATCTTCTCATCATCATGGACGAAAATAACCGTCGAAACCTTGCCCCCTTTATCGGAAATAATGCACATAAGGTAAAGACTCTTCTCTCCTATGCAGGGCTGGACCGAGACATTGCCGACCCCTGGTGGACAGGAAACTTTGACGATACCTACGAGGATGTAAAGCTTGGTCTTGATGCCTTTTGGAATAAAATTAAATAACCGTATTTTACTTTTTATAAGGAGAACATTATGCTGAACGAAATACTTGAGAGCCTGACGCTCCCCCCCTTGAAAACAAGAGAAGAAATGTTTCAGATCCTGGAGAAAAAGCTGTTCGGTGCTCTGCCTCCCAAGCCTGAAAATGTGCGCTACGAGGTAAAAGAAGACATCCACCCCAAATTTGCAGGGAAAGCAAAAACAAACCGCGTAACGGTCTCTTGCACCGTAAAGGGACAGGAGTTTTCCTTCCCCTTTCACACCATTATTCCTACCAAGGAAGGCAAGCACCCCTTCTTTGTAATGCCGAACTTCCGTCCCGAAATTCCCGACAGACATATGCCTGCTGAGGAGATCGTCGACCGGGGCTTTGCCATTCTCGTCTTCAACTACAAGGACATCACCTCCGACGACGGGGATTTGACAAACGGTCTTGCGGGCGTTCTTTATAAGGATGGAAAAAGAGAAAAAGATGACTGCGGTAAGATTTCCATGTGGGCGTGGACTGCCATGCGCCTGATGGACTATGCGGAAAAAGAACTTTCCCATGTGCTCGATATCAAAAACGCCGCCGTTTGCGGTCACTCCCGCCTCGGTAAGACCGCCCTTTGGACCGCGGCAAACGATCCTCGCTTTGCCTTCTGCTATTCCAACGGCTCCGGCTGCGCCGGTGCAAGCCTTGCAAGAGGAAACAAGGGCGAATCCATCGACGACATTTGCAGAAGATTCGACTACTGGTTCTGCGAAAACTACTGGGAATACAGAAATGGCGAAGAAAAATTGCCCTTTGACCAGCACTATCTCATTGCTTCCATTGCGCCGCGAAATGTACTGGTTGGAAGCGGATCAGAGGATGCTTGGGCCGACCCGAAAAATGAATATCTTTCCTGCGTAGCCGCTTCCCCCGCTTGGGAAAAGGGACTGAAAAATCCCGACCGTCTCACAACCGATAACGAAAGATTCCACGAGGGAGACCTTGCCTATCAGATCCGCCCCGGCACCCACTACTTCAGCCGCGAGGATTGGAACGGCCTGATGGACTACATTCTTCTCCATCGGAAATAAAAAAACGAAAAAGCTACTTGATTTTTCATTGCAATCGGTGTATAATGCAGTAAACAATTGAATCAACGGGAGCTTGTATAACAGGCTGAGAGGAAGGTGTAACCTTCGACCGAGAACCTGATTTGGATAATGCCAACGTAGGGATGCCTGATACAAGGATATTGGGAAGAACGAAGCTTATTAAGGAAGTTACCAAATCGGTAACTTCCTTTTTTTGTTTTTGGAGGTGAATTTTATGGTAAAGATCAACGGAGAAGAACTGGATATTGCAGGTAAGACAGTTGCGGAATATCTGGCATCTGCAAATTATGATCCCAAAAGGATCGCAGTAGAGTGTAACGGCAACATTGTCCCGAAAGCACTGTACGGCAAAACGGTACTTCAAGACGGTGACAGCATAGAAGTTGTCAGCTTTGTGGGAGGTGGCTAAATGCTCCCCACAAAAGAAGAATGGAACAAGGCTTTATATGAGCGACACGGAGAAAAGCTGCAAAAGAAATTTTCATCGGCTACGGTTGCCATTTGCGGTCTTGGCGGTCTCGGCTCTAATATTGCAATTGCTTTAGCCCGTGCCGGTATTGGAAAACTGATTCTTGTTGATTTTGACCGGGTAGATATTACAAATCTCCATCGCCAGCAGTACAAAGCAAATCAGATCGGTATGAACAAGACAGATGCCTTGCGGAATCATCTTTTGGAGATCGCACCGTATACAGAAATTAAAACCCATACGGTTCGCATTACCGAGGAAAATGCCGCAAAGCTTCTGAAAAACGCAGACATTATCTGTGAAGCCTTTGATGGTGCGGAAGAAAAGGCACTGCTGACAAATCTTGTGCTTGAAGAATTTTCGGACAAATATCTTGTTGCCGCCTCCGGCATGGCAGGGCTTGGCAGTGCAAACACCGTCCGCACGCGAAAGGTTATGAACCGTTTTTATCTATGCGGAGACGAACGAAGTGATGTGCAATCGGAAGGCAGTCTGATCTCTTCCCGAGTCATGCTCTGCGCTGCGCATCAGGCACATACAGTTTTGCGTATTTTAGCAGAACAATTTGAAACTGAATGAAAGAAGGAAATAAAAATGACAACCGATAAACTCATCATTGGCGGACACGAATTTAACTCCCGCTTTATTCTCGGCTCCGGCAAATACTCTATGAAACTGATTGAAGCTGCCGTAAAGGATGCAGGGGCTGAGATCATTACCCTTGCGCTTCGCCGTGCAAACACAAAGGAACAGGAAAGTATCCTGGATTACATCCCCAAAGGGATCACCTTGCTTCCCAACACCAGCGGCGCAAGAAATGCAGAAGAAGCTGTCCGCATCGCACGCCTTGCCCGCGAAATCGGCTGCGGAAATTTTGTAAAGATCGAGATCATGCGTGATTCTAAGTATCTGCTTCCCGACAATCAGGAAACCATCAAGGCAACCGAGATCCTTGCCAAAGAAGGCTTTGTGGTAATGCCGTATATGTATCCTGATCTGAATGTAGCCCGTGACCTTGTAAATGCCGGTGCGGCAAGTGTTATGCCCTTAGCTTCTCCCATCGGTTCCAACAAAGGTCTTGCCACAAAAGAGTTTATTCAGATCCTTATTGATGAGATCGATCTTCCTATCATTGTGGATGCCGGGATCGGCAGACCTTCCCAGGCCTGCGAAGCAATGGAAATGGGTGCCGCCGCAATTATGGCAAATACCGCTCTTGCCACCGCAGGGGACCTGACAATGATGGCTTCCGCTTTTAAAAACGCCATTGAAGCCGGTCGCAAGGCCTATCTTTCCGGTCTTGGCAGAGTATTGACTCGCGGCGCATCTGCATCCGATCCCCTGACAGGCTTCCTCAGAGATTAAGGTGAAGGCTATGGAAAATCAGTTTTTTGTAGATTCAGAGCATTTGTCGCCGGAAGCACTTGCAAAAAAGCACCGTCTTGAAACCGACCCCTCCTCCCGAAAAAGCCATATGGAGTATCTTCCGGGAATGGAAGTGATCGAATCGGATATCCAGGCAAATGTAATGGCACAGATGAACTCCTACGACCCCACAAAATATACCGCCGCTGATGTAAAGGCGGCCTTAGAGCACGATACTTGCACAATCGAGGACTTTAAAGCTCTCCTTTCCCCTGCGGCAAAGCCCTTTTTAGAGCAGATGGCACAGCGTGCACGCCTTGAAACAAGTAAGCACTTCGGCAACACCGTTTATTTATTTACCCCTCTTTACATAGCCAATTACTGTGAGAATTACTGTGTGTACTGCGGTTTTAACTGCTACAACCACATTAAGCGGATGAAGCTTAGTATGGAGCAGATCGAAAAAGAGATGAAGGTCATATCAGACAGCGGTATGGAAGAAATTTTGATCCTCACCGGAGAAAGCCGCGGTCAGAGCAATGTGGAATATATCGGAAAGGCCTGCAAGCTGGCAAGAAAGTATTTCCGTATGGTCGGTCTTGAGATCTATCCCGTCAATACCGATGAATACAAGTATCTTCACGAATGCGGCGCGGACTATGTAACCGTATTCCAGGAAACCTACGACACCGATAAATACGAAAAGCTTCATCTGCTTGGTCATAAGCGTGTGTGGCCGTACCGCTTTGATGCGCAGGAAAGAGCGCTTCGGGGCGGTATGCGCGGGGTTGCATTCTCGGCACTTCTGGGTCTTTCTGACTTTCGCAAAGACGCCTTGGCAAGTGCGCTTCATGTTTATTACCTGCAAAGAAAATACCCTCACGCGGAAATGTCCCTTTCCTGCCCGAGGCTCAGACCGATCATCAACAACGATAAGTTGAGCCCTTTGGATGTTCACGAAACCGAGCTTTGTCAGGTACTTTGTGCATACCGCATTTTCTTGCCCTATGTAGGCATCACGGTCTCCTCCCGGGAGAGTGCCGAATTCCGCAACGGTATTGTGAAGATTGCGGCAACCAAGGTCTCTGCAGGTGTTTCTACCGGCATCGGCGACCACGAAAGCAAATATACAGGCAAAGACTCCGATGAAGTTGGGGGCGATGAACAGTTTGAAATCGACGATGACCGCAGTCTTGACAAGATGTATAAGGACATCGCCCGCGAAGGCTTACAGCCTGTCCTAAACGATTATCTATATGTATGAGGGAAAGAAAATGAAAAAGTTTGATCCGAGTTTATATTTTATCACCGACAGTACAAATTACACCGAGGAAGAATTCCTCTATCGTGTAGAAGAAGCCCTCAAAGGCGGTGCAACCCTTCTTCAGCTTCGCGAGAAGAATAAGAGTACACGGGAATATATCCGGCTTGCAGAAAAAGTGCACGCAATCGCGAAGCGTTACAATGTGCCGCTGATCATCGACGACCGTGTGGATGTTGCGCTTGCGATCGATGCAGAAGGAGTACATGTGGGAGCGGAAGATATGCCTATCCGGACCGCAAGACGCCTGATGGGCGAAGAGAAGATCATAGGAGCTACAGCGAAAACGGTTCCTTGGGCAAAAAAAGCCTATGAAGAGGGGGCTGACTATCTTGGTGTGGGTGCCATCTATCCCACCACGACCAAGGTCAAGACGGTTCTGACTTCTACCGATACCCTTCGGGATATCTGCAATGCCGTACCGATTCCCGCAAATGCCATCGGAGGTCTGAATAAAGAGAATCTTGACATTCTTACAGGTATTCCCATTGCAGGAATTTGTGTGGTATCCGCCATTATGAAAGCATCTGATCCCAAGGCAGCAGCCGAGGAACTAAAAGCCACGGCGAAAAAGCTATTCTCTCTTTAAATAAGAAACAGCGGCAGATTGGGGGCACCACCTTATGCCGCTATACAAAACGATGCTGAAAAACGAAAGGAGTATTTTATGAAAATGAAAACAGCATTGACCATTGCAGGAAGCGACTGCAGCGGAGGCGCCGGTATTCAGGCAGATCTGAAAACAATGACGATGAACGGTGTTTACGCTATGAGTGCGATCACAGCCCTCACGGCACAGAACACCACCGGCGTCAGAGCAATTCAGGAGGTAACACCTGAATTTTTAAAACAGCAATTAGATGCGGTGTTCGAGGATATTTACCCCGATGCCGTAAAGATCGGTATGGTAGCTTCTTCGGAGCTGATTTGTGTGATCGCAGACAGGCTCCGCTATCATCAGGCAAAAAATGTGGTAGTAGTTCCCGTTATGGTGGCAACCAGCGGCTCCTCTTTGATGAAAAACGATGCAGTGCAGACCTTAGCAGAGAAGCTTTTACCCATCGCAATTCTCGTTACACCGAACATCCCCGAAGCACAGATCCTTTCCGGAAAGATGATCGAAAGCAGGGAAGACATGCTCTCTGCCGCAAAATTCATCGGCGATACCTACGGCTGTGCAGTTCTTCTCAAAGGCGGTCACAGCGTAAGCAATGCAAATGATTTGCTCTATGCAAACAGTGAATTTGTTTGGTTTGAGGGTAAGCGTATCCAAAATCCAAACACTCACGGAACCGGATGCACGCTCTCCAGTGCGATCGCCTCTAATCTTGCCAAGGGATTTACTCTTACCAAGTCCATAAAAAGGGCAAAGGACTACATATCAGGCGCACTTTCATCAATGCTTGATCTGGGAAAAGGCTCCGGCCCTATGAACCACGCCTTTGATCTTCACGGTCGGTTTTCGAAATAGATATTGCTCGAAAGGAAAAAATAATGAGAAATTATACAACACAAATGGACGCCGCAAAAAAAGGCATCATCACTCCCGAAATGAAGGCTGTTGCAACCAAGGAATACAGAAGCGAAGAAGAGATCCGCAGCCTTGTTGCCAAGGGGCAGGTTGCTATTTGCGCGAACAAATTACATGCCTGCATTGATCCCAACGGCATCGGCTCGATGCTGCGCACCAAGATCAATGTGAACCTTGGCGTTTCCCGCGATTGCAAGGACTATAATATCGAAATGGAAAAGGTAATGGCGGCCGTTAATATGGGTGCGGAAGCCATTATGGATCTTTCCTCCCACGGAAATACCCGCCCCTTCCGCCAAAAACTTACAAGCGAATGCCCCGCGATGATCGGTACGGTTCCCGTATACGATAGCGTTATCCACTATCAAAGAGACCTTGCAACCCTTACCGCAAAGGACTTCATTGATGTAGTAAGGCTTCACGCTGAAGACGGTGTGGATTTCGTAACACTCCATTGCGGCATTACCCGCAAGACCATTGAGCAGATCCGCAAGCACAAAAGAAAAATGAACATTGTTTCCCGCGGAGGCTCTCTTGTATTTGCCTGGATGTGTATGACGGGAGAGGAGAATCCCTTCTATGAATATTATGATGAAATCCTTGATATCTGTCGCGAGTACGATGTGACCATTTCTCTCGGGGATGCCTGCCGCCCCGGCTGTCTTGCCGACGGTAGTGATGTATGCCAGATCGAGGAGCTTGTGCGCCTGGGTGAGCTTACAAAGCGTGCCTGGGAGAAGGATGTTCAGGTCATGGTGGAAGGTCCCGGACATATGCCCATGGATCAGATCGAAGCCAATATGAAAATACAGCAGACCATTTGTATGGGTGCACCCTTCTATGTACTCGGCCCCATCGTTACCGATATTGCTCCCGGCTATGACCACATTACCTCAGCCATCGGCGGTGCGATTGCCGCAGCAAGCGGCGCGGCCTTCCTTTGTTATGTTACCCCTGCCGAGCACCTGGCTCTTCCGGATGTGGGAGATGTAAAGCAAGGTATTATTGCATCCAAGATCGCCGCCCACGCCGCAGATATCGCAAAAAAGATCCCTCACGCAAGAGATATTGACGACCGCATGGCAGATGCCCGCCGCGAGCTTGATTGGGAAAAGCAGTGGGCGTGTGCACTGGATCCCGAAACGGCAAAACGCATCCGCGATGAACGAAAACCCGAACACGATGATACCTGCTCTATGTGCGGTAAATTCTGCGCAGTCAGAAGTATGAACAAGGCTCTCAACGGAGAATATATTGATATCCTGTAAATAAGAATATAAAACGCCGTACAATGATCAGCAGAATACTTTTCTGCCTGATTGAAACGAAAGCTTTGGATCGATTACAACGCACCTTTAATCTTGCACGGTAAATATAAAGAAGTAAACTGACACAATACGCAGAGAAGAAACCTTAGTCCTGTTTAAAGACAAATATCATAAAAAAAGAAAAACTCCCGAGGCATATAGCTTCGGGAGTTTCAGTTATTATATATTCTCTTTGGCGGTGGTGATGGAGGAGATGAGCATTCTGCGGATGGAGCCGCAATCGTGGAGAACAGACTTTGCGGCATTTTCCGTAATGAGATCTGCTTTTTGGGCAATCTCGATCCAGTATTCCGTTTCGTAGCATTCTTTTAAGACAATTTGCAGTTTAGCAATGAAATCGGGGCAGCTGTGCCGGCGCAAGCCTTGCAAGAGGAAACAAAGGCGAATCCATCGACGATATTTGCAGAAGATTTGACTACTGGTTCTGCGAAAACTACTGGAAATACAGAAATAACGAAGAAAAATTGCCTTTCGATCAGCACTATCTCATCGCATCCATCGCTCCTCGCAACATACTGATAGGAAGTGGCTCGGAGGATGCCTGGGCAGACCCCGGAAACGAGTATTTATCCTGTGTTGCCGCATCCCCCGCTTGGAAAGAGTTGGGCCTGAAAAACCCCGACCGCCTCACGGGCGATAACGAAAGATTCCACGAAGGCGATCTTGCCTACCAGATCCGCCCCGGCACCCACTACTTCAGCCGCGAGGACTGGAACGGTCTGATGGACTACGTCCTCCTCCACAAAAAATAAGAAAAAAGCCGCACGATTTGTGCGGCTTTTTTTAATCGTTCCAGATGGGATTGCCGATGGCAATAATAGGCTGTGCAGTCTTCTTTTCGTCCCGAACCTCTACGCGATAAAAATCCGTATTCTCGTCTGCATCAAAAGCAAAGGTAACGTTTGTTTTTCCGTCGTAGGCAGCAGAATACACCTCACCCTTACCATCGTAGATCAGAATGGTATACTCTCTTCCCTCTTGGCACATCGTGGGATGAACGGCATCTACGGAAATCACAACTCTTTTTCCGTTAAAATCCGTAGAGGATCCCATTTTCGCGTCCCCTACCGTCATTCGGATTCCTGCAAATCCGCAAACAAAATCCCCCTCTCGCAAGTAGGAAAGGTAAGACGTGTCTTTTTGCTTTTCGGAATAGATACAGGTCAAGGCTGCCGTGGTGGCGTCACCGTGGCTGTCCGAGCCGGCCGTTGCCCAGATTCGCTTTCCCATAGAAAGAAGCTTTGTCCAAAGCTTGTAGTTATCCTTGGTATCCTGTCCTACAATATTTCCTTTGTAACCGTAGAAAACTTCGAGCCCTGTCTGATCGGCAAAGTAGTAATCCTCCGCACGGAAGGACTGCATCTGCTGTTTGGGGTGAACGTTCACGAAAAAGCCGCCCTTTGCCTTTACTGCCGCAATCAATTCCTTGAAATGCTCCGTATCAAACCCAACGTAGGAAAAGCTTCCCTCCATTTTGGGAATACCGTCCTGTCCGCCGGTGTATTTGAACTCAGGGAACTCCATCAAAAGATCGTACAGATCGGTAGGCTCACGGAAAAACATATTAAAGTGAAGGCTCTTATCCTGTGCAGAACTATCCTTGATAGAGGTAGCGGGCTCGGTTCCTCCGATAAAGAGGGTATCATCCCATTCCTCCTCGTACATATGAGCGATCTGTCTGTGGTTCATAAAGGCGACAAAATCAATGCCGATCTCTTTCATTTTCTCTTTCCACTGGGCAAGGGTCTTTCTGCCGTCGGGCATAACCCCTGCTAAGGGATGGCAATGAATATCTCCGTAGAAGGCGGTTCGGCCTGCGTAAAGTCCTTCCAAATGGGCTTTATCCTCCTCTGTGGCAAGAGGTGCCAAAGCAATCTTTTCCATTTCTTTTTTCTCTTCCTTTTCGGTTTCACTGTCAATTTCTTTTTTCGTGCTTTCCTCTGTTTTTACATTCTCCTCCTGCACCGAAAGACGGGAAGAACAAGATGCAAGAGAAAAAGAAGATAAAAACACAAGAAGCAAAAAGAGTGCCGTAAAACAGATCTTCGTTTTCATAAACACCTCTTATATGGCTTTTTTTTCATTCTATACCATCTTACCTCCCTTTTCAATAACAAAACGGCTTTTTAAAAAGAAAAACTCCCGAGGCATATAGCTTCGGGAGTTTGTTGCATAAGAGTAACCAAACGGAGCAGAATTGAGGTAAAAGTAAGTAAAAGTACACATTCCGATCCGTTCAATAAATAAGAATTTATCAGTTACCATCAAACATTACGTATTCCATAGCCCTACCAACAAGTTTTCTTCTTATTTCAGCAGATTTTAGAACATTGCCATTGCCTAAAAATTTTAGAACCTGCCGGAAATTATCGCCGTTATTTAACTCTACCCAAGTAAAAACCAAAAAATCTCTAGTGAAATCATCTGTTTCGGATGAAATCCATACACCTTCTTTTGATGCAACAACCGAATATTTTGCTTTTAGTTGATTTGCATAACTTCTTGCTTGCGTTTTATATATTTCAAGTTCTTTTTCGGATTCTACTGTATATTTTGCTTCTATAATAAATTCGGCAGAATGGTGTCCAACCGAAACGATGGGATGAACCACAAAATCAGGTATCAATTTGAAATTATTGTTGCCAACATGAATATGTAGTTGCTGTGTATATTCTTTTTCTGTGTATCCGAGCTTTTTCAAAAAGGGTTTTATCAAGTTGTTTTCAACATCTTTTTCCCTTTTTAATTCGCCGCTCACATCATCAGACACATACTCCAATCTTGGTAATTCTGATTTTGAAATATCGAGAAGATAATTATATGCAGACGGATATAATTCAACGCCATTTAGTCCTTGCATATTCTTTCGAACAATAGGGAGTTGTTTGAAAATTTTATCTCTTCGGAGAGTTTCCAATGTAACCTTTTTAATCTTTTGCGGATTTGCAATATAAGTACACCTGTAATAATAAAAAAACGGATCGTTAAATCCGGGGGAAACGCTACGCCAAACACAATTAATTGCACTTACAGGAGATTTGACATACATTACAATATTATCTCCTGCCATAGTATCGGGATTACATTGCCAAGGTGTAATTATGTTATCTTCATCGGTTAAAAATGCATCGTCTTTTTCACCGCCAATTAAATATGAACTTTTTGCGGAAGGCAAATCCTTGACTATATAACTATCAATACCTCCTATATATTTAGGTGCAAAATCATAGAGAAAAGCACAAAATTCATAAGGTGACATATTGTGTTTGATTCTAAACTCATTGAAAGCAACACACAGCTCTCCGTAATAAAAGAAACGACCCTCATAATCTTTTTTTAAAGGAATTTCAGGAAGAACAATTTCAAATTCATTTGCAATTTTTTCAAGAATATTAAAGTTATATTTGAAGTAATAAGGTACAAATAATTCAGGCAGTTCTCTTGCAAATAAAGTGGTGTAATATGCTATAAGATCTGAAAAATTTTCAAATATAGATTGCGCCGTTGTACCGTCCTCTGATTTTAATTCATCATAGAAAATAGACATTGCGCTATCAATCGTATATTCACCATCTTCAAAAGCATAAACGCCCGCTTTTACACTTTCATAAGTTGTTTCTAATTCATTCAATAAATTGTCAACTATCACACTACTTGCACAATACGATTTATGTAAAGCAGAAATACTTTTAGCATAACTTGGAGTTAAATCACCTGATAGATTTTTCTCGAACAGATCAACAATGTTTTTTCCATCAGCATTTAAATATATTTTCCACACATACTCGTTAAACATATTTGCAACTCCTTGATTGTAATTTTAGAGTTTGTTTAATAAATTAAAATTTATTAAACCGATTGTATCATAAATCAACTAATATTTCAATGATATCGCGCAAGGTGCGATGAAATCCGAGTGATGCTCGGATGAAATCTGCTTCGCAGATGAAATTAAATCCGTCCGTCTCCCGAAGAAGTCGGATTTCATCACGAAGTGATTTCATCCGCCGTAGGCGGATTCATTCCGGACGAAAGGACGGATTTAGATGAAAAGAAACCGCCTTTGTCAGGTAGACAAAGGCGGTTTCTTTTTCTGGTGCCGGAAGCGGGGGTCGAACCCGCACGGTATCGCTACCACTGGATTTTGAGTCCAGCACGTCTGCCAATTCCATCATTCCGGCGTCGACAGCTATTGTAACACAAAAAAATAAGAAAAGCAACTGTTTTTTTAAAATTTCTCTTTCCGAAAAAACAAAAACACCCGATGGGTGTTTTTGTTTAAAACTCTTATTTTAATTCCGTGCCGCCCCACTCCACAAGAGTAAAACCAAGACGCTGAGGAGCACTTAACTCTTGCGCAGGAAGCTCTACAAATCGGTCCGACGCCCGAAAGGCCATAAACACACGAAGCTGCGTGTCGGGCTTTGGGACTACCTCAAGCTTTGCCGCTTCGGTATAGACATCGGTCTGAAAAGAGATGATGTTATAGGGGTTTTGTTCCATCTGCGGAAGCCAAAAGACGATAAATTCATTTGCCTCTCGGCGAGAAAGGCCGAGCTTTTCCAAAGCCTCTTCCAAAAAGACCGCGGTATCTTCCCCTTTGACACAAAAGCCTTTTGAAAGATCATAGGGTGCATAGGTCTCCCCTTCCCAGTACAGGTAATTGTAAATTTGCCCCTTTGCATCCTGCAAGGTGCCGTCTGGAAAGGCTGTCACCCTCCATCCGTTTTCATAAAGCGGATAGGTACAGGTAAGATCCCCCGCAAGGGAAATTTTTACTTCTACCTCCGTCTCCTCCTCGGGATATAAATAGATCACAGGCTTATAGCACACATCGGGATCAGGCTGCCAGCTGCTTTCTTTCACAGAGGAAAAATCACACTCCATCCGTTGGCTTTTCTGATCAAAATAGGTGTTATCATAGGTACAGATCACCTGATCCCCCACACACCACTCCTCGGAAAGCGTTCCGTTGAGCTTGATCTCATAGGGCATGGGGATCACGGTTCTTGCAAAAAAGCAATTGGAATAAATCTTTGTGATCCTGATATGGTCGAAAACATCATTGTCGCATTGTTGGCTGTTTTCCTTATCCAGCCAAGAATCGGTATATTCCAGATGGCGAAGGTCGTAGGATTCTTCCCATTTTACAGCCTTGATCTGCGCAGGGTAAGACTCCATTACACTGCCTTTATAAATTACTTTTACAACACTGCCCACCTGAACTTCTATTTTCTCAAGCTCCGAAATACCAAAGGACACCTTCCCGGAAAGATGGGAAGCATTTTCTCCCACAGGCTCCACCACAACAGAATTTCCGCTTATTTCCAAAATCGTTGCAATAAAGCTGTGCTCTACCTCTTCCTCCTCACCGTACCACAGACTCCCGATCGACTTAAAATTTTCGGGAAAAAGGTACAGCTTCGTTTTGTCATAAACAGAACCATCGGTAAGACGATGCCAAGATACGATCTTGTAGGTTAGTGCCGTATATTCCCGTGTGCCCCCGTCCTTATATACACCGGTAGGAATGGGGACAAAAAGGATCAAAAGCAATAAAATAGCAATCGGAATCCAAATTTTCTTTTTCATCAAAGCACCTCCCTATTTTCCGCCCTTTTCCTTTGTGACCTTGCCTTCGTTTGTAACAGTGAAAACTTCCTTTTCAAAGGTTTTCTTGTTCAGAAATGTAATTTCCCAAATACCCTTTTCCGTATCGAACCATGTTCGGGTTTCGTTATATGCTACAGCTACCTTCTTTTTTGCAAGCTCTATGGCATCCTCTTCTAAAAGCACCCCTTTCGCAAGGGTTGCGGATGCAAGAATCTGCAAGGCTTCTTCTCCATGTGTTTCCCACCACCGGTCGGCACCCTCATTCAGTGCCACATAAGAGCCGGGCAATCCTTCGAAAATAATGTGATCAAAGTACCGTTTGCTGTCATAAGTGCCCTTTGTGCACTCGTATTTTCCAAGCTTTATTTTTTCCGTTTCCAGGCCCGTGCCGCATACACCGAAGGCATCAAAATACCACATTTCAATTTTTCCGCCCGGCTGTTCCTCAGGCCAAAAGGAGATGCAATAATCCTCTGAATTACTGCTTCGTTCCGTTTCGTATTTCCAGCCATCCGGAATTAAAAGGGTAATATTTGAAAATTCTCCCGTTTCTCGCACGGTTTTCCCCGTTTCCTTCACAACAGTAAATTCCGCCCACATTTCGCATTTGGTGCTTTCGCTGCCGCGGCCCTTATCGTAAATAAAGCAGTCGCTTTCAAAGCGGTAATTCCCTTTCTCGGAAACATCAAAATTCGATAAATTGTATGTTTTTGTTCGAGTCTTGCCCGGTTCTAAATCGTAGCCGATGGCGGAAAAATAAAGGCTGTCCGTATTAACACAACTTTCCCAAACGCCGTCCCTTTCACGCTTGATGTCAAAATTTTCTCCGAAAAGTGCGTCAAATAAAGTTTCATTCTTCCACTTGACCTCAAGCTTTGCTTCCGCCTCGGTCCATGAGGCATTTATGATCTCAATCTCCATTCCTTCAAAGCTTGTGTGAGTCTTTCCTATTTGGGCGAAAGGCTTTTCGGAAAAGGCTTTCACTTCCGCAGGAGGATTTTTTGCCTCCCCGCAGGAACAAAGAGAAATCAAAAACAAAAGAGAAAACAGTATGGCAAAAACCTTCTTCATTTCAGTCCTCCTGTTATTCAAGACCGATTTCTTCAAGGATCAAAGCCCTTTGATCCTCTGTCAATAAAACACTTTTCTTTGTTTTTTCTTCCGTGAGAATATTTCCCTTTAGCGTATATACTTCACTTTCCTTGCCGTCTTTCACGAAAGCAATTCGATAGTCAAAGGCTTTTTCCAAGGTATTTGTATGAGCAGAATTTTCTTTTTTTGATTCGCTGCTGTCCGCACCGTCGTGATCGGAAAAATTTTCATACTCCTCCTCAGGAAAAAGGAAAGAAGCAAGCATCCCCCGAAGCCCTTCTGCTTTCTCGGCAGATGTTTTGAAGTCATCAGACAAAAGTTCATTTTCATCCAAAAAAGATTCTACCTGTATATAAGTTCCACCCTTGAGATCGGTACTGCCGACAACATCCATTCCCTCTTCCGGGATCATATTCTTATCCTTTCGGGAAAAAACAGGTGGCAAAGCAAAAAGTGACCAAACAAGAAGCAAGCAAAGAGGAATACAAAGAGAAAGAATGCGCTTTCTGTTTCTTTTTCTTTCCCGAATCCTTTTCTCACTGCGACGGAAGATCTCCGTCTTTCTTTCGTCAAAAGTTCTCATAAAAACAAGTCACCATCCTTCCCAAGAATGATGCGAAGCTCCTTTTTTGCACGATACAGAAGGTTGTCGACCTGCTTGCGGTTTTTCTTCAAAACCTTTGCCGCCTCTTCATAGGACATTTCTTCAAAATAGATCAAGTGAACAACAATACGCATATCCTCCGAAAGAGACAAAAGAGCCTTGTTTACCCTATTCTTTTTCACATCTAAAAGAATGATCTCTTCCGGTGTTTTTTCTTCCGATATAGCCCCGTCCGCCTCGCTTAGTTCTACAAAATCGATCACCTTGCGGTGCTTTATGTAATTTAAGGCACGGCTGCGACCGATCATAAAAAGATAGGTTTTCAAAGTTACCTTAAAATGATACCGATTTTTGTGAACCAAAAGATCCGAAAAAGCATCGATGGCAATATCCTCGGCTGCGTGAATGTCGTGCACATAGCGATCAATGAAGAAAACAAGCTTGTCAAAAAGCTCCTTCATAATTTCGTCAAAGGCACTTTCATCACCATCCAGGAAACGGCGGTAGCTACTTGCGCCGTTATCCATAAGATTTTCCTCCTAATTTTCGGGTGAAATGATCCCCTTCACTTATTATACAACTCACGATCTTAAAATTCCTTATAAAAATCAAAAAAAGACTGCAACTTTTCATTTGCAGCCCACATCCGAAACGGTATTTCTTCTCGCGTGGGCAATTTGTCAGTAACCGCACCGGGAACTTTTGTATAGATATTATATCACATAAAGAAAAAAGCCGCAATTCTGAGATTGCGGCTTTTTTGGCACAGAGAGTGGGATTCGAACCCGTGTTTGCTTTTAAAATAAACCTAAAAGTTAAAATTATAATTTGGAATATTTTGTTCCGTTTCCTTCTAAAAGCCTTGACAAAATAAAAAAAATATGATATTTTTTTATTAAATTTAATAGTTAAAATAATGTTAATGGATCTAGCTGTCTGCAGAGGAAGCTGGATCCTTTTGCTTATTATCTATAAATGTAGCAAAATACAAAAGGAGATAAAATTATGGAAGTTCAACTTCAGGAGCTTATTGAGCAGATCAAGAAAGACGGTGCGGAAGCCGCGGAGGCAGAAGCAAAAGCCATAATTGAAACTGCAAAATCAGATGCCGAAAGAATTATTGCAGATGCACAAGCACAGGCAGATAAAATCTTAGCCGGCGCAAAAGTTGAAACTGAACGAATGACAAAATCAAGCGAAGATGCGATTCGTCAAGCAGGCCGCAATCTACTGATTTCTTTCAGAGAAAGCGTAACAAGAGAGCTGGAAGCTATCGTTGGCGAAAATGTTACTGCTGTATATTCATCGGATGCATTTGCAGGACTGATTATCAGAATTGTTGAAAACTGGGCGAATACGCCGGATGCAGAAGATGTTGCAGTAATTTTAAATACACAGGACCTTAACAAATTGGAAGAAACCATTCTTGCAGCTCTTAAAGAAAAAATGTTAAAGGGTATCACTTTAAAGGCAAATGATAATTTTGACGGTGGATTCCGTATCGCCGTAAGAGACGGCAGCGCATATTACGATTATTCGGCAGAAGCGGTTGTGGATATGCTTTCAAATTATCTCAACCCTAAGGTTACCGAGCTTTTGAAAGAGGCAAAGCAATAACTATGGCTGAATATTATTTAATATCGCAGTTGCCCTCTTTAGATGGGATAAGTGAAAATGCTCCGCTTCCGATTACCGAAGAACGATTTGCAGAGCTTTGCAAGCGTTTTTTAGGAAAGAGGTCGCAGGAGGCGATGAATAAGCTTACTTTAGCACCTCCCAAAAAAAGTGAAAATTCCGGCTCTGCTTTGATTGATGCTTGGAACGAAAGCGAGAGAAACCTTCGTTTTGCGCTTGGTAAAGTTCGGGCTGAAAAAATGAAGAAACCATTCGATACGGAGAACAGAATTTTTCCTGCGGAATATATCAAGGTAGCAAATACGGCAACAGAAATCGAAAATCCAATGGAAGCAGAAAAGTATCTAAACGGTTACCGTTTGGAACTCTTAGAAACGCTAAGGCCTATGGATAGCTTTTCTGAGGATTATATTTTCTATTACGGACTTAAATTAAAATTGCTTCTTCGCATAAGGCTGTTTGATACAAAGAGCGGAGAAAAAGCATACAAAAATATATACGACTCTGTTTTATATGGAGATCGGTTGGAGGCAAAACAATGACCGAAAACAAAGGAAAGGTAGTAAGCATAAACGGAAACCTGGTGTCGGTAGAATTTGACGGCAATGTTTCTATGAACGAAATATGCTATGTTTTTGTGGGTGATACCGCTCTTAAAAGCGAGGTTATCCGTATAAAAGGCAACATAGCGCAAGTACAAGTTTACGAAATGACCGATGGTATTCAATGCGGAGATGCAGTTGAATTTACGGGAGATATGCTCTCGGCAGACCTCGGTCCCGGATTGCTCGGTCAGATATATGACGGACTGCAAAATCCCCTTCCCGTTTTAGCTCAGCAGGCAGGATGGTTTTTGGAAAGAGGAATTTACGCAGACGGACTGAATACAGAAAAGAAATGGGAATTCACACCGACTGCAAAAGTTGGTGACATTGTTCGTGCAGGTGAACACATCGGCACCGTTCCCGAAGGCCCGTTTACACATAAAATTTTCATTTCCTTTTATCTGCTTGGAAACTATACGGTAAAATCTATTGCAGAAAAGGGTGAATATACCGTTAAGGAAACGATTGCGGTTTTAACCGATGAACGAGGTCGTGAGATACCTGTATCTATGTCGTTCAAGTGGCCTGTTAAACGCGCAGTAAAATGTTATAGTGAGAGATTGGCCCCTACCCAAACAATGGAAACCAAGGTAAGACTTATCGACTCCTTCTTCCCTGTTGCAAAAGGCGGAACCTATTGCACTCCCGGGCCGTTTGGTGCGGGTAAAACGGTACTGCAGCATACCACATCAAAATATGCGGATGTAGATATCGTTATTATCGCCGCCTGCGGTGAGCGTGCCGGTGAAGTTGTTGAAACCTTGACCGAGTTCCCCGAACTAACCGACCCTAAAACCGGCCGTTCGCTTATGGAGAGAACCATTATTATATGTAATACTTCCTCTATGCCCGTTGCATCCCGTGAAGCTTCGGTTTATACTGCGGTAACACTTGCTGAGTACTATCGCCAAATGGGTCTTGATGTTCTTATGTTGGCAGACTCAACATCTCGCTGGGCACAGGCGATGCGCGAAATGTCCGGCAGACTTGAAGAAATTCCCGGTGAAGAAGCTTTCCCTGCATATCTTGAATCCTATATTGCGGCATTTTACGAAAGAGCCGGTTATGTCCGTCTCCCTGACGGCAGTACCGGTTCCGTTACCATTGGCGGCACAGTATCCCCCGCAGGCGGCAATTTTGAGGAACCTGTAACACAGGCAACCTTAAAGGTTGTTGGTGCTTTCCACGGCCTTTCCCGCGAGCGTTCGGATGCAAGAAAATATCCTGCCATTGACCCCCTTATCTCTTGGTCCAAATATAACAGCGTTATTGACAATAACAAGTTGGAATTTTGCAAAAGCATTCTTCATCACGGAGATGAGATCGGTTCCATGATGAAGGTTGTCGGTGAAGAAGGTACCACTCTTTTAGATTACATTACCTATTTAAAATCTGAAATGCTGGACGCTGTTTATCTGCAGCAGAACTCCTTTGGTTTGATTGAGGCAAATTGCTCACGATCACGGCAATGCTATGTTACGGATAAACTCGTTTATATTTTAGGCAGCAATTACGCTCTTCAAAATAAAGACGATGCGAGAGGCTTCTTTAACCGTATGCGCCAAAAATTTATCGACTGGAATTACACCGAATTTAACAGTGAGTCGTTTAAAAAAGCGGAATCCGAGATTGATGAATTGTATCGCAAAGGTAACGGAAAATTAGCCGCGCTGACTGAAAAACTATTAAAGGACGGTGAGTGAGAGTGAATAAAGTATACAATCGAATAGAATCCATTACCGGTAATGTTATCACTGTCCGAGCAAATGATGTTAAGTACAAGGAATTGGCTCAGATCAACACGCGCTTCGGTAAGTCCTTGGCACAGGTTAATAAAATTGAAGGAGATATTGTTTCTCTGCAAGTCTTTGCCGGCGGTCAGGGCGTTTCTACAGGAGATGAGGTGCGTTTTCTCGGTCATGAAATGCAGGTATCTTTCAGTGAAGACCTGTTGGGCCGCATATTCAATGGCTCAGGCGAGCCGAGAGACAAGGGCCCCGCACTTACAGAAAATATGAAATCCATCGGCGGTCCGTCTGTTAACCCAACCAAGCGTATTCTTGCCAATCGAATGCTGAGAACCAACATTCCTATGATTGATATGTTTAATACCTTGGTTGTTTCTCAAAAACTTCCCATTTTCTCCATTTCCGGCGAGCCGTATAATCAGCTTCTTGCACGAATTGCCATGCAGGCTGAGGCTGATGTGATCGTTCTTGGCGGTATGGGTCTTAAATACGATGATTTTCTTTATTTTAAAGATGCGCTTTCCAAGGGCGGAGCACTCAGCAAAACCGTTATGTTTATTCATACTGCTTCCGACCCTACCGTTGAGTGCATGATGATTCCCGATATGGTTTTGGCAGTAGCAGAGCAATTTGCACTTCAGAATAAAGATGTATTGGTGCTCCTTACCGATATGACCAACTTTGCTGACGCTATGAAGGAAATCGCGATTACACAGGAACAGGTTCCTTCCAACCGCGGATATCCCGGCGACCTGTATTCTCAGCTTGCAGCCCGTTACGAAAAGGCTGTTGACTTTGCAGATTCCGGCTCGGTTACCGTTTTAGCCGTTACTACAATGCCCGGAGACGATGTTACTCATCCCGTTCCCGACAATACCGGATATATTACAGAGGGGCAGTACTACCTTAAAGGCGGTCGTATAGAGCCGTTTGGTTCCCTTTCCCGACTGAAGCAAAATGTAAACGGTAAAACACGAAAAGACCATCGAGCACTTATGGATGCGATGATTCGCCTTTATTCTTCCTACAAGGAAACGCTTGAAAAGAAGAACATGGGCTTTTCTATGAGCCGTTGGGATGAAAAATTGCTGAAATACGGTAAACTTTTTGAAGATAAGCTAATGGCTTTGTCTGTTAATCTTCCCCTTGAAGCTGCACTTGATTTAGGATGGAAAATTTTAGCAGATTGCTTTGAAAAGGACGAAACCGGAATCAAATCAGACCTTATTGATGAATTTTGGCCTAAAGGTTAAGGAGGTCTGTCGTTTTGGCAAAAATCAAACTGACTAAAAATGAGTTGAAGGTACAAAAGGACGCACTTAAAATGTACCGCAGATATTTGCCTACTCTGACACTGAAAAAGCAACAACTCCAATCAGAAATTCGCACAATTGAAGCCAAAGCAAAAGCGGTGAGAAAAGAAAGAGAAGCCCTTGAATTCGGCTTTCGTGAATGGATTGCTGTTTTCAGTGAAATGGATGCCTTCCCTCAAGGAGTAATAACCGTCAGTAATATTCGAAAAGGAAAAGGAAATATTGCAGGCGTTGATATTCCTACATTTGAAGGCGCAGTTTTCGAAAGAGGAGATTACGATCTTTACGAAACACCTCTTTGGGTGGACATAGCCGCAAACCATATGGAAAAGGCAATGTCCCTTGATTTAGAGGCGGAAGTGTTAGATGAACAGGTCAGACTATTAGAGATTGAACTGCTTGCAACTTCTCAAAGAGTCAACCTGTTTGAAAAGGTTAAAATCCCCGAAACCGAG
>JAZSAT010000010.1:0-20147 GCA_045602025.1 Eubacteriales bacterium | reverse complement strand
GGTGAAAAGAATGTTTTCCTTTAAGGTATCTGCGATCAGGAAGTCATTTTGGAATACTACACCGAATCTTTCTTTCAAATCGCCGGAAGGAATACTGCGAAGGTCTTTTCCTTCCAAGAGGATTCTTCCCTTGTCCGGATCGTAAAAGCGAAGGAGCAGCTGGATCAGAGTGGATTTGCCGCTGCCGGTTGCCCCGATGATGCCAAGGGTCTGCCCCTTTTCCAGGCGAAAGGAGATATCCTTTACAGTAGGGGACTTTTTATTATAAGAAAAGGTAACATTTTCAAATTCCAAAAAGGCAGGCGAGGGTTTTTGTTCTTTCTGCGGTATGGGAAGAAGGTCTTCCGGTGCTTCCAGTACCTCGCGAATGCGGTCTGCACTTGCGGCACCGCGGGAAAATAGGTTGAAGATACGGGTGAGCATCAGAGTGCTGTTGAGAATGATGGAAAAATAGGACATAAAGGAGATGATCTGCCCCGGAGTAGAGAGACCGTTTTGCACCAGAACGGCACCGACGGCTACCACGGAAGTTGTTCCCAGGTTCAAAAGAAAGGAGATGGATGGGGGGGAGATGGCGGTGGTGAAATTCGCGATTTCTTCGCTGTGGCTCAGATCTTTGTTAATGGTATCAAAGGAGGATTTTTCGTAGTCTGTTTTGGAGAGGGCTTTGATTACGCGGATCCCTGTAAAGGTGTCACGCACCTTTTCTACCATTTTATCTACTTTTTTCTGCTTTTGGCGGAAGAGCTTGATGCTGCGTTTGGAAATAAAGGTTACCACAAAAGCCATCAAAGGAAGGAGAACAATCAAAATGAGGGAAAGTGCCGGCTCGATAAACAAGGTGATGCCGATTCCGCCGATGAGAAGAAGCGGTGCGCGGATGCCGCCGCGGAAGGCCATATTCAGCATGTGATGTACTGCATAGGTGTCGCTGGACATTCTGGAAACCAGAGAAGGCACGGTAAAGGCATCGGTTTGAGCACAAGAGAGGGAAAGGGATTTGCGGAAAAGATCGGATCGAATCTTTTCGATCACATTTTTGGAAAAAAGGGAAATGCGCCTGTTTGCATAAATATTGGTCACAATCGCAATAAAAGCACAAAGGACCATGAGACCCCCGAACAGAAAGATGGGCAAAAGGTTATCTGCGGTGCAATTCGGTGCAACCTCGTCCAGAATAAAGCCCAAGAGATAGGGGATCACAAGGTCCATTAAGGTGCCGACGGTCTTGATCACAAGTGTGAAGGCTACAAAGGCGGTATAGGGTTTGCAATAGGATAAAATTTTTTTCATAGTATCTTCTCCAAAAAAGGGAAAAGCAAAAAATCGTCTAAAAACAGTTTACCCCCTCGGCAAAAAATGTCAATATATTTTGAGGAAAAACTTGAGAAAAAAAGAAAGAAAAAACGGATTTTGGTTCAACTTGACAAATAAGGTGATTTTGGGTAAAATATCTCTATTGCGAAAGCAAAAAAAGTCATTTTGACATGGAGGTTTATATGTTTAAGACCAAAAAGCTTCTTGCTTGTCTTCTGATCTTCGTGCTTCTTACATCGGTTCTCGGTGTGAGCGTGTACGCGATGGACGAAGCAAAGGGCACATTTGAAGTTGACGGAACCGAATACAACTTCAAAGACGGCGTTACTCTTTCCGAAGAAACGGAAATTTCCGGTGAAGACAGCGCTCATGCATATCTTGATTCTTACGAAGACAATATGCAGACCGATCCTGACTTCAAGGAAAATTCCAAGGATGCGGTAAAGACCGTTCGCAAATCCACTCCCGCTTATGCTACGATCTGGTCTCTGCTTCCCCCTGTGATCGCCATTGCTCTGGCACTGATCACCAAAGAGGTTTATTCCTCTCTGTTTATCGGTATTCTGGCAGGCGGTCTGATCTATTCCGGCTTTGATTTTGAAACCACTGTAACCCATGTATTCAGCGACGGCTTTGTTGCCAGTGCGGCAGATTCCTATAATATGGGTATTCTGATCTTCCTTGTTATGCTGGGTGCTTTGGTTGCTATGATGAATAAGGCGGGCGGCTCCGCGGCCTTCGGCAGATGGGCTGCTACCCACATCAAGGGCAGAGTTGGCGCACAGATCGCAACCATTATTCTCGGCTGCCTGATCTTTATCGACGACTATTTTAACTGCCTGACCGTAGGCTCTGTTATGCGTCCCGTTGCAGATAAGCACAAGCTCAGCCGCGCAAAGCTTGCTTACCTGATCGACGCTACTGCGGCTCCCGTTTGTATCATCGCTCCCATTTCCTCTTGGGCTGCTGCTGTTGCAGGCTTTGCCCAGGGCGAAGGTCCCATGAGCGGTATTTCCCTCTTTATTAAAGCAATTCCCTTTAACTTCTACGCACTTCTTACCATTGTTATGATGCTGGTTCTGGCATTTGGAAAATTTGACTACGGTCCCATGAAGCTGCACGAAAAGAATGCGGTGGAAAAGGGTGATCTCTTCACCTTCGGCGCAGAAGAATTTTTGGACAGTGTGACCGAGGATAAGAACGCCAACCCCAAGGGCAAGGTGATCGATCTGGTTCTCCCGGTTGTATTCCTTGTAATTGCTTGTGTGATCGGTATGATCTATTCCGGCGGTTTCTTCGATGCTGAGGCAGAAGGATACAAGAACTTTATTATCGCCTTCTCCAATTCTGACGCATCCGTAGGTCTTCTTTACGGTTCCTTTATCACCGTAGTGGTTGCTGTAATCTACTTCCTTGTTAGAAGAGTTATCACCTTCAAGGAGTGTATGGAATCCATCCCCGAAGGCTTCAAGGCAATGGTTCCCGCCATTATGATCCTGATCTGCGCTTGGACCCTGAAGGCTATGACCGACTCTCTCGGTGCAAAGATCTTCATTTCCTCTTTGGTAGAGGGCAGTGCTGCAGGCTTTAAGGCATTCCTTCCCGCGCTCATCTTCTTGATCGGCGTTGGACTCTCCTTTGCTACCGGTACCTCCTGGGGAACCTTCGGCATTCTTATTCCCATTGTTCTCAGCGTATTCGGCGGTGTTGATAATAATATGACCGTTGTTGCCATTTCCGCTTGTATGGCAGGTGCTGTTTGCGGTGACCACTGCAGCCCCATTTCCGATACTACCATTATGGCATCCGCAGGAAGCCAGTCAAACCACCTGAACCATGTTTCTACTCAGCTTCCTTATGCTTTGACCGTTGCCGGTGTATCCTTTGTAACCTACATCTTTGCGGGCTTTGTTCCCAACGCATTTATTGCTCTACCCGTAGGTATTGTGCTGATGATCGGCACCCTTCTTGTGATCCGTCATTTTTCAAATAAAAAGGCGTAAACAGAAAAACAAATGAAAAGCTCTCCGCTTTGTCGGAGAGCTTTTTTGTTACCGTTGTCTTGACGGTGTCTTATTCAAATGATAGAATAAAGAAAGAACAATAAAAGGAGTGTTTTTATGAATTTGAAGGTAAAAAAGCTGCGAAAAGAAGCAATCCTTCCCACTTACGGAAGTGAATTTTCCGCAGGGGCGGATCTGTATGCCTGTCTTGACGGAGAGACGGTGATCGCTCCCGGCGAAACGGTTCTGATCCCCACGGGTCTTGCCATGGAGATTCCCACAGGCTACGGCGGCTTTATCTATGCAAGAAGCGGCCTGAGCGTAAAAAAAGGGCTTGCTCCCGCCAATAAGGTAGGCGTGATCGATGCGGACTACCGCGGTGAAATTATGGTCGCGCTGTTTAATCAGAGTAGGGAAGAAAGACGCGTTCTGCCCGGGGAAAGAGTGGCGCAGATCGTGATTGCACCCTTTTTGAAGGTTTTCTTTGAGGAAAGCGAAGATCTGGAGAATACCGTTCGGGGCGAAGGGGGCTTCGGAAGCACGGGAAAATAAGGAATTTTTCCTCCTTGCTTTTGGCAAATTTTCCATAAAATAACGATAAATTTGGTAAAATCGCGCAAAGATATGAGGAGTTTGTAAATTATCAAGAAAACTCTTCCCTTTTTTAAAAAGTATGATATAATGGTTCTACCTGAATAAGGGTAAATTTTTATAAGGAGAAAAAAGAAATGAATGCAAAAAGAATCCTCTCTTTGATCCTTGCAGTCATTATGCTCTGTTCTCTGTTCCTTGTGTCTTGTTCTAAGGACGAAGACAAAAAAGGCGGCCCGGCCGGCAGCGTTGTTGAAGGCGAAGCACAGAATGAGAACGAAGTATACGATGCAGAGATCAAAAACCTGAATGGTCATGAAGTTCGTTTTGTGTCCAGACACAACACCGCATCTCACCTTTCCGTTAACGAAGTTTATGCAGAAGCTCCCAACGGCGACAAGGTAAACGATGCTGTATTTGCCCGTAACGCTCAGCTTGCTGACAAATATAACTTCACCATCGTTGAGCAGAGATATGAAGAAGTTGCAAAATCCGTTCGCGAGCCTTTGATCGCAGGCGAATATGTTGCTGATATCATTCTCGGTGTTGCAAGAGATGTAAGAAGTCTTGCAGCTGCTAACCTTCTTGTTGACCTTGCAGTTCTCGACAATATCAACCTTGAAAAGGCTTGGTATGACCAGAACAGTATGTCCGGTATGAACGTTGGTGGTAAGATCTTCTTCATCAACGGCGACGGTTGTACTCTGGATGACAGAGCTTCCTGGATCATGTTCTTCAACAAAGACTGGGTTGAAGAATACGATATGACCCTGAACCTCTACGATGTAGTTGAAAAGGGCGATTGGACCATCGATCTCATGGTTGAGATCATGAACGGCAGTGCAAAAGACCTGGACGGTGACGGCGTGATCAACCCCGGTACCGACCGTATGGGTTACACCGGTGAGTGGTACAACAACTGGGTTCACGTTGCAGGTTGCGGCGTTACCCTTTCCCGTATCTCTTCCTCCGGCGAAACCGAGATCCCCGCACAGCCCAAACCCGAACTTCTCGAAGCTTGGGAAGCTTGCCGTCCTTTGATCACCTCTCCCTACCGTGAAGTAAGTGATATGTCTGCCCGTCTGCGTAACGGTTTCTCTACCTTCTACGCTTGTAACTTGGGTACCATTCTTTACTCTGGTCAGACCACTCAGTCTCTGGGTGTTCTCCCCTTCCCCAAGATGAACAAAGAACAGGATAAGTACTACAACTCTCCTGCATTCGGTCAGCTTGCTACCTTCTGTATTCCTACCACTGTTGATAACTGCGAAGATTGGGAAACCAACGGATTTACCTCCGGTCGCGAGCAGGCAGCTTACATTCTGGATGCGTTCTCCTACTATTCCAGCTTGACCCTGACTCCCGCATTCTACGATCAGGTAATTCTGAAGCAGTCCATCCGTGACGCTGAGTCCGCTAAGATGGTAGAATACGCTCTTGAGAATAAGCTCTACGATCCCGTTGTTGGTTACAACTTTGGTGGTATGTACAGACTCTTCGAAGAGTGTGGCTCTCCCGGAGCTAAGGGCTCCATCGGTTCTGATGAGAAGTATGATACCTTCGTATCTACCTACGCTTCCAGATATTCTGCAGCTCGTAAGGCTCTCCAGGAATACCTGACCTACATCAACACCGAAGAAGTTTAATTCTTTGAACAAAAAGAGTATCGGCATTGCCGATACTCTTTTTTTTAACTTCATAAAATCGGCTACGGCTTCGTTCCACTACGGAGAAACACTCAGTCATTTACGAGGGTAAACTCCATCGCGTTTCCCTTGTGCGCCTTGCCTCCCTCGATTTTATTTCGTTAAAACTTGTAAAAACGGCTACGGCTTCGTCGTACCTTTTTCGAGAAAAAGGTACCCAAAAAGCTTCAAACAAATGTATAAAAAACTGTTTTATAAGTTATAAGTTTTCTTTATCCACTTTCTTTTCCAAAAGAAAGTGGGTTCCTTTTTTTTGAAAAGAAATAAAAAAACACATCGGCATTGCCGATGTGTTTTTGTTTTAGGAATTGGTTATCTCTTCTTCCACTCGTCGTACTGCTCAAGGTAGGTCTTTTCTTCAGCAGGGAACTTGCGGAGGGTGTTAACAACCTTACCGCCGTTGTACTTACGATCGCCCATATCCTCTTCGGTACCGAATACGGTGAGGTTAACCTGACGGGGACGAGCACGAACGTGATCCCAGTCGATGAAGTAAACGTGAGCAAATTCGCCAAGGTCGAGCTTGCCGTCTTTGATGGTGAGAGTCTCGCTTCTGCCGAAGAATACGGAACGAAGGTGACCGTCGGTGTTCATAGAGGTGAAGTTGCCGGGTTCGTCAACATAGCGGCCGTACTGTGCATGTACGGGGCCGGGGTGACGGTACTGATGCTCTTCAGCAAAGTCGGGGATCATCTTTCTCATGATGTCCAGAAGGTCGTGCTGCAAGAATTCGAGGTCAAAGGTGTCGAAGTCGTGGGAGCATTCCTGGATCATAACAGAGCAGGTGGTGTGGTGAGATACGACGGAAACAATACCATTTTTGATACCGGATTCCTCAGCAATCTTGTGAACATCAAAAGTGATGTCGTGGAAAGTGGGGATCCAGCCTCTGGACTGAAGTTCGATCTCTTTCTGAATCATTTTGAATTCCATTATATTTTCCTCCTGAAAATAAATTTTTTATTAAACAAATTTAATTTATGCCTGTCTTGCGTCCCAGGCTTCACGGACGGCGCGGATCATATCGTCTACCATTTTATACTGCTCCTCGCGAGTGGGGAGACCCACGATACCGGAGGAAGAGCCGGTAGCTTCTGCGCCTGCGAAAATATTGCGGTAAACATCGTCGTAGCACTTGATGCCGGCACCCTGGAGAACCAGGATATCTTCATTCACATCTTTTACTGCGCGGATGGATGCTTCTACATATTCTTCATCACTTGCTTTGCCGGTACCGATCAGTTCGGTGGGCTCTGCAACAATGATATCGGGATTTAAGTGCGCGATCGCAGCCGCTTCTGCGCAAGAGTCGGCACAAACGATGGTAGCGAGGCCAACCTCTTCTGCTCTTTTGATGGTGCTTTTCAGTTCAGCCAAGGTGATGGGCTTTTCGCAGTGGTTGAGCATAACGCCTTCAGCACCTGCAGCCACAAGGCTTTCGGGAAGAATATCGGCAAGACCTCTGCCGGGAGTGAGGGGATCCATATGGGGTGCGAAAACATGGATCTTCTCGGTGGCTTCCTTTACTCTGCGGATCTCAACGATGGGAGTGGTGAAAATGATATCTACATTGTATTTCTTGCTGGCAGCATCTGCAACCTTTGCAAGTTCCACTACATCGTCGCCCCAAAGGTAGTTCTTGGGACCGATTTCAAAGAAAGGAGCTTTGATGGTAAGATTTTTGATCATAGCTTTTCTCCTTCTAATTATTTCTTGTTCAGTCTTTCGCCAACGGCACCGGCGGGGTGGATCAATGCAAACTGCTCGTTTTCGTAGCCGGTCTCTTCAATGAGAGCTGCCTGAAGAGCATCAAATACAGCACTGAGTGCTACAAAGCTGCTGGTTCCCTGAGAGTTGTATTTGTCGGTTTCAAAGTCAACGCGCATAGGCAGAACAATGTCTGCACCCTGGGCCAAGGGAGAATCCATCTTCTCGGTTACGGAAATGATCACAGCACCCTTGGTACGGGCAATGTTCATAATTGGAATCAGTTCTGCAGTCTTTCCGCCGCGGGAAGCGAGAACCATTACATCCCCTTTTTGAATAAAGCCCATTGCACCGTGAACAGCTTCTGCGGGGGAGATAAATCTTGCAGGGCGTTCAATGCAGCAAAGCAGATGAGCGAAATGCTGGCAGCAGATACCGGAATGTCCGCAGCCTGCGGTACCGATTCTTTCTGCCTTTGCCATAACCTCAACAGCCTTTTCAAAAGCATCCCAATCCATTACTTCTTTTGCGCGCAGAACCTCTTCCGCCTCAATGGCGAAGGCCTTTTGTGCGGCATTTTTTGCTTCGTTTTTCACTTTTATGCACCTCGATTTCTCAGTTGATAGGTTTTGTAACGATCTTGTTTTTCGGATCGTTGAGCATACTGTCAAGCTTTTTGTACTGCTTGTAGGGGATCGTATAATCCGTACCTTCGGGGGAATAGGTCTTTTTGGTGCGGATGATCTTTTTGCAGGCCTCTTCGATAGAGGGATAAATGCCAACGCCCACTCCCGCCATAATGGCAGTACCGAGACAAGCGGATTCCTTCTCCATCAGAGTGGAGAGATTCTTTCCGACCACATCTGCCTTGATCTGTGCCCAAAGGGGGCTGGAAGCACCGCCGCCGGTAATGCGGATTTCGTCGCAATCTGCTCCGATGCACTCCAGATCGTCCTTCAAGGTGAAGGCGACGGATTCTAAAATGGCACGGGCAAAATGCCCTTTTCCGTGGGCCAAGGTCATACCCCAGAAGGTGCCTTTGGCATCGGGGTTATATACGGGCATGGTAGAGCCGCAGAGATAAGGGAGGAAGGTAAGTCCTTCCGCACCGGGGCCTGCTTTTTCCGCAAGAGAGTCTAACTCCTTAAAGGAAAGATTTTCTGCGAAATTATTCTTATACCATTTCAAAGCCATACCTGCGGTAGAGCTCCACAAAAGGGAAACATATTTTCCGTCGATGGCGTGAAGGTGACAGGGGATCTTAGAGCTGGGATCAAAGGAAGGAATTGCATCCTTTACCACGCAGATGGCCATGATGGTGCCGGTCATTTCGCTGACGATATTCTCATCCACCACGCCTACACCCACAGCTCCTGCGATCTGATCCAGGGCACCGGTTACCACCTGTGCTTCTTCGAAGGAGCCGATCTTTGTAGCAGAAGGGCGGATTTTCGGGAGCATTTCTCGGTCAAGCCCGATGAAATCGAGCATTTCCTGCCACCAATCTTTTTTTCTGATATCCAGATAGATGGTGGAGGACTGAATGGTGGGCTCGGTAACAAACTCACCGCTGAGAGAATAGAGAAGCCAATCTTCCAAAAGGAAGACCTTTTTGGTCTTTTCCCATACCTGGGGAAGGTTTCTTCTTACCCACAGGATCTTACAAGCGGGCCAACCGCCTGTGGTTTCTGCCTGACCGGTTACATTCCAGATGGTTTCTGCGCCGAAATGTGCCTCGATCTCCTCTGCCTCTTTGACCGCGCGGTTGTCAAGCCACACGATGGCGGGCATAGTGGGCATACCCTTCTCATCGGTGAGGATCATGGTTTCCCCTTGGGTGTCGATGGAAATGGCATCGATCTTCGGTACGGTTTTGCGAATCTCGGAAAGAGCTTCCTTTGTAATGCGCACATACTCCATGGGATCGAATTCCACAGATTCCCCGTGGGTGGAGAGGGTATAGTCAATATTGGTCTCGGCAAGACAGACACCGTTTTCATCAAAGCAGACGGCTTTGAGAGAGGTGGTGCCTACATCGATTCCGATCAGATTCATTTTCTACTCCTGAAAAAAGCTCATTTTGTTGGGAAAAATCCCCATAAATCTACCCCATAATTTTAGCATAAAGGCAAACGGATGTCAACAACGAAGAGGGAAAAATCACCCCCTTTTTCCAAACTTTGAGAAAGGGGGTAATTAAGAAAAGGGAAAAAGGAAGAGGGAAAATTTCCATACCTTGACGAAAGGATGAAAAAAAGGTATAATAAAGAGTAGTTTTTTCGTGTAAAATAATCCCAAAAGGAGAGATCTATGGCGGCACAAAGCGCAAAAAAGTCGGCAGAATACAATGATCAGAGCATACAGAGTTTAAAAGGCGCGGAAAGAGTCCGGAAAAGACCGGGCGTTATTTTCGGGTCTGACGGACTTGACGGTTGCGCCCATTCCTTTTTCGAGATCCTTTCCAACTCCATCGACGAGGCGAGAGCAGGGTTTGGCGATGCTATCAATGTTACCGTAACAAAGGATCATATCATCACGGTGGAGGATTTCGGCCGCGGTATTCCCTTGGATTGGAATGAAAAAGAAGGAAGATTTAACTGGGAGCTGATCTTTTGTGAGCTTTACGCCGGCGGTAAATATGAAAACGCAAAGGGCGGCGCTTATCAGTACTCCTTAGGCTTAAACGGTCTCGGTGCCTGTGCGACTCAGTACAGCTCCGAATTTATGGATGTGGAGGTTATGACCCGTTCTGCCCGCTATGAGATCCATTTTAAAAAGGGTGAGGCTGCAGGAGATTTGATCAAAGAGGAAGGTGCCCACCGCCGCACGGGAACCAAGATCACCTGGCGTCCCGATCTTGAGGTGTTTACCGAGATCGGTATTCCGGAAGACTATTTTGTAGATGTAATGCGCAGACAGGCGGTGGTCAACGGCGGTCTTACTTTAAACCTTCGCTACCAGGGGGAGGACGGCGTTTGGAAGGAATATTCCTTCCTGTATAAGGAGGGTATTTTAGACTATGTCCGCGAGGCTGCCGAAATCAATGAATTTAATGAAGTTACCCAGACCGAAGGAAAGGTCGGGTGTCTGACTGTTCCCGTATTTTGGGAAGGGGAAAGAAGAGGCAAGGACAGAGAAGACAAGACCGAGTACGATGTTCGTATGGAATGTGCCTTCTGTTTTTCTGCCAAGAGTCAAAAACTTGAATACTATCATAACTCCAGCTGGCTGGAGCACGGGGGAAGCCCTGAAAAAGCCGTAAAATCCAGCTTCCTGCGCGCCATTGACGGCTACCTGAAAAATGCAGGAAAATACAATAAAAACGAGCAGAAGATCAGCTTTCAGGATGTGGAAGACTGCCTGATCCTTGTGACCAACTGCTTCTCCAATGTGGCGTCCTTCTCGGATCAGACCAAAAAGAAGGTTACGAACAAATTCATTGCCGATGCCATGACGGAATTTTTTGATGAGAAGCTTGAGATCTACTTTACGGAAAACCCCGGGGATGCGGACCGTATTTCTCAGCAGGTCCTTATCAATAAGCGCAGCCGTGAAAACGCGGAAAGTGCAAGAGTCAATATTAAAAAGAAGCTTTCCGGCACCTTGGATGTGACCAACCGTATCGAAAAATTTGCCAACTGCCGCTCAAAGGATAAGGAGAAGAGAGAGCTTTACATTGTAGAGGGTGACTCTGCCTTAGGAAGCTGTAAATTGGGAAGAGATGCGGAATTTCAGGCCATCATTCCCGTAAGAGGTAAAACGCTTAACTGTTTGAAGTGTGGCTACGACCGCATTTTCAAAAGTGATATTATTGTGGATCTTCTTCGTATTATCGGCTGCGGTGTTGAGATCGGTAAGGGTCATAAGGACCTTGCGGGCTTCAATTATGACAACCTGAAATGGAATAAGATCATTATCTGTACCGATGCGGACGAGGACGGCTATCAGATCAGAACGCTGATTTTGACCATGTTCTACCGCCTTCTGCCTACGCTGATCGAAAAGGGAAATGTGTATATTGCCGAATCTCCCCTTTATGAAATTACCTGCAAGGGCAAGAAAAAGGACGGAGAAGAGGAGATCTTCTTTGCTTACGATGAGAAGGAAAAGGCCAAGATCCTTTCCGAGATCGGCGATCGGAAATATACCATTCAGCGTTCCAAGGGTCTGGGCGAAAATGAGCCGGATATGATGCGGCGCACCACCATGGACCCCGCTACCCGCAGACTGATCCGCATTATGCCTGAGGATGAAATTGCCACAAGAGAAATGTTCGAGGTTCTTCTTGGGGATGATCTTGACGGCAGAAAGCGCTATATCTCCGAAAACGGACATTTGTATATTGATATGGCGGATGCATACTGATGGATTTTTATCGTACGGTACGCGGCTTTGCAGAGAGTCGCTTTACAGAGAAAAAAAGTGAATTTATCGGCTGGACAAAGCCTTGTGATACCTGGGAAGATGCAAAGGATTTCGTAGATGAGGCAAGAAGAGCCTTTCCCGATGCCCGCCATTTCGTTTCTGCCTTTATCAATAAAGAAGGCAATGTGCAGCGATTTGACGACGACGGCGAACCCAAGGGCACCGGAGGCATCCCTATGCTGGAGGTTTTGAAAAAGGAAGAGGTCACGGGCCTTTGTGTGGTGGTGACAAGGTATTTCGGCGGCATTTTACTTGGTGCAGGCGGCCTTGCCAGAGCCTATGCCAGAGGAGCAAGAGATGCCATCGCTGCTGCGGGGATCTGCAGATTTTCAAAATTCTATGTAGGGAAGATCGAGATTCCGTATCCCCTTTTTTCCAAGGTGGAATTTGAACTGAACACACGAAAGTACCGCCTGACGGGAAAGGAATTTTCGGAGGGCGTGATCCTGTCCCTTCTTGTTTCCGAAAAGGAGAGAGAAGGACTGGAAAATCTTCTTGCAGACCTTTCCGGTGGGAAAATAAAGCTTGAGATCGTAGGTGATACCTTTGCAGAAGAAGACGCTTGAGATCGGTTCTTACCTTTTGGAAATATGTCCCGAAAAGACAAAAGAGGTCTATTCGGATATTCCTGTTTACGATGGGGAAAATGAGGCGGTTCGGTATTTTCATCATTTGCTTCCCGTGGCAAAGAAGGAAAGCGTTTCATTTCTTGAAAGTCTTGGAATCGATGTGAGAAAAATATCCGTAGCGCGGCCGCTGACTGCCCCGGATGAAAAGGGGGAGATTCTCTATCTTTGTACCGCTCATTTTTGCGGCAAGGTTTTAAGAGGGGGCGATACCTCTCCCAGGCAAAGCGAAGAGATCGCGGGGATCAGCGTTGTATTTGTTCCCGAGAAAAAGGATTTTACTCCGAGTATTTCTTTTTTATCGGAGGAGGCGGTAGAGACCCGTTTTGTGATCCCTCTTCCCTTTGACCCGACTTTTTTTGAATAAGAAAAGAGCAGACAAGCGTCTGCTCTTTTTCTTTCATTGGCTAAGGCGCAGCTTTTGCTGCGCCTTAGTAGGGGTGTGTATGAAAATGTACGGAAGGTCCGGAAGCCTTCAATCATATTGTATGCACGAAGTTTACAAAAAAATGATGAACTGAGTATTTCATCAAAAAAAGACTTGCTTTCAAAGCAAGTCTTTTTTGTTTTGATCTTTATTTGTCGAGATTTTCTTCCATTTCCTTCTGGATCTCGGGATCGTAGGAAAGAATGGGTGCTACATCTTTTTTCTTAATCTTACGATCAACGTAGTTCTTGGTGATCTTTGCGACCAGGGGAGAAAGGGCAACCACTGCGATCAGGTTGGGGAACATCATCAAACCGTTGAAGGTGTCGGAAATGTCCCAAGCAAGGGAAGAGGTCATTACGGCGCCGAACATAATGGTGCAAACGTGGATGATCTTAAATACCACGACGCTCTTTGCGCCGAATACATATTCCCAAGCCTTGGAACCGTAGTGGCTCCAGCCGAGAACGGTGGTAAATGCAAAGAGGAACATAGCAATGGCAACGAATTTTGCTCCAATATTACCCCAAGAGAAAACACTGTTGAATGCGGAAGCTACCAAGGTGGCATCAACACCTTCTGCAGCAGCTTGAGTATAGTCGTGAACACCGGAAGTGAGAATAACAAGGGCGGTCATAGTACAAACGATCATAGTGTCGGCAAATACCTCGAAGATTCCCCACATACCCTGCTTTACAGGTTCTTTTACCGTGGAGTTGGAGTGAACCATAACGGAAGAACCGAGACCTGCTTCGTTGGAGAAGACGCCGCGCTTGAAGCCCTGAGTCATAACCTTGGAGATAACATCACCGATAGCGCCGCCTACAAAAGCTTCGGGGCAGAAGGCGTTTACAAAGATAGCTTTGAATGCGGGAAGGATCGCGTTGTAGTTAATGCAGATAATGGCAAGGGAGCCGAGAACGAAAAGAACCACCATGAAGGGAACAATTTTCTCTGCAACATTTGCGATTCTCTTTACACCGCCGAGGGTGATCACTGCGGTAAGCGCCATAACCAATGCGCCAAGGATAATGTTGTAAAGGGAAATACCGCCGAATACTTCGATGGAAGAAAGGGCTTTTACATCAAAGGCTGCGGCAACATTGGCAACAATTTTGTTGACCTGGCCCATAGAACCGATACCGAAGGCTGCAAGCATTGTAAAGAAGGAGAAGAGGATGGCAAGAACTTTACCAAGGGTCTTGCAGCCCTTTTTGCTGCCGAGACCGTCCTGAAGATAATACATTGCACCGCCGGACCACTCGCCGTTTATGTTGCGACGGCGGAAATAGATACCCAGCGCGTTTTCGGAAAAGTTTGTCATCATACCGAAGAATGCGGCAACCCACATCCAGAACACGGCACCTGCGCCGCCGATGCAGATGGCTGCGGCAACACCGGCAATGTTACCGGTACCTACCGTTGCGGCAAGAGCGGTACAAAGGGCCTGGAAGGGGGAGATGGAACCTTTTTCTTTGGTGTGGCCGATTACTTTTTTGTCAAAGAGACTGCCGATGGTTTCTTTCCACCAGTGACCGATACGGCCTACCTGGAACCATTTTGTGACGAAGGTCATCAGAATGCCGGTACCGATGAGCAGTGCAAGACCTACCATGCCCCACACGAAGCCGTTGACGGCACCGTTTACTTTGGTGATTGTTTCTAACATATTTCCTCCAAAAAATAAAAAATGAAATAAAAAAGGACCGCGCCGCATAGCACGATCCTGCACAAAACAAAAAGGAAGGCGATAAAGCCTTAAAAAGAATGTAACTTTGTCCTTTTGCCTGAGAGATTCGCGCATTGCGCTTTGCACCTTCGGCACTCAATTCAATGAGTTTCTCCAAAGTTCCGTCGGATGGCAGTCCTCATCCCGAAACGGGAAACCTGAGAGTGTTACTCCTTCGGTAGGCAAAAGCCTTTTCCTGCAATCTTCAACCGGAAATCCAAATTTTCCTCCGTATTATATCTTATATTTTGTCAGAATGCAAGTCTTTTTTACAAAAAATGTGAATTTGTTTCATTTTTTGTAAAAAATATGAAAAAAAGCGACCTATTATCGGCCGCTTTTGTAATTAGTTTTCAAGCATTTGCAGAAGCTCTTCTTCGTTTAATACGGGAATTCCCAATTCGTTTGCTTTTTTCAGCTTGGAGCCTGCTGCTTCCCCCGCTACGACGAAGCTTGTTTTGGAGGAAACGGAGCCGGATACCTTGCCCCCTGCATCCTCGATCATTTTTGCCGCTTTGTCTCTTTTTAAGGTGGGAAGGGTTCCCGTGAGAACGAAGGTCTTTCCCTGAAGGACGGTGCCTTGCGCTTTTCCGGCGAAGGTGAAGTTGACACTGTAGGATCTTAATTTGTCTAAAAGCTCCTTGGTTTTCTCATGAGAGAAAAAGTCCACAATACTCTCGGCACATACCTTTCCGATGTCGGGAAGAGAGAGGAGCTCTTCTACGGAGGCATTTTTCAGTTTCTCCATATCCCCGAAGTGTCTTGCAAGGGAAAGGGCTGTCTTTTCGCCGATGTTGCGGATACCGAGTGCGAAGATTAATCGCGACAGGCAAAGGGATTTTGAATTTTCAATGGCGATTTTTAATTTCTCAACGCTCTTTTCACCGAGACCTTCGATCTGTGCAGCTCTTTGGGGGTCAAAGGAATAAATATCGGAGATCTCCCGAATGATTTCTTCCTTAAGGAAGGCTTTTACCACTGCGGGGCCCATACCGTCAATATTCATCGCGGCCTTGGAGGCAAAGTGGATGATGTTTCGTTCAAGCTGTGCGGGGCAAGCGGTGTTGGTACAGCGAATTGCCGCTGCGTCCAGATCGCGGAACACCTTTTCTCCGCAGGAAGGACAGGTTTCGGGGAAGGAGAAGGGGACAGAGTCCTCGCTTCTTTTTCCCGTTTCCACCCGAAGGACCTCGGGAATGATCTCACCTGCTTTTCTTACGATCACGCTGTCGCCGATGCGGATGTCCTTTTCCCGGATAAAGTCCTCGTTGTGGAGCGTTGCGCGGGATACGGTGGTGCCTGCCAGGCGCACGGGCGCAAGCTCGGCTGTGGGGGTGAGAACGCCGGTCCTGCCTACCTGGATCGTTATACCGAGAAGCTCGGTTGCCTTTTCTTCCGGGGGATATTTATAGGCGATGGCCCACTTGGGCGCGTGGGGAAGCTCGCCCATTTCCTCTCTTTGATGAAAATCGTTTGTTTTGATTACCGCGCCGTCAATATCAAAGGAAAGGTTTTCTCTGCTTTCTCCTCTTGCAGTAATCTCTTCAAAAATTTCTTCATTACTTTTCAGCACCTTGAAGGGAGAAACCTTAAAGCCGATCTCGGAAAGCCAGTTGAGGCTTTCTTCGTGGGTGGAAAAATGCTTTCCTGTAACGGTTTGAATGTTAAAGACCAAAATGTCAAGCCCACGCTTTGCACAAACGGCGCTGGAAAGCTGACGAAGAGACCCTGAGGCGGCGTTTCTCGGGTTGGCAAAAAGCACTTCGCCCAAAAGCTCTTTTTCTTCATTTAAGCGGTGAAAGCTTTTTTTGGGCATAAAGACTTCGCCCCGTACGATCAGATGTTCCACCTTTTCTTTTAATACAAGGGGGATGGATGGGATCGTTTTCAGATTTTCCGTTACATCCTCTCCTACAAGGCCGTTGCCGCGGGTGGCACCGCGGAAAAACTTTCCGTCTTTATATTCCAATGCTACGGAAAGACCGTCGATCTTGTATTCTACCGCAAACATAGGATTTTCTACAGTTTTGCGGATGCCGTCGAGAAAATCAAAAAGCTCTTCTTTGGAAAATACATTGGAAAGGCTCTTCAAGGGAACGGCATGCTCGTATTTCTCAAATTTTTCAAGCACGGCACCGCCTACTCTGCAGGTAGGGGAGAGGGGGTCGTAGAATTCGGGATGCTCTTTTTCTAGCTTTTCCAATTTTTTATAGAGCATATCGTACTCGTAATCGCTTTTGGTAGGGGCATCCAGAACATAGTATTCATAGGAGAGGCGGGCAAGCTCTTCTCTTAAGGAAAGGATTTCATTTTGAGCGGTGTTTTTTTCCATGGATTTCTCCTTGCACTTGATATTTTTATTATACCCCTCTTTCCCGGCAAAGTCAACGAAAGAAAAATGAGGAAAAATGTGAAATTTGCCCCTTGACAGCGAAAAAAACTTGTGATATTATTATAAACTGCACTATAATGGCGGTATCGTGGACTTTTGAAGATTTGTTTGTGAAACAGTTGTAAAGAAATGGAAAATTTCTGTAAACATTTTCTACATTCAAATGTAAAATTTCCAAAATTCTTTTCCTTATATATATTAAATGCCTGTTTTTTTATTGTTCGGAAAAGGAAAGATGCCCCAAGGACATAAAAATTATGAAGGAGAGGTTACTTTATGTTGATGACCCATCCCCAGAAATGCGGAACCGGCACTCGTTACAGTTTTGCCAAGAACGATGAGCCCTTAGAGCTTCCGAATCTGATCGAGATTCAGAAGGAGAGCTTTGATTGGTTTCTGAACGAAGGTCTTGCAGAAGTTCTCCGTGATATTTCTCCCATTGTGGATTATTCCGGAAATCTTCTCATTGACTTTGTGGATTACACGGTGGATAAGACCCCCAAGTATTCCATCGAAGAGTGCAAAGAAAGAGATGTAAACTACGCGGTTCCTCTGCGTGTGACCGTTCGCCTGACCAACAAGATCACAGGCGAGATCAAGGAGCAGGAGATCTTTATGGGAGATTTCCCCCTGATGACCGAAAACGGCACCTTCCTGATCAATGGCGCAGAGCGTGTAATCGTATCTCAGATCGTGCGTTCTCCCGGCATTTACTATCAGAGACTGCAGGAGAAGGGTGACAAGATCACCTATGCTACCACGGTTATTCCTTACCGCGGTGCCTGGCTGGAGTACGAGACCGATCAGAACGACATTTTCTATGTTCGTATTGATAAGAACAGAAAAATGCCCGTTACCATTCTTGTTCGTGCCCTCGGTGTTTCCACCGATGCGGAACTGAAGGAGATGTTCGGCGATGATGCCATGCTTCTTCTCACCATGGATAAGGATATGATCACTGCAACTGCAGAGAACAACAATACCACCTGCTACGAAGAGGCCTTAAAGGAGCTTTACAGAAGACTCAACCCCGGCGATCCGCCCTTGGTGGAAAGTGCACAGAATCTGGTAAACAACCTCTTCTTTGATCCCCGCCGCTACGATATTTCCGCAGTAGGCAGATATAAATACAATAAGAAGCTTTCCCTTGCAAAGAGAGTAACCGGTCTGACCCTGGCAGCACCTGCTGTATCCGAGATTACCGGCGAAGTGATCTTTGAAAAGGGTGAGGTGCTTACCGCTGAAAAGGCAGAGAGCCTGAGCAAGAACGGTATCACAAAGCTTACCGTTGTTGCCGAAGACGGCAAGGAAGTAAAGGTATTCTCCAACGGAATGGTTCCCATGAACCTGTTCATTTCCGATGAGGCTTGCAAGGCTGCAGGTATTAAGGAAATGGTAAAGCTTTCCGTTCTTGCAGAGATCCTTCAGGAGACCGAATCCGAGGAAGAGAGAATTGAGCGCATCCGCGAAAGAAAGGATGAGCTTGTTCCCAAGCACATTACCCGTGAAGATATCTATTCTTCCGTAAACTATCTGTTTGCCCTTTCCCACGGAATCGGCACAGATGACGATATTGACCATTTGGGCAACAGAAGACTTCGCTGTGTAGGCGAGCTTCTCCAGAACCAGCTCCGCATTGGTTTCTCCAGAATGGACAAGATCGTAAAAGAGAGAATGACCATTCAGGATACCGAATCCGTAACACCTCAGGCACTCATTAATGTGCGCCCCGTGATCTCCGCGATCAAGGAGTTCTTCGGTTCCTCCCCTCTGTCTCAGTTTATTGACCAGAACAACCCCCTGTCGGAGCTTACCAACAAGCGTCGTCTTTCTGCTCTCGGTCCGGGCGGTTTGTCCCGTGACAGAGCTTCCTTCGAGGTTCGTGACGTACACTATACCCAGTATGGCAGAATGTGTCCCGTTGAGACCCCTGAAGGTCCTAACATCGGTCTGATCTCTTATCTTTCTACTTATGCAAAGATCAGTGAGTTCGGCTTCATTATGGCTCCTTACCGCAAGGTGGATAAGGAGACCGGCGTAGTTACCAGCGAGGTTCGCTATATGACCGCCGATGAAGAGGACGATTATACCGTAGCACAGGCAAATGAGCCTTTGGATGAAGAGCACAAGTTCATCAACAAGAAGGTAACTGCACGCAGAAGAGAAGAAATTCTCGAGGTGCCCAGAGAAGAGATCGACTATATGGATGTATCTCCTAAGATGGTCGTTTCCGTTTCTGCATCTCATATTCCCTTCCTGGAAAACGATGACAACACCCGTGCACTCATGGGCTCTAACATGCAGAAGCAGGCAGTTCCGCTGATGGTCAGCGAAGCACCCATGATCGGTACCGGTATCGAGTATAAGTCCGGTACGGACTCCGGTGTGTGCGTGCTTGCAAAAGAAGCAGGCTATGTGGAATATGTTTCCGCAGATGAGATCCGCGTTATGAATGACAGCGGTCACCTGGATGCTTACCACCTTGTGAAGTTCAAGAGAACCAACCAGGGTACCTGTATCAACCAGAGACCTTATGTTGTAAAAGATCAGAGAGTAGAAAAAGGTCAGGTTCTTGCTGACGGTACCGCAACCCGCGGCGGTGAAATGGCTCTCGGTAAAAATATGCTCATCGGCTTTATGACCTGGGAAGGTTATAACTACGAGGTCGCTGTTCTTCTGAATGAGCGTCTTGTCCGTGAGGATGTTTATACCTCCATTCACATTGAAGAATACTCTCATGAAGCAAGAGATACAAAGCTTGGACCGGAAGAGATCACCCGCGATATTCCTTCTGTCGGCGAGGATGCTCTGAAGGATCTGAATGCTGACGGTGTGATCCGCAAGGGTGCAGAGGTTCACGCAGGTGACATCCTGGTAGGTAAGGTAACTCCTAAGGGAGAGACGGAACTTACCGCCGAGGAAAGACTGCTCCGTGCTAGTTTCGGTGAGAAGGCAAGAGAGGTAAGAGATACCTCCCTTAGACTTCCCCACGGCGAAAGCGGTATCGTAGTAGATGTTCGTACCTTTACCCGCGAAAACGGCGACGAATTGCCCGCAGGTGTAAACAAGGTCGTTCGCGTTTATGTTGCTCAGAAGAGAAAGATCTCCGTAGGTGACAAAATGGCAGGTCGTCACGGTAACAAGGGCGTTATTTCCCGTATTCTTCCCCCTGAAGACATGCCCTTCTTGCCCGACGGTACTCCCCTTGATATCGTACTGAACCC
>JAZSAT010000009.1:0-28541 GCA_045602025.1 Eubacteriales bacterium | reverse complement strand
AAGAGATCGTAATTCCAAAATCCTTGGAAACTTGTGTTTATAGCGATTCATATGGTTACGGACCTTTTGGTGAATGCACAGCTTTAAAAACCGTAAAGTTTGAAGAGGGGATCACCCGAATTCCTTCTTGCTTATTCCGCGGAAACAAAGGAATTGAGGAAATTATAATACCGGATACGGTAACTACCATCGGCTCTTATGCTTTTTATGGCTGCACAGCACTGACCTCTGTAACCATTGGCGATAGTGTAATTTCTATTGACGGTTATGTTTTTTGCGGCTGCTCAGCTTTAACGGAGGTAACCATCCCCGATAGCGTTACAACCATTGGCTACTATGCTTTTAGGGGCTGCACGGCACTGACCTCTGTAACCTTTGGCGATAGCGTCACCACCATTGACGGGTCTGCTTTTTCATACTGTACGGCTCTGACAGAGGTTACTATCCCCGACAGCGTAACTACTATTAATTCTTATGCTTTTAATGGCTGCTCTAATTTAAAAACGGTAATCCTATCAAAGAACTTAAAATCCTTTGGAGGTGAGGTGTTTACCGGAACTGTAATTGAAGAGATCATAATTCCAAAATCCCTTGAAACTTGTGATTTTTCATATTATCGCGGCCCTTTTCACGAACTTAAAACATTAAAAACGGTAAGGTTTGAAGAAGGAATTACCAAAATTCCGTCTTACTTGTTGGTCGGGAACAATGGAATTGAGGAAATTGTAATCCCGGATACGGTAACCACCATTGGAGATTATGCTTTTGGTGGCTGCACGGCACTAACCTCTGTAACCATTGCCGATAGTGTAACTTCTATTGGAGATTATGCTTTTGGTGGCTGCACCGCACTAACCTCCATAACCATTGCCGATAGTGTAATTTCCATTGGCTACTATGCTTTTTCCGGCTGCACAGCCTTAACAGAGGTAACCATCCCCGATAGCGTAACTACCATTGACCCTTTTGCTTTTTATGGCTGCTCTAATTTAAAAACGGTAATCCTGTCGAAGAATTTGAAGTCTTTGGGATACCTAGCGTTCACCGGAACTGTAATCGAAGAGATCGTAATTCCAAAATCCTTGGAAACTTGTGTTTATAGCGATTCATATGGTTACGGACCTTTTGGTGAATGCACAGCTTTAAAAACCGTAAAGTTTGAAGAGGGGATCACCCGAATCCATTCTTACTTATTCCGCGGAAACAAAGGAATTGAAGAGATTGTAATACCGGATACGGTAACCTCCATCGGCTCTTATGCATTTTATAACTGCACAGCACTGACCTCTGTCAACATCCCCGATAGCGTTACCACCATTGGCTATTCTGTTTTTTACGGCTGCTCAGCTTTAACGGAGGTAACCATCCCCGATAGCGTCACCACCATTGGCTCTGATGCTTTTTACGGCTGCACATCCCTTGAAAAGGTGCAGCTTTCAAATCGATTGACTGCAATTCCCGATGGCACTTTTAGGGGATGTACTTCTCTGAAGGAGATCGATCTTACCCGCCTTTCAAAGCTGCAAACCATTCAATACTATGCCTTTGAAAATTGCGATGCCCTGGAAGCAGTTCATTTCCCGGACTCTCTTAAGACCATTCAATACAATGCCTTTTACGATTGCGATGCCTTAAAAGCAGTTCGTTTTTCGGATTCTCTTAAGACCATTGAAAACAATGCCTTTTACGATTGCGATGCCCTGGAAGCAGTTCATTTCCCGGCTTCTCTTAGTACCATTGGATATAATGCCTTTTTCAGCTGCTATGCTTTAAAAGAAGTTACCTTCCGGGATTATAGTATCAGCACGATCGAATCGTACACCTTTAAGGAATGCCCCAAAATTCTTCAGGTCACCCTTCCTAAGGGCCTGAAGACCATTGGCTCCGAAGCCTTTGCCAACAATACCGGCTTGTACGGCGTTACCATCCCCGAATCGGTAACTTCCATCGATCCTACCGCCTTCTCTTATCCTAATAAAATGAAGATTTGCGGCAAGACTGGCTCCTTTGCAGAGACCTTTGCAAACAGCAACGGCTACACCTTTGTAGATGTATCCGTTCCGGCAGAAGGCTTTGCCCTGGTAGGCGGGGAAGACTACATTGTTTTGGACCGTGGCGAAACCTACCGTGCAGAATTTGAATTCTTCCCGGAGGACGCTACCGATGTGGTAGTTTTAACGGCAAATAATTCAAATGTTGGCTTTGGCCTTCATAATATCTATGCAAACTATGTAGGCGATACGGTGATCACCGCAACGGCATCCAGCGGCGTTACCTATCAGTTTACCCTCCACATCCGCGATGTAAAGAGCATTTCCATCAAAGAGCAGCCTGTAAAGACCACCTATGCCTTGGGAGAAGAATTGGATACAGAAGGCATGGTTCTCCAGGTCCTCTATAACGACGGCACCACCAAAGAGGTAACAGACTTTACAGTTTCCGGCTTCGACAGCACCGTCGAGGGCGAATGCACCGTTACGGTAAAATGGGTCTCTGCATACGGCAGTACCTATTCTACCACCTTTAAGGTAAATGTAATTGATACCGCCCCCAAGCTTACCGGTATTTTCATTGATACCTTGCCGGATAAATTGGAGTACCAGCCCCGGGAAAGCCTTGATACCACTGGCCTTGTGGTAAAGGGTACTTATACCGACGGTGTAGAAAGAGAGATCACAAACTTTACCCTTTCAGGCTTCAATGCGCTGAAGGTTGGCGAGCAGGTGATCACCGTAACCTGTCAGGATTTCACCGCTACCTTTACCGTTTTGTTATCAAAGCATGTTTATGATAATGACTGCGATGCAGAATGTAACGAATGCGGCGCGATCAGGGAAGTGCCGGATCACATTTACGATAACGCCTGCGATGCAGACTGTAATGTGTGCGGCGCGATCAGAGAAGTACCGGATCATATTTTTGACAACGCTTGCGATGCAGACTGTAATGTGTGCGGCACGGTTCGCATTCCTTCCGAACACATTTATGACAATGTTTGCGACGAGGATTGTAATATCTGCGGCGCTGTGCGGATAATTCCTGGCCATGAATATGACCATGCCTGTGATACCATCTGCAACATCTGCGGCCGCGAAAGAGAGATCACTCACGATTTCAAATGGTTTGTTGATTCTGTGGAAACCTGCGGAAAAGACGGCGAAAAGCACGAAGAATGCTCCGTTTGCGGTGAAACAAGAAGTGAAGGCACCTCTATCCCCGCTACCGAAAAGCACAGCTACGATAACGATTGCGATGATACTTGTAATGTTTGCGGCACTCTTCGCATACCCTTTGCCCACAGATACGATAACAAATACGATGAAAAGTGCAACGAGTGCGGTGCCTTCCGCGTGATCAATGCGGAAGATGCTCCCACCTTCTATGTGGAGCCTGCAAAAGGAAAAGCAGGGGATACCGTAGAAGTAAAGGTAGGCATCCGTAACAACCCCGGTGTTGTTTCTATGAAGCTCAGCGTTGCCTTTGATGATAGTATCCTTGAGCTTGTAGATATTTCCGGTGCAGATTTTGCCGATGCCTCCTTCGGTCCTTTGACCTCAAATCCCATTGTAGTAAATTGGTACGATACCGTCCACGATAACAATACCACCGACGGTGCTCTGGCAACTCTTACCTTCAAGATCAAAGAATCAGCTTCTTCCGGTGATGCGAAAATTACACTTTCCTACGATGTGGAGGATGTATACAATTTTGATTTTGAAAATGTTCCCGTTGCTACCGAAAACGGCTTTGTTACCGTAATCGATTATCTCTCCGGTGATGTAAACGGCGCCGGCCTTGTTAACAACAAGAACCTTGGCATTCTGGAACGCTTCATCATCGGCTGGGATGTAGATCTTGATGAGATCGCCTTCGATGTATACGGTGACGGTCTTGTAAACAACAAGGATCTCGGTATTCTGGAACGCTACCTCAACGGCTGGGATGTTGAACTGAAGTAAAACAAAAAACACAAAAAAACACACCCGAATTTCGGGTGTGTTTTTTAATCGATTCTTACAGGGGTAAAGCTGCGGTAATCGGAGGAAACCAAGGTGAAGTGAATGCCCTCCCACTCATCGTAAAGGGGCTTTGTTCCCCAATTGTGTAGGTGCCCGTAATAGACTCTTTTTATACCAAATTCTTTTAGAACATCGAGAATTGGATTTTCTCTTTGTGCAGCGGTAATAATAGGGTAGTGGGAAAAGCAGAGGATCTCAGGCTCGATTCCACTTTCTTCCTTTTTTATTTCTGCAAGCTTTTTTCCTTTTTCCAAGGAAAGGCGGAAGCGAAGGCCTTCTCTTCGAAGAACCTTTTCGTCCTGTTCGGTCATTTTATCCTCGCACATCCAGCCACGGGAGCCGCAAATGACCTTTCCTTCCGCAAAGGTAGCATCATTATGTAAAAACTGCAGGGTGGAAAAATGCTTTTCTTCCAGGAAATTTTCCAATTTATTCATGGAGGACCACCAATAGTCGTGATTCCCCTTCATTAAAATCTTTTTTCCGGGAAGAGACTCAATGAATTCGAAGTCCTTTTCCGCTTCTTCCAGGCTCATTCCCCAAGAAATATCACCGGGAATCACAACGGTGTCTTCCGGATAGACCATATATTCCCAATATTCTTTTAATTTTTTTTCGTATCCCACCCAGCTTCCTCCGAAAACATCCATAGGCTTATCGGCAGAAAAAGACAGGTGAAGATCGGCAAGCGTAAATAAAGCCATTTCAGATCCTTTCGTATAATTTCAGAAAAATGGATGCAAACTAAAGAAAAAAGAAAGGAAGTGATCCTATGGAAGGGATTCGCTTAGATTCTTCTTCTGTTCCCGAGCACATTCATGGCATCCGCTGCAATGTGAAAAACTGCGTCTACAACGATATGAGTGAGTATTGCACAGCTCCGCAGATCAATGTGGGACCAAGCTATGCTACTGCAGGGATCGATACCATCTGCGCAACATTTCGCCCCAAAAACCGCTGAGAATAAAAAAAGCATCCTTCGGGGTGCTTTTTTTATATGCCAAATGCACAAGGGGTGTGCAGAACTCTTACTTTGTTGGAATCCTGATGATCCAGATAAAGCTCTACTGCGTCGTATCTTGGAAATAGGCCTCTTGTCAGCTTTGGCTCCTCGTATAAAAATGTGCGGGAAGCACGAATGATATGACGCCTTTTATCATCGTCGATCCTGTCTGCGCCTCTTCCAAAGGCTTCGGCACTGTGTAGCGTTCTTGTTTTCACTTCCACAAAAACGATCTCGTCATTTTCTTGCATGATCAGATCGATCTCGTCGTTTTTTGTTCTGTAATTTGCGCGAATGAATATAAATCCCTTCTTCTCTAAATAAAGTCGGGCAAGGTATTCGCCGCGGTTACCGAAGGTTTTGTTTGTCACGCAAGACCTCTTTTTTTCAAAAAGCTTTTTCTGTGAATGGGGGAGACCCCATTCTTTTCAATTGCTTCAAAATGTGCTTTTGTGGGGTAGCCTTTATGCTTTTCAAAGCCGTACATCGGGTACTCTCGAGCCATTTGAAGGCATTCTCTGTCACGAAGCACCTTTGCAATAATGCTTGCGGCAGCAATGTGCGGGCTTTTGGCATCGCCTTTGATCATGGGAACAGCCTTCTGGTCAAAGCCGCGTGCGATATTTCCGTCAACCAAGAGAAAATCAGGCTTTACAGAGAGCGCTTCCACGGCCCTTTTCATTGCAAGCATACTTGCATTCAATATATTGATTTCGTCGATCTCCTCGGGGCTTGCGGTACCATAGCTCCAAGCGATCGCGTTTTCCGTAATGAGAGAGAAAAGCTTTTCCCGTTTCTTTTCGGAAAGCTTTTTGGAGTCGTTTAATCCTTCGGGGATATATCCTTTAGGAAGAATGACAGCCCCCGCAAAAACGGGACCTGCCAAGGGGCCTCGGCCTGCCTCGTCAAGGCCGCAAACAACCTCTACCCCTTCCGGAATCAGTGTTTTTTCAAAAGTATAATCCAATTTACCTCGGCTCCTCCAATGTAATGCGTCCGATCTTTCCGTTTCTGAATTCTTCCAGGAGCATTGCGGCGCATCTTTCCTCGTTGATCTCACCGCCGCTGACCAGCATACCTCTTTTTTTACCGATGGTGCAGAACACATCATAAGCATCTCCGAAAAGATCGCTTTCGGAAAGCTTGTACCGTTCCGCAAGCTTTTGAGGATAGGATTTCATCAGTCTTTCACAAAGCTTACATGCGATCTCCTCGCTTTGCAGGATCGTATCCTTGATGGCACCCGTAATGGCGAGGTTTTCACCGATGAAAACATCTTCAAATTTGGGCCAAAGTACACCGGGCATATCGAGTAGCTCAAGCTCAGAGCTTACCTTCACCCATTGCTTTTGCTTTGTTACACCGGGACGGTTTTCAGCCTGCGCCTTTTTGGTGCCGGCAAATTTGTTGATCATAGTGCTTTTGCCTACATTGGGGATGCCTACGACCATCGCGCGGATGGGCTTTGACATTCCTTTTTCCCGGTCTCTTTGAATTTTATCTGCCAAAAGACGGCGGGATTCTGCCAGAATAGAACTGAGACCCTTGCCGCTTTTACAGTCAAGAAGTACTACGCCAAGTCCTTCTTTTAAAAAATGCTCCTTCCACAGGGCATTTTTTTCCGGATCCGCAAGGTCCTCTTTGTTGAGGATGACGACTCTTTTTTTATCACCCAAAAGAGCGGCAATCTCAGGATTTTTTGAGCTTTCGGGAATTCTTGCATCCAGAAGCTCAAATACAATATCCACATTTCCTAAATTTTCCTTGATCATACGGCGGGTAAGGGCCATGTGACCGGGAAACCATTGGATTTGTGATCTTGAAAAGCCTTTTTCTTCGTTCATAATTATCTCTTTACTGGATTTGAATTGATTTATTTCACTTTTCCGAAACGGTCGAGAGGAGTAATGCGCAGTAAAACTCTTCCCATGATATAGTGCTCATCGATCTGTCCCACATCGTCGCTGCGGCTGTCAAGGGAGTCGTTTCTGTGATCCCCCATAACGAAAATACAGTCATCTTCAACAACGGTTTCTGCAATTCCTTTTTTATCGGGATACATATTCTCGCAGTTCATCATGCTAAATTCATCCTTGAGAATATAGTCCTCTTCCAAAAGGACATCATCAACCCAGACCTCCCAGGTCATAAAGTTGATTCGAACCGTCTGCCCTTCGGTTGCGATAATGCGTTTGATCAGGGGCTCTGTTCCGTTTTTATAATGAGGAGACTGTACAACGACAATGTCCCCTTGCTTGGGTTCGTAAAATAAATTGGAAATAATGAGGTATTCACCGGAGTGGAGGGTAGGAAGCATCGAGTTTCCATTTACGGTCACGCCACGGAAAAGGAGGGTGAAAACAAATATCACAACAGTCAGGGAAAAAAGAAACGATTTGATCCAATCAAAAAAATTGGCGGCAGAAGATGGCTTGTTTTCCTCTTCCGCTTCTTCCTCATTTACCGTTTCATTATAAAGATCTTCAGGGAAAGGGGCGGGGTCAAGAGGGATGTCCTCCGTTTCGACTATGATCTCTTTTTCATCGCGATTTTCAAGAGTATCCTGCTCGTTTACCGCTTCTTCTTTATTTTCATCGAAAATGGAATCACTTTTCATAAAGGTATCCTTTCAAAAAAAGAAGGGGGACTTTTGTAAAGTCCCCCTTTAAGCAACTGATTAAATTCCGAATGTGGTTGTCAAAAGCGACTTTTGCAATTCGGTACTGTAATTAGATGAGTTCCTTAACCTTAGCTGCCTTACCAACTCTGTCGCGCAGATAATAGAGTTTTGCTCTGCGAACCTTACCGGTGCGTACAACTTCAACCTTTTCAACTCTGGGAGAGTGAAGGGGGAAAGTCTTTTCAACACCAACACCGTAGGAGATTCTTCTTACGGTAAAGGTTTCGGAGATACCGCCGTTTTTCTTTGCAATAACGGTTCCTTCGAAAAGCTGGATTCTTTCTCTGGTTCCTTCAACGATCTTGTTGTGAACGCGTACGGTGTCACCTACGTTGAACTGGGGAACTTCTTTCTTAAGCTGCTCGTTTGTAAAAGCCTTGATCATATCCATGATGGGCCCTCCTTAAATAAAATAAATTATTTAAGTATAAATGCAAGCGTTCATACTGAAGCCGGTAGAGGACCGCTTGGTTGCAAATGCAAATACATTCATACCATAACGAATGGATTATAACACAAACAAAAACGGAATGCAAGTGTTTTTTGAAAAAAATTATTTTTTATTTAAATGGTGCCAAAGACAGCCTTCTCTTACACCGCTTTTACAGACAAGGACCTGGTCTTTTCTATAGTAATTTGCTATTTCGGAAAAAACAGCGATTGCAGGCGGAATCAGACGGAATCGGTCTTTGAGGATCTCTTCGAGCTTCTTTTTTTCCTTTTCGTTTTCTCCGAAGAAATGGTCTTCTACTTTTTCGAAATGATTTTTTTGAAGGGTAAAATTCTTCTTGCCTTCCAATACATTTTTGTATCTGAGGACCGCTTTTGCACTTCCGCCTGAAAGAAGAAGCGATTGACCGAAGCATAAAGGCGCGGCTTTCCTTAAGTGCCTTTTAATAAAGGCTCTGCAGCCTTCCATATCGTTTTTTCCGTTTTCAAAAAACATTTCATAAAGGGTCAGGCATCCAAAGGGAAGAGAGGTGGACGAAAGCACCTTCGTTTTGCGAAAAGAAAGGATTTCGGTCGATCCGCCGCCCAAGTCTACGGAAATGCCGCCTTTTGCCGACGCGGAGCCCTTTGCGCCCAAAAAGGAATAGTAGGCCTCTGTTTTCCCGGAGATCACTCGGATGTCAATGCCGCTTTTTTCCTTTACTCTTTTTAGTACAAAATCAAGGTTTTCAAGACCTCTCAGAGAGGCCGTTGCAAAGGCAATGGGGGAAGCTGCGGTCAATCTGCCGGCAATATCGGAAAACTCTTTGATCAGATCGGCAAGCTCATTTGTTGCTGTTTCGGGAAGAGAATTTTCTACGATTTTCGATTTTATCTTTAAAGGCACTGCTTTGAAAAAAACAGGTGCTTCATGAAACAGCGTTTCTTCATCCAATACAGCGATTTTTACTGTGTTGGAACCAATGTCGATAACAGGGTATAGCATGGATTGTGATTCCTTCTTCAAATAATATCTACATTCTACAATATTTGAGGTTTAAAATCAAGAGAAGAGAGATCTTTTTCCCGATTTCCTATAAAAAGGATTCTTTTTTTCTTTGAATCATATATTTAGATTATCACGACGAAAGGAGAAAACGGATGTTTTTGGAATTTTGCGGCCTTGGTCTTTCTCACTTTGTTTTTCTTTGCCTTCGGGTTTTGTCCGGCTCTTCTTTTCCACCCGCCTTGGGAAAGGAAGAGGAGGAGAAGCTTTTTTTCAAAATGAAGGAAGGCGACGAAGGGGCACGGGAAAAACTGATCGAGCACAACCTTCGCTTGGTCGCGCATATGATCAAGCGTTACGACACGGATAAAGGAGAGCAGGAGGATCTGATTTCTGTAGGGACGATCGGGCTGATCAAAGCAATTGACTCTTTTCAGCCTTCCTTTGGAAACCGTTTTGCTACATACGCAGGAAAATGTGTACAAAATGAGATATTAATGTATTTCCGCTCACAAAAAAAGTTCACTGTGGAAACGAGTCTTTCCGATGCCATTGAGGTGGATAAAGACGGAAATCCTTTGACGATCATGGATGTGATGCGTGTGGAGGATCGGATCGTAGACGAAATCGTTCTGAAAGGACAGACGGGACTTGCCCTTTATGCAGTAAACAATCTTTTGGAAAAAAGAGAAAAGGAGATTGTGATCCTACGCTACGGTCTTGACGGAAAGAAACAGAAAACACAGCGTGAGGTTGCTCAGAAAATGGGCATCTCAAGGTCATATGTATCAAGGATCGAAAAGGGTGCCTTGGAAAAGATCCGTGCTTTTATGGAAAGGAAGAGAAACTATATTTGATTTGGAATACCGTTTTCTTTTATTGCATACATTGTTAGTGCTTATTAATTTGCGGTGGTGTTTCCACCGAGAACGGAGAAAAGGATGGTAGAAGAAATGTTTGAAAAAGAATACAAGCAAAAACTTAGTGACCTCTATTCGGGCGAGGGAAGATGTCGCGTGGAAAGCGAGGTCGTATTGCCTGATTATAAGGAAGAAGCACAAAGGATCATTCGTCTTGACCCTTGCGCAAGAGTCAACAGCAAGAATATTTATATGAAGGGACAAGAGATCATCTGCGAGATCGAAGGTGTTGTCAGCTTCAACTTTTTATACAGAACAAGCGGTGAAAAAGAAGCCGTTTCTTCATTTTTATCCAGAGAGAATTTTTCATACAGCTTTAAGATTCCGCGCCCAAGTGAAGATGTTGATCCTTCCGAAATTGCATCTTTTGTGGAATTGACTGTGGAAGGGGAAAGTGTGAAGCTTCAGGGGCCGCGCAAGATCAGCGCAAGGTGTGATGTTTCTCTCTTCCTTGATGCAAAGTGGAATCGCAGTGTCTGTTTTCTTAATAAGACCGAACAGCAAGAGATTGTGACAAAATGCAGTGAAGTGAAAATGGCCAGGCTTTGCATATGCCATACCGAGGAAATGAATTTTTCCGAAACCATCTCCTTGCCCAAAGCTTACCTTCCCATTCAGGAGGTGTGCGAAATGGACATTGATCTTTTTGCCCAAAATATCAAAGCAGAGGACGGCGGTGTAACCTTTACGGGCTTTTGTGATTTGCATTGCGGTTATACAGCGGAAGGGGAGGATACTTATATCAGCTTCTATCAGCCCATTGAGTTTGAAAAAAGGATCGGTATTCCAAGTATTACTTCCGAAAATTTTTGCAAGGTGCAAATGATCCCGAATTTTTTGAAGGCATCTACGGATATCAACGAAGATGGCGAACATAAAAACATCCTTTTTGAGGTTTCTTTTACATGCGAAGTTACTTCTTTTGAAAATCAATCATGCACCTTGATCGATGATGCTTTTTCTACGGATTCGGAATTGGTGTTGAAAAGAGAAAAGGAAAGTGTGGAAGAGATCCTTGGAATGAAGGATTTTGCGGTTACCTTAAAAGAATCCGTTCCTTATAAAAGCGGAAAGAAGATCTTCCGTGCCGAAGGAATCAAAACATCGGTCGATTTTAAGGATTGTTACCTGGAAGAAAATAAATTTGTTTTGGAAGGAAAGATTTTTTACCGTTATCTGGGAATTTTTGAAACGGGTGAGATGGAAAATTTTGAAGACAGTTTGGATTTTCGCTGTCAGCTATCCGCAGACGGAATTGAACTGCCGACAGGGAAGGAATGCCGTATTGAGGTTTATGGCCTATCCCGCAGCCTTGATATCGATCCGGATGAAGACTCACTTCGACTTCGATTTGATCTTGCAGGTATGCTTTCTGTATTTTGCCGACATCATATCAGTCCCGTGGTCTCGGTTGAAAAAGGGGATGCATTTGAAAAAAGGTCTGACAACATTTTATATGTTTTTCCTGAAGAAGGAGAAACCCTTTGGAGTCTTGCAAAAAAATATCATATATCTCCTGACAAAATAAGAGAAGAAAACGGATTGAACGAGGAAAGAATGCCTTCATTCTTGAGAATTATTCGGTAAAAAGCATAATAAAAAGAGCTGACTTACAAGTCAGCTCTTTTATCTTTAAAACTGTTTCCAGAAGGCCCAGCCTTCATCCTTGGAATCAATGCCCATTTGTACCTTTTTGGATGTGGTTGTTTTCTTTGCGACAGTGGTTGTGGTTTTTTGTTCGGTTTTGGGAGCCTCTTCCTTCTTGGGCCCGCAAGAGACCACAAGGCAAAGCACCAAAGCAATAACAAGCAAAATGGGAAGAATTCTTTTCATAAGATTTAACCTCTTATCAATATTCAAAATAATCTATTTATAGTATAACGATGTTTTCTTTGTTTGTCAAGAGAATTTTAGATCGATAAAAAGACAGAAGGGTTTTTCCTTCTGTCTTTTATGATTCCCCGCAGCCTTCTTTCATTTCCGGATAAAATTCCTTTACCGGAAATTCCATGGAACGGAACAGGGCGCAAGGGTCTGAGTAGGGAAGCTCGCAAGTGCTTTCTTCTCCGGGGATACAGCTGTCACAAGCGGGAATGACCAGCTGTGCAGGGCGTTCCATCCGTACAAGAGAAAAAAGACCGAGAGAAATAAAGCAGGTTTTATTTCCTTGCGGTGCGGGGGTAAATCTGCCGTCAAAGCACTGACAGATATTCTCGGGAATCTGGTCGGCTTTGATCACACAAAGACCGAAATTATCTGCGCAAGAGGTGTCCATCACATTCAGTCGCAAGGCCACAGGATTAGCCGCCTCTACCACTGCGCGGGGAAGATTTGTGCTTTGGTGGACAAGAGGGGGAGAGGTTGGACAGAAGGTATTTGATAAAACATCCGACTTGAAGATGGAAACATTACCTTCGCCGCCGTAAAGCATTACGCTTTTATCAAAAACGCAGAGCCCGGCAACATCCTGTCCGGTTCCAAGTCCGGTGCAGCAATCCATTACACAATGGAAAAAATAACGAATGCTGATTTGAAAATATCCTTTATTAAAGGGCATTTCATCGGTATCGATCTTTGCCCATAAAACCTTTACGGATTTTATACGAATGGCAGAAGCAATGTCCAGAATACGCTGTCCTTCATCGGTAACAAATACCCGCAGATCCTCCAGACATTCCTGATTGCGGCAGGAATCATAAATGCGGTATGTATCGATACAGCAAGCGCCGTTTACATTTCCGCATACACTTCTTGCTCCTTTTGATTGATCAAGCATAAGAAGCCTCCTTCATTTTTTTGACTCATTCATATCTTATGCTTTTCCAAAAAAAATGTGCAAAAACACGGCAGGTTTTCCTGCCGTGTTTTTTAGTTAAAATAACTCATGGGATCCACAAACTGTCCGTTTACCGCAACCTCAAAGTGAAGATGAGGCTCTTCTGCGCATTCGATCAAATTACTTTCTCCAACGCCGCCGATGACCTGTCCTTCCTTTACTTCTGCACCGGCTTCGATACCGTCAGGCAGTGTTTCGGAAAGGTTTCGATAATAGCTTTTTGTGTCGTTTCCGTGATCGATCACAACGGTGTATCCAAGGAGAGGATCCTCATAAACAGATTCTACAACGCCGTCTGTAAAGGCCTTCACGGGGGTGCCAACAGCGGAAGCGAGGTCGCAACCGTTATGAACGCGATAATCATTCATGGTTTCGGAATATACGAGTACATCGTGAGAAAAGGCTTTTGTTACATTGCCCGCCACCGGCATAGTATAAGTGGGCGGTGTTGGGGTAACCGTTACACTTTGCTCCTTTTGCTCTTCAGGAGTAGCATTCCCTTCCGTTGCCTTCGGTGTCGTGGTGACAGGGGGGACTGTTGCTTTCGGTTTTGTAGTAACAGGCGTTTCGATCACGGTGTTCGGTTTTTTCGTTTCTTCTTGCTTTGTCGGTGTTTTCACACTGCCGGTATCAAAAATATTGATGACAGCACTGTAAACGCCGATACAGATGACAGACAGTACACAAATAGCCAGGGCTATGTATAAGCCCCCGCCAACGGTATTTTTCTTTTTCAAATGATTTCCCATTTTTATTTCCTTTCGTTTTTTGGTTTCGGTGACTTTATTGTTGCCACGAAAGGAGAAAATATTCAAAAAAAGAAAAAGCCGCATTCAGCGGCTTTTATTAGTTGGGAAGATCATTGGAATAAATGAGCTCGCCCGGATCTCTTAAGTTCAGCTTTTCTCTGGCGACGCGCTTAATGGTTTCCTCGGAAACTTCTTCTTCCAATTGGGCATTTAGCTTTTCAACATAAAGGGTGTAGGCTTGCAATTGATTGTTGATCTTTTCCTCTTTTTCCTTGAGATCGTTGATCTGAAGGTTTTTATCTACAATGGATATGATCAGGAAAAGAATAATTGCTACAAAGGCAAGCTTCCCGAAAAAACCGATTTTGCTTCGCATGTTAACTCCTACTTTAAAAATCCTTTGCGCGCCTTCTTTAAAAGATGCTTTTTTGCTTTCTTTAACATTCGCGCGTTTCGTTTACCGACTATCAGTATACGGTATGTTTTATATTTCCCATATAAACAATTTGTTATATTTTTGAAAACGTTGACGATGGGTCTGAATAACAAAAGAAAAATTCCTCGCAAGAGCTTCTTGAAAAAATTCAGAATACAAGAAGAGAAAAAGCGGATTATTTTTCCAAGGGTCGCAAGGTACAAGAGAAATCCCGAGACTACACCGACAAGAGAGAACCATCGAACCACTCCGTCTGAGAGGGCAAAGTTGAAAAAGATATAAATTACGGTAATGGGCAAGAAAAATAACAGATCCTCTGCAAATATAAGCAGCGATGTATGAGGAAAGGAAAGCCTGATAAATCGGAATGTCTCATAGTACAGCCCGAAAATAAATCCGAGAAAAACAGAGGAAAAAAACAAAAAACTCTCCGGTGAACAGGGGGGCATCATCCTTTGAGAAAACGGGATAAGAATCCGCGGCTTACTTTTGTTTCATCATCCGGATAATAAAGAGATACGATAAAGCCTGTAAGAGACACTTCTCCCTTTTCAAGGTCCAGCTTTTCCATATGCATTCCTTGACCTGTTATTTGCAAGGTGCCGGACTGGGTCGATAATTCCGCTTCTGTTTCGCGAAAGCTGAAAACTTCGGTTACACCTGAAAGCTGTAGTGTTTTTCGATCTGTCAAAATGACAGAAGTCTTTTTTTCTTCCATAAAATCCACCTCGTTTCTTCTAAGATCTTATGAAAGAAAAAGGAGGATTATTCCTCCGATAAAACCTCGTAAAGAGTGGATGCTTCGTTCTTGCCCACATGCTCAGGCATATCTTTTACCCTGCAGCGAAAGATGCGATGCCCGAAATGCACTTCGATCACATCGCCGATCTTCAGATCATATCCCGGTTTTACAACGCGGGAATTTACAAGTACATGCTGCTCGCTGCAAGCATCGTTGGCAACGGTTCTTCTTTTGATAATGCGGGATACCTTTAAAAATTTGTCAAGTCTCATTTTGAATTTTTAAAAGGAGCCGCTTTGCAGCTCCTTTTACCTTTTATTTATTGATGCTGATTTTTAACAGTTTGCTGGGAGAAAAGCTTGCGCTCTTAAACGCGGGGATCTCCATTTTTTCATGGGTGTGAGGATTTCTGCCGATTCGGGAAGCACGGCTTTTGGTTTCAAAACTGCCAAAGCCTGAAATCTGGACCTTTTCTCCTTTGACCAGAGCTTCCGTGATAATGTCAAATACTTGATTCACGGCAATCTCGGCATCCTTTTTCTTCATTTTGGCTTTTGCGGCAACCGCTTCGGTAAGCTGTGTCTTGTTCATCATAAGTCTCCTTGAAATAAGAAAATTTATTTTTGAATCGCCATAGAGAAATTATACCCTTTATACCGAAAAAATTCAAGTGTTTTTATAGTTTCACAAAAAAAATCGACAAAAAATCTAAAAAAATCATTCATAATTTGTGCAGTTTATGATAATTTTTTCCAAATATTGATTGAGAGCCGCTTCCGGGTCAATATTTTCCTTTTTACATTGGCTGCAAAGACGGAAAAATTCAGCTCCGATTTTCTCTTCGTCAGTAAGCTCTGTTATGCAGCTCGAAGCGTTTACGCCCTTTTCAATAAATTTGGTTGCACGCATTAAAGATGGCAGGGAGGTAGACACACGCCGAAGGGTGTCTTTTTTCGTTTTTTCTCCCTTTTCCGCTTTTTTGATTTCTTCCCAATCCATCAGTTCTTTATTCTTTGAAAAGAGGTGAGGGTGTCTGCGGATCATTTTTTTGCAAATGCCATCGATCACATCGGAAAGATAAAAGGTATTTTCTTCTCTTGCAATATCTGTGTGAAACAGCACCTGAAACAGCATGTCTCCAAGCTCTTCGCATAGAAGAGAATCGTCTTTTTTATCAATTCCTTCTGCAACCTCGTAGGCTTCTTCGATAAAATGACAGCGAATGCTTTCGTGTGTTTGCTCCCGGTCCCAAGAACAGCCTTCGGGCGAGCGAAGAAATTCTACGAGTTCTTTCAGATCATCAAAGGTGAAATGTTCTTTTTTTGAAAATTCTTCAGTATTCACACCGTCTCTCCTTTTAGAACCTCAAGAAGCTCATAGACGCTTCTTACGGGAATAAGTCTCAGTCCGCTGGGTTTTTTCTTTAAACGGTCTGCCTGCTTTTTCGGCAAAATAATGGCTTCGAATCCCAGCCTTGCCGCTTCCGCTACACGCATATCAGAGTCACCGATGGTGCGGCATTCTCCGGAAAGACCTACTTCGCCTACTGCAATCATATTGCCCGGAAGCGGCAGATCCAATGCTCCGGACAAAAGTGCCGTGCAAATGCCGAGGTCAGCGGCAGTTTCATCCAAACGAAGGCCGCCAACTACATTCAAATAAACATCTTTATCAAAGAAGCGAAGGCCGAGACGCTTTTCCAGGACCGCAAGAAGCATTGACATTCGGTTATAATCCACACCGCTGGACAGTCGTTTGGGATTCGGGAAGGGAGATTTTGAAATTAGTGCTTGTACCTCTGTCATAATGGGTCGTGTCCCTTCCATCAGGCATACCGGGCAAGAGCCTGAAACCTTTTTTGGACTATCCTCCAAAAGTCTGCGGCTGGGATCCGGAATTTCTTCCAGGCCCGAATCTGTCATTTCGAAAAGACCGATCTCATTGGTAGAGCCGTAGCGGTTTTTGATGGCTCTTAAAATTCTGCAGCTTTGGGTCCTTTCTCCTTCAAAGTAAAGGACCACATCCACCATGTGCTCGAGAAGCTTTGGTCCTGCAATAACACCGTCTTTGTTAACATGCCCGACCAAAATGGTGGAAAATCCGGTCTTTTTGGTCACAGCCATTAGCTTTCCTGTGCACATTTTCACTTGTCCCGTACTGCCGGGAGCGGCAGATAAGGAAGCATCCTGGAGGGTTTGAACGGAGTCAATGATCAAAATATCAGGGCTGATGCGTGCAATCTCCATTAAGATGCCGTCAATATCCGTTTCGCATTGAAGGTAGATGTTATCTGTTACGGTCCCCAGACGCTTTGCTCTCATTTTGATCTGAAGCTGGGATTCTTCTCCGGAAACATAAAGCACCTTCTGGTCCTTCATTTCTTTGCAGATCTGAAGAAGAAGGGTGGATTTTCCGATTCCCGGTTCTCCTGAAAAAAGTGCTACGGAGCCTGCAACGATTCCTCCGCCGAGTGCGCGGTCAAGTTCGCCGATTCCTGTCTTCATCCGTTCGCCACCTAAGGCTTCTTCGCGGATATCGGTCAGCTTTTCAGCGGTGGCAAAATCAGATAATACAGGCTCTTTGCTTTTGACCTTGGAAGAAGGAACGATCTGTACCTCTTCCTCCATGGTGTTCCATTCCTTGCATTCACGGCACTGTCCTGACCATTTTGTTTGAATGGCACCGCAAGCGGAACAAATATATACGGTTTTTTGTTTGTCTGCCATAATCGGCTCCTTATAAGTTCTTTTCTCCATTATAGTTTTATTTTTTCACGGTGTCAATTTTAACCTTGATTTTTTTTGTATCTTTGATATACTGTTTGGTGGAAAATGGAGGATGTATGAAACGCAATTTTGTTTATATTTCAGAAACGAAAAATGCCCATGAAAATATGGCAACGGACGAGTGGTTTCTTGACCATGTAGGCGAGGATGAATTGATCCTTTTTTTGTACCAAAATGAAAACGCCGTTATTATCGGTAAGAACCAAAATCCCTGGGTGGAGTGCGACCTTGAAAGAATGAAAGAAGACGGTGTGCAGCTTGCCCGCAGGATCAGCGGCGGCGGTGCCGTGTATCACGATCTCGGTAATATTAATTTTTCATTTATTGCAGGTCGGGATCGGTACGATCAGGCATCTCAGCTTTCTTTGATCTTAACTGCTGTTCAAAGTCTCGGTATCCCTTGCGAATTTTCCGGTAGAAATGATATTTTGTGTAACGGAAAAAAGGTTTCGGGCAATGCATTTGCAGATCGAAAGGGTAAAAAAATGCACCACGGAACGCTCCTTGTCTCTTCCGATCTTGAACGTCTTTCCCGCTATCTTACCGTAGACCCCAAAAAGATCGCATCTAAAGGAATTGCTTCCGTGCGTTCCCGTGTTTGTAACTTGGTGGATTTTATTCCCGACCTGACACTCAGACAGACACAAAATGCTCTTTTGCGCGCCTTGGAAAACAGAGACGGGTATTTTGGCGAATTTGCCTTTACCAATTCGGAGAAAGAGGAGCTCTCTTCCTACATTGCCCGCCATTCGGACCCGGAATGGTATCTTGGTCAAACCCCGAAGTTTGACCTGGAATGGAAGGAAAGATTCCCTTGGGGATCTCTTCAGCTTTTCCTTCGCTTTGAAAAGGGTAGGATTATCTCTGCTGAGGCTTATTCCGATTCGATGGATACATTTCTTTGTGAAAAAGTTTGTCAAAGACTGATGGGTATTATGTGGACACAGGATTCTGTGCGGGAGGCTCTTTTATCCTCCGAGGTGCTTGAGATCAAAGAGCTTGGCAAAAGCTTTACCGTTTAAAAAAAGTCGCTGCATCTGCAGCGACTTTTTTGTTTACTACTTCATAAGGGTATCGGCAAGAGAAGAGATAGCATCAACGGGATATTTTTCAACAGCTCCGCTGTCTACAAGTCTTGCAAGTTCCGGATCGATGGGAAGTCTTGCAAATGCGGGAATGCCGAATTCCTTTGCGGTTTCTTCAATGTGGCTTTCACCGAAGATGGAATGCTTCTTTCCGCAATCGGGACAGGTAAAATAGGACATATTTTCCACAATACCGAGAATGGGAATGTTCATTAGTTTTGCCATTTTCACAGCTTTCTCTACGATCATGGAAACGAGCTCCTGAGGAGAGGTTACGATCACGATACCGTCAACGGGAAGGGACTGGAAAACCGTCAAGGAAACATCTCCGGTTCCGGGAGGCATATCCACATACATAAAGTCAACATCGCCCCAGTTTACCTCGGTCCAGAACTGCTTGACGGTACCTGCGATGACAGGTCCGCGCCAAACAACGGGATCGGTCTCGTCCTCCAGAAGAAGGTTCAAGCTCATGATTTTAACACCGCCAATGCTTTCCGCAGGGATGAGGCCTTCATCATCTGCAGTAGCTCTTTCGTGAATACCGAAGGCTTTGGGAATGCTGGGTCCTGTAAGATCCGCATCCAAAATAGCCGCCTTCTTACCGCTTTTTGTCGTTGCGGAAGCAAGAAGGGAAGTGACAAGGCTTTTTCCGACACCGCCCTTACCGGAAACGATACCGATCACCTTTTTTACATTACTGTTTTTGTTGGGAGCCTCTACAAGGCTTTCTTGTCTTTCACTGCAATTCTGAGAACAGGAAGAGCAGTCATGTGTACATTCGCTCATTTTCATACCTCACTTTCAAAGAAACATTATAGTTTCTTTTTGCTTTTTGTCAAGAATTGACCTTTACATTTTCTCTTATTTCTTGTATAATATTTTATATTTTGTTTTAGGGGGATAGCGGAATGAAGCAGATCTGTGGATTTTTGAAAAAAGAATATGCTTTGCTTTTTCTTGCCGCCCTTTTTTCCGCTTTGCCCATGACCTTTCCCTCTTTGTTTCTTTTTTCTTGGATCTCCTTTGTCCCTTTCTTTTTGGTGGTTTTAAAGCGTAAGGGGGAAGGAAAAATTTTTTCGGCTCTCATTCGAGGTGCCTTTTTTGGTTTTTGGTATCTTTTCTTTGTTTATTTTTGGTTTCTTTGGCTGTACCCCTTGGATTTTACGGGGCTTGATCGTGCATCCTCTCTCGGCGTTGTGCTTTTGGCCTGGATCGGGATCAGCCTTGTTCACGGCCTTTCATACGGCATCCCTTCCGTTTTGTGCCACCTTGTTGGAAAAAAGATAAAAAGCGACTTGTTTCTTCTTTTTACAGCGGTCCTTGGGATCCTTGTTTCTCAATATATCACATCCCTTAGCGAGCTTGCCTTCCCTTGGGTCAGAGTTTCCCTTGGGAACTATCGTGCCCCTGTGTTGATTCAGTCTGTTTCTCTTTTTGGGCAAACTTTTCTTGATTTTTTGATGCTTTCCTTTTCGGCTTTCATCTGTTATGCTTTTTATTCCGAAGGCAAGAGGAAAAAAATTCTTTTTGCATCCTTTGCCGGAATTCTTTTTCTTTCCAATCTTTTCTTTGGTGTTTTTCGTATTGCTGCAAAGCCTCAAGGAGATACGATTACGGTTTCAGCAGTACAGGGCTGTATTCTTTCCGGAGAAAAGTGGGATGGAACAAGCGCGGTGGATACCTATATTTCCCTTACGCAAACTGTGAAAGAGAGCGATCTTGTGGTGTGGCCCGAAAGTGCAGTGGCAAAGAACCTCTACAGAAACCACGCTTTACTCGAAAAGTTTCAGGCTCTTTCCGACAAGATCGATACCCCCATTTTGATGGGCTGCTTTTGGGAGCTTGACGGTGCTACGGCAAACAGCGCGATCCTTTTGGACAAGGATTCGGTTTCAGTGCCGTATCATAAAAGGCATCTTGTTCCCTTTGGTGAAAAAATGCCTTATGCCCAAGTCATATCAAAGATTGCTCCTGTTCTGAATGAGATCAATCTTCTTTCTTCCGATCTTGCGGCAGGGAATTCTTCTTCCCTAATGGAAACAAAAGCGGGCAAGATCGGGTCGATCATTTGTTTTGAATCCCTTTTTCCTTCCCTTACAAGAAAATCGGTTCGAGACGGCGCGGAGCTTATCGTTCTCGTAACAAATGATTCCTGGTATAAGGATTCCCCCGGTATCTGGCAACACCTTGCCCACGCGGTTTTTCGCAGTGTTGAAAATTCCCGCAGTACGGTTCGTTGTGCCAATTCCGGTGTATCCGCTTTAATCGACGAGAGAGGCTGTGTTGTCAAAGAGCTTGGTCCTTTGGAAAAAGGTGTTCTTTCAGGGGAGATTTCTTTCTCCGAAGAGGTGACCCTTTATCAGCTTACAGGAGATGTATTTCTTCCCGCCGTGTTTTTTGTTTTTGTACTCGGCTATATTTTGCTTCTCATTTTTGAAAGGAGGAAACAAAATGCCTGATCGCAGTGATCTTGTTACCATTGAAGGCGAAATCGAAGACATTGTTTTTCAAAGCGATGAAACAGGCTATACGGTTTGCTCCATCGAATGGGAAAGAGAGCCCGTCACTCTTGTGGGAATCCTTCCCAGCCTTATGGTAGGGGATGCGGTCCGCGCTATGGGCCAGTGGGTGAACCATCCTACCTACGGCAAGCAGTTCAAGGTTACTTATTTTGAAAAAAGCATGCCTGCGGACGAAAATGCGATGCTCCGCTATCTTTCCTCCCGTGCCATTCGCGGCGTTGGTCCGAAGCTTGCTCGCCGTATCATCGACCGTTTCGGTGATGCCACCTTTGATGTGATTGAAAACAATCCCGATTTCCTTTCGGATATACCTGGTATTTCCCCCCGAAAAGCAAGAGAGATCTCCGCATCCTTCAGAGAGCAGTTCGGTGTGAGAAATATTATGATGTTTTTCAGCGGCTTTTTCGGTATGACAACCTCCGTGCGCATTTACAAAAGATGGGGAAATGCCGCAGTGGATATTATCAAGAAAAATCCCTATCTTCTCTGTGATGAGATCTACGGTATCGGCTTCGAGCGTGCAGATTCCATGGCAAAGGATCTCGGAATCGAAAAGGATTCCGAGGAGCGCATCCGAGCGGGACTTCGGTACATTCTTCGGTTCAATGCCTCTGCCAACGGTCATACCTACCTTCCTAAGGAGAAATTGATTCCCGCAGCATCCAAGCTTCTTGAGGTGGGAGAGGAAAAAATCAGGGATACCCTTAACATTTTGTGCCAAAGTGCCGATTTGATTCTCAATACACAAAATCCGGAAAAAGCAGTGTATCTTCCCGAGTATTTCCACGCGGAAACCGGGAGTGCGTCAAGACTGGTTGAATTATCCCGGATCAATCTTTTCGGTTCGGTTTCCGATGTGGAGGAATTGATCGGCCGTACTGAGATTGCAGAAGGCATTTCCTATGCGCCCGCGCAAAAAAAAGCCATTCGAAGTGCCATTGAAAATCCTGTAACCGTTCTGACCGGCGGACCGGGTACCGGTAAGACTACCATCATCAAGGCCATTGTGAACATTTTCCGTCAGGTGGGAATGGAGATCGCCCTTGCCGCTCCTACGGGAAGAGCAGCCAAAAGAATGAGCCAGTCCTGCGGATATGAGGCAAAAACCATCCACCGTCTCCTTGAAATGGAGTATTCTCCCGATGATCAGGTAAAATTCTCTCGCAATGAAAAAAATCCCTTGGATTTTGATGCGGTCATTGTAGATGAGCTTTCCATGGTGGATATTTTGCTTTTTTCTCATCTTTTGAAAGCCATTCGTCCCGGCGCAAGACTGATTCTCATCGGTGACAGCGATCAGCTTCCCAGTGTAGGTGCCGGAGAAGTACTCCGCGATACCATCGCTTCGGAGGTCTTTAAGGTCTGTCGTCTGGATCAGATCTTCCGACAGAGCGGAGAGAGCATGATCGTTGAAAATGCCCATCGGATCAACAAAGGTCTTTCTCCCATCCCCTCCGATCGGAACGGTGACTTTTTTATGATGCAAAGAGCTCAGGTAAAAAGCGTAGCGGATACCATTGTTTCACTTTGCCGCGACCGTCTCCCGGCAACCTACGGAAAAGATGTTTTAGAGGGGATCCAGGTGATCAGCTGTACCAGAAAAGGTGAGCTTGGAACGGCAAGGCTGAATCTTGCCCTTCAGGCGGCACTGAATCCTGCATCTCCCCAAAAAGACGAAAAGCTGATCCGTGATGTGATCTTCCGTGTGGGAGATAAGGTTATGCAGGTTCGCAACAACTATGATGCCCAGTGGCAAGATGCAGATAATGAAGAGATTACAGGCCTCGGTGTTTTCAACGGCGATATCGGAAAAATCATTTCGGTGGACCATACAAGGGAGATCATAACGGTCGATTTTGATTCCCGCCTTGTAGAATATCCCTTCGACGACCTTTCCGAGATCGAGCACGCCTTTGCGGTCACGGTTCATAAAAGTCAGGGAAGCGAATACCCTGTGGTCATTATGCCCGTTTTGAATCCTCCTCCCATGCTTGCAACGAGAAATCTCCTTTACACCGGCGTGACCCGTGCAAGAAAAATGGTGATTCTTGTAGGAGATGATCGCTCTGTTTCGGCAATGGTGAAAAACGATTATAAGGCCTTAAGATATACAGGCCTTTGTGAAATGTACCGAATTTTTAAGGAGCAGAAATAATGTCAAAGAAAAAAAGACTTCTTATCCTTGTTTTGCTTTTTATTCTTTTTGGCGGTATCTATTGGGGCGTTGGCAATACCCCTCTTACCGTTCCCATCACCTATCTTTACTATGCCCTCTGCTTGATCCTCTCGGTTCTTTATGTTTTGGCGGCAGGCGGGATCCGTCCCATTTTGGATGAAGATAAAAAAAGGGAAGAGAAGACAAGAGAACAGTATTTAAAGGATAAAGCCAGAGAGCACCCCATTAAAAAAAGAGACAAATACCGTCGCTTTACCGTGAAAAAAGAGGAAGAAAAAACATTGGATTTGCCGGTGGAAAAAACACCGAATCCTTTGAATATCCCCGAAGAAAAACGCGCGCGTATCTGTCAGTGGTTGCTTCTTTTTGCCATTCCCTTTTATCTGATCTTTCTTCTGGATTGGATCTATCTTAGATTTTTTATTTGAAAGGCTATTTATGGTTTGCTATACGCTTTTTTCCGGTTCCTCGGGAAATTGTATTTATTTAGAGGACGGAAAAACAAAAATTCTGATCGATGCCGGCGGCAGTATGAAACAGATCGATACGGCACTTTCCTCCATTGGCACTTCGCTTTGTGATATTTCGGCAATTTTTGTAACTCACGAGCATTCCGATCACACAAAAGGGCTTCCCGTCATTTGCAAAAACCGCGGAATTCCCGTATACTGTCAGTCGGAAGTCGCCAAGGAGATGTATCTGTCCCTTTTGCAAAAAGGGCAGCAGAGGGAAGCGGCCTCTCTTGCAAAATGCATTCGTACCGTCAATACGGGAGAAGAGTATGAGGTGGGAGATATTTTGATCACCCCCTTCAAAACGCCTCACGACAGTGTAAACAGCCAGGGCTTTATTATCGGCGACCGTGTTCTTGGCATTGCAACGGACTTGGGACATGTTTCCGAGGAGGTCTCTTTGTTCTTGACAGGCTGTAAAAATGTGATCCTGGAATCCAACCACGATCTTGAAATGCTTTATAACGGCCCCTATCCTCCTTATCTGAAGGAGAGGGTAGCTTCTGACATCGGCCACTTAAATAATAATGACTGCGCGGCTTTTTCCGCAAAGCTTGTGGAAGCCGGCTGTGAAAATCTCACCCTGTTCCATCTTTCTCAGGAGAATAATACCCCTGCCCTTGCCCAGAAGGCTTCTGAGGAGGCACTTGAAAACCTCTGCGGAGCAAAAAAGGGAGTTGATTTTACCCTCTCCGTCGCAGATCGATTTGAGGTGAAAAAAATTTTATGAATTTTACTGTTTTACATATGGGAGAGGGAAAAGAGAGTTATTACAAGGAGGCTTTTTCCGAGTATCAGAAGCGAATGAACGCTTTCGGCTCCCTTTCTTCCGTTCCCTTGAAGCCTGCAAAGACTCCCGGTAGAGAATTGTCTTCGGATGAAATTGCGCTTACCCTTGAAAAGGAAGCACAGGAATTTGAAAAACAGCTTCAGAATCCAAATCTTGCCAAAAGCTACAAGATCGCCCTTTGTATTGAAGGGAAGACACTTTCCTCCGAGAAGCTGTCGGAGCTTTTTGAAAAGGTTGCCCTCGGCGGCAAAAACAGTGTTGTTTTTCTCATCGGCTCCTCTTGGGGTCTTCACGAAAGGATCAAAAGCCTTTGCGATCTAAGGCTATCCTTTTCCCCAATGACCTTTCCTCATTCATTGTTTAAGGTTATGCTTGCAGAGCAGATCTACAGAGCGTCCTCCATTTCGGCAGGAAGTCAATATCATAAATAAAATCGAGGTTTAAAATGAAATCAGTATTTACCCCCGCTAACATTCTTTTACCCAAGGAGAATTTCGAAGCCTGGTCCGTCATTGCTTGCGATCAGTTTTCTTCCGAAAAGGCATATTGGGACAGAGTTTCAGAAAAGGTATCGGATCAGCCCTCCACCCTGCATATGGTAGTTCCCGAGGCGTATCTTGGCACCCTTTCCATGGAGGAGGCTTCTGTTTCCCGCAACGCAAAGATGGACGAATATCTGAAAAATGATGTTTTCTCTCTTGTAGAAAATGCTTTTATCTATGTGGAAAGAGAGATCACCGGCGGCAAGATCCGTCGCGGTATGATCGGAAAGCTTGATCTGGAGGCCTACGATTACCTTCCGGGAACCAATCCTCCTGCAAGAGCCAGCGAAAAGACCGTTGTAGACCGTCTTCCTCCCCGTATCAAGGTCCGCTCCGGCGCAAGCCTTGAAATGCCCCACATCCTGGTTCTGATTGACGATGAGAAACGGTGCACCATTGAACCTCTCACCGAGAAGAAAGCCTCCTTTGAAAAACTGTACGACTTTTCTTTGATGGAAAACGGCGGCAGAATTACAGGCTACCGCATTGCGGAAAACGAGGCGAGAGCGGTAATGGCAGAAATGGATCGCCTGGCCCTTCGGGATGTGCAGTTTGTCATTGGCGACGGAAACCATTCCCTTGCCGCTGCCAAGGATATTTGGCGCAAGGTGAAAGAGACACTTTCTCCCGAGGAGATCGAAAACCATCCTGCTCGCTTTGCCTTGGTGGAGGTTTGCAACGTTTACGACGAGGGAATTGAATTTGAACCAATCCACAGGATCGTTTTTGATTGTGATCCCGAAAAGGTGCTTGCTGAGCTTGAGAGGGAAGCAGGAGACGAAAAGGGAAGAGAGCTTCTTACCATTGCCAACGGAAAACGGGGAAAGATCAAGATACAAAATCATAGCCTCGGCAGCCTGATCGCCTCGGTTCAAAAGGTTTTGGATCGCTTTGAGCAAGAGGAAGGCTGTACCGTAGATTACATTCACGATGAAAGTGCCTTGGAAGAGCTTGCGAAAAGAGAAAACTCCCTGGCGATCTTCCTTCCTTCTATGGATAAATCCGACCTCTTCTGCACCGTGGAAAAAGACGGCGTCTTCCCAAAGAAAAGCTTTTCCATCGGCCACGCGAAGGACAAACGCTATTATCTGGAATGTCGAAAAATCAAATAATTTGAAAAGAAATCTGCTTGCCCAAGTGTTCTCAGGAACACTTGGGCAGTTTTATTTTCTTTATATAGAAAAACGGAGACTACTTCTTTATGAAGTGTCTCCGTTTGGGTTCCTTTTTTTGTAAAAAAATGTTTTGTACAAAAACTATATGATTTTTAAATTCATCCTTGCATTTTTCTTTCCTATGTTTTATAATTAATGTGTCTATTTATAGAGAGATTTGATGTGAAGTCAGCAAATTATTATTTTTTTGGAGGAAAAAATATGAATCATTTGAAGAAAGTCACAGCCCTCTTTCTGGCATTGCTGTTTGTCTTTTCTCCGTTAGCAGGGATTCCTTTGGAATTTTCTGCTTCTGCGGCGGCAACAAGCGGCACCACGGGAAGCTGTACCTGGACCCTCAACGGCACCGTGCTTACCATTTCAGGAAGCGGTGCAATGGGTGCATATTCCTCATCGGTACTTCCTGAGTGGGGAACCGATATTACGGAAGTCATTATTGAAGACGGTGTTACAAATGTAGGAAACTACGCTTTCAAGAATTGTTTATCTCTTGAAAAGGTTGTTATTGGTGACAGTGTAACAACGATTGGCAATGAAGCCTTCCGCCGTTGCGTCAGCCTTACTTCGCTTACTATTGGTAAAAGCGTAAAAGCCTTTAACTACTATGCGTTCAAGGACTGCAAAGAAATCGCAGAGATTACGCTCCCCGTAACGGTTGTATCTATCGGTACAGATACCTTTAAAGGCTGTGCAGGCCTTACCACTGTATGGTACGAAGGAACCGAGGCTCAGAAGGCAAAGATTACGATCAAGACTGATAATACTCCTCTTACTTCTGCAACTTGGCACTATGTAGACGGTGTGTGTGATACCACCTGCAATGATTGCGGCGAGACTAGAGTTGCCGGAGAACACAGCTTTGACGATGAAAATGACGGCACCTGTAATGTATGCGGCTATGACCGCTTCCCTAAGGGAACGACAGGCTCTTGCCAGTGGCAGCTTTTTGGCACCAAGCTTGTCATTTCAGGAAGCGGTGCAATGGGTGCATATTCCTCATCGGTACTTCCTGAGTGGGGAACCGATATTACGGAAGTCATTATTGAAGACGGTGTTACAAATGTAGGAAACTATGCTTTCAAGAATTGTTTATCTCTTGAAAAGGTTGTTATTGGTGACAGTGTAACAACGATTGGCAATGAAGCCTTCCGCGGCTGTACAAGCCTTTCCTCCCTTACCCTTGGAAAGAAAGTAAAGTTAATTAATTATGCTTCTTTTAGAGATTGCAAAGAAATCAAGGAACTGATTCTTCCTTTTGCTGTTACAACTATAGGCTCAGACGCGTTCCGCGGCTGTACCGGAATAAATACCGTTTGGTATGAAGGAACCCAGGCCCAAAAGGCAAAGATCACGATCAAAACAGATAATTCTCTTCTTACTTCTGCTGCCTGGCACTATGTGGACGGCGATTGTGACGGCGAGTGTAACGACTGCGGAGCAACCCGCGAGCCTGCAGAGCATACTTATGATAACGACGCGGATCCTTCCTGTAATGTGTGCGGATACACTCGTTTTGCTACTGAACTCACAGGAACGACCGGTTCTTGCAAATGGATTCTTTCTTCCGGTAAGCTTACCATTTCAGGAAGTGGCGCAATGGGAACTTACTCGTCTTCTGTACTTCCTGAGTGGGGAACAAGTGTAACGGAAGTGATCATTGAAGACGGTGTTACAAATGTAGGTGCATATGCCTTTAAAAATTGCACTTCACTTGAAAAAGTTGTTATCGGTGACAGTCTAACAACCATTGGCAATGAAGCCTTCCGCGGCTGCACAAAACTTTCTTCTCTTACAGTCGGAAAGAATTTGAAGTCCGTTAATTACTATGCATTTAGAGACTGTAAAAACATCAAAGAATTGACACTTCCCGGAACGCTTGTTTCTGTAGGTACAGATGCATTCAAAGGCTGTACCGGAATTAATACTGTATGGTATGAAGGAACCCCGGCCCAAAAGGCAAAGATCACCATGAAAGGTGACAATGCTGGTCTTCTCTCTGCCACCTGGCACTATACAGACGGTGCCTGTGACGGCGAATGTAACGACTGTGACGCAACCCGCGAGCCTGCAGAGCATACTTATGACGATGATAACGATCCTTCCTGTAATGTATGCGGATATATGCGTTTT
>JAZSAT010000008.1:0-57476 GCA_045602025.1 Eubacteriales bacterium | reverse complement strand
ATCGTTGATACAGAGTTTTTCATCGTTTATAACGCAATCTTCTATCATCATTTTGACTGCAAGCAGTCAAACGATGTTGTGTCCTTGCGGACACAAACAGAAAAAAATAAAGGACTATTTTGGTAGTCCTTTTTTTGGTGTATTCCCCGAAAATGAATCCATTAAAAAAGCCTTGATTTTAGTGAAACATTTGCCTTGTAGCAAATGTGAAATAATTCGCTATGCGAATTGTGAAATTTTCTGCTAACGCAGAAAGTGAAATGAAATAAATCCACCCACGCCCGCAAGCATTTCACATTGCGAAGCAATATTTCACTGCCGAAGGCAATTTCACAAATCCAACAGGGATTTATTTCGTTGAAAACAAAAAACACTGCTTTCGCAGTGCTTTTTCTTTTCTGCCTCTCGTGTCCGAAAAAGTACGGGGTGAAAACCGAATTTTTTCCTATTCAAACCTATGAATTAATTTTATCATATTGAGAAATAAAATTGTTATTCACGCAGACGTCTGTATTAAAGACTATTTTTTTGACAAAATATTCCCTTTTAAATATATAGTGATTTTTTCTATGTTCTCAAATGATTGTAAGTTGACATCAGTTAAGAAAAAGGGAATAATTCACAAATTATCTTTGTTAGACTCAATTCACTCTTACCTTTTACTTTCCAAAAATCCAGTTCACAAATTTTTTAGTGAAAAGTGAAGAGTGAAAAGGTAATAAGTAAAAAACCCGTCCACTTTCGTGAACGGGTTTTTTGGCACCCGCAGCGGGAATCGAACCCACAACTGCCCCTTAGGAGGGGGCTGTTATATCCATTTAACTATGCAGGCATAAAGGGCAAAGCCCTTCAAACAGATAGATTATAGTCTTGAAAAAAATGTTTGTCAAGTTTAAGCGTGACTTTTTTCCCTCGTAATTTTTGCAGTTTTCGCACCGATCAAAGCAGTTAATTTCTCAGGGGAAACTGAGATTTGGTGACCGAGCTTTCCGGCACTGAGTGTCATCTCGGAAATGGAAAGCACACTTTCATCAAAAACTGTCATAAGGCTTTTTTTCATGCCAACAGGCGAGCACCCTCCGTGAACATAACCGGTTAAGGGAAAAAGCTTTTTCTGAGGGAGCATAGAAATGCTTTTTTCACCTACTGCTTTTGCGCAAGCCTTCAGATCAAGCTCCAAATGAACCGGAATAACAAACACATAGTTTTTTCCGCTTACCCCTTCGGTAACAAGGGTTTTATAGGTTTCTTCCGGCCTTTTTCCAACAAGAAGCGCAACCTTTTCCCCATCGGTCTCACTGGGATCGTAGGTATGAGCGGTATATTCAATTTTGGCGGAATGCAAAACGCGCATTACATTGGTGATATCTTCTTTTGCCATAAGTTCCTCAACTTAAAAAATCGTTAACCGCAGATTCAGAACCGCGATAAATGGAATACTTATTCTTTTTTACAACCTCAACATCCTTGGAAATGGAGGATTCATGATCTTTAAAATAGGTATCGGTATCTTTTTTAGAGGTAAAATAGTACACCTGAATAAAGGTATCCTCCTTATCTGCCGTCAGAATCGTTACTTGCTCAATATTTAAGGAAGAAACCATCGGTCCGTACTGTATCTCACGAATCACAGAATACCCAAGATCCTTCATTTTCTTCTCAGCATCCTCGGAATTTGGGACCGTAACGCTTGCACAGGAAAAAAGCATACTAAGGCTTAAGAGTAAAATTACAAACAAAAAAAATCTTCTTTTCATACTTGAAACCCTCCAAGATAAGCTTCCACATCAAAAGGCTCGATCAAGGAATCCTTCTTTAAATACAACGGGTGGTGAGGATGGCCGCATTTTTTTGAGCGTTTCCCTACCGTGTACCAATTGGCACTGTACTTTTTGCCGATTTCTATCATATCTAAAACGCAAGAAGAAAGATACTCTCTCTTTTCAATAATTGTACCCCAAGCCGCCCAAATTGCAGGCTTTGGGCCTGAGTTTGACAGAATATACTCAAACGCCTTCATATTTTCTGCGTGCAGGAAAGGATTGAGCTTTTTTTCCATATGATCGGGATCCGTTGCCCGCTGGGCATATACATTAAACATAATAAAAGAATCAAAATGATTAAAATGGGCGATCCTTTGTACTGAAGCAAGGGTATTATCAAGATTTTCCGGTTCAGCAGTAGAAGGGTTGATCCCAATACAGATCAATGGTCTCTCCCCTTTTGTTCCGAGAATATAACGGTATTCCGAATAAAAATCAGGAACATAAAGCCATTTATCAGAATCATAGTTTTTTTCCGTGCTGCCGATGAGAGCTTCCTCAAAAGAAAGAACCGAAAATTCAAGTGTCGGGCTTTTTGGTATATGCATATCATTCTCCGAAATTTTGTTAAGATATTATACCATAAAAAAAGACAGTACACAAGGAAAAAATTTCAAAAAAGTATTGACAACAGAATATGAGAGTGCTATACTCTTATCAGGAACAAATCCTATTAATAAAAGGAGATTTTAGAAATGAAAAAATGGAAATGCACCGTTTGCGGTGAAATCGTAGTATCCGAAACCAGACCCGAGGTTTGCCCCCTTTGCAAGCAGCCCGGTGAAAAGTTTGTAGAAGTTGTTGAAGATGAAAAGATGGGTTGGGCAACCGAGCATGAGGTTGGCATTATTGAAGGCGTAGATCCTCAGATCGTAGAAGGCCTCCGCGCTAACTTTATGGGTGAGTGCACCGAGGTTGGTATGTATCTTGCAATGAGCAGAGTAGCTTTCCGCGAAGGCTATCCCGAAATCGGTGAATACTGGAAGACTGCAGCTTTCGAAGAAGCAGATCACGCTTCCCGTTTTGCTGAAATGCTCGGCGAAGTTGTTACCTCTTCCTCCAAGAAGAATCTCGAAATGAGAGTTGAAGCTGAAAACGGTGCTTGCGCCGGCAAGTTTGAGCTTGCTAAAATGGCAAAAGCACAGGGTCTTGACGCAATCCACGACACCGTTCACGAAATGGCAAAGGACGAGGCTCGCCACGGCAGAGCTTTCGAAGGTCTTCTCAACCGCTACTTTGGTAAATAAGGAGTAAAAAAATGGAAAATGTAACTGTTTGCAACTGCATGAATGTAAGTTATCACGACATTGTAACGGCTCTTCACGAGCACGAAAATTTTTCTGATGTTTTAAAAGCTTTTGAGCATGTCAAGGATGTTACCCACTGTTCTACCGGCTGCGGTGGTTGCCACGATAAGGTGCTTGATATCATCTCCGATGAAATGATGAAATAATTGAAAAACGCGTGTGCCAGGCACACGCGTTTTTTTTATTCAATTCCTGTGATCTGCTGAATGATCACGCCGGTATCAATGTCTTTTTTTGCTCGATAAACGATTTTTTCAATCGGTGTATCGGGCTTTTTATTGATCCATTCAAAGACATACAGGGTGGCTCTTTTACCTTCATTGGTTAAAATCTCCTTGCCGTCTGTTGTCCATGTAGCAGAATAACCGTTGTGCCGGTAGAAATTGGGCACGAAGGGTTCATTGTGTCTGCGGTCGAAGTGGCTGATGTTACCGCCGTAGGTCAAGGGAATCACTTCCCTTTCCCCATCGGTATAGATCACTTCATAATGACCGATCACATCAAAATCTACCCAAGGCATTCTTCTCAGGTAATTTGTAGTAGCGTGCTCAAAAACGATGCTCTGAAGCTTTTTACCCACTTCAAAAACAGCTCCGTCTTTCTCTTCTTCACCCAAAATATCATTATCTGTTTTCAGCAAAATCTTTTTAGCATCTTCACATAGAGACGGGTGCTCACAGAATTGTAAAACAGAACGAAGAGAAGGAATCATATCTGAAATAACTTTATCATATGAATACCTGTTAAAGGAGGAATAGGATTCAGACCAGAGCATTTGTGCACCGTAAAGGAAATCATAAAGCTTCCCTTCCTTGGCAAGCTCTTCTTCACTTGTTTTTACCCAAGCGGAGATCTGACCGCCGCGGACACCGTCTTTACGGATTCTCTTTTCAAAACGGTCGAAATGACTGGAATACATATTGCCGAAAAGAATTTCAAAGCCGTGGGATAAAAGATGTTCTTCAATATCCTCTTTTCTTCTGAAATACCAAATAAAGTCAAGCAGAAGCACATCCTTCGGGATCTTATCAATAGCCGGAATGGTCTGATAACCGGAAGCAGGCTGAAGCATATCTGCCCAGATCATCATTTTAAGTCCTTTTTCGGCAAGATAATCATGGATCTTAGTAACATCCTGAGCATATAGATCAGAGGGATCCTTCCCTTTGCAAATGGGACAAACACCGATTTCATACACCTCATCGTGACCCATATGAACATACTCGGAAGGCTTTACTACATCCAGGATCTCATCTAAAATATCAAATAAGATCTCATATGTCTTGGGATTTTGAGGACAAGCTGAGTGATGATAAAAGGTCTCGGGTCTGGTGTCGGCAAGACGCTCATCGGTCTCTTCATCTTCGGAAACCTCGGGAATCTCAGCGATCTCAGGATGTGCCAAGGTCATATACTGAACATGGCCGAGACTTTGAATCTCCGGAACGATCTCAATTCCGTAAATTTTTGCAAATTCAACAAGATCGCGAACCGATTCCTTGCTTACAATTTTACCGCCGCCAACCGTATCGTGCGGGAAGGGCGGCCATTCTCCGCTATGAGATTTTTCGATCACTTCCAGGAAGCTTTCATTAATTTCCGGATGAGAATCTAATTTCATCGCCGCAGAAAACTGCATAATAATGAAATTATAGCCTAGAGGTGAAAGAAAATCTGCGATCAAACGCTTTGCAAAATCCATCTGATCTTCTGCAGGTAAAAACAAATGAACGCCGCGGAATTCGCAGAAAGGTGCGTCGGAAACCTCGCAGTATGGAAGACCATTTTCGTTCATAAGCTTTATAATGGTTTCCACACCCTGAACAAAGCCTTTTCTGTCGGCAGCGGAGAGGATCACACCTTCCTCACAGACAGAAAGCGTATATCCGTTTTTCTTCTCGTTTAAATCAAGAATAAAGCGAACAAAGCCGCCATCATTTTCCTTTGCACCAGCACCTGCTTTTTCAAAAAGCTTTTCTGAAAAAACACAAAAAGCAGCTGCAGCGTCTTCACAGTTAAAAGATACCTCGCAAAGCTTTTCACAAGGAACAAAGCCTTCAAATACGGAAATTTCCGAAGGAGTGGGATATACCCTTTCCCCTTCAAAATCCGCGCCGTAAATTTCGATCTTTTCAATATTTACACTGTAAAAATCAGAATCAAACTCAAGAGTAAAATCCTTCAAATTTCTCTGAACCGACAACGGTACGACTTTTTTAGAAATAAAGGTCCCCGTCTCCCCGCGGTAGGAGTAGATCTTAGTTTTCTTTTCGTAATCATAAAGATCAATTCCGTAAGGCAGTGTTTTTTCGCCGAGATAAATTACGACTTGGCTTACATAAAACTCCTCCGACAAAGAGACATGCAAATCAATACCGTTTGATGTAAGCTCTGACCAATCAAAGCCGAGAAGCTCGCCTCGAAAGGGATTACCGCAAGCAGTCGTCAAAGGGATCTTTTTCAGATTCTTCTTAAAATACTCAATTTTAATATCGCTATACTTATCATTTAATTTTCCGATATACATTTATTTCACCTCGTTTTCATTGATAAAGGTTACAAGCTCTTCCATGGGTTTTCTTTTTTTCGTTCTGAAGACATCGTCTTCTTTAGCATAGCCGAGCGTGATCACAAGTCGAACCGCTGATTTAAGACCGCAAATTTCCCGAATTTTTTCATCAGAAAACCATCCGAGAATGCAAGTTGAAAGCCCTAACGCCTCCGCTTCGGATGTAATATAAGCCGAAAGAATTCCGATATCAATGGAACGATAGTCGTTATTTTTCAGCTTAGCTCCGATCGCGGCAGTTTTTATATAATTCTCCTCGGATATTACAAGAAGAACCGGTGCATCTTTTGTAAATTTATTCAGTCCCGCACCCGTTGTTGCCTCTGCAACCTTTTTCCCAGTCATACCTTCACAAACTGTTATGTGATACGGCTGACCGTTGCAAGCAGACGGCGAAAGCCTTGCTGTCTCAAGAATTTTTAAAATTTTTTCTTTTTCAACTTTTCTTTCAAAGTCGTAATTTCTGCAAGACTGTCTTTTTTCAGCAATTTCAGAAAAAAACATAATTTACCTTTCTATTTTAAACTAAATTGATTATACATAATTCATTCTGTTTTTTCAACATTTCTTATGCTTTTTTTGAAATTCTTTGCATTTCTTTGATACCTCACCCGATAAAAGTAACACTGCAATCAAATTCGGAATTGCCATAAGTCCGTTTAGACATTCAGAAATATTCCAAACCAAATCCGCCTTCATTACCGCACCAATAAAGACAAAAATAATGTAAATTACTCTAAAAATTATAGCAGCTTTTTTATAATTTTTAAAAAGATATAAGATACACACTTCTCCGTAATACGACCATCCGATTATGGAAGAAAAAGCAAAAAACACCGTTGTCATTCCAACAACAAAGGAACCGATCGATGGAAGGCTTTGATGAAACGACTCAATTACAATTTCGGCACCGGATACTGACTCTAGATACCAAGAATCGGATGTCAAAATGACAAGTCCGCTTAAAGTACAGATCACAAGCGTTGTAAAGAATACTTCGAAAATTCCCCAAAGACCTTGCTTGATAGGGTCTTTTTCTTTTGAAACGGCATGAGCAATCGGCGCACTGCCAAGACCTGCTTCGTTTGAAAAAATACTTCTTGAGATTCCGTACTGCACTCCTTTAAAAAATCCGTACCCAACTGCTCCGAAGCTGACCGAACGAAAGGAAAACGCAGAATGGAAGATAAGTGTAAATATGCTAGGTAAGCTTTGATAATTCATCATCAAAACAGTGACCGCAGCAAAAATATATAATAATGTCATAAAAGGAACAAGGTATTGATTCACATTACAAATTCTTTTTATTCCGCCGATTATAATAAGAGCTACCAGGAGAACCAGCGCGATTCCTAAAAATTCTCTTTTAAAGCCAAGTGTGTTTTCAAAGACCGATGAGATGGCATTAGACTGCGTAATATTCCCTATTCCAAAGCTGCAAAGAAATGCAAGAAGAGAAAAAGCAGTTGCCAAAAGTCTGCTACCAAGACCCTTTTGGATATAGTACATAGGACCGCCGATATATTCTTCGTTCTGCATCATTTCTCGATATCTTAAAGATAGAAAGATTTCAGAAAATTTAATAGCCATTCCTAAAAATGAAAAACACCACATCCAAAAAATAACCCCGGGGCCGCCTGCTCTGATAGCCATAGCAACACCGGTTATACTTCCTGTTCCGATCGTACCAGCGAGAGCAGTAGAAACCGCTTGAAACGGACTGATACCGTTTTTCTTTTGATCTTTTTTAAAAACTTTTCCTATGGTTTCACGAAGCATTAAACCGAAAAAACGAACTTGAAAAAAACGAAGCTTACACGAGACAAAAACACCTACAAAAAGAAAAAGAAAAAGCGTTGCTGGGCCCCACACAAGCTTGTTTAAAAAATCAAAACCTTTATCTATTAATTCATGCATCCAAGAATTTCACTCCTTTTCTGCATCTTATGTTTAGAAAAAGAAAAAAAGAAGGACATTCGCCCTTCTTTCATAAGTTTACAGGAACAAGGTCCAAAACACTGAGAGAATCCTTTGTAACATCGCAGGAAAATGCAAGGATCTTAACCCCTTTTTTCTTCGCAACACGCAGTGCTTCACCAAATTTATTATGAGTCTTATCATTTGGAGAAAAACATTTTACCTCTTTCATTTGAATAATAAAAATGATATACGCTTCATATCCCGCATTCTTTGCCTTCACCAATTCTTCGATGTGCTTAACGCCTCTTTCGGTTGGTGCATCCGGAAAAAGGCAGATGCCATCATTTTCCAAGGTAACACCTTTTACCTCAAGAAAAGCTTTTCTGTCACCGTCCTCCACATAAAAATCAAACCGCGAGCTACCAAAAAATACTTCCCTTTTTATTGTTGCATTTTCGGAAAACAAATTTCCATCAGACAGCCATTCACAGAAAACCTCATTCGGTGCCTGAGAATCCATATTGATCAGAAGAGGAGCATTTTCATCTCGCTTCTTTTCGACAGCAATTAAGTCATATTTTGTTTTTCTTGAGGGATTCTCACTCTCAGAAAGATAGACGGTAGAACCCGGTATTAAGAGCTCTTTACAACGACCGGTATTTTTTACATGCACGAAAACCGCTTTTTCAAAAAGTTTAACCTCGGCAATAAAACGATTTGGTCTCGAAATAAATTCAGCAGGTACAATTTTTTTATATTTCATATCCCCTCCACAAAATTATTCTATCACAAAAGAAACTGCGTTGCAAGAAAGAAAAAACTCAATAAACCTACAAAAAATCGCAATCATTCATTGACTTTACTTACACTTCGTGATATAATGCCTATATCAAAGATCGGAGGATTTATCATGAAACACATTCAGACTCTTGATACAAAGAATCTTTGCGAAAGCGCAAAGAACGGCGGTTGCGGCGAGTGCCAGACTTCTTGTCAGTCTGCTTGCAAGACCAGCTGCGGCATTGCAAACCAGCAGTGCGAAAATAAGGAAAGCAAATAATTTGATTTCTTACAGAAAATGCCGCCTGATGGCGGCTTTTTTTGTAGGTTAGGAGCGAATATGGTACATTGCTATAAACTTGGCGGACTTAATATTGTATTAGATGTTTTTTCAGGCGGAGTTCACATTGTTGATGACATTGCGTACGATATGATCTCTTCCTTTGAGGAAAAAGATCGAGATACGCTTTTAAACGAGCTTTTTGACAAATATCGCGAGAAAGAAAAAATAGATATGCTAGAGCTTGGTGAATGTTATGATCAAATCTTAGAGCTCAAAAAGCAAGGAAAGCTCTTCTCCAAAGACACATTTTCCCCCATGGCAAACTCACTGAAGGAAAAAACCTCGGGTGTTGTAAAAGCGCTTTGCCTTCACATTGCGCATACTTGTAACCTGAATTGTTCTTATTGCTTTGCAAGTCAAGGAAAGTACCAGGGTGAGAGAGCGATTATGAGCTTCGAGGTTGGAAAAAGAGCTTTGGACTTCTTAGTAGAAAACTCAAAAGGCAGAACAAACCTTGAAGTGGATTTCTTTGGCGGTGAGCCTCTGATGAACTTTGATGTTGTTAAAGATCTCGTAAAATACGCCAGAGAAATTGAGAAAAAAGCTGGGAAAAATTTCCGTTTCACATTGACAACAAACGGTGTTCTTATCGATGATGATGTCATTGATTTTGCAAATCGTGAGATGAGCAATGTGGTTTTAAGTCTCGACGGCAGAAAAGAAGTTCATGATCGTTTCCGAGTTGATTACAGCGGAAACGGCAGTTGGGAAAAGATCGTTCCTAAATTTCAGAAGCTTGTTCAAAAAAGAGGCGGCAAGAACTATTATATGAGAGGGACCTTTACCCACCACAACCCCGATTTTGTCAAAGACATTGAAGAAATGCTCCGTCTCGGTTTTACAGAACTGAGCATGGAGCCGGTTGTTTGCACACCGGATGATCCTTCCGCATTAAATGCAGATGACCTCCCTATTGTATTGGAGCAGTATGAAAAACTTGCGCTCTTAATGAAGAAAAAACGAGAAGAAGGCTCCCCCTTCACTTTTTATCACTATATGATCGACTTAAAAGGCGGTCCATGCATTTATAAAAGGGTTTCCGGCTGCGGTTCCGGAACCGAATATATGGCCGTAACTCCTTGGGGCGATCTTTATCCTTGTCATCAATTTGTCGGTGATGAAAAATTCTTACTCGGCAATATTTGGGACGGCGTTACCAATACAAAAATTCAAAACGAATTTCTCGCATGCAATGTTTATTCCAGAGAAGAATGTGCTACTTGCTGGGCGAAACTCTACTGCTCCGGCGGATGTGCTGCAAACGCTTATCACGCAACCGGAAGTATCAACGGAATTTATAAATACGGCTGTGACCTTTTCAGGAAACGAATGGAATGTGCCATTATGCTGGAAGCATCAAAGGAACTTGAAGGATAATATGACAACACCTGTTTTTGATTTTGTTCAAAAATATAGTGCAAGCCCCGGGAAAAGGCTACATATGCCCGGACATAAAGGAAAAGCCTTTTTAGGGATTGAAAACCTTGATATTACTGAGATCGAAGGGGCAGATGTTCTTTACCACGAAGGTGGTATTTTAAAAGAAAGCCAAGAGAATGCTACTTCGCTTTTTCACACTAAAAAAACACTTTATTCAACAGAAGGATCCACTCTGTGTATACGGGGAATGCTGGCCTTAGCAAAAATGTATGCAAATGAAAAAGGAAAAGAAGTTAAAATATTAGCGGCAAGAAATGCGCACAAGGCATTTTTAACAAGCTGTGCACTGCTTGATATTGATCCTATTTGGTTAAAGAACTCAAGCTCTTCTCTGCTTTCAGGACAAATCACCTCAGAGGATGTCCGTCGCTATTTGATGAAAAATGAAGCTCCGTGTGCGCTTTACATCACCTCTCCCGATTATCTCGGAATCATATCCGACATAAAAGAGCTTTCCGATATTTGTCATAAAAACGGCATTCTTTTACTCGTAGACAATGCTCACGGCGCATATCTTCATTTTCTTCCTGAATCATATCATCCCATCGCTCTGGGAGCAGATATGGTTTGTGACTCCGCGCACAAAACGCTCCCTGTCCTAACTGGCGGCGCGTATTTACACATTTCTAAAACTGCTCCGGAATTTCTTGCAGAGCGTGCTTCATATGCACTTTCCCTTTTTGCTTCAACAAGCCCATCTTACCTTATTTTGCAATCTCTTGACCTTTGCAACCGATATCTGTTTGATTCTTTCCGAGAAAAGCTCTGCTGCTTTTCCGCAAGAGTACACGACCTGAAGAAGGAACTGAAAAAGCTTGGCTTCTCTCTTATCGGAGATGAGCCGTTAAAGATAACCTTCGAGACCAAATTTTCCGGCTATTCAGGCGAAGAATTAGCAAATATTATTAAAAAGGAGAATTTAATTCCTGAGTTTTTCGATCCGGATTTTCTTGTTCTGATGCTTACTCCTGAAAACGGATGTGAATCTTTGAAAACAATAAAAAAAGTTTTTTCAAAAATTCCACAGAAAAAACCGATTCTGCACTTTCCTCCCCAAATTCCCCAAATGAAAAAAGTATTGTCACCAAAGGATGCAATGTTTTCTCCTTCTGAGGAGGTTTTCATCGAAGAGGCGATCGGCAGAGTCCTGGCGCAAGCAAGTATTACTTGTCCTCCCGCGATTCCGATTGCAATTTCAGGTGAAATGATCACAAAAGAACATATTTCTGCTTTTCAGTACTATAGTATCGAGAAAGTGAGCGTCGTAAAATAATTTTTTTGCACAATGCCAAATTGGCATTGTGCATTTTTAATTCCATCAATCGTTTAGTTTTTTTATAAAATCAAAAAATGTTTGATTGCATTTTCAATTATTAATTGTTATAATGTATCCAGAAAGTAAATGAGGTAAAATATGATAGACTTAAAATTGATTGGTAAACGAATCCGAGAACTTCGCTTAAAAAAGAATTTAACACAAAGCGAATTTGCTTCTGTTCTTACGGTAAGTTTTCAAGCAGTATCGAATTGGGAACGCGGTATCGCTCCGCCTGAGCTTGAAAATTTGATCCGAATCGCTTCATATTTTGATATTTTGGTAGATGACCTACTTTCACCCGAAAGCGAAAACTTATACCTTGGAATTGACGGCGGCGGTACAAAAACCGAATTCGTCTTGGTTCGTGAAAACGGTACTGTTGTTGAAAGATTGGTAAAGCCGGGCAGCAACCCAAACGATATTGATCTTTCCAATTCCGAAGAGATCCTAACAGAAGGTATTCGAGAGATGCTACTTAAATTCCCATCTATCAAAACCGTTTTTGGCGGAATCGCTGGTGCAGGATCCAATAATTATGCAGTAAAACTTTGCGAAGGTCTGAAAAGAAGCTTTCCAAAATTAAAAATTGATATCCAAACCGATGCTATCAATTTATTTGCGGCGGATGACCGAGCAAATATGGTTGTGATTAGTGGAACCGGCTCCGTTGTTTTTGTAAAAAAAGACAGCAGCTATATGCGTCTCGGTGGATGGGGACATCTTTTAGATCGAGGAGGCAGTGCCTTTGATATCGGCCGCGAAGCAATCAGAACCGCTATGGATGAAGAAGATTCAAAGTCTCCCCCCTCTTTGATTTCAAAGCTTTTAAGAGAAAGAATGTGCTCAAATTCCGTTTGGGAAAACATTGGTAAGATCTACGATGAAGGAAAACCTTATATCGCAAGCTTTGCAAGAGTCGTCTTTGAAGCATACAAGAAAAAAGATAAAAAAGCCATTGAAATTATCGACCAAAATGCAAAAGCCTTGGCTGACCTTTTAAATAAAGGAGTTGAAATCTATAAAATAAAACCGCTTGCTGTTGCAAACGGAGGAATTTTTGAGCATCATTCCGAAATCGTTTTGCCTCATATTGCAAAATATACCAATGTAAATCTGATCATTAATGATTTACCGCCCATCTATGGGGCATGCAGAAACGCTTGTAAATTAGAACAAAGCGGAATTGACGATAGCTTCTATACAAATTTCAAAAAAACATATGGAGAATTGATAAAATGAAAATTGCAAGTACAGAAATGAGAAATCCTGCCAGCATGAATCTCGATAAAATGAGTACCGAAGAAATGGCAAAGCTTGTCATAACAGCAAATTACGATGCGGTGAAAGCAGTTGAAAACGCTTCAAAATCCATTGCAGACGCGGTTGATAAGATTGCTGATGCTTTTCTATCCGGTCACAGATTAATTTATGTCGGCGCAGGAACATCCGGGAGACTTGGTGTTATTGATGCTTCCGAATGCCCCCCTACCTTCGGTGTTTCTTATGATATGGTTCAAGGAATCATTGCCGGCGGAAAAGAAAGAATGTTCATTGCCGGCGAAAATGAAGAAGATAAGTATGAAAAAGGCGTTGAGACCCTAACCGATTTTGGTATTGAAAGAGGGGATGTCGTCGTTGGTATTTCTGCTGCGGGAGGCGCTGCATTCGTCGTTGGTGCACTTGAATATGCAAAGAAAAACGGTTGTGTGACTGTTGGCGTCACAAGCAATGAAAACACGCCTGTTTTAAATGCGGCAGATATTAAAATCTTCACCGATACCGGTGCCGAGGTTCTGACCGGTTCCACTCGCCTAAAAGCAGGAACAGCACAGAAAATCGTTTTAAATACCCTGACTACCTGCGCTATGGCAAAAACAGGAAAGGTATACGAAAACATGATGATCAACCTTTCCCCTTCCAATGAAAAACTGAAAAGAAGAGTGATTCGAATTGTCACTGAGATCCTTTGTTGTGACGAAAAAGAAGCAATAAAGCTGCTCAGTGAAAACGATTGGGTCATTCGCAAAGCAATCGAAGCTAAGAAAAAGGATCAAAAAATATGCTAAATAGTTTCATTGAAACAAAAAACGGTTTGCAAACTTTATACATTGATAATAAAGCTTATCCCGCGATGGCTTATACGACCTATTTTGAGGAAAGAAGCTGTGCCGAGGATTTTATCAAAGCCGGATATCGCATTTTCTTTGTGAATGCATCATTTACAACCTTACCGATCAACTCCAAAACCGGCTTCAGTCCTTTCGAGATTGGGATTTTTGAGACTGAAGGAAAAACTGATTTTTCTGAATTTGAAACTGCCGTCAGAAAATTGCTGAAGGCCTGTCCGGAAGCAGTTATTTTTCCAAGAATCAACATCAGTATGCCGAAATGGTGGATTAATTCCCATCCCAAAGATGTTGTCGAAACAGAAAATGCCGGCAAAAGAGAGGCTCTTTTTTCGGAAAACTTCCGAAAGGATGCATCTTCAATGCTCCGCCAAGTCGTGCACCACATAAAAAGATCCGATTATGCAGACAGAATCGGCGGATGGCAAATTTGCGGCGGGATGACACAGGAATGGTTCCATCACGACCTAAACGGCAGTTTTGGACAATGTGCCGAAAACGCTTATAAAAATTGGGTAAAAGATAAATTAGGAATCGATAACCCTCAGATTCCTAAAAAAGAGGACTATCTTGACAACGAAACTCATGAGCAAACAAGTGAAAATGCGAAAAATTATGCCCTGTTTGCTGATGAAGAAACAGCAATATCTATTGATCTGTTTGCAAAAACAATCAAAGATGAAACAAACCATAGTCAAATCGTCGGAACCTTTTACGGATACGCCTTTGAAGGCACCACACCGCTCTTTGGATCCCATGCCTTGAGAAAAATCATTGATTCTGAAAACATTGATTTTTTCTCTTCTCCCAATGCATATACAAATGCCCGTGCTTTTGGAATGGATTGGGCAGACATGATTCCTATAGATTCTATCAGACTCCATAACAAGCTTTCGTTTATTGAATGCGATATCAGAACTTATCTTACAACCGGTGTTCAGGAAGCAAGACCCGAAAAATATGATGAAAACATTTATAAGACCAAAGGAAAATCCCTTTGGGCAGGTCCTCCAACTCCCGAATTGTCAAGAGATGCGCTAAGGAAATGTTTTGCTCATCAAATCACAAAAGGCTCCGGTATATGGTGGTTTGATATGTGGGGAAAATGGTATCAAGATCCTGTTCTTATGAAAGAAATGGATCAATATCTTCAAATCTACGGCGGCAATACCTCTTATCACTCTGTTTCTGAAATTGCCTTTTTTGCCGACGAAAAGAGCTGGGCAAATATGCTGATAAAATCACCCGCACTTCTTTCCATCAAAGATACGAGAACTTCAATGGGGATGATCGGAGCTCCCTATGACATCTATATGGTAGAAGACGCCAAAAAGGTTTTATCAAAATACAAAGCAGCTATCTTTCCCTTTGCTCTTTCTTCCGAAGAAGGAAAAAAAGCAATAAAGCTTTGCGAAAAAATTGGTATCCCCTATTTAAATGCTACCAAAGATCATCCTCTGCTTACTGCTGAAGAAATCATCGATTTTTTATCGAAAGTGAGTGTTCATCTTTATAGCGAAAATCAAGATGTTGTCTATGTCAGCAAGGAATTTATAGCATTACACTCATTAAAAGGCGGTCAAAAAACGCTGACTCTTCCAAAGGAATATAAAGTTACGCCAGTTTTTGGTACAGAAATCAAAACCGGCATTCATAAAAAGATCGTCTTTGAACTTGAAGAAAACGGAACAGCACTCTTTCGACTCAATGAATAAAGAAAAACAAGAACGAAGCAATTGCTTCGTTCTTGTTTGTTGTCGACATCACGGTTTTTAGTGAAATTCTAAATTCTCCTCAATCATTGAAAAAAAGCATCGTCTTTGTCGATGCTTTTTTCTGGTGGAGCCGAGGGGAATCGAACCCCTGTCCGAAATTTGATTCACAGAACCTTCTCCGGGTGCAGACGATACTTTGATTTCCCGATCTTTAACGCCCACCGTCAGGCTTTAAAGTCAGTAGCTTCATTAGTACATATTCAAACGCAAAGCTTAGTCTAAACACGTTCACCGCTAAAGTGACACCCAAGCCGGGTCCGCGGTCCTCCCCGGGTGGATGGCCGCCTAATTAGGCAGCGAGAGCTACTCTATTGTTAGCGTTTAATTTTTAATTTGCAGTTTTGAAGAGTGTCTGCTACTCTACCCGCTTATTCTGCTTCAGAAACCCCGTCGAAACCTTTACGGCCCCATATTAAATGGGGGTGTTACTCCATAGCATCCTCATTTGTACTGTCATTCGAAACAAAATCAAAAACATAAAGCGTCTCACTGATCCGATCGAAGCCGGTTGCCTCACAAACAGTAACATCATTTTCACTTTGAATAGGAAAAACGATTGATTCAATTTCTACTCTTCGTAAAAATTCTATTACACTTGTGAAGACATTTGCAAGCATTTGTACAGATAAACGGTCCTCTATTGCAGTCAAATTCAAAATATAAGCCGCCTCACCGACAAATTTGATTTGACAAAGGCCGAGATTTTCTTCGTCAGAAAAAATCTTAAAACCTACAGTACCGTCCTCAAACAGAACATCCGCTTCTTTACAAAACAAAAGATGTTCATCTATATTTTCAAAGGGTGCTAAATGAATCATAACTCTTTTAGCGCAAGAAGCGCACTCAATTCCTTTCCTTCAATCTCTTCCCAGGTGCCGGAACGAAGTGCACCAAGCTGCACCTTGCCTTCCGCAATGCGTTTCAGCCTTGTCACCTCAAGTCCGACATTTTCGCACATTTTGCGAATCTGACGGTTTCTCCCTTCGGTTAAAATGAAGCGAAGCTTATTGGGAATGGTGGGCTCAGGGCAAGAAACGCGACAAGGCTTGATCTGATAATCATCAATGACCATACTTTGATTCAAAGCTTTCATTTGCTCGTCAGACGGGGCATTGCGAACCTTAACTACATAAACCTTTTCAACCTCAGTCTTCGGATGCATCAATGCATTGGCAAGTGCGCCGTCATTGGTCATCAAAAGAAGCCCTTCGGAATCCAGGTCAAGTCGACCGATGGGATATACGCGTTCAGGTACATTTTTCACAAGATCTGCAACGCATTTTCTTCCTTTTTCATCGGACATAGTAGACACATATCCGCGAGGTTTATTTAGTTTTAAATAATATTTTTTCGAGGAAGAAACAACTGTTTTTCCGTCTACAGCTATATAGTCTTTGCCAGGCGTGATCTTTTGACCGATCTCTGCTTTCCTGCCGTTAACCGTTACATTTCCGCGGGCAATTTCTTCTTCCGCTTTTCTACGGCTCATTAAGCCGCAGTCTGCAATATACTTTTGAATTCTTATTTGTTCCATATTAATCAAACCATAAACTTATTTTCTGCATTATTTTTTCCCAAAAGGATAGCTTTTCTACTTTTTTAATCACTTCGTCGTCTAAATAAATCGGCAATCTGCCAATCTCTAAATCACCGTTTTTAAAAATTGCTTCACCTATTTTCGCCCCCTCTTTTACCGGGGCATAGACGAATCTTGGCAGCTCGACAGAAAAAACAATTTTTTCTTCATTTCTGACAAGGCATGAAAAAGCATCTCGATTGGAAGCACACACATGTTTTGCTTTCCCACCAATAACCGGAATTTCAAACCGAATCTCGCCGGCATCAACGATCTGTCTCGAGCTATATAGCGAAAACCCGTAGTCGAAAAGAGCACAGTGATCACGCCAATCATCAGGATCACCAAGTGTTGTGCAAACAAGCTCCGTGTCTCCTCTTTTCGCACTTGTTACAAGACATCTTCCTGCCTTTTTTGTGAACCCGGTTTTTCCACCTATACAGTCCTCATAAATACGAAGAAGCTTATTGTGATTGGATAAAAACCTCGTTTTTCCATTCGGCGCAGAAATAGTCATAGTCTCAGTTCCGGTAATTACGCGAAACGCTTCATTTTGCATTGCATAGCGCATCAATTTGCACAAGTCTCGAGCCGTTGAGTAGTGGCCGTCAACAGAAAGGCCGTGAGGATTCACAAAAACCGTGGAATCCATTCCGATTCTTTTTGCTGTTTCATTCATAAGGAGAGCAAATGCAGGAATACTCTCAGAAACATGAAGAGCAATTGCCGCCGCAGCATCATTTGCACTTTCAAGCATAAGTGCGTAAAGAAGCTCTTCCAGTTTTAGTTTTTCATCTTTTATAAGATATACAGAAGAGCCTTCAATACCGACCGCATCCTTATGCACAGAAACTTCGTCTGATAAAACCGCTCTTTCAAGTGCAACAATACAGGTCATAATCTTTGTTGTGCTCGCCATAGGCAATTTCAAGTCAGGATTCCGAGAAGAAAGTACATCTCCGGTTTTTGCATCCATCAATAAATATGACTGGGCAGAAGCATTTGAAAACACTGGAATATCTGCACTTTCATTAAAAGAAGATGCAAAGCAATTAACAGAGAATAAAATAGAAACAGATGTTATAAGTAAAACCAATCGATGTAAAAGTTTAATCATCTTTACCCATCCCAATCGTTTTATCATTCAATACGATTATATGGGTAAAAAAGGAAAAAATGCTTTATTCTTTGGTCTCCTCAGTATTTTCTTCATTACTTGCTTCTGCAGGAGTAGACTTCTCATCATCCTTTTTGAAATAAGATTTAATCTTTGAGAAGATTGCGGGAGACTTATCAACAAGGTCAGAAATCGTGTTGACAATCGCACTGTCAGAAGAAACATTGGTACCGTTGACATTCATCAGCCTTACTTCCCCGCCGGACACAACGAGAAAGGTCATAGGCGTAACAGAAAGTCCCGCACCGTTACCACCGCCGAAATGAGGTACATCTCTACGGGGGGCGTTTTTACTGTCAAAATCGACACCGCCTGAGGTAAAACCACAGCTAACCTTAGAAATCGGAATAATTGTTACATCTCCGGGAAGGGTAATCGGTGTACCAACCACAGCATCAGCATCCAATACCTTTTTGATGTTTTCAAGAGAAGCATCAATGACTTGTTTTAATGGAATTTCGTGCATAGTTATTTTCCTTTCCTTCAAAAAATCTAAAATATGTGGTAATAAAAAGTCTAATAATATCAAAAAGCTTGCTTGTTAAAACGAGATGAAGGGATACGCTTGACTTTTCAGATGAAAAATCGGGAGAAATACTAAGGTTTCGGTTATTACAGCGAAATGTGGAAAAATGCATTAAAAGTGCGCAAAGACCGTTTGCAACTTGAATAACAGTACCGCACAAAAGAGCAGTCTTAGCCGCATCATCACTGCAAACCTTGACATTCAATTCTTTGAGATTTACCGTTGCTTTTGAAAAATGGTCCTTCACAGCAAGACTGATCACTTTTGAAATATGAACCAAAAAATCTGCGAAACCAATTAGATCAAGCGACTTCTTTTTATTGGCAGAGGTAGTTTTTTTCTTTTCTATCTTTGCTTGACCACTATCTGCAGAACCGCGGTTCAGATATTTATGAAACAGGTCAATTGCATTAAAGCGAAAGAACAAAACTTTTAGTGTAACCGTCGGTTTGTCGTGGTAATCAAAAATAATGTGCACATTCATTCTTAAAATCAAAATAATAAGAATGACGATTGCTGATATAATTAAAAGTGCAATCATTCTTCTGCGCCTTGTTCTTCTTCAATTCGAAGTTGAACGGAGTTCTCACCGGGCAGATCATCCAAACTTTCAAGACCAAAGCAGCGTAAAAAATTCGGCGTTGTTTGATAAAGGATCGGTCTACCGGGAGCATCCAAGCGTCCACATTCCTCAATCAATTCTCTTTGAATCAAGGTAGAAATAATGCCGGTACAATCCACTCCGCGCACTTGCTCTATATATGTTTTGGTTACAGGCTGCTTATATGCAACAATAGAAAGAGCCTCAAGAGCCGCTTTGGAGATCGGAGCTGTTCGCTTGATTTCAAGAAGCTTTTGTACAGGTTCCGCATATTCCCTTTTGGTGCAAAGCTGAATATCTCCTGATAATCTGCAAAGTTGAAAAGAGGAATCCTTTTGATTCAGCCTTTCTTCCAGTGCATCTACAACAAACATCACTTCGTTTTTTGTAATATCAAAAATTTGTGCAAGCTTTTCAACACTGACGGGCTCTCCGCCTGCAAAAAGTACTGCCTCCAGAGCGTTAACAAGATATCCTTTTTCATAACTTACATATTTAAGAGAATATTCCATCATTTACGCCCCTTTCTTTTCAATATTCAGACTGATAATATAATCATCGTCTTTTTTCTCGAAAGATATTCGACCGCTTTGAATTAATTGGAGAATTGCAAGAAAAGTAGCAACACGGTCGCTGTGTACTCCTTGCTCACGGATCATTGATGAAAAGGAAACGGAATTTCCCATGGGAAAAGCCTTTACCATACGCTTAAGAACAAAGACGATCTTCGGTTCCACCGGTGCAATTTTTGCTGAGAAGATATTTTGAACATCTTCCCTCTTTTTTCTCTCTCTTTCTTCTCTTAAAGCAGTCTTCATTTGAGAGAAAGCTTCCCACAGTAAATTTGGATCCGTTTGACAAGACTCAACCTTTACAATAGGCATCTGAGGGGTAGGATAATAGCGATGATAAAAATCCTTCTCTCTTTCAGAAAGAAAGGCGGCTGCTTTCTTTACCTCAGAATATTCGATCAAAGAACGAACAAGATCTTCTCTTGGATCCTCCTCTTCCTCTTTCGGAAGAAGCATCTTTGATTTAATATAAAGGAGCTCACAAGCCATTACAATAAATTCACTGGAAAGCTCGGCATTATATAGCTGGCAAAGCTCCATATACTCAAGATACTGTTCAAGAATCTCTGCAATGGGAATATCATAAATATTGATTTTTTGTTTTGTTATCAATGTAAGCAGAAGATCCAAAGGACCGTCATACATCTCAAGCTTAAAATTCAATTGATCGTTAGCCATTTAAAGGATAACTCCCCTTGCAACCGTAATAAATAGATTATAGAAAACAGAAACAACATTTTGTATCGGCACAGATAAAAATCCAAACCAAAGCAAAAGAATTAAAACAAGCTGAATATATTTCTCGTAAGGTGCAATCTTATAAATGATCCGATACGGCAAAAAGGCATATAGGATCTTTGATCCGTCAAGCGGCGGTATCGGAATCAAATTAAAAACGCCAAGTCCTAAATTGATCGTAACAAATAACTGTGCCATCATGCAAAGAACTTGAAACGGTGTTACACTTGTACCGGAAACAAAACCGAATTGCACTCCGATTTTAACAAGTAAAACATATAGAAAAGATGATAAAAATGCAAGAAGAAAATTAGAGACAGGTCCTGCAAGAGCGGTTATTGCCATATCTCTTTTTGGATTTTTGAAAAATCTTGCATCTACCATAACTGGCTTGGCCCAACCAACTTTGAAGAAGATCAAAGCAATAAAACCGAAAGGATCAATGTGCTTTAACGGATTCATAGAAAGCCTTCCCATCGCCTTCGCTGTTGGATCCCCTAATCGGTATGCAGCAAAACCGTGGCAAAGCTCATGAACTGAAAGAGAAATTAAAATTACGGGAAGCGTAATCAAAATTTCAATCACTCGAAAAATAAAATTATCCAAAATACTACCTTAACTTTCTTTTGTTCTGCGAAGAACCTCAAAAGCGCAAACAGCCGCTGCTGCCGAAGTAGTCAAAGATCCGCGAAAATTTCTGCCGTAAGGAATACGAATTCTCAAATCTGATTCGTCTAAAAAAACCTTTGAAATTCCTCTCTTCTCTCCGCCGATAATCAGAAAAATCGGTTTCTTCAGATCAGCTTCATAAAGATCAACAGAATTCTTTTCACTCGCACAAACGATTCTGTATCCTTCTTCCTTTGCAATTTTACAAAGTTCTTCAGGCTCCTCGCAAACTGCACAAGGAACGCCTTCCGTTGTCCCGGCAGAAGAACGAAGCGTAACGCCTGCTGCAGAAAGCCAGTTCCGAGGAGTAAGGATCATCCCGCCTGCGCCTGCTGCAAAAAAAGAACGAACCGCGCAGCCAAAATTAAAAGGATCTTCAATGCCGCAAAGCATAAAAACAAAACCGTTTCCCTCTTTAAAAACCTCTCTGGGAGATTTCATAATTCTCTCTCCGACGGATGCAATCACACCGCCGTGAGTATGACCGGTGGTAACCGAATCAAAAAAAGACTTCTCCGATACACGGATGGGTATCTTTTTCTTTTTTGCAAGAGAAAAAAGCTTTACGATATTCTTATCTTCTCGCTTAATATCAGGCAAAACAAGAATCTCTTCCACAGGGCGAGACTGATATTTTAAAACAGAAAGAATAGAAACCGCGCCTTCAGCAAAACTGGAGTCCCCTCTTTTTTCTTCATCGCGCCTCATTCGTTCTCCCAGTTATGCCAATAATTCTGAACATCTTCGTTGTCATCCAAAGCATCAATCAACTTGTTCATTTTGATTACTGATTCTTCATCAGAAAGATTTACATAGGTAGCGGGGATTTTCGCTTCTTCTGTAGAAAGAATGGTATAGCCTGCACTTTCAAGAGTTTCTTTGATTGTATAAACATCGTTTACAGGAGTGAGAACCTCAAAAGCGTCATCTTCAAGACCGATATCATCTGCGCCGGCTTCCAAAGCTGCTTCCATAATTGCATCTTCATCAACGCCCTCGGCATCAACAAGAATAATCCCCTTATCGGTAAACAAGTAAGAAACGCAGCCCGTTGTACCGAGATTGCCGCCAAATTTATCAAAATAATGGCGAAGATCAGCACTGGTACGGTTACGATTATCCGTCGCACATTCAACGATTACAGCGATGCCACTGGGACCGTAACCCTCATAGTAGATCGATTCGTAATTTTCAGAATCAGAAGAAGCTGCCTTTTTGATAACACGATCAATGTTATCATTGGGAACATTCAAGCTCTTTGCTTTTGCAATCAGATCACGAAGCTTAGAGTTGGCATTGGGATCTGCACCGCCGGCTTTTACACACATCGCAATTTCTTTACCGATCTTAGTGAACACTTTTGCTCTCTGTGCATCTGTTTTTTCTTTTTTGTGTTTAATATTATTCCACTTAGAATGGCCTGACATAATGAATTCCTCCGAATTTGTTTTAAATTTTTTCCGGTGTGCGCAAGCCAATCAAATGGAGTGCGGTACCTAATGTGTTTTTCACTGCCTGACAGAGAGACAGTCGAAGCATTTTTTCATCACCCACAGAGCTGTGGATAGGACAAGCGTTGTAAAAACGGTTAAAGCTTTGACAAATTTCAAGTGCAAAACGAGTAACAATAGAAGGTTCATACTCATTCAATGCACGAACGATCTTTTCAGGGAAAAGCGACAGTGTGGAAATTAATTCCTTTTCCTCTGAGCAAAGGCTTACATTCTCAGGGCAGGTAAAGGAATCGGCTTTGTTCAGAATGCTGCAAGCTCTTGCATAAGTATACTGAGCGTAAGGACCGGTATTTCCATCAAAATTCAAAGCTTCTGCCCAGTTAAAATTAACATCTTTGATTCGGTTGGCAGAAAGGCTTGAAAGAATAACAGCACCGACACCCACATCTCTGGCAACCGCTTCTTTGTTTTCAAGACCGGGATTTTTTTCCTCAATAATTGCTCCTGCTTTTTCAATCGCTTCATCAAACAAATCGTCGAGCAAGACCACATTACCGGTTCTGGAAGCAATCTTTTCGCCGTTGATACTAAAGGTGCCGTAAGGCACATGAACAAGCTCTTCTTCCCAATCATATCCCATAAGACCGATCACCTTGAACCACTGCGCAAAGTGAAGGCTCTGACCTGCACTGGTAACATATACACACTTGTCAAAATTATATTCCTTCTTGCGCCAAAGTGCGGCAGCAATATCTCTTGTGGGATACAAAGAAGATCCGTCGCGCTTGAGAATAAGACAAGGAGGCATATTGAATTTTTCAAGATCTACCAATGACGCACCGTCATCTAATTTAAGAAGGTTCTTTTCTTTTAATTTATCAACGACTGCGGGCATCTTATCGCTGTAAAAGCTTTCGCCATTGAAACTGTCAAAAGAAACACCGAGAAGCTCATATGTCTTCATATATTCTTTCAAGCTGATCTCTTTAAACAACCTCCACAAACGAAGATTTTCTTCATCACCGGCTTCAAGAGCAGAAAACTCTTTTCGCGCTTCATCATTCAAAGAGGGATCCTTCTCTGCTTCCGTACCAAACAAAACATAAAGTCTGTTCAGTTCTTCAATTCCACAAGCACGGATCTTTTCTTCGTCTCCCCATTTTTTAAAGGACACGACAAGCTTTCCGTACTGTGTACCCCAGTCACCCAGATAGTTGATACCGACTGTTTTAAAGCCGGAGAACTGGTGAATCAGCTTAATTGAATTACCGATGATCGTCGTACCAAGATGGCCGATATGGAATCTCTTAGCAATGTTGGGAGAAGAATAGTCGATCACCATTGTCTTCCCTTTTCCGATTTCATTGCTTCCGTATTTTTCTCCCTTTGCAAGCATATCGGAAAGCACAGAGATTCGATAAGAATCAGAAAAGAAAAAGTTTAAATATCCGCCTGCATTTTCAACCTTATCAATAGCGGAAAGCGAGGTTTCCTGAAAAATTGCTGCAAGCTCCTCTGCGATCATAATAGGACTTTTTCTCAAGACCTTAGAAAGCTTAAAGCAAGCAAGCGCTAAATCTCCCATTTCAGGATTTGGCGGTGTATCAAAAAAGTCAAGAAGATTTTCTGCAGTCAAATCGGAAGCAGAAAGCTTTGAAAGAATAAGTTCGGCGATGGTAAGTTTTAAATCGTTCATATTTTCTCCTAAGAAATTGCAACAGATGACTGGGTTTTCACATCAACAATGGAAACATAGCTGGTACCGGGAGCAACCTTCAATTCGCTTCCGTCCTCGTTATAATACTTAAAGGGTGCATCTTCTGAGGCGCGTTTCCAAATAATGTTTACATATTCACCACCGTTGGCATAAACACCTTTTCCTTCGCCGGTTAAGGTAATATTGCGACGGTAAGAATCATAAAAGCCGTGAGTTGTGTAAATAATAAAGACATTTTCTGTTTTGATCCGGCTGTTATTTGCGCCGTCAATATGTGCTTTCCCTTTGCGGATATGCGCATAGAGCCCGGATTCCTCTTCATATGAAAACTCAGTTTTGTAAGATCCGGAAAAAGGAATGGTAATATGCTTTGCGCTTGCACCGCTACCAATATTCTTAAATTCAGAATCAAAATTGAATGCTTTAAATCCGGGATCGTTCAATGTAGTGCGATACCCCTTTTGCGCAATGCCAGCCGCAATGTCGTCACCGCTCACAAACATCGTATGTTCGATAGCATATCCGCTGTTCAAACGGCTTTGATTTCGCCAGAAAAGAAGGCTACCGTTCACCTTGAAATTACCTTCAACACCGTTTAAGTTGTTCACCCCGGCGGAATTGATCAAGCTTTGCGCTTGAGGTGACCAACCTGCATGAACATAAACAGCGTCATAAGCTCTTGCGATGCTGACATAATAAGGGCGAGCAGAACGAATACTGCCAAGATCTCCAGCATTGGCATAATCAAGAATCAAGCCTTCCAAACGAGTGATGCCACCCTCAGCAAGAGCTTCGTAAATAATATCACACTTGGAAAGATTTACCTGAGGTAACGCATAATCGATATTATTAAACATAACACCGATCGGTCTTTTGGAAACAAGAGCAGGATCGCAAGGAAGACCCGTAAGAGGACTGACAGGTTCCGGTTTTGCAAGAGCGGTTTCCTTTTCGGAAGCATCTTCCGTTGTTAATTCAACCGTTTCAAATTCCTTCTCATCTGTTTTGGACTTATCTTTTTTCGAAGAGCAGCCAAAGAAAGTAAGTGTCATTGAAACAACCAAAAGAATAGATATGATTCGCCTTGTAACTCTCATGCCAAGCACCTCAATTTTTGTAAATTTTAAATCAGAATAAAATTCCGAAAATAGACAAACAGATTATAGCATTTTTTCATCAAAAAATCAAGATTTTTTCATATAAACTTCGAAAAAAAGAGAAAGCAAAGAGCTTTTAAAAAAACTCTCTGCTTTCTAATAAAAAACATTTTATTTTGCTTTTTTTTCTGCCTTTTCAAGAGCATCCTGTTCAGCGATGTAAGCCTCGTTCTTTTCTTCATACTTTTTCAAGGTTGCATTCGTGAAAACAGTATAACCGTAAGGGCTTGTTTCAAGACCTTTTACATCGGAAGAAGCAAGATAACTGTGAGAATACTGAACAAGAGCAATTGCAGGACAATCCTCAGCAAGGATCTTTTCAAGTTCAACAAGCTTCTTTACTCTGGCATTTCTTTCCGTTTCGCCCAAAACCTCATCAAGGAGCTTAGAATAAGCTTCAGAATCATAGCCGGTTACATGAGGCGCAATACCGGAAGCGTCAAATGCAACAGAAACAACACTACCGCTATAAGCAGGTGCAAAAGGTGCAAGAGCAGCATAAGCATTGGTAGAAAGAGCCTGATAATCAAGAGCAATCACATCAAACTCACTGCCGTAAAGTGCCTTTTCATAGGCCTCTGCACCAAGAGCCTTCAAAGAGACCTTAAATCCAAGGCCTTCCCAAGTCTTCTTGGCATATTCAGCAACATCCTTATCGTAAGCACGGTCATCGCGGTAAGTGATTTCAAAGCTTCCACCACTTACATTGGCCTTCTTTAAGAGATTCTTTGCTTCATCGAGATTCGCTTTCTTATCATACACGCTCTTAGCAGCAGAACGGAAGCTCTTTTTCATTGAAGTTCCGGTTGCAGCATCGTTAACAAAGCCGGTAGAAGCTTTGGTACCAAGTCCGATAATAGAGGCAATCTCTTCCCTATCAAGAGCAACGCTAAGTGCTTTACGAACGCTTGCATCTTTCAAAACTTCGTTTTCACAGTCGAAATAATAGGTATAAGAAGCCAAAGAATCGGAAGACTCAATATCCTTTTCGTTCGCATCATAGGTTTCTTTGGTGAAGCCACCAACATAATAGATCTTGCCGTTCTCAAAATCCTTGATTGCATCTTCAAAGCTCTTTGAATAGTCAGAGATCAGCTGATAAGGCTTAACATAAACATTATAACCGTCTTCCGCTTCGGTAGACAAACGATAGAACTTGGAAAATTCAAGCGCATACTTTCCATCAGCCTTCATAGACTTGATATTAAACTTACCGTTGTTTGCAATATCATTAACATCAGTAGACCAAGCATCCTCTTTGCCGACAACAACATCATCTCTCAAGGGCACCAAGGCGGGACTGGAAATTGCTTCAAGGAAAAGCTCGGGATCAATCGGCTTTTCAAATTGAACCTCAATGGTATCTGCATCAACAGCAGCAACACCGAGATCATCAATGGTCATAATGCCGGCTTTTACATCTTTTGCATTTTTAATGTCGTAAAGAAGTGCGGCAGCAGGGCTTGCAACCTCCGGAGAAAGAACTCTCTTCCACGCATAGATCACATGATCGGCGGTAAAGGTTCTGCCGTCATTCCACTTGGTAGAAACAAGGTCAATATAGAGAAAATATTCTCCTCTTTCCTCGTCATATTTTTCTTCCCACTCACTTGCAAGAGCAGGATTGATCTTACCGTCGGAAGTAACCTCAGTCAATCCTTCAAAAACCAAGCCGGAAACCTTGACAAAATCCTTGTCATAGATCATTTCCGTTGGATCCAAATCAGTCTGAGGGGTAGCAAGATACATGGGAATGATCGCTCCCATATCTTCCATATCCACAGCGCAGGAACACAAAAGTGTCAAAAGCATCGCTGCAAGAAGCAATAATGCAACTATTTTTTTCATTGATGAACCTCCTAAATATGGACATCATACCATATAATGCCATAAAACTTCACAGATAATTATAACACAATTAAAAAAATAATCAAGAACAAATACAACAAATTAAAAATTCTTTTATTTGCACAATTAAAGGAATTTCACCTTGTGCTAAATCAACAAAAAATCAAAAAGATTGAACAATTTCACCATTTAAATCTTCATAATAAGCAATTACATCCAAATCACTTGAGAATGCAAACAAATTTTCTCTGAAGATCTTCACAGCCTTTTTTTCGGATGCATGATGACCGCAGTCAATGATAGTCATCCCTTTTTCAACTGCATCCAAAGCGGTGTGATACGGTATATCACCGCCGACAAAAGCATCTGCTCCCCCATTGAGTGCAGGAAAAACAAGATCTTTTCCGGAGCCGCAGCAAAAAGCAACCCGTCTGATATCAAGATCAGCACTGTATAGCTTTACCGGACTCTCCAATGCGTATGACACCCGAGAAGCAAACTCATGAGGATTCAACCGATCCGACAAGCTACCAATACCACCGATAAAGGGTTCCTCTTCAAGCAAAATCACATCAGGATCAGAAAAAATTCCGAGATCCTTTGCAAAGTGCTCGTTAAGTCCACCAACAGCTCCGTCAAATCTTGTATGTAAAGACAAAAGAGAGATTCCATTTTCTAAAAGGAGAAGGATCTTTTGTCCTACAATGGTATCCTCAGTTATGTTCTTGACTGGGGAGAAAATCATGGGATGATGGCTGATGATCAGTTCACAATTTTCGGCAATCGCTTTTTCAATCGCCGGGAATGTAACATCAAGGCAAGTAAGAACTCTATTTACATTTCTCTCACGATCGGAACACAGAAGAAGTCCGTCGTTATCCCATGCACATCCGCGAGATTTTGGATACAAAGCATCAAAGTATGCTTCAATTTCTCTGATTTTCATGAAAACTCCTTTATAAGAGATAAAAGAAGCTTACTTTGCTCCTCTTCCTCTTTTGTATCTGCACAAACAACGCGTTTCCCGATCATCTTTTTTTCAACACGACTCAAAAGGCTCTGAAAATACAGCCTAGTATCTTCATTCTTTTTTTGTGGTAAGAATTCACCTAAGAAGCATTGATCACACTTTTCGGGACGAGATATACCATCAAAGGTACACCAAATGATCGGAAAAAATTTTTTATTTTCATATACAACCGTTTCATTTGTGATCAAAAACCCGGACTGATACAAATACTGTCTGAGGATAGAATCACGGGTCATCGGTTGCAGAACAAAATTTGTTCCAAAAGGAATTTTTTGAATGGCACGATCTAAAATGCCGGAAATGGTTTCGCCGCCCATACCTGCAATAACAAACACATCCGGATAAAAAGGAATAACCTCTTCTATACCATCCGTTAGAATAAAGTGAGCGGCACTCGAGACACCAGCTTCCTCTAAATTCTTTTTTGCTCTTTCGAGAGGTAAGGGGTTTAGATCCGTTACAAAAACCTCGGAAAATCCAGCCTCTTTCAGCAAATAAAGCGGCAAGATCCCGTGGTCAGAACCCACATCACATACAACGGCATTTTTCGGGAGGCTTTCAGCAATTGCCAAAAGCCTTTCCGAAAGAATCGTCTTCTTCTCGCCGCAATTACTTTGTTGCAAGATATGCATTGATCTTTTCAACAAGAGCATCAGCGTCGGTGCCGTGAACAGCGCAAGCCTGCTGGATAGATTCTCCGCGGGAAGCGGGGCAACCCAGGCAATGCATTCCGATCTCGAAGAAGAACTGCGCAGTTCCCTGATCAGCGTCAAGGATATCTCCGATAATACTGTCTTTGGTTACAGATGTCATAATAAAACTCCTTTCTAATATTTATGAATCACGCGTTTGCGTAACATCATCTTTTTTTAAAAACTTCATTCCTTCGTTGACAAACGCCGGAAAAGCTGAGAATAACAGTGCAAAAATTACGAGCACAGCAGTCAGATTTCCCTCTCCTGCAGATGTACGCCAAAGGGTTCTTAATGGGGTAAAGCAAAGCAAAATCGAAACAAAGCAATCCATAAGAAAAATCATTATTTCTATTTTCCCGAAATCTTTAAAATTCTCATGTAAATAAGAGTCGTATTTTAAGGACAGTGCGGAAAAATAAGAAGAAAAAACAAGGGTAATCATTGCTGCAGAGGCAGCAACATCCGGATTTTCCGTCGCATAAAAAGCAATCTGTCTTGATATCATCACGCAAAGAGCGGAAACAATACCGGTAACAAGCGGAATCATAATCAAAACCTGCAAAGAAACGACCTTATCACCCTTTAATACTCCCCTGTTATGCTCAAGTTTCGGACCGGGATGACGTCTAAAAAGATTGATACCGGAAGGGATACAGGTACATATTCCGATTATCAGCATCGGCAGAAAATGAAACGGAACGGTTTTATTTGCCGTTACACCAATAAAGGCTGATACACCGAGAGTCACTTGGATCAAAAGAATATACTGCATAATATGGACAATATTTCTGTAGAAAATTCTTGCCCAATTGATACAGAAAGGTACAAGCTCAAATCTTTTTTCTCTCAAAAGAAGATCTGAATTTAACCTTACTGCTTTCAACTTTTCATTGGCAGAAACAACAGAAATATCGGATTCCATCTGAGGAAGCGCATCCAAAACGCCATCCGTAAGAGACATCGTAATATTTCCGTTATCCTTGTGATACCGAACAATATTTTGTTTCTCATCTACAGGAAAACCGCAATATGCCTTATATTTTTCAATATCGGCAACAAAAACACCGCGGTCCATGCGTTCGTATGAACTGTATGAAAGAGCATACTGATAGTCATTCTCTCCAATAATTGAGACACTCTTTGACAGTGCAGAAACCGTTTCCGGATAATCATCGGTTAGAAGATAGGTATTCACACCGGATTTTTGGCAAATACTAACCGCATTTGCAGCATCGGCACTAATCGGCGTTGAAAGACCGAACATTCCAAGATAAGTCATTCCTCTGCAGAGAGAGCGTTGGTCACCGGTAGAAGGAGATGATAAATTCATCACGGCAACCGCGATGATCTTTTCACACATTCCGGCAAGATGACGGGCATCCGCGCGCAGAGCACTTCTGACAGATTCATTCATGGGGACTGAGCTCCCCTCTTTATACACTTCACCGCAAGCGGAAAGAACTGAATTGGGATTTCCGCGTATGATCAAACGATAAGTACCGCCACACATCACAAGGGAACAAGCATAGCCAAAGCGAGGATCGAAATTGTAATGGTTAATATGAAGATATTTTTTGTTCAGCTTCACTTTTTGAAGCCCGATAGCAGCCGCTGCTGACAGAATTGCCCTTTCCGCCTGCCATTCATCCGCTTTGCCGGTAAAATACTCTTTTTGACTCTGGGCCAAAAGTAAATTTTCAAGTAAAGGTTCAGCTTTTTCAGGATTCTCATTAAAGTCATACCAGTTCTGACCAAGATAAAAAGCATTTGCTATTGGGTGGGAATAAAACAGATAATCACTTGAATTGACAAAAACGGAATTCACATCACAAAGTCGGTCAACCGCTCCCGGATTCCTTAAAATAACGCCCTCCGAGAAAAGATTTCTTGTCATATAAGCCAAAGAAAGATCACATAAATGCTCAATGGAGTCGGGAAAAGCGGCAACGATCATTGCAGATACAAAATGGAAGATATGAAAAACTTCCTGTCCGCAAAATACACCCCAGGCAAGGAGAAATAGCGAAGCCACTACCCAAACCAAAGAAATTTGTTTTTTCAAATCAATTGCAAGGCTGTAGATCTCAGGAACAGCAGTATTTTGTCTGGAAACCGTTGCATTCAAAGCATCAAATATATTTTTACCCGTATTGCAAACAAATACTTTTACGGATCCTTGTAAAATGACACTTCCTGCAAAAAGAATACATTCAAAATACGGAAAACCGCTTTCTTCACCTGCAACCTCTTCATGGCTGCGTTTAAAAACAGGCACACGGCGACCGGTTACACTTGCTTCTAAAATCTTCAGAGAGCTGTGTCTCATAATAATGCCGTCACAGGGAACGACATCGCCCTTGTCAAGGATCAAAATATCTCCCGGAACGATTTCACTTTTATCGACGGTAGAAATTCTGCCGGAACGCTTTACATGATATTTACTTTTTGAAAACTTCTCGATCCTTTTCTTTGTCTTTTTTACATAAACATAGGTAAACAAAACAAAAAAGGAATATAAAACGATAACAGCGATCATAGCAACAAGAGAAGCAATACTGCCTGTTTCCAAATAGTCAAAAAAGCTGATCAAAAGGAACAGGATCATCATAATATCGCCAAAAATTTTCTTTAAAAGATCTCCGACAGTATTCTTTTTTTCAAAGAGAATGTTCTCTCCGAACTCTTGTCGATTTTGAATGACCTGTTCTCCGGTAAGTCCAATTTCCGGGTCAGTACCAAGAACTTCGAAAAGTCTGTCTAACCCAACCTCCAATAAGTTCATTCTTCCTCTTTTTCCAATGTTATCAAAATGTTATCATTCGGTACACTCAATAAAATTTTATAAATTTTAAATACGCGATCCTGCAAGATCAATTCGGCAATCTTGTCTTCGATTTCTGTCTGAATGAATCGAGCCATATTTCTCGCACCGAATTTTTCACTGAAGGATTTATCAGCAACAAAATCGCAAACACTTTCATCAAATACAAATTCAATTCCCTTTTCAAAAACAGACTCCTTCAATTCGTTAAGACGAAGCCGTGCGATCTGAGAAAAGCTTTCTTTCGTAAGCTTTGAGAATGTAATAACTTCATCTACGCGATTGATAAATTCCGGCTTTAAAAATCCTTCAAGAGCCTTCATTGTTTTAGATGACTCCGACTGCTCCAGCGTATGACCGAATCCGGAAACACCGGAAGCAACCTGACTGCCAGCATTGGTCGTCATTACAATGACCGTATTTTCAAAATTGATTTCTTTCCCATGTGAATCGGTAATGCGCCCATCGTCTAAAATCTGAAGAAGAATATTCATTACATCGGGATGAGCTTTTTCAATTTCATCAAAAAGAACAACGGAATAAGGCTTTCTGCGGATCTTTTCAGTCAATTGTCCCGCATCGTCGTAACCGACATAACCGGGAGGAGACCCTACGATTCTGGAAACCGAATGCTTTTCCATAAATTCCGACATATCAAGACGGATCAAAGATTCCGTGGAATCAAAAAGTGTACTTGCAAGTCTTTTTACAAGCTCTGTTTTACCAACGCCGGTAGGTCCTGCAAAAATAAAGCTCGCAGGTTTTTTCTTAACACTGATTCCTGCACGGTGGCGTTTGATGGCACGGCAAACAGCATCAACCGCCTTTTCCTGTCCAATGATGCAATCCAACAGTTTTTCCTTCAGGGAGTTAATTTTTTCAAACTCATTTTCAGAAATATTGGCCGCCGGAATCCCCGTCCAGGTCTCGATCACCTTCGCGATATCATTTACATCAAGGCAAATACTGTCTCTTTGTGCAGATAAAGCCTTAAATTCCTCTTGCTTGCGGCTTTGGGATACCTTCAGCTCTGCAAGACGAGCGTAGGTAGTATCATCAGGATCACTCTTGCTTTCGAGAATCTCCTTTTCTTCCTGAATATTGCTCAGCTCGCGAGAAAGCCTATCAATTGCGTTGATTACATCGCTTTCAATCGCTTTTTTCGCACAAGCTTCGTCCAAAATATCAATTGCCTTGTCAGGCAGAAAGCGGTCGGTTATATAACGCTCGGAAAGATTTACAGCAGTACGAAGAATCGAATCGGGCACAGAAAGACCGTGGAAGGTTTCATAGTGCTTCTTAACACCTTTTAATATCTCAATCGTCTTTGCAACCGTAGGCTCATCTACCATAACAGGTTGGAATCGTCTTTCAAGAGCCTGATCCTTTTCAATATATTTTCTATATTCGGAAAGAGTCGTAGCACCGATCAGCTGAATTTCTCCGCGAGAAAGAGCGGGCTTTAAAATATTAGCACAGCTCATTCCTCCCTCGGAATCCCCTGCTCCGACAATAGTATGAATTTCATCGATTACAAGAATTACATTGCCAAGCTTTTTTACTTCTTCAACCAGGTTTTTAACTCTGCTTTCAAATTGTCCACGAAAATGAGTACCAGCTACAAGAGATGCAAGATCAAGCAGAAAAACCTCTTTATCCATCAAACGAACGGGAACTTTTTTTTCAAAAATGCTTTGCGCCAAAAGTTCAGCGATCGCAGTCTTACCAACGCCGGGTTCACCGATAAGGCAAGGGTTGTTTTTTTGACGGCGGCAAAGGATCTGTATCATTCTGGCAAGCTCAGCATCTCTGCCAATAACAGGATCAAGCTCTCCGCGAGAAGCGCGATGGGTCAGGTTGATGCAGTAAGAATCTAAAATTTTACCATGCTTTTTATTCTTCTTTTTGTCAGAGGAGTTTTTTTCATCCTTCTCCTCCTGAGATTCCGCCTGTACAGGAGGCATGGCCCCGCCGAACAAAGAATTTAAATCGAGAGAAGGCATAACACCGTCAGCACCGTCAAGTCCTTCCATCATTTGACCCATTTGCTGTTCGATCATATCCATGTCTTCTTCTTGAATACCCATCTTTTCCATATAGTCGGAAAAAGGCTTAATATTCATTTCTTTTGCACAGTGAAAGCAAAGACCTTTAGAAGTAACCTTATCACCCTTAATTTCGTTGATGTAGATCACAGCGGGTCGCTTATTACAACGGGAACACAATTTCATACAAAAACCTATCTTTCTATCGGTATCAAAAATAATCTTATTTCTTTAAAATAGCATCCTTGGTATTCTTGATCTGATTTGCATAATTGAAAATATACATTGCAAAAGCCATGATCATCACCAGGATCAATACGATGCAAAGGAAATTAATCCAAAGAAGATCACCTTCCCTCGGACCGGGGAAAAAGTGCACAACACACAAAAGCACATACCAAACAATGGTAGCAAGTTTTCCACACCAAACGGAGGAAACATAAACCTTGATTTTTGACATGATCAGGTACGCGCCCACGATCATAACGATCTCTTTTGAAATAATGATTGCAGCAAGGATCAAAAAAGAACCGCCGAATCTCTCAGCCAAACAGATACAAACCATTACCTCGAGCAATTTATCTGCCAAGGGATCCAAAAGCTTACCCACATCGGTAATCCATCCGTTTCTCCTGGCAAGATACCCGTCAATCGCATCGCTGACACCTGCAAGAATGAAAACAATCCCTGCGGCTGTCATTGTGTCCATTCTTTTTGGTGTAATCACACCCCAAAAGAACAGGGCATAAAAAGGAACCAAAATAATGCGAAAAAAGGAAATATAATTTGGAATTTGTTTTTTGCTGAACTTTGCCACTTTGATAATCCTTTCTACAGTACTGAAAACATCTTTCGTTTTAACGAAAATCAAAACCGGATAAGAGCTTCAAAAGAACTGTCTCTTGAGAAGAAAATTTTTGAAATAGCTGGGTGCCTTTCAAAAAAGGCTCGATCAAAACAACTGTATAAGAAATGACGATTGCAAGAACAATTCCCCACAAAAGACCAACAAAGAGACCGAGAAATTTGTTCGAAAAATTCAAAAACGGAAGTTTTGATACCAAATCAACTAATTTTATAATGATACGGAACAAAAATGAAATTCCAATGAACAAAATTAAAAACGAAATCGCATAGGCAACAGAAGATGCAATCGGCGCAGCAACAGAGAGAAACACAGCTTCAAGAGATTCGGAAACACTTTCGCCCGCACCTGTAAAGAACGAATCAAAGGTCGCGCCATCAATATGAAAACGCGTTAAAAATTCTTTACTTGCATCGGAAAGCGATTCAAAAGAAATCCCGGTAGTAATTTCGCCCGAGGTCTTCAAAAAGCTACGCAAAAAGTATTTTGAAATTGCAGGTTCCAGAAAGGTTTTGCTTAAAAAATCACCAATCGGTCTTGCAAAAAAAGAAGCTATTACAAAGGAAACAATGCTTTCAAAAAAACCAAAGAAGGTCTTGACAAATCCTCTTTTTTTACCGATGAAAGCCGAAAGCAAAATTACAAGAACAAGAAAAATATCAAAAATAATATTCATGAAATCTCCAAAATCAATCTAAAATACGAATTTGAGCTTCCGTATCGGAGCAAAGAATAACACAATCACGAGAAAAAACACCCAGATCCAAAAAATCGCCGTTCAAAGGATATGTTTTTGTTTTCTTACCTTCCTCAATAATATAAAGATCAGTATGTGTCAAAACATAAACACGATCATCAAGCACTTCAATGGCTCGAACAGAAACGGAAAACTTTTCAGAAGAAATCTCTTCACCCTTGCGGTTAAAAACACGAAGACGGTAATTTACACCAACAGAAAGCTCATCCTGTAAAACAACACTTAGTTTTTTATCAAGAGCAAACTTCTTAAGGCTGTCCTCGGGAAAAGAAATCAGTTTTTCTTCTTTACTATTTTGAATGTATCTTAAATTACGATCGGTAATCAGAACCGTTCCTTTTCTGTCGGTATAGTGATCAAGAGGCAGTTCGTCCTTTATCATAAAAGTGGGACCCGCTTTTTTATCACCGATCTTCAGTTCTACAAGGTCACTAATCAAATCACCGTTTTCAGCATGCACAGAAGTTACGGTAAGCTCTCCACGGTCGGTCAAAAACGCATTGACAGCAAATTTATCAGCAGAAAGCCAGCGATAAGTTTCTTCAAATTCTTTGTCATAAACAAAAACAGCAGATCTGTAATTCTTTTCTGAAGTTACAACGCAAAAAGCACCGTCGGAATTGATCGAAACCGCTTGAATCGTATAATCAAAGCTTTTTTCAAAAAGAAGCGAAAAAGAATTATAGATCCGAACCTCATGACCGCCCAGGTCATATATGGCAAGATATTTCTCACCGCAAACACAAGTAGGATTGGCCATGTTATAGGAATCCGTCATAACCGCGCTGCCGCGGCGGTCGAACAAGGTCACACCACCGGCATTGGCAAGAACAAGATCTCCTCTGAATACCTGAAAATCATTGCCGGAATCAGCATTATAATAAATGACAGATTCTTCCGAAAAAGCACCTGATGAAGAAAAATCCAAATATTTTACCAAATAACGAAGATTTTCAACGGTAATATCATTTTCAAAAAGTATCAACCCGCTCAAAAGAAACACAACAAGAATTGTGATCGTTAAAAATTTATAAAAACGAAAACTCTTGACCTTCTTTTCCGAACGAGAATTATTTTCCTCTTTCTTCTTCATAGGGGCTCCTTTCATGTATTTTTAACAAAATAATTTGATTCAATCATAAAATGGCGATTCCAAATATAAGCCTTGAGGCGTAACTGTAATCCCCGCAAGTGTTCTGTCCTTTGACAGGATCACCTCTTCAATGCTGCGATCAAGTCTTCCAATATCTGCATAAATCAGTGTTCCGACCATAATTCTGACCATATTATAGAGAAAACCGTTACCACAAACTGTAAATATTATAAATGAGCCTTCCCTTTTTACATCAACGCAATAGATCTCACGAACGGTATCCTCTATCACAGAACCGGTGGCCATAAATGCAGCAAAATCATGCTTGCCGACAAAAGCCTTTGCAAGTTCGTTCATATGTTCGGCATTAAGAGGAACTGGCCAAAAGCCGGCTCTGTTAACTTCAAAGGGATTTCTGATTCTTTCATTCCACAGGCGATATGAGTAGGTCTTCCCTTTGCAAGAAAATCTTGCATGGAAATCGTCGGATACTTTTTCAGCAGAAAGAACAGCGATATCATCCGGAAGAGAAGCATTCATTGCAAAAGGCAATTTATCCAGATGAAACTCTCTGGGAAGATCTGCGTGACAAACAAATTTTTTCGCATGAACACCGGCATCGGTGCGACTACATCCGAAAACAGTTATCTCTTCTTGAAATAGCTCTTTAAGAGCATTTTGAATTTTTTCTTGTACGGTTACGGCGTTAGACTGTATCTGCCAGCCGTGGTAGCCGGTACCATCGTAAGAGAGGGTGATCTTAACACGGCTCATAAAGCACCGCCAAAGGGAAAAGGAACTCTCGCAATCAAAGGAACTACAGCAAAAAGGAGCAAGATCAAAAGAAAAACAAAAACATCAAAAGAAGTAAGCTTCATTACTTTCATTTTTGTTCTGCCTTCTCCACCAATATAGCATCTGCACTCCATTGCCACAGCAAGGTCGGTAGCCCGGGAAAAAGATGAAATGAAGAGAGGGATCAAAATGGGAACAAGAGCTCTCGCGCGTGAAAGAAGATTTCCGCTCTCAAAATCGGCACCTCTCGCCTTTTGTGCATTAATGATCTTTTCTGTTTCTTCAATCAGAGTAGGTACAAAACGAAGAGCAAGGCTCATCATCATTGCAAATTCATGAACGGGAACTCGAATCTTCTTCAAGGGATTCAAAAGGCTTTCCAGCGCATCCGTCAAATCCATAGGGCTTGTCGTATATGTGAGCAGAATACTGGTTCCTGCCACAAGAGAGACGATGCGGACAATCATATAGAGAGCGCGCCAGATTCCCTCTTCGTAGATCCGGATAAAATAGAACTCAAAAAGAAGATTTTCTCCGGATGTCCAAAACAGATTGATCACCGCTGTAAAAAGTGACACGAACAAGATCGGCTTTAGTCCTCTTAAAATAACCTTAAATGAAATTCCGGAAAGAAAAGTAAGGCCTAATACTACAAGAATCAGGTAGAAAAAAGACAAAAAGTTTTTTGCAAAGAATACAAAAACCACAAAGAAAAGCATCAAAAGCAATTTAAGCCTTGCGTCTAATCTGTGTAAAACACTGTTACCGGGGAAAAATTGACCGAGCGTAATGTCCTTCAGCAAATCAAGCTCCCCCTTTCAAAAGTCGTTTTAATTCAAAATGCAAATCAGAAACGGTGTGCAACGAAGGCGAAATATTCAATCCTTTTTCTCGAAGCAGAAGAACAAGCTTTGTAATTTGGGGCAATGAAAGAGATGCTTCCTTCAAAAGATCCGCTTGTTCAAAAACGCGATCCACCGTATCGTGCAAAAAAGCACGGCCGTCTTTTAAAACAAGAAGTTCATCTGCAAATCTCGCAACATCTTCCATACTGTGAGAAATAAGGATCACCGTTTTTTCCTTTTCTTTCTGATAGGTACAAAGGCGGCCGAGGATCTCCTCCCTGCCGCTGGGATCAAGACCTGCAGCAGGTTCATCCAAAACAATAACTTCGGGATCCATTGCCAGAACGCCTGCAATAGCAACGCGTCTTTTTTGCCCGCCTGAAAGCTCAAAGGGGGAACGATTCATTAAATTTTTATCCACACCTGTAAAATGTGCCGCTTCTTCCACCATTTTACGGATCTCTTGTTCGCTTTTTCCCATATTCTTAGGGCCGAATGCAATATCCTGATATACCGTTTCTTCGAAAAGCTGGTATTCCGGATATTGGAAAACAAGGCCAATGCGAAATCGAGTTGCACTTCTTGACTTTGAATCGGAAAACAAATCCTTTCCATCGAGAAGAACTCTGCCAGAGGTCGGTTTTAAAATGCCGTTCAAAAGCTGAGCAAGAGTGCTTTTTCCACTGCCTGTATGACCGATAATACCGGTGATTGCAGAAGCTTTCAATGTCAGGTCAATATCGTCCAGTGCTTTTTTTTCGAATGGAGTGTCCTTTCCGTAAAGGTAAGACACATGTTCCAATTTGATTTCTGCCATATCACTCTTTACCAAATAATTTTAAAATAAATTCTGCCGCATTCTTTTCATCCAAAATTCCTTTTGGAAATTCAAATTTCTCACCGAGAACAGAATCCTCCGAAAGGAGGTGGATCAGCTCCGTCACCTGAGGAGCATCCAGACCGGCCGTATGAAGAAAAGGTACATCGGAAAAGATTTCAGTCGGTGTTCCGTCCTTGACTATGCTACCGTTTTCAACCACGATCACACGGTCCGCGAGAGCAGCCTCATCCATATGATGGGTGATCAAAACAGCTGTAATGTTTTTTTCTCTGTTGAGCCGAAGGATGGTTTCCAAAATCTCTTTTCTTCCCTGAGGATCAAGCATCGCAGTAGATTCATCAAACAAGATACATTCAGGAAGCATTGCAAGAATACCGGCAATCGCTACACGCTGCTTTTGTCCGCCGGAAAGCTTATGCGGGGAGTGTTTTGCAAAAGCACTCATGCCGACATTTTCAAGAGCTCGATCCACTCTCTTCCTGATCTCATCTGAAGGAATACCGAGGTTTTCGGGACCAAAAGCTACATCCTCCTCAACAAGGTTGGAAACAAGCTGATTATCAGGATTTTGAAAAATCATTCCGACTTTTCTGCGAATCGGTAATAAATTTTCTTCATCAGATGTATCCAATCCGGCAACGGTAACCTTGCCCGAATCAGGAACCAAAATTCCGTTCATCAGTTTTACAAGCGTGCTTTTTCCGCTTCCGTTTCGCCCGAGGATTGCTACAAAGCTTCCCTTCTCAATTGAAAGAGAAACATTTCGGACCGCTTTATTGAATTCATCCGTTCCTTCCTTCTCGTAGCAAAAAGAAACATTTTCAAGTGTTATGATTTGATCGTCCTTCAATCTTTACTCCTTTTCCCATCTGGTTGCAAAACCGCAGGGTAAGCACATTCCCGTGCTTTTTACCAAAAGTCCAACTTCATCCGAAGTAACCTTACCGCCAAAACGGCTGCATACCTCTTCATTCACAAGATAAGAAACAGCACTACCGGAAAGGCCGGTTGTGTAAGAATTCACAAGGAAGAAATGCGGATCGGAACTTAAAATGCTCGCCGTTTCACGAATCAGGTCGTGAATACTGTCTTCCAAATGCCACATCTCGCCCTTCGGACCTCTACCGTAAGACGGAGGATCCATAATAATACCATCATATCGGTTGCCTCGGCGGTTTTCTCTCTGCACAAATTTCAATGCATCGTCTACAAGATATCGGCAAGGTGCATTTTCAAGACCGGACAAGCGCATGTTTTCCTTTGCCATAGATACCATATTTTTTGCGGCATCCACATGACAAACCATAGCTCCGCCCTTCGCTGCCGCAACACTTGCACCACCTGTATAGGCAAAGAGATTTAAAACGCGGACATCCTTCCCTTCCGCTTTGCGTTTTTTGCAAAGCCCTTCGATCCACTTCCAGTTAGAAGCCTGTTCGGGAAAAACGCCTGTATGCTTAAAGCCCATCGGCTTTACATGAAAATCAAGATCTGCAATATGACACTTCCAGGACTCGGGAAGCTTATGATCGTTCCAGGCACCGCCACCGGTTTTGCTGCGGGAATAAACAGCATCAGCCGTTTTCCAAGCCTTGTGGCGGCGAACGCCCTTCCAAACGACCTGAGGGTCAGGTCGGATCAAAATATAATTTCCCCAGCGTTCAAGACGCTGCCCGTCGGAACAATCGAGCAGTTCATAATCGCCAAGATCGGAACAATACCACATTACTCATTCTCCTCCAAGCCTTGCATTGTCATTTGATGGGACACAGTAGGGGCTGAAAGTCCCAAATGCCGATAGGCGTGAGGCGTCACGCATCTGCCTCGGGGAGTACGGGACAAAAATCCGATCTGCATCAAATAAGGCTCGTAAACATCTTCAATGGTGATGGACTCTTCTCCTACCGTAGCGGAAAGAGTTTCAAGTCCTACAGGACCGCCTGAAAAATTCTTAATGATCGCCGTTAATATCTTGCGGTCAATCTGGTCAAGACCGAGGTTGTCTACTTCAAGACGATCCAAAGCAAGCTTTGCGATCTCATCGGTAATCACACCGTCTCCTTTCACGATTGCAAAATCACGAACACGCTTGAGGAGTCTGTTTGCAATTCGGGGAGTACCGCGACTTCTGGAAGCGACTTCAAGAGCTCCGCAAGGCTCAATGGAAATACCGAGAATCCCGGCACTTCTGGTTACGATATGAGCAAGCTCTTCGTTGGTATAAAGCTCCAGACGCATCAACATACCGAAACGGTCGCGCAAGGGAGAAGAAAGACTTCCCGCTCTCGTTGTTGCACCGATCAAGGTAAACTTCTCAAGAGGAATTCGAATACTTCTCGCTGCCGGACCTTGCCCCATAATAATATCAAGTGCAAAATCCTCCATTGCAGGATATAAGATCTCCTCGACTGCTCTGGAAAGGCGGTGGATCTCGTCAATAAAAAGCACATCACCTGCAGAAAGAGAGGAAAGAATCGCTGCAAGATCCCCGGGCTTCTCAATAGCGGGTCCGGATGTGATCTTAATACCAACACCCATTTCATTGGCAATAATATGAGAAAGTGTTGTTTTACCAAGGCCGGGAGGTCCGTAAAGCAAAATATGATCAAGAGGCTCAGAACGAAGCTTTGCAGCCTGAATAAACACCTGCAAATTATCCTTGATCTTCTCCTGACCGACATAATCAGATAATATTTTCGGTCTTAAAGAATTTTCTTCACCGAATTCTTCCGCAGCATCCTGTGGAGTAAAGCTTGCAGAAACAATGCGGTTTTCGAAATCCGTTTCAAAATTCTCTGTCATCTTTTCTTATTCTCCCATAGATTTCAGTGCAAGACGAATCAAATCCTGTAGATCGTTTGCTTTATCGGAAACTGCTCTAACCGCGCTTGCCGCAACCTGAGGCTGATAACCGAGTACCACAAGTGCGTTGATCGCTTCCGTAAGGTGAGAAGAAGCTTCCGGTTTTGCTGCGGTGGCAAGGGTAGGCTCAGCGGTTGTTTTCGAAATCTTGTCCTTTAGTTCAAGAATGATCTTTTGTGCTCCCTTCATACCGATCCCCTGAGCGGCAGTAAGAGATTTCGCGTCCCCGGACAATACACACATGGCAAGCTCATCGGGAGACAAAGCAGAAAGAATGGAAATGGCGGCTTTCGGACCGATTCCGGAAATTCCAATCAGCATAATAAAAAAATCTCTCTCCTTCTGGGAAGAAAAGCCGTAAAGCTCCATTGTGGCACGGTCAGAAGATCCCATGTTCAGGTATGAATATATTTTAGCTTCCGTTTTCCCGGAAAGGTGACCTGCGCATTTTGAAGAAATCAAAAAGCTCCAACCGATACCGGCGGTATCGATCACGCAATTATTTTGAGTAAGTGAGGCAATTTTGCCGAAAATATAATCAAACATCATTTTCCTCCTGTCTTCTTGGAATCGGCAAGCGTCTGAAGTCTTGCAATGCGTGATGAAGAACGATACCCGTGAGTCAATGCAATGGCAAGCGCATCGGCGGCATCATCAGGCCGCGGTACACCGGGCAAACGAAACAAAATCCGTACCATTTCCATCACCTGATGCTTTTCTGCTCTGCCGTAGCCTACTACAGACTGCTTTACCTGAAGTGGCGTGTATTCAAAAATCGGAATGTTTCTTTCTTGTGCTGCAAGAAGAATGACCCCTCGCGCCTGAGCTACATTGATCACTGTCTTTTGGTTATTAGCAAAAAAGAGTTCTTCAATGGCAAGAGCATCCGGCAAATATCTCTCGATCAGTGCTACAACGCTGTCGTGCACATGGCGGATTCTGTCTTCAACAGGCTGACCTTTAGCAGTTTCGATCACGCCGCAATCCAAATATTCAAAGCGGTCTTTTTCTTTTTTACAAACACCGTAACCTGTGGTAGCAATTCCGGGATCGATCCCTAAAATGACCATTTATCGCAGACCGCCTTTCGTAGTATTTCTAAAGATTCACATGGAAATCCATAGTATCGAATTATTATACCATAAAATAACTGTAAAGTCAATTACAGAAATATACTTTTATACACAAAAAAAGTTTTAAATTTTATTGCTACTTTTTTCGTTTTGTGGTAAAATATCTTGAACAAATCAGTAAGGAGCTTTCAATGAAACTAAATGTTAAAAGAACAACATTGATCGGCCTCGCTTTTATGTCGATCCTTGCCTTCTGGCAAATGTATGATCAGGTAATTCCGTATATCCTTGAAAATACTTTTCACATGTCCACTTTGCTTGCAAACGCGGTTATGTCCACCGATAATATCCTTGCAATCTTTATGCTCCCGTTCTTCGGTGCGCTTTCCGACAAAACAAAATCCCCCCTCGGAAAAAGAACCCCTTATATTCTTTTCGGCACAATCATTGTTTTCATCCTTATGATCCTTCTCGGTGTTTTTACAAGCACAAAGAGCTTTATTCCTTTTCTGGTCACACTGTTTTTGATTCTTCTTACCATGTCGACCTATCGCACCCCGGCTGTGGCTTATATGCCCGATGTTACCCCCAAGCCTTTGAGATCAAAGGCAAATGCTATCATTAATCTTGTGGGCTACATCGGCGGTATTTTCTCTACGATCTTGATGATGTTTATGCTGAAAAGCGAAACCGGTCCAAACGGGGAAAAGATTTATTCCGACGGGCAATCCTTCTTCCCTGTTTTTGTGATTGTTGCTCTGTTTATGCTTTCCTGTGTTTTAATCCTTGTCACGACTGTAAAAGAAAACAAATTGCTCGCAGAAATCAAAGACGAAATTATTGCCGATGAACCTGAGGAAGACAACAAAAAGGCCGGTAAAAAACTCCCTCCGGATGTGTTTAAGAGTCTTGTTTTTATTCTTCTCTCCGTTTTTCTTTGGTTTATGGCTTACAATGCCGTTACAACGGCCTTTTCCCGCTATTGTGTTGAAATCCTCGGCGCAGATCTCGGTACAAGCTCTGGTTATCTTTTGACTGCGACCATTGCCGCTATTGCCTCATTTGTTCCTCTGGGATGGATCTCCGGGCGATTGGGAAGAAAGAAGACCGTTCTTCTTGGTATCATTCTAATGACTGTTTGCTATGCAGCAGCAATTTTTCTAACATCAGCTACACCGATTATTTACGCTCTATTTTCCATTGTAGGCATTGGCTGGGCAGCAATTAATGTAAACTCTTACCCAATGGTAGTTGAAATGTCAAGCGGCGCCGATGTGGGCAAATACACCGGCTTTTATTACACCTTTTCCATGGCTGCGCAAATTACCACGCCTCTTCTGTCGGGACTTCTGATTGATATTTTGCCAATCGGATACCGCAGTTTATTCCCTTATGCAGTTCTGTTCTCTGCGCTATCCTTCATAACAATGTGTTGTGTTCGCCACGGAGATCAAAAGGATAATATTAAGAATTAACTTGGAGGAACTTATGATTTATCTTTTTTACATTTTAGGAGCTTTATCTCTCATTTACCTTGTTTTGATCTTTCTAACTTCACCCGCAGGCAGAATTCATCCCGACAGAGCGATTTTAAAGGGTTCTGTGATTGCTCACAGAGGACTTCATAATGTAAACGAATCTGTTCCTGAAAACTCTCTTCTCTCTTTTCAGAAAGCTTTAGAAAAGAATACTCCCATCGAAATTGATGTTCACCTCACAAAAGATGAGCAGGTCGTAGTTTTCCACGATGAAAACACCGAAAGAATGTGCGGGGAAAACAAAATGATCGAAGAAATGACCCTCGATGAGATCAAATTGCTCTCGCTTCAGGAAACCGGTGAAAAGATTCCAACTTTGCAGGAAGTTTTAAGCTTGGTAAGAGGCCAGGTTTTTCTTCTGATAGAATTTAAGGTTGTGAATCATAACACTGCAAAATTGTGCGAAAAAGCAAACAACATCCTTTCCGACTATAACGGAAAATATCTCATTCAATCCTTTTATCCGCAAGTGCTTTCCTGGTACAAAAAATACAGAAAGGACATTTGCCGCGGACAGCTTTCCGCAAAATTTCTCAAGGAAAATTTATCAAAGAGGCTTTTGGGCCTTCAGCTTCTGAATTTCATTGGAAGACCGGATTTTATTTCCTTCAAGCAAAAGGATAATTCTTCTTTGATGTTCCGCTTTGTAAAGTGGCAAGGTGCCGAAAATGCAGGTTGGACTTTCAGAACGAAAGAAGATTTTGAAAAAAACAAAAAGCATTTTAACGCCTGGATTTTTGAAGGCTTTGACCCTGCAGAACATAATTAAGCAAAAAACATTAAATATCAGCAATAATTTTATCGATCACACTTGACATTGATTTTTCATCGTGATAAAATAAGCCCGATTGTTAAAGTAATTAATAATAAAAACAAAGGAGATAATTATTATGGCACTTGTTACAACCAAAGAAATGTTTGAAAAGGCCTACAACGGCGGTTACGCTGTCGGTGCTTTCAACGTAAACAACATGGAAATCGTTCAGGGTATTACCGAAGCTTGCAGAGAAGAAAAATCCCCTGTTATCCTTCAGGTTTCCAAGGGCGCAAGAGCTTATGCAAACCATACTTATCTTGTAAAGCTGGTTGAAGCAGCTATCCAGGAGTGCCCCGAGATCCCGATTGCTCTTCACCTTGACCACGGCGACAGCTTTGAAACCTGTAAGTCTTGTATCGACGGTGGCTTCACCTCCGTTATGATCGATGCTTCCTCCAAGTCTTTTGAGGAAAATATCGAAATCACCAAGAAGGTTGTTGAATATGCACACGCACACGGCGTTGTTGTAGAAGCCGAGCTCGGTAGCCTTGCAGGCATCGAAGACGAAGTAAATGTTGCAGCTGAAGCTGCTTCCTACACCAGACCCGAAGAAGTTGAAGAATTTGTTACCAGAACCGGATGCGACTCTCTTGCAATTGCCATCGGTACCAGCCACGGCGCTTACAAGTTCACTCCCGAGCAGTGCACTGTAAACGAGCAGGGCATTCTGGTTCCCCCCGCACTTCGTTTTGATGTTTTGGAAGAAGTTACCAAGAGACTTCCTGGCTTCCCCATCGTTCTTCACGGTTCCTCCTCTGTTCCTCAGGACTATGTTAAGATGGTTAACGAAAACGGCGGTAAGATGCCCAACGCAATCGGTGTTCCCGAAGAACAGCTCCGCAAGGCTGCTTCTCTCTCCGTTTGTAAGATCAACATCGACTCCGACCTTCGTCTTGCAATGACCGGTACCATCCGCAAGTTCTTCAATGATGAACCCTCCAAGTTCGACCCCAGAGAATATCTGAAGCCCGCAAGAGCAAATATCAAAGAAATCGTTCGTCACAAGCTGATCAACGTTCTCGGTTGCGCTGGCAAGGCTGAATAACGCTTACAAAAAAAACGCCGCTTGAAGCGGCGTTTTTCTTTTTCAATCAGCTTTTGATTGACTTGTTAAAAAAATCGTATAAAATATTTATATCAAATAAGAAAAGAGAATTCTTTATGAAATACTCCGGCTTTGTTTATGATAAATCAGGGAAACCTATGGTGGGTGTCCGTGTCAGTGATGGCAGAAATGTTTCTGTTACAGATGAAAAAGGCTTCTACCAGCTGGAAGGCTGGGAACGGGAAGCATTTATTTTCTGCAATGTTCTGACAAATGCTCACAGCGACTGGTTTTCCATTATTACAGAAGGAAAATCCACTTACGACTTTAATTTAGATCCGGTTAAAGATCAAAAAAAATACACATTTCTTCATCTTTCCGATACCGAAATTGCAAGAAAAGGCTGTGACAGTTTCATCCCTTGGCTGAAAAAAACGGTAGAGGAAAATAACGCCGCTTTTCTTTTTCACGGTGGTGATCTTGCCGCTATGGACGGTGTTCAGCGTCATTACAAGGAAATGAACCAGGAAACAATCGGCTGTCCCGTTCGTTACAGCCTTGGAAATCACGATTTCTTGGTGGGCGATTATGCAGAACAAGTTTACGAAACACTCTACGGTCCCATTTGGTATTCTTTTGATTTGGGAGATATTCACTATATTTCCCTCCCATATCCAGAAAGTGCCGGTGGCTTTTATACACGTTACAAGCTTCGCGATGCATATGAATTTATTAAGAACGACCTTGCTGCTTTAAAAGAAAAGAAGCCTATCGTAATTTTCAGACACAACAACTACACCGAAGGAAAAAACTTTGTAGTACATTTTGAAGATTGCACTTATGACCTTCCCAAAATGGGCTTGATTGCTTGGATTCAAGGACACGATCATACAAACTTCATAATGGATAAAAACGAAGTTTTGCATATGTGCTCTTCCCGTCCCGACAGCGGCGGCATCGATAACACCGCAGGCAGCGTTCGAAGAGTTTATATTGACGAGAAAGAAATTACCACAGACATTCAGTTCAATCTTCTTCCGCATACGGAAAAAGCATCTCCTATGTGGCTAACAAAGCTTGACGGATACGTTGAATACGCTTCTCTGATTGAATCGGGAAACAAACTGTTTTGCGCAACAATCGATGACGGCTATCCAAAAAAATGTGGTGTATACGGCATAAACAAAGAAAGCGGTGAAATTCTTTGGTTCTTCCCCACCGCAAACAGTATAAAAAACGATATTTGCGCAAACGAAACCCAAGTTTTTGCGCAAGACTGCGAAGGTACCGTTTACAGCATTTGTGCTGAAAGTGGAAAGCTCCTTTGGAAATTTGAGGAAAGCCAAGGAGAAAAACACTTTCATCGTGGTTCCGTCTTAATAAACGGTGATATCGTTTATGCCGGCAACGGTAAAAAGCCAATTTATCTGCGCGCATCCGATGGCAAAATTCTTTTCGAAAGTGAAGTACAGAAAAAGGGCGATCACGTACCTTCCAAAAACGTTTTCAGTGATGACAAAGAAACGATTTTCTATAATGCCCAGTGGTTCAGACTTGCAGCGCTCAATGCAAAAAGCGGTGAAACCTTATGGGAACTGAAATCACAAAAAGCTGAAATCGGAAATCCCGGCGCATTCTGGTACAGAACCAATACACCTTTATATCACGACGGAAAAATCTATGCTTTTGGATTTTCCCACGGTGCGATTGCCGACGCAAAAACAGGAGAAATTCTTCTGCATAAACCGATTCCTCACAAAACCGAGGTGGTTGGTAGCGCTGCCGTTGACGATGGCGTTCTCTATCTGCCTACCGCAACACAAGGAGTTGTTGCACTTGACCCCGAAACCCTCGATGAGCTTTGGCGTTACCCCGTCGACAATGCACTGGTATTTTCTTCCTCCTACATTGTAGGATCAAAGCAAACGGTAGAAGCACCTGTGCAAATCATTGACGATCAGGTTGTTTTCGCTGCAAATGATGGATTCGTATACTTCTACGATAAGAAAGAACCTGTTCTGAAAAAGAAAATCCCCTTGCATTTTGCCTCCCTTACCGCACCGATCATCAAAAAAGATCACTTGTACGCGGTAAGCTTCGACGGTACTGTCGGCAAATACAAAATTTAATGACAATAAAAAAGCAGGAGCTTGGCTCCTGCTTTTTTGTTTTACATTTTTAGATCAAATTGCGGATGAATGCTGCAATTTTTTCATCCTTGCAGTTTACAAAGAAAAGCTCCTGAAAAGCCTTGCTCGCAACCGCACCCTTTAAAAGCTCCTGATCAATGCGATCCAAGCACTCAGTCAAAGGACGAAGCGTTTCTGCGCGGACAGCGTCAAGAATCTTTTTGTTTCTCTGTTCGGGAACAACTCTTTCCTTGGGGTATCCCTGACCGTGTCCAAAGCCAAAAAGCTTTTCAAAAATATAGGTAAGATTCAGTTCGCCACCCCAACCAAAGCCTTTTGCAAAAGGAAGAGCAACCGCGTTACCATCGTTTACATGAGCGAATGTATATGCATCTACAGGATCCTCAACATGGCCGCAAATAACATTGGGAAAGCTGTTCATCGCAAGCATTGCGCCTTCGCCTGTTCCGCAGCCTGTAATCACATAATCAGCAGCACCGCTATTCAAAAGGATCGCGCCGAGAATACCGATCTGAACATAGGTAAGCTGCACTTCATCATCAGCAGAAAACATACCGTAGTTGTCAACAGTGTGACCCATAGGCTCAACTACATTTTTCAGCTGTTCAAAAATCAATCCGTTCTTGGCAGCCTGGCTGTTTTCATTAATCAAAGCAATTTTCATATTTTTTAACCTCACTTAATAAAATCTTCTCTCATAGGAGTAAAGAAGTCAATCATAACACCGCCTTCAAGGCAGGTACAACCGTGAACGACACCGTTCTTTTTCACAAGAGAATCCCCTGCTTTTACCTCAAACTTATCATCTCCGACTGTAAATAAAAAGCGACCGGAAACGATATAAGTCACCTGTGTATGAGGATGGGAATGAAGTGAACCGACTGCTCCGGTTTCGAAAACATTCTCCACACACATAGCATCATCGGAATAACCGAGAATTCTGCGGACAACACCGGGTGCTGCATCCTGAATCTCAGCCTCATCGTGAAAAAGTGCGACTTTATCTTTATATTCTTTTGCGTTCATTTTTCCTCCTTACGGCTGCTTGCCGATGTAGGCAAGAATACCGCCGTCTACATACAAAATATGACCGTTTACAAAATCGGAAGCATCAGACGCCAAGAAGATCGCAGGACCTACAAGGTCATCTGTTTTACCCCAGCGAGCCGCGGGTGTTTTTGAAACAATAAACTGATCGAAGGGATGTCTGGAACCGTCAGGCTGACGCTCGCGAAGCGGAGCAGTCTGAGGCGTTTCGATATATCCGGGGCCGATACCGTTACACTGAATATTGTGTTCACCAAATTCAGAGCAAATATTACGAGTAAGCATTTTAAGGCCACCTTTTGCTGCGGCATATGCACTTACAGTTTCGCGACCAAGCTCGCTCATCATCGAACAAATATTGATAATTTTTCCGTGACCTTTTTTGATCATAGACGGAATGACTGCTTTAGAAACGATAAAGGGTGCGTTCAGGTCAACATCAATCACCTTTCTGAAGTCCTCTGCAGACATATCACACATCGGAATACGCTTGATAATACCTGCATTATTTACCAAAATATCAATCACGCCAACTTCAGCTTCAATTTTTGCAACCAGTTCATTCACAGCTGTTTCATCGGTGACATCACAAACATAGCCTTTTGCATCGATACCCTTTTCCTGGTAGGAATTCAAACCTTTTTCTACCAGTTCGGGATTAATGTCGTTAAAAACAATTTTTGCACCTGCTTCCGCAAGACCGCAAGCAATGGCAAAGCCAATTCCGTAGCTTGCGCCGGTGATCAGAGCAACCTTGCCGGTTAAATCAAACATTTTCATTTTTTCTTTCTCCTTTAATCATCATATTCTACATACATTACCGTATCACAATGCCAACCGCCTGTGTGCGCGGTATAAGTACCCTCATGCCAATATACAGGCATATTGTCCTGTGCGTGGATCGGCACGGTAGGACGCCAGATCTTCACACCAAGCTCTCCGGGGATCCTTCGGATCTCCTGTTCAAGCTCATAGGTTTTGCCGTAGTCTTTTGTAATGTAAGACTCTAAAATACGATCTTTTCCGTCAAAGCGGGCAATGTAAATACGGTTTGTAGGAGCGAAAGTCTGATAAGGAAATTCTGTTTCATAACCGCTTTCACCAACGCCGTAGTAAAATGCCATACCGCCGAGATAGGTCTGGGAACCGTCGTAAATTCCTTTTGATAAGAACTCTCCTGCCTTTACGATCGGCTCAGAGGTATTCCACTTGCCGTCGCGATAAGTTGCGCAAAAATAAGTAGGCTTGTTTGGGTCGGGATCGTTAATGGTATCCATATGGAAAGTAGCAAAAGCTACGCGGAGAGGAAGTGTAGAAGAAACATCCAGTAGACGGGAGGAGAAAGCTGTATCTTCAGGTGCCTGATATACAACCTCAAGCCTTGAAAGATCAAGGACCTTGCCGTCGTTTTCAAACAAATTTAAATCCGAAGGAGTTCCGTCGCAGCGCAGAAGCTGTCCGTCAGAACGGAAAATACCGCTTCTGATGGTATGATCCATCGATTTATAAGGGTGCCCGTAAAGCGCAAAAAGCCACTGCTCATCGTTTCCGTTTTCACCCATTACTTCCTGTTTTCTTACATCAAAATAGAAGAGAGATTTCGTTTCGCCAAGGGTAGTTACATAAATATTTTTCTCTTTTACATATTGATCGAATTTTTCTCCGGGGTCGGTATTTAGAAAAACTCTTGCATCACTCCATGTTTCACCCTCATCCTTTGAATAGCGAAATACCCATTTGTATCCGTCAACACGGGAGAACATCCAAACCTCGCCTCTTACCGTGTTTTCATACACCTGTACATAAGTAACTGCTCCCTCATAAGGAAGAGCTTTTTCTTCGCTGAACGAATAGATGTCGTAAGGATTCTTAGTGAAACGATATCTGACTGCATTTACTTTATGTCCTGTATATGCAACCAAAATGCGTCCGCTTTTCAACACACAAACAGAAGGAGAATTATGCTCATCTGCATAAGTGCAATTCAAATTGCAAAGACGAAAATCACGGCTTCTTGTTTTGCTGCATTTCACGTCTAATTCCTTGATATGAATCTCACCCATATCCGTGTAATAACCGATATAAGTCAGACCGTTATCTGCAACGATTGCCTTCGAATTGATCCACCAGTCTGTATTTGCCCGTTTGATCCTTTTCATTTCAGAAGAATCAATATTTATCATTGGTATCTCCCCTTTCTGACTACAGTATACCAAAAGCCGAAAAAAGTCAAACATAAAAAACGATAGAAAAGGGTTGAATTTCGGAACAAAAAATGCTAAACTGTTTTTGAGGTGAGTTTTGTGTTTTTCAAAAATCCGGATGCTTCTTTCAAAATTCTCGGTGTTTTTTATGTGGAACGAAGAAAAAGGGAAGTATATGAAACCGACCGCTCCCACGCAGCGATCTCTTACCGACTAAGCGGTAACAGCTTTTTTACTTCCAATCAGAAAACTGACAAGCTTGAAAACGGCTCTGTTATTTATCTCCCAACAGGCTGCAAATACCATAGAAAAACAATCAGCGATGAAAAAATGATCGTTCTTCATTTAGAAAGTATCGGAATTCCGGATCCCGACATTCAGATCATAAATGATGCCTGGGAAACGGAGCATCTTTTTAAGAAGATGCTTACGATTTGGGAAGAAAACGGTTCTGAGCGACACAACCGTTGCATGTCGCTTCTTTATCAAATTTTCGACACTTTGCAGGAAAGAAAAGATCGTGCAAAATCGCATCTCCCCGCCTCCATATCAAAAGGGGTCGATGAGATCCACCAGAATTTCAGGAACCCACAATTAAGTGCCGCCGAAATTGCACAAGCCTGCCATGTCAGTGAAAGCTATTTTCGCAGAGAATATCTAAAATACGCCGGTGAATCTCCTTGGCAAACGATTTTATCCCTTCGTTTTCGCTACGCATGTGCACTGCTATGCTCAGGATATTATTCCCAAAAGCAAATTTCCGATCTTTCCGGTTTCTCTGATGTGAAATACTTCAGAACCGCATTTAAAAAACGATACAATATGACGCCATCTGAGTATGTATTAAAAAAGGGATCCACTCCCTTTCCGGAATAATAAAAAAGACCCGAAATCGGGTCTTTTTTATTATTCTTTTTCATTGGTAGGACAACCGTCTTTAAAGGCACATTCACTACATCCGCAAGAACATTTTTTTCCTGCCTTTTTGTTTTTCACCATTCTATAAACAATCAGCCCAATAATAACCAAAAGAACGGCAATTACGATAAAATCTCCCATATAAACCTCATCTTAATTCTTTTTTGCTTTTTCAGGTGTATATCCCTTTCGGAAAACAAGGTAAAGTAAAAGCACAAGAAGTAAAATTGCAATTACCGTGAAGATACCGAATGTTGCCTCGTGAGTAAACAGACCAAAGATCTGATAGGTAATCATAGAGATCGCATATGCAAATCCACACATATACAAAACAGTACCCATGGTCCACTTCACATTGCCCATCTCTCTTCTGATAGCACCGATTGCGGCAAAGCAAGGAGCGCAAAGCAGATTAAAGATCATAAAGCTATATGCACGCACGGCACCGAAATCGGAAGCAATTTTGGTCCAGATCTCATCACCGGATTCGCTCAATTCTCCGGCAAAGTTATAAAGCGTACCAAAGGTCATTACAACCTCTTCCTTTGCAATCAGACCCGTCACAGTGGCAACCGTTGCTTTCCAAGCCATATCGCCCATCCAGCCGATCGGATAGAAGATCCATGCGAACAGCTTACCGACAAAAGCCAAAACAGATTGATTGCTGTCCTCTACCGCACAGAAAACACCGTCAACGAAACCGTAAGTATTTGCAAACCAAAGAACAATAGAACTGAGCAATACAATGGTAGTTGCGCGCTTAACAAAGTCCCATCCGCGATCCATTGTTGTACGAAGCACATTTTTCGCAGAAGGAAGGTGGTAACTGGGAAGCTCCATTACAAAAGGAGCGGGTTTTCCTGCAAAGGCCTTAAACTTTTTCAAGATCACACCGGAGATCACAACTGCCATAACACCGATAAAGAAAGCGGAAACCGCTACCAAAGGCGAATTACCGAAAACGGCACCGGCAAAAAGACCGATGATAGGCATCTTTGCACCGCAAGGAATAAAGCCTGTGGTCATAACTGTGATCTTGCGGTCATTTGGCTGCTCGATGGTACGGCTTGCAAGAATGCCGGGAACACCGCAGCCTGTCGCAACAAGCATTGGAATAATGGACTTACCGGAAAGTCCGAACTTGCGAAGAATCCTATCCATAATAAAGGCAACTCTGGACATATAGCCAATATCCTCAAGCAATGACAAAAGGAAGGAAAGCACCAGGATCTGCGGTACAAACCCAAGAACTGCACCAACACCTGCTAAAATGCCATCCATGACGAGACCGTAAAGCCAATCACTGACACCAAGAGAGGATAAAATTTTGTCGAACAGTGCGGGAATCCATTCGCCAAAAAGCACATCGTTTGCCCAATCCGTGCCGATGGTACCGATAGAAAACGGAAATGATCCCATCGCAATGGCATACATCAAGAACATAATTCCTGCGAAAATAGGAAGAGCAAGAATCCGGTTGGTCACAATTCGATCAACACGATCAGAAACGGAAAGCTTCCTCGGGTTTCTCTTCTTCATGATCCTTTGCGTAATTCCGGTAATAAACACATAGCGATCGTTTGCGATGATGCTTTCCGCATCATCATCCAAAACCTTTTCTACATGCCCAATATCTTTTTCGATATGTTCAATGACTTCTTTTGTAAGATTTAGTTGAGAAATTACCTGTTCGTCACGCTCAAAGATCTTAACCGCATACCATCTTTGTCTGTCATCCGGCAAATGATGAACGGCAGCTTCTTCAATGTGAGCAATGGCGTGCTCTACCTCACCGGAAAAAATATGTAAATGTGAAAGTTCCTTTTCCCTTGAAGCACGAACGGCGGCTTCCGCCACTTCATCAATACCATCGCCTTTTAAAGCTGAAATTTCAATTACAGGACAAGAAAGTGCGCGGGAGAGGGCGGTAATATCGATCTTTCCGCCGTTCTTTCTAACCACATCCATCATATTGATGGCAATAACAAGCGGAATACCAAGCTCCATCAACTGTGTTGTAAGATAAAGATTTCGTTCAAGGTTAGTTCCGTCAACAATATTCAAGATCACATCCGGTCTTTCTTCGACAAGATAGTTTCTTGAAACAACCTCTTCCATCGTATAAGGCGAAAGAGAATATATACCGGGAAGATCAACTACCTCCACATCTTTATTCTTTTTCATTTTACCGCTCTTTTTCTCAACGGTAACACCGGGCCAGTTTCCAACATACTGGTTGGAACCGGTCAAGGCATTAAACAGGGTCGTCTTTCCCGAGTTAGGGTTTCCCGCAAGGGCAATTTGGATGCTCATAAATATTTCCTCCAAGAATTAGCAATGGCTAACTCAAAAATAAAAAAGTTACTCTACTTCTATCATCTTAGCGTCTTCTTTTCTCAGGCTCAATTCATAGCCTCTGACGCAAATTTCGATCGGGTCACCCAGCGGAGCAACCTTACGAACATAAATTTCCACACCGCGGGTAATACCCATATCCATAATACGGCGTTTTACCGCGCCGACTCCGTGCAGTCTGACAACCTTTGCCGTCTTCCCTACCGTAACATCTTTCAAGGTGTTCAAAGCAGTATCCTCTCTTCCAAAAATTAAAGTTAGCACCTGCTAACTCCTTGTGAATATTATCAAAAAAACTACTGTTTGTCAATAGTTTTTTGAAAATTTTCTGTTTTTTTCCATTGGTGTGAAGATAAGATCTTTTTCTATTCTTCTTTCACCGGTCTTGATAAAACCAAATTTTTCGTAGAAAGAAACCGCCGCATCAGACGAATTCAGCGAAATTCTGTCGCCGGTACATTTTCTTTCCATATAAAGGAGCAATTCTTTCCCAAAACCTAACCCCTGCTTTTCCTTCAAGACATATAACAACAATATGTGCTTTTTCTCTTTCAGAGCACCAACACCTACAAGATCGTCGTCTTGAAAATAGCCAAACAACTCAATATTACCGTCATAGGTATTCATAGAAAGAGAAACAGGAGAAACAAGATCACGAAAGCGTTCCATTCCTGCCATCGTATGATTGTTCTTCTCTGCTTGATAAAAGCTCTTCCACAAAACAATGGCCGCCGCTTCAAAATCTTCATATGCTAATTCTCTGATCATACTTTCCCTCCCATTGGTATGAGCATAACGAAATGAAGGCAGTTTGTCAATCAAAATATGTGTAAAAAAATGAAAAAATCAGCATTTTTCTATTGCAAGTGAGAGAAGAATGCAGTATAATATTATCATCTTTTTTTAATTTTCGGAGGAATTTTTATGAGTTCAAACATTCGTCCCGATTCTATGGCAAGAATCAACACCAAAGAGCTTGCAGATGCATTTATTGAAGAGCAAGTAAAAGAAATCCGTGATCAGGTTGGAGGCAAAAAAGTTCTCCTCGCACTTTCCGGCGGTGTTGACTCCTCCGTTGTTGCTGCCCTTTTGATCAAAGCGATCGGCAAGCAGCTTGTTTGTGTACATGTAAACCACGGTTTGATGCGCAAAGGTGAAAGCGAACAGGTTATTGAAGTTTTCGGAAAAGAACTGGATGCAAACCTTGTATATGTTGATGCAACCGATCGTTTTCTTGATCTTTTAAAAGACGAAGCAGACCCTGAAAAGAAGCGCAAGATCATCGGCGGTGAATTTATCAAGGTATTTGATGAAGAAGCTGCAAAGCTTGAAGGAATTGACTTTCTTGCACAGGGCACCATCTATCCCGATATTCTTGAAAGTATCAAAGCAAAAGAAAGCGGCAAGCCCGTAAAATCTCACCACAATGTTGGCGGATTGCCCGAAGAGATGAAGATGGAGCTTGTTGAACCTATTAAACTTCTCTTCAAGGATGAAGTACGCGTCGTTGGCGAAGCACTTGGTCTTCCCCACGCTATGGTTTACCGTCAGCCCTTCCCCGGTCCCGGACTTGGTGTTCGTTGCCTCGGTGCCATCACCCGCGACCGACTCAATGCCCTAAGAGAAGCTGACGCCATTCTCCGCGAAGAATTCGACCTCAACGGCCTTGCCGAAAAGGTTTGGCAGTATTTTGTTGCAATTCCCGATTTGAAGAGCGTAGGTGTTCGCAACGAAATGCGCTACGAGGGTTGGCCTGCGATCATTCGCGCTGTCAATACCACCGATGCCATGACCGCAACCATCGAAGAGATCCCCTATCCCGTTCTTCACAAAATTACGCAAAGAATTACCGACGAAGTTGAAGGCATCAACCGCGTTCTCTTTGACCTGACTCCCAAACCCACCGGTACCATTGAGTGGGAATAAAGGTCAAAATTCTCTCAGTTCTCTGAGGTCTCACAGAGCCTCATTTTTCTCAAAAAAGCTCGATTTATCTCGTGTTTTCTCCGCATTCTCAAGAATCGGAGTTTGAACTGAGGTCAATTTGATACCAAAAACAGAATAATTTCAAGTGGCTTTATCGTGATCCGCTCACCCTTATGCGAGTAAAGGTGAGCGGATTTCTTACATCTTGGGGCTTTTCAGAGAAAATTGGGCGTTATCACGCTGCCGCTACCCATCCCGGAGAATTTATTTGGTACTGCGAAAAGTAGTGTCAACTGGCTTTGGAGTTCCCACTTTTGA
>JAZSAT010000007.1:0-8259 GCA_045602025.1 Eubacteriales bacterium | reverse complement strand
GGATCCGACATAGAAAAATACATTTTTGCGGCTTTGGTCGTGCCGAAATCACGGTTGGAGCCGGAGTTCTGCACCTTGTTAAAGGCATCGCGGAACATCTGGTTGTGAGCTTCCTCGCGGTTCAGGAGAAAATCAATGGTCTCGCGCACCTTTTTGTCGTCGATCTGGCGGTAAAGGTATTCGTAAACCACCTTGGCGCGCTGCTCGGACGCGATGTTGCTGAGCAGGTCGGCGCACAGATCGCCCGTAACCGTCACGTAATCTGCCGTCCAGGAATAACCCGAAGCATTGATAAGACCTGGATTAAGACCTAAGAGCACGTGGGATTGGATCTCACCGCAGGGCACCTTCTCCACATCAACGTCGTGACCGTTTAAGAGGTTGATGGTCTGCGCCACCATCTCCATATGACCAAGCTCCTCCGCCGCAATGTCAAGGAACAGATCCTTGATCTCGGGATCTTTGATACGAAAGCTTTGGGACATATACTGCATCGCCGCCTTCAGCTCACCGTTACCGCCGCCAAGCTGTTCCTGCAAAAGCGCCGCATACTGCGGATTGGGTCTCTCCACCGCAACGGGATGAAAAAGCATCTTTTCGTGTTTGAACATTTTACTACCTCCGTTTGTTTGATATAAGTTATTTTTGCCAATCCGGAGACGGATATTCAAACGCACTATAAATGATTAAACGAGTCAAAGCGGAGAGTGCGGAGGAAAAAGCAAAACAAAAAGAGGGCGCCGATTAAGGCGCCCTCAAAATTTGGGTTGTAGAAAACAAAAAACAGAAGAAAGAATTTTATTTCAAAAAATTGTTGTTATACGGTTTTGACATCATTTTGGAAACCATAATTAATATCTCGTTTTTGTTTAACTCTGTTGGGATATTGCTGAGATAATAGTCGATAGTATTTTCGTTAATTTTTGTAGCACGCTTGCTTAAGCCCATACATGCGATGAAGATCCCCTCTTTTGAGCACTCATAAATATCTTTTTGGTTTTTCTTGGAAAATTGCATATCAAAAGCATTTAAGAATTTGCTGAATGTAGCATTACCTAAAAAAGTATTAACTATATGAAAATATAGATACAACAAATATTCATTGTAGTGTTCTCTTTTTGTAACACATTCGTCTTTAAGCAAGCGCTTTACACCTTCAAAAAACATTCTCGAATATAAAAGCTCAAATATTTTTCTTCGAATAGTACAATTATATCCTTTTGTTACACCCAAAGAGCGAATTAGTTGCATAGGAATAGTAGAATAACCCCTTTTATAAGAAATAATATTATTTACAAAAGTAGGGGCTTTTTTTATGGCATAAAATATGTCATATTGCTCGATTTTGTTCTTTGCAACATTATATATGTGTGATATTGATAAAAAAGTATAGGATTTTCTTGTGAAATAATATTTGTCTTCTATAGAAGTAAGTATAAGACAGGCATCTTGGAATCTTTCATTGGAAAAGTTGACCTTGTTAATTGGATAATCTTCAAAAATTTTGTACATATCATCAAATGTATTTATAATATATTTTTGACGAAGTAGTTTGATTATACCAACCATAAAGAAAAACACAGATAATACTTTTAGCCATATAACATTTTGACCCAACCATTTGTCAAAACGAAAATACAAGCATCCTACTGAAAGAATAATGAAGAAAAGGTAGTATTGAGTAAACGATAAGTAGAGGCAATCAATAAACTTATACAAGGGATTGGTTAAAATCTTTCGTTTCATTTCGTCATTAGTGAATATTTCCAAATAACAAAACATTGTTATAAACAAAAAGAAGATTGCCATTTTTAGACCAATTGCTTTTGTCGCAACAAGAGCATATATGGATATATACATAATGCTTAGTCTTTGTTCGATTTTCAAATCGGTATAATTGAAAATTGCTATCATTGCAAAAAAGAATACGAATATTGGACTGTTTTCAAATAAAGCTTCCATGTACTATACATCTTCCTTTGTAAATGATTCTTTGAGTCTAAACATCAACTCAAAAAAGCCGCAAAGTATCCTTGCTTTGCGGCTTTTGTATGCGGATGAATCCGCGAATTGGTCGAGATGACAGGACTTGAACCTGCGGCATCCTGCTCCCAAAGCAGGCGCGCTACCAGCTGCGCCACATCTCGATTTTTGCAGAGTATTATTTTGTTTTCAATTTGTCAAGGCATTTTGCGCAAACAAATTTATCCTCGAAGGGGAGAAGGGAATCTTCGCTTCCGCAGAAGGTACAGGTGTCGGTGGCCTTGCGGATGATCACATTGTTTTTATCAAGAGAAATATAAAGCTCATCCCAATCGGAAATCTCGAGTGCTTTACGAAAATCCATAGGGATTACGATTCTGCCTAAGTTATCAATTTTTCTGATACTATAGCTTTTTTTCAAATCAAAAACCCCTTTCTCTTGATCTCTCTTATAATTTTACCAACGAATGGTATTTTTGTCAAGAGAAAAGAGAGGAACAATTTATGTTTCTTCTTAATATTTGTTGAATTCTTTTATCTTTTGTGCTAAAATAAACTCGATTATGATAATGTATATTTTAGGAGTTTTATGATCATTTTTCAAAAGGTAACTCGAAAGGATATCCCACTTTTACAGCAATTTTTTTTACGAGATAAAAGCCGCCTTTGTGATCGAAGCGTTGGTGGTGCGGTGATGTGGCGTGAAAGCTTCGGTTCCTATTTTGCCGTAGTGGAAGACATCTTGTTTTTTCGCTGTGAAATATCGTCGGAAACGGTTATGTATACGGCTCCTATGGGAGATCTAAAACGCGGAATCACTCTTCTTTTAAATCACTGTAATGAGGCTGGTGAAGAGCTTGTTTTTACAAGCGTCGGGGAAGAGGATAAGAATAAGATTTTAGAGATCTTGCCCGATTTTTCCGCCGTGGAGACGAGAGACTGGTTCGATTATTTGTATTTTGCGGAAAATCTAAAAACTATGGCCGGAAAAAAGCTTTCAGGTCAAAGAAATCATCGGAATTTCTTTTTGAAAAATTATGCCGATTGGCAGTTTGAAGTGATCTCCCAGGACAATGCCGCGGAAGTGGAAGCATTTCTTGATAAATATTATTTCGAGGTTCAGAAGGACTCTTCCTATTTTCAGGATGAAGAAAAGGCTGTTCGCGATGTTCTTTCTCATTTGGACGATTACGGTTTCTTGGGTGGAATCATTCGTGTACAAGGAGAAATTTGTGCCTTTTCCTTTGCAGAGATTATAGGTGATACCATGTTTATCCATATTGAAAAAGCTTCCCGCAGTGTGCGCGGTGCCTATCAGATGATCTTATCGCAGATGATTTCTCATTTTGTCACGGAAGATGTCATATATATCAACAGGGAAGAGGATGTGGGAGACCCCGGTCTTCGTTATTCCAAGGAGGCCTATCATCCCTGTAAGCTTTTGGCAAAATATGTGATCCAAAGAAAAGAAAACTGATTTCAGATTGGAGAAAACAGTGAAAAAACTTTTTGACACGATCGAAAACAATAAAATGCGGATCCTGGAAGCAGAAGAAGCTTTAAGAAAAATGCCCGAGCTTGGTTTTCGGGAGTGGAAGACCCATGCGTATATGAAATCCGCTTTTGAAAAGCTTGGCTATACGCTGACGGAAGCAGGGGATATCCCCGGTTTTTATACAGATGTGGATACCGGGATCCCCGGTCCTAAGATTGCCGTTTTTGGGGAGCTTGATGCGATTTGCACGCCCGGCCACCCCTTTGCCGATCCTAAAACAGGAGCCGCCCATTCTTGCGGTCATAACATTCAGTGCGCGACCCTTCTTGCCCTTGCGTTAGCTTTAAAAAACAAAGAGGACCTTGAGGGGCTTTGCGGCACGGTCCGCCTGATTGCCGTTCCTGCGGAAGAGGGAATCGACAGCAAATACCGCGCAGAACTGAAGAAAAAAGGAAATGTCCGCTATTTTTCAGGCAAGCCTGAATTTATGCACCGCGGTTATCTTGACGGTGTGGATATGGCAATGATGATCCACACGGATTCCGATCTGGAGGGCATGTACTGTTCTGTGGGGAGCAACGGCAATGTGCGCAAAAAAGCCACCTTTATAGGAAAGGCAGCACACGCTTCAACGCCGGAATTGGGTAACAATGCTCTTTATGCCGCTACAGTAGCGCTTTCCGCAGCAAATGCTTTGAGAGAAACCTTTCAGGATGAGGATTCTATCCGAATGCATCCCATCATTACAAAAGGTGGAAATGTGGTAAACTCCATACCGGATGAGGTTATTTGCGATGGAATGATCCGCGGTGCGGATTACCGCACCATATCGCAGATCAGCGAGAAGATAAACCGTGCATATGCCGCTTCTGCGGCTGCTTTAGGTTGCCGTGTGTACTTTGAAGATATTGCAGGCTCTGCTCCCAGATACAACGATCAGAATTTAAGGCAAGTTTTTTCAGATGTGGCTGAGCTTTTCTTTGACAAAAAGGATCTTGATTTTTCTGCACCCTTTGGCAAGGCTTGCAGTGATATGGGGGATATCTCAAATGTAATCCCGTCTGTTCATCCCTTTATCGGAGGAGTTACCGGCGACGGTCATTCAAAGGACTTTAAGCTGTTTGACGGTGAAAAGGCCTGCGTTACATCAGCAAAGGTCCTTGCGGGCGTGATATGGCTTCTTTTGGAAAACAATGCATTCCTTGCAAAAAAAGTTATTGCAGAGAAGAAGCTTCCGTTTTCCTCCAAAGAAGAATTTTTCCGCGCGAAAGACGCTCTTTCTTTTGAAGGAGAAGGGGTTTTTTATCATGATAACGGTACCGTTACCTTGAAGTACAAAGGATAACAAAATGGAAAAAGAAAACTTTTTTGTAAAAAACAAAAAATATCTGTTTGCTGCTGCTTTTATGGTCCTTTTTCTGGTGATCGGTGTTCTGATCGGTGTTTTATCAAACAGAGCCCCTGTTCCCGATGCAGATAAAAAAGACCCGAAACCACAGACTGAGGAGATCCTTTCCACCGAAGAGGTGACGGATACAGTAACGGAGGAGAAAGAGGCGTACTCCTTGGTTCCCTTGATGGAAGGGATCGATGTTTCCAAATGGCAGGGAAGGCCGGATTGGGCGAGAATCAAGGCATCCGGTGTGGATTTTGCAATGATTCGCCTGGGCTTTCGCGGTGCCAATGAATACTTCGGTGAAGATGAATGCGCTTATTATAATCTTGAAAATGCAGATAAAAACGGTGTTTTGACGGGCGTGTATTTTTATTCCCGTGCTACCTCGGAAGAGGATGCAAGAGAAGAAGCGGAGTGGATTTTGGACCGTATAGGAAAATATGCCATTTCCATGCCCGTTGTGATGGACTATGAAATGGCGGGAAATTCTGCCCAAGACACGGCTGCTCATCGTACCGATATCGCTCTTGCTTTTTTAAACAGGGTCTCGTCGGCAGGCTATCAGGCAATGATCTATGTTCCTACAGAGGAATTTGAAGATCCCTTGCTTTGGGAAAAGGATCGGATTTTAAGGGAATATCCCGTTTGGGGTGCACGCTATGACGGAAAGGTCTATCCTGAGGTACAGCATCCAAATGAAGCGATATCTTACGCCATGTGGCAGTATTCCAACACAGGAAAAATTGATGGGATTTCGGGTAATGTAGATCTTGATCTTGCCTATTTTACCGCTGAAAGGATCCCTCCGCAGAATCCCGTGGAAGAACAGCCGAAGGAAACGGAAGAACAACCCAGTGAACCGGAAGAAGATACGGTACCGAAAAAAGAATTTAATCAGACCTTTACCCCCGTATCCCGTCTTGTAACTGCCAAGATCGAGGTGAATCTGCGAAGAATTCCGTCGATCGACGGAGAATTGGTAGGAACCTTAAAAAAAGGAGACTATCTTCCTTGCACTGGAGATAGCGATATGGGCTGGTCTCGTCTGGAATACGAAGGAGAAAAGGTTTATGCCGTGACCTCCTACCTGATGGATGAAAACGGTCAGAGCATTGTACCAAAACAAAAATTTCAGTCTGTTTCGGAGAAGGTAACTGCAAAAATCGAAGTAAATCTTCGCATGGAACCGTCAAACGAAGCAGAGGTTGTGGGCACACTGCAAAACGGCACCCAGCTGACCCGCACGGGTATCGGAGACAAAGGCTGGTCCCGCCTTGAGTGGGAAGGGAAGACTGTCTATGCAGTCACCTCATACCTTGTTGTCGTACAATAAATCCAAATAAAAAAAGACTTTGCTTAGAGGCACCCTCCGTAAGGAAGGTGCCTCAGTTATATTTGCCAAAGGCAAGTTATATTGCTAAAGCAGTTATATGATGCTACGCATCGTGGTATTGTCCTTCGGACAGTTTCTATGGCAAATATAATATCACGAAAACCATTTGGTTTTCATATCACTTTGCCGAAGGGCAAAATAAAACTGTGAGACTTGTCTCACAATATCACTTTTTGTTTTTTTATCTTTGAGATAGGCATAAATTCAAAGTATGTAACCCACTATGACACTTTCAAATCGAAAGTATCAACTTTTATATAAAAAGAAAGTAGGGAGAACACTTCTTTACGAAGTGTCTCCCTAAGCAAAGTCTTTTTTTGTTTTTCTTTATACGCCGGAATATGCGGAGAAGCCGCCGTCTACAGGAAGAACCACACCGGTGATGAAGCCTGCCTTCTCAGAATCAAGAAGGAATTTCAGCGCACCGTTCAATTCCTCTGCCTCGCCAAAACGCTTCATGGGTGTTGCGTTAAGGATCTTGTTGGTACGGGCGGTGGGAGTGCCGTCATCATTGAAGAGAAGGGCTCTGTTCTGATTGGTTACAAAAAAGCCGGGTGCAATGGCATTGACGCGGATGTTTGCGGGAGCAAAGTGAACGGCAAGCCACTGAGTAAAGTTAGAAATGGCAGCTTTTGCACCGCTGTAAGCGGGGATCTTGGTCAAAGGACGGAAAGCATTCATAGAAGAAATATTCAGAATGCTGCAGCCTTCCTTGCCGATCATATCGGGAACGAATACCTGGGAGGGGAGAAGTGTTCCCAAGAAGTTCAGATTGAATACAAAGCCGATGCCATCGGGATCCAGGTTGAAGAAGGTCTTGATGTCGTCTCTTGTTTCATCGCCAATCTCATAGGTTTCGTGATCGCAAGTACCGCGGGGGTTGTTCCCGCCGGCACCGTTAATAAGAATATCGCATTTGCCATAGTCCTTCAGGATCTGGCTGTGAACCTCTTCCAGAGAGTCCTTCTTCAAAACATTACAGCCGTATGCTTTTGCATCTCCGCCGTCTTTTCTGATTTCCTCAGCAAAATTCTCTGCAGCTTCCAGATTGAGGTCAAGAAGAGCGATCTTGTGGCCTTCTTTTGCGAGAACCTTTGCAAAGCCGGAGCAAAGAATACCGCCTGCGCCTGTAATAACGATTACTTTTTTATCCATAATTATACTCCTTTGGAAAATATAATTTATTTTAACAAATTCATTATAACAGAAAATATTTTACAAGTAAATAACTATTTTTCTCATTTTTCGGACAAATATATTGCAAATCGTGCTTTTTTTTGCTATAATGTGAAAAATAATGAAAAGGGGTGTTTGAAATGGAAGAAAAGATTTGCACATATCATGCGCAAGACCTGTTTTTTCATCATACCCTTTCTCCTCACCGTGATGCGAAAATGTTTCCCCTTCACGCACATGAAATGAGCGAGATTTTGGTGATCATTTCAGGCTCCGGCTCTATGCTTGTGGAGGGAAATGAATATCAGCTTTTTCCCGGTGCTGTCTTTTTGATGCGTGACGGTGAAAGCCACAAGATCCGGTTGAAGGAGGATACACCCTACGAGAGGATCGCCATTCATTTTTCGGAGAGTCTCTTGTCACAGCTTGACCCCAGAGGTGAGCTTTACATTCCTTTCCGCGAAAGAAGGCTCGGTACGGGAAATGTATTTTCTCTTCACTGTCTGCAAGGCCTTTTGCCTTCCTTGATGGAGCTTAGTGAGTCCTCTTCCTCTTATCGGATCCGTTTGACGGTTACCTCTTTCCTATATTCTATCCTGATCGAAGCAAGTAATTTATATGTACAGGATGAATCTTCTTATCAGGAAAGAAAAGAATTGGGGAAAATCTACGAGATCATCGAATACATCAATCAGAATCTGTCAAAGGATCTTTCCTTAGACACCATTGCCACAGGTTTTTATTTGTCAAAATCTCAGCTTTCCAGAAGCTTTAAAAAAGCAACCGGCTCCACGCTTTGGGATTATGTCCTGATCA
>JAZSAT010000006.1:0-9219 GCA_045602025.1 Eubacteriales bacterium | reverse complement strand
GTCTTATAAATACTGGTTTTTCGGGCGTTTTTCAAATGAAAATTTTTGACGAAAATCAGTATATTTTGACCTATACATAGCAAAAGCGAGGTGATTTCACCTCGCTTTTGGCTTGAAAACAGTGTTTTTTATTGTACGATTGATTTTTTGATGAAACCAAGTTGTTTTTCGATTTTTGAAAATTCTTTTAAAAGCGCTTCCCCATAGATCCATACCTCTTCGCGCCAAGGGTGCGAAAGATAACCAAACGCCCCGTACTTTTCAATAAAGAAATAATAATCACCGTTAGGGTAAAAGGTATGGAAATAAGCAATACCGTTGCTGTTATACTGTGGAACGTCAGGCTCGTTACTTTGGATATTTTCAGAATTGCGCGGGTCATACAGTATGAAACTATGAAACCAATCAATTGCATAAAGCAGGTGCCCTGGCGGCAAACAGTTTGCAAGGGCGCTCGGTGCCAATTCATGCAACAAATCAATTTGAGAATCGGTCATTTGAGAAATATCATACACTGCAAAAGGTCGATTGATGGAAAATGGCAAAAAGAAACCTCTGTTAACGCTCGGCATAAATCGCAATTCTTTATCTATAAAATCATAAATATACTTTTCGTTTTCTTTTGATAAATCCATATTTCCACCGCCTTTTATTTATTATAACATAATAGCCTTAAAAAGTAAATTCATACAGTATAAATCTCCTTAAAATACAGATAATAAGAACCACACGGTGTTTCCAAATTTGGAAAATTTGACACCTGAGTGAACCTTGTTACTCGCTTATCGCTCGTAATAGACAACACAATTTGTAAATTAAGGAGAAATGTATATATGAAAGCAACAGGTATTGTACGCCGTATAGACGACCTTGGTCGTGTCGTCATTCCAAAAGAAATTCGCCGCACGATGCGGATTCGTGAGGGTGACCCGTCACAGATTTTTACATACCAAAAAGAAGATCGGCAGAGAGATTTCTCTGCCGATGTTTTTTATTCATGTTTTTTGCCGTTGTAGAGCTGGGCTGCTTTTTGCAGGTCGCCGCTCACGAAGAGCTTTGCGGTCTGGTAGACATCCTCCAGGGAGGCGATGATCTTTTTCTGATCCTCGGGAGAGGGGTTGCCCAGGACCCAGTTCATCATTTCCCAGCCCTCGGGGGGATTTCCCACACCGATCTTGATGCGGGGAAAGGCGTCGCTTCCGAGACAGGAGATAATGGATTTGATGCCGTTGTGGCTCCCTGCGCTTCCTTTTTCACGGATGCGGAAGATGCCCGGTTGAAAGCTGACATCGTCGAAGATCACGAGGATCTTTTCCGGGGGGATCTTATAAAAGGCGGCGCATTCTCTGACCGCTTCTCCGGAAAGGTTCATAAAGGTCTGAGGCTTTAATAAAATGACTTTTTTGCCATCAATGACCGTCTCGCCCGTAAGGGAACGGAAACGGAGGTTTTTCATTTGGATATTTTCTCTCAGGGAGATGTAATCCATTGCCATAAAGCCGCAGTTGTGGCGGTTTTCGGTGTATTTGTCACCGGGGTTGCCGAGACCTACAATGAGATATTCGGGACTTGCCATTGTTTCTCCTTGGTAGCTTTCAATTTTTATTTCGGGTGCTTTTTCCTCTGCGGGGAGAGGGTGTTTCTTCTGCGCTTCCTTTAAAAGCAGTGTGCTGATGGGGACGGCGAAGAGGCAGAAGAGAAGGGCAGCGTAGTAGAGGACCATAAATTCGGTGCTGTTTTCCCCGTAGCCAAAATACGATCCGATGCGGATCAGGTAGTTGCTTCCGTTAAAGGCAATGTGCAGGGCAATGGAGGGGAAAATGGAATCGAAGCGATATACAAGGTATCCCATTGCGATTCCCAAGGGAAGGGTGAATACCATTTGATACAGATTTCCGTGAATGAGGGAGAAGGTCAGCGCGGAAAGGAAAATAGCCGCGGAGGGTGTTGTGGCTTTGTGCAAGGTGGACTGGATCAGGCCGCGGCAAAGGATCTCTTCAAAAACGGGGCCGATCAGGCAGACATAGAGGATCTCTGCCCAAAGGCTTGTATGCTCTGCGATGAGGGCGTACTGCTCTGCATAGGCGTTTTGTGATTCTCTTACGGCGGGGATGGCATTGCAGACGATCATCAAAACCGAGGCGATCAGGTACCAGGAAAAGCCGGAGGACAGGCCTGTGAAGACCGAAAGGGGGGAGGCTTTTTTCCATTTGATCTCGTTGGCAAATTTTTTTCTCTTCAGTACAAGGACGATACCTACAAACAGCAGGGCGGAAAGGGTCGCTGTTTCGTAGATCATGGCACTTTGTGCGTTCATGGCCGCTTGCACGAAGTCGTTTTGGCTCAGGTTTTGCCTTAAAAGGGTGAACATAATGACCCCTTCGCTGATCAGGTCAGCGGCGAGCTGGCAGATGAAAAACATCAGGACATAGCCTGCGCTTTTCAAAATCGCGGAAAAAACAGATATTTTTTTCATAAATTATATAATTGCCTATCTCTTAAAAACTTGTAAAATCGGCTGTGGCTTCGTTGTACCTTTTTTGAAAAAAAGGTACCCAAAAAACTTCCAACAAAAAATATTAAGACTTTTTTCAAGTCATAAGTTTTTTCGGTTCCTTTTTCTCGAAAGAGGTATCCAAAAAGCTTATAGCTAATAATAGATAACCTTAGATCATATTCTTTTACTATTTTTTAGTCGGAAGTTTCTTTGCCTACTTTCCCGCCGGCGAAAGTTCCACCTGCCAAAACAAGTTTTGGGGTGTCACTTTTTTTCAAAAGAAAGTAGGTTACTTATCGATTCGGACAAATTCAATACCGGCAAAGGCCGCATCTTCCAGTTCCTGCAAGGGAAGCTTTGCCTCTTCCGCCAGAACATCCTCCAGGCGGGGATTCAGCTTGGGGTGACGGGGGGTAAAGACGGTACAGCAGTCCTCAAAGGGTAAAATGGAGGTTTCAAAGCAGTCAATGGCACGGCTGGTCTGAACGATCTCCTCCTTATCCATACCTACAAGGGGGCGGAAAATGGGTCTGTCGGAAGCGGCATCGGTACAGCGAAGGGCGTCCATGGTCTGGCTTGCTACCTGACCCAGGCTTTCACCGGTGACGATGGCGCCGCACTTCTGTCTTTCGGCTACGCGGCAGGCAAGACGCATCATACTGCGGCGGAGAAGAATGGTAAAATATTCCTCCTGGCAGGCCTCCTGCATACGAAGCTGAATATCGGTCATACGAATGGAAGCAAAATTGATGGTATCCGTATAAGCGCAAAGCTTTTTTGCAAGGGTCATAACCTTTTCCTTTGCCCGTTCGGAGGTATAGGGGAAGGATTCAAAGTGGAGGGCATCGATAAAGGCACCGCGCTTTGCCATACGGTATCCCGCAACGGGGGAATCGATACCGCCGGAAAGAAGAAGCAGCGCTCTGCCGCTGGTACCGTAGGGCATACCGCCGGCACCCTTTCGTTTTCCCGCGTGGATATAGGCGTAGTCCTCGCGGATCTCTACCCAAACCACCTCTTCCGGGGTGTGTACATCTACCTTGGGGGCATTTTTTCCTAAGGTTCTCAAAATGCATCCCCCCACCTCACGGCAGATCTCGGGGGATTTCAGGGCAAATTTTTTATCGCTTCGTCTGGCATCCGCCTTAAAGGATCTGACACCGATGAGCTCGGGTGCAATTTTTTCCGCCACGGTTTTTAAAATGGCGTCCATATTCTTTTCCACGCGGTACGCGATGGAAAGGCTTACAATGCCGAAGACCTTTTCCATTTCGGGCAAGGCTCTTTCCAAAAGGGCATCGTCCTCACATTCCACAAAAACGGTGGATTGGGAGGTGAACACGCGAAATTCACCCAAGGGCTTCAGCTTTCTGCGGATCTGCTTTAAAAGCACCGCGTCAAAATAGCTTTTGTTGGCTCCTTTCAGGATCAGCTCGCCGTATTTTAATAAAATTGATCGTTTTTCCATGGTTTCACCTTAAAATTTCACGAAGAGATGTGCAGAAAGCGACAGCTTCTTCTTTGGTATTGAGTTTTGAGAAGGAAAGCCTTACGGTGCAGTCCGCCTCCTTTGGGGTAAGACCGAAGTTTTCCAAAACAGGGCTTTTGCCCTTGTGAGAAGAGCAGGCACTGCCCGAGGAAACAAAAATTTCCTTTTCGCTGAGCATGTGAAGAAGTACCTCCGAACGAAAGCCTTTCACTTGCATGGAAAGAATGTGACAGGAGGGGTTTTCCGGCAGATTGAAGGTGATCTTTTCTTCATTCTTTAACTCTTCCAAAAGGGTATGGCGAATTTCACTCATGTTCTTGCGGTTCTCCGAAAGGCCCAGAAAGCCTTCTTCCGCCGCCTTGCCGAAGGCCACGATCCCTAAAAGATTTTCCGTGCCCGAGCGAAGATTTTTTTCCTGACCGCCGCCGAAGGTACGGCAGGGGAGATTTAAGCCCTTTTTCACATACAGTGCGCCTACGCCCTTGGGCCCGCAGATCTTATGGGAAGAAAGAGACATCAGATCCACCCCCAGGGAAGAGGGGGTAATGGGTGTTTTCAGATACCCTTGCACACCGTCGGAAAAGACGAGGGCGCGGGGGTTCTTCTGCTTTACAATGCGGGACAGGGTGGCGATATCGTAAACGGCACCGGTTTCGTTGTTGGTGTGCATCACCGCTGCCAGAATGGTTTTATCATTTGCCGCAGATGCGATTTCCACAGGGTCGAGCCGCCCGTTTTTGGTGGAAAGGTAGATGACCTCAAACCCCTCTTTTTCCAGTTCCTTCATACACTCCGCAACGGCGGGATGCTCGGAATTTGTGGTGAGGATGCGGTTTCCCCCGCGGTGCAGCTTTTTCACTGCGCCGAAAATGGCAATGTTATCTGCCTCGGTTCCGCCTGAGGTGAAAAAGATCTCCTCCGGGAGGGCACCGATGCTCCTTGCCACCTGTTCACGGGCGCGGGTCATTCTCTTTTCCGCTTCAAAGCCGATCCTGTGAAGAGAAGAGGGATTTGCAAAAAGCTCCATTTCTTCCCGCAGGACTTCTTTTACCCCTTCGCTTAAGGGGCTTGACGCGGCATTGTCAAAATAAATCATAGTTTCCTCTGTTTTTAGCTTATTTATTAAAGTCGAAGACGGCTTTGCCGTTTTCCAGGCGAAGAGCGGCGTCGAAAGCGTTTCCGGTGCGGGGGGAGATAAAGCCGTCTAAAAGATCGGTCTTTCCCTCTGCAAGAAGCTTTCTTGCCTGATGAATGGGGATCACCCGTTTGCAAATGGAAAGGTTGAGCCGGAAGGCACAGCCTTCCTTGTAGCCGCGGCAGCCGTAGGAGTATTTTCCTTTGACTACATCGTTTCCGCAAACAGGGCATTTTCCGATGACATCGCCGTAAAAGCCGATGTCAAGGGCCTCGCCCTCCTTTCCTTTTTCAAAAACGGAAAGGATCTCTTCTTTTGCAATGCCAACTGCACCTTCCACGGGGATCTCGCCACGGAAAACCTGCTTTAAGGCTTTGCCTGTGGTGGCGGTTTTGAATTTATCCATGGAAATACCCATCATGGAAAGCTGCTCAATAAGATACTTTCCGTCGGGGAGAATGGAATAAACATCCTTTTTCAGCTGGATGTACTTGGAGTTCCGCGCGTTTTCAATAATGCCCGTTCGGGTCGCCTCTGTGCCAAGTTCCAGGCCCTCGAACATGGCGCGGTATTCCTCTGCATCGTCCATTTCGTCCTCCTCCGCCTTTTGCTTTTCTTCGCGGAAGGGGTTTTTCAGATAGTTGTTTAAGGTTTCAATGGTGTAGTGCTTGGGAGGAGAGGTGGTCTTCTCTTTTACAGAGAAGGTAAGAGGGATCACATCGCCCACCTTCACATCGGGCAGGATCTTGTCGTTTCTGGTAGCGTCGTCAAATCTTGTCCAGCCCTTTTCTAAAATGATATTGCCTTTGAGGGTGAATTCCTCCGCGTCGCCCACACTCAGTACAAGCTCCGTTTTCTGACAGATGCACTCTTCCGAGCAGAAGACTGCCACAAAGCGGCGCAGGATCATCTGATAGACCTTCTTTTCCTCTTCGGAAAGAGCTTCCTTTGCGGGGATCTTGAAGGTGGGTGTCAGGGCAGAGTGAGACTCGATCTTGCTGTCGTCGAAAATGGTCTTTTTGTCCTTGAAGGTAACAGGATAGCCGATCTTCGAAAGGTTTGACAAAATGGTCTTGATCTTGTCCTTTTCGGCGGTGGCAAGATACTCGGAATTGGTACGGGGATAGGTAACATAGCCCTTTTCATAAAGGGACTGAATGATGCGAAGGGAATCGTCCATGGGCATTTTGAATTTTTTACCCAGGGCGTTCTGTAGTTTTGAAAGAGAATAGAGCTTGCCGGGGTTCAATTTATCCTTTTTGCTCTTTTTTCCCTTGACCGTGCAAGGAAGGGCGGAAAGGGCCTCGGCATATTTTTCAGCCTTTGCCTTTTCCTCCTTGGAAAATTTCTTTTTGCTTTGGATCTCAAGGTCCTCTTCCCCGCTGCCTACCACGGCATAGTAGATCTCGGGGGTAAAGTTTTCAATTGCCATGTCCCGATCGTAAATGGCCTTTACAATGGGGACGATCACTCTGCCTACCCGAAGCAGGGTTCCGCTTTTCAAGGTGGCAAAGCGGGTCAGGTTCACGCCATACAGCCAGTCAATAAAGGTGCGGGCAAATCCCTCGGACGCGAGCAGATCATACTCCGATTCGTTTTTCAGTCCCGCAAGGCCCTCACGAATGGTTTCGGGGGTCTGGTCGGGTAGCCAGAGACGGAGAAGGGGCTTTTGAATATCCCCCGCGTGCATCAGGATCAGACGGATGATGATCTCACCCTCCCGATCGGCGTCGCCCGCGTTGACGATGGCTTCTACATCCTCACGATGGCAGAGGCTTTTTACGGTCTCGAACTGCTCGCGGACGCCGCTGTCCTCCTTGCCCTCTTTATCACGGCGGAGGGAAAAACGGAAGGAGTCGGGGAAACAAGGAATATTTTCCATACTCCATCTGCCCGATTCGGTCTTGCCTGTGTAGTCTTCAATGTCGCAAAGAGAAAAAAGATGTCCGAACGCCCAGGTAACCAGATACCCTTCTCCTTCCAGGTATCCTTTTCTGCGGGAAAGGTTTCCGATGGCGGAGGCAATATTCCGCGCAAGGCTTGGTTTTTCCGCAATAATGAGGATCATGGGCGCAGCTCCTTTCTCTTTTGATATACAAAGATCATTATATCATAATAAAAAGGCTTTTTCAACTGCTGTCGTTGACTTTTCTCTATTTTCGTGCTATGCTTTTTGGTGAAGAAAAAGGAAAGGAGACAGGAAATGAAAAAGCCGTGTAAGATCCGTATCAAAAGTGTACGCAGATTTCATTTGGGAAATCAGATCCCGTCTCTTTTGCCTGAGGATTTTGAGGAAGCCTGGGAAGATGCTCCCGAAGAAGAGCGGATCCCGGAGGAGCTTGCGGGGCCGATGCCCTCTGACCGAGGCTGTGCGGCGGAATCCTTTTCACCCGTGCAGAAGCCTTCCTCGTCTACCCTTACCTCTGTGGGGATCTTCTCCAAGGAGAAGGACGGCACCTTCCGTGCCACCTACGAGGATTCGGAGATCACGGGGCTTGACGGGTGTCTTACCACCTTCTGCCTGTCACCCTCGGGAATGCTGATCCTTCTTCGTCGGGGGGATATTCGCACCTGTATGGTGTTTGAGGAGGATGCCCGCCACCTTTGCGATTACGGAGCTGCCGATGGGGCACCTTCGGTCGTTCTCCACACCCACGCCATGAAAAGCAACCTTGGTGAAAACGGCGGCACGCTGTTTGTAGATTATTCTGTGGAAATGTGCGGTACCATGACCGAGCGGAATGAACTGTCGATACGAGTTGAAGTATAAAAAAGACACCCGAGAGGGTGTCTTTTTTCGTGAAAAGAGAAAAGTGAAGAGTGAAGAGAAAAGGTAGGCATTTGCAGAAGCAAATGCCTGTTTTCGTTATATGCGGACCGTCGGGGACGCCGGTCCCTGCGGGAAAATGGCAGTATATTTTTTATCTTTTATAGTTTGGTTTTTTCTTTGCCCACTTTCTTTTTTTTAAAAAAGAAAGTGGGTAGGTTAATGGGCTATGGATAAAATATAGACCTTCATGGCGCCGGCTTTTTTCAGGATGCGTGCGCCTTCCTCGGCGGTGGCACCGGTGGTAACGATATCGTCGATCAGAAGAATGGTCTCACCTTGAAAGTCTCTTGCGGCGGCAAAGGCTCCGCGGACATTTTCGTCTCTCTTTTCAAATTTTGCTTTTCGTTGGGGCTTGGAAAAGCCCTTTCTTAAAAGAAGCGTGTCAAGAGGCATAAAAAGGGTGCTTGCTACGAGCTTTGCGATCTCCTCCGCCTGATCAAAGCCTGCCTTGCGCCGCGCGATCCTGCGTCTGGGCAAAAAGGAGATGCAGTGGATCTTGTTTGGCAAAAGGCCTTTTTTGATGGCTTTTTGGATAAAAGGTGCGAAGATCGGGGCAAGGTCCCTGTAGTTTTCTCTTTTCCAGTCAAAGAGAAGCTTTTTCACCGCTTTGTTTCGGTAAGGGAAAAGGCTCACCATGCCGTCGGCAAAGCCGATACCGCCTGTCGTCATAAACTTGTTCGGAGAAAACGCAGCGTTTAATTCCTCTTGGCATATGGGGCAAAGGCCCTCAAAGCCCGCCTTCCCGCAAAGGGCGCATTTCGGCGGAAAGAAAAAGAAAAGAAGGTTTTCTTTTAATTCAGAAAAAAGTGAGTTTTCAGGCATAAAAACGGTTTCCTTTGTGTAAAATAAAGTGTGTAAAAAAACAAAATGAAATGAAGTTTTTGCCATTTTACACGACTTTTCCGGAAAGGTCAAATTTCAAAGGGGAAACAAATTTTTCGGAAAGTGTTGACATTCTTCCAATTTATTGTTATAATACAAAGTGCTGGTGACAGGAAACCATACGCCGTTGTGGCGGAACTGGCAGACGCAAGGGCCTTAAAATCCCTCGGTGGAAACACTGTCCGGGTTCGATTCCCGTCAACGGCACCATCTATATCGCGGGGTAGAGCAGTTGGTAGCTCGTCGGGCTCATAACCCGGAGGTCGTGTGGTTCAAGTCCCACCCCCGCAACCAAAAAGAAAAGTCGCACAAGGTGCGGCTTTTCTTTTTGCTTATGGTGTGAGCTGTACCCTACGATTTTTGAATTATGAGTCCGACGAGCGTGG
>JAZSAT010000005.1:0-35397 GCA_045602025.1 Eubacteriales bacterium | reverse complement strand
GGTACCGTTCAGAGAGTTCTGCATAATGGTCATGGGGTGGAGGGTAACGATCTGAGCGGGCTGGTTCAGCCACTCTTCGATGTCACCGCTACCGATGAATTCGGGAATGGGATCAACAAAAGCCATGTGGCCTGCCCATCCGGGAGAGGTGGAAGCAATGTCAGCGCCGGTTCCCTCGGTAATGTCATCGATGATCTTGGAGTAATCAGCGATGTTGGCATTGGTGGGGAAGTGAACGTTTTCCATAGGCATACGGAGCTTCTCATCGATCTGGTAGTACAGATACTTGATCATAGAGTGAGCAAAGCCGGCCTCGTAGGTGATAGGAGCGATGTTGCCGTCCTGATCAGCCCATTCATCCTCTGCAACAAGGTGAACCTTGGAGCAGTCGATCTGGAAGTAGTTGATCAGCTGTGCCAGAGGAATGTAGGTGTCGGGTTCGGGGTTACCGAGGATCATGGTGAAGCTCTTTCCTGCTTCGGAAGCTGCTCTCAGACGCTCGAACAGAGTAGCGATGAGAACGGGATGGGGGTTCATCATTACCTTAACGGTAAATTCGGGGTGCCACCAAGCCTCACGCTTTTCCAGATCGGTGCCGCTCAGGCTGCGAACATAGTCGCAAACTTTTTTGTCCTTGAAAGGAACAAATTCTGCAGGCTCAAAATTGAACTTGGTTGCGGGATCGACGATAAAGTCTTTCATTTTGCGATTTCTCCTTTTAAAATTACTTTATTGATGTTGACCTGATGGTCACATATCACAAGATCAGCCACCGTACCAATGCGGATCTCACCGCGGTCGGTGAATCCTACTGCCCTTGCAGGGTTGTAGGAAGCATAATGGAATACATCCACAAGGCTTGCGCCGGTATGTACCATAAAGTTGCGACAAGCAACATCGAGAGTAAGTTTAGATCCTGCGATCTCCCCTGCCCAGTCGAAGCAAAGGTCGTTTACGCCCTCGTAGCCCTCGGGCTGAGGTCCGTCAAACACACAGGCATCGGAAATGAGGATCAGTCTGTCGGGGCCTTTGATCTTACGGATCAGTCTCTGGTTATAGGGATCCACATGGATACCAACGGAGTCGCAGATGAGCTCTGCATAGATTTCAGGATTGTAGTTTACGGTCTCATCTACACAAGGGGTACGGCACTCGGGGTATTTTTCCAAGGTACCGGTTGCATTGGTGTGGTGAGTGCCGATGCGAAGTCCGTAAGGAATCAGCTTTTCGATCTGTTCGGGTGTTGCCTCGGAATGGGCAACGGTGAAGACAACATCTGCCTTTTCCTTCTTACAATCGATCACGAACTGCTCGATATTTTCTCTTTCGGGAGCAAGTGCCCAAACTCTTGCATCCTGGCCTGCCTGACGGATAATATCAAGATAATCCGCAGGGTTGCAAGGTGCCTGCCAGGGATTGTTCTCACGGTCTGCACCGAATTTGGGGTTCATATAGGGGCCTTCCATATAGAAGCCGCCAAAGTTGGGGATCTCGCCCTTCTTCACTGCCTCCTGAATATCGGAAGTAGCCTTGATAAATTCTTCCTTGTTCATGCTGAAATATACAACGGGAAGAACGGTGGTGACACCGTGCTCCAAAATAATATCAGCAGCCTTTTTGGGATTTTCATAGAACCAGTAGCCTCCCGCTGCGTGGGTATGAATATCCACAAAGCCGGGCCCTACATACTGGCCCTGGGCATCAATCACTTCGGCATCGGCGGGAATCGCAACCTTCTTGCCGAAATCGACGATCTTACCGCCATCACAAAGGATGACAGCATTCGGGATCAGGTGATCCTTCATGATCAATGTAGCATTTTTGATCGCAAGCATATCTTTCTCCTTTTATCTTACTATATCAAAAGATATTGAATTCATTTTTAATTTATGTAGAGGAATCCTTTTTTACAGGAAGCTCTTTTCGAAAAAGATTTTGTCTGTACTCGGTAAGAGTCACGCCGTAATAGCGTTTAAAAATACGGCTGATGTAATTTGCATCGGTAAAGCCTACATGCTCCCCTGCCTGAGCGATGGTGTAATCGTAGCGGCGCACAAGCTCGATCATATAAGAAAGCTTTCGCCGATTGATATATTCAATAAGAGGAACACCCTCCCCCGCTGAAAACACATTGGTCAGATAGTTCTTACTGACGCCTACGGCCTCAGCTACATCGCTGACGGAAAGGCGGCGGTCAATATTTTCGGAAATAAAGGTTTTCGCCCGTTCACAGTAACGGCGGTTACCGGGGGAGATCTCCACATCCGACTCCGAAACCTGAACCAAGGAAGAAACCTTGGAAAGAAGCTGCATAAAATCCGCGCACTCTTCAAAGTAGCTTCGTTCAGGGCGGGTGGTTTTATTCAAAACGATGGAGCGGATCAAGGAAAAGACTTCACCGCTGGCGGAATTTTGCGGAATCACAAAGGGCAAAACAAGGCTCTTCCCTTTGGGCGCATGGTATTCATTCACGCGCTTTGTCTGAGAGCGGATCAAAAACTCTGCTGTGGTATGACGGTGGAGTTCGGAAGTCAAAGACCGCACACGAAAACTCATTCCCGGCGGAATGATAAATATGCTGTTTTCCTCCGCCAGAATCTCTCCTTCTTCTCCGGAAAAAACAAGTGGGTTCTGCTCTACAAAGCCGATCTCAAGAACGCCGCCACCCACAGGTGCCTGTCCGTAAATGCCGTAGCCTACATTCTGCAAATTGTACTGATAATCGGTAGTGGCAAGGCTTTGAGCAAAGGCGATCTTTTCAAAAGAGGTGATCTTAAGCTCCGTATAAAAATTCATACGCACAACTCCTTATACTAAAAGTATAGCAAACAAAGACATCTCTTAAAATGCATTATTCAACGGAAGTAGCACATTTTAAAGATATTAAGTTTGTGAAAAACATCATTTTTCACAAAAAAACGCTTTTTTTCTATGATTTTTTAAAAAGAATAGAAGTGCTACCCCTAACATTTTAGCATAAATGACATTTTTTTGCACGATATTTTTCAGCATAAAATAATGAATTTTAAAAAAATATCTTTCTCCGATCGCTTTGACTTTTTGGAAGTTTGTGCGCTATTCGGCGGGAGCAAGCCCCCGCCCTACGATATACCAAAAATTTTGATTTACAAAGTGCTTTTCCAAGAGTTTGTGCTCTCGTCTGCGGGCCGTCCGGGAGGTCGGCCCCTACGGAAGAGAGGCTTTGAAAACGACGGTTTCAATTTTCGGTATAAGAAAAACACACCCGAAATTCGGGTGTGTTTTTTTGGTGATTATGTTTTACTTCAGCTCAACATCCCAGCCGTTGACATAGCGCTGCAGGATACCGAGGTCTTTGTTGTTAATAAGGCCGTCGCGGTTTACATCTGCTGCAAGGACATCGATCTCAACGCTCCAGGAGTTGATGTAGCGAAGGAGAAGGCCAAGGTCCTTATTGTTAACAAGGCCGTCGCCGTTTACATCGCCGGAGATATAATCAATTACGGTAACGAAACCGTTCTCAATGGCGAATGCTACATTTTCAAAGTCGAAATCGTATACATTTTCTACATCGTAGCTCAGGGTGATAGGAGTTTCACCGGCGGGTGCATCCTCTTTGATCTTGAAGGTCAAAACAGCGATCTCGCCGTTTGCGGAATTGTTGGGATTGATCGCATCGCACCAGTTCACTGCAATGGGATTGTTTTCGGTAGGTCCGAAGGTGGTATCTGTAAAGATGCCGCCCTCGATGGAAATAAGCTCAAGAATTTCTGCATCGTATCCTACATCTACCTTCAGAGAAACGATACCGGGGTTCTCCTTCAGAGACAGTGCAATGACTACGGTATCCCCTGCTTTGCCTTTGGCAGTATTTACATAGAAGGTGGGAACGCCGTCTATATCTACCTGGCGGATAGCTCCGCATTCGTTACAGGTGGTATCAAAATCGTTGTCGTAGATGTGGTTGCCGGTTGCGGGAATGGAAGTATTCTCATTTCTTGTTTCGCCGCAAACGGAGCACTCTTCGTGCTTTGTTCCGTCAGTACCGCAGGTTGCAGCAGAATCTACAACCCACTCAAAGCTGTGCTCTACTTCGCGAAGATTTCCGCATTCGTTGCATTCTGCATCGCAAGTATTGTCGTAGATGTGGTTACCGCTGGCAGGGATAACTTCGAAAGTGCGGGAAAGTTCTTCTCCACATTCCGTGCAGTAAACAACTTCTTCATAAGTCGTATCAGTTGCACAATTGCCTTCAACCAGGTTTTCTTTTACGGCTGTTCCGGAAGTGTGTCCGGGTGCGGGAACTGTAACACTTGTGCAGCTCAGCTTTTCATTACAAACAGAACAATATAAAACTGCGTCATAAGTCGTATCAACCGTACAGTTGCCCATAACCAGGTTTTCTTCTCTGATTTCACCGGGAATATGATCAACCATGGGAATAGGAGTATTTTCGCTTCTTATTTCGCCGCATATGGTGCACTCTTCGTGCTTTGTGCCTTCCTTAGAACAGGTTGCATCAGAATCTACGATCCACTCAAAGTTATGCTCTACATTGCGAAGCTCTCCGCATTCGTTGCAATCGGTATCACAGTCGTTATCGTACTTGTGGTCTGCGGGAATGCGCTCTTCGTCACACTCGTTACAGAATGCGTCGCAAGCATTGTCGTACTTGTGATCTACATCGCGAGTATTGCCGCAAAGGTTACAGTCTGCATCGCAGGCATTGTTATAAACATGAGCCTTATCGGCTTCAAGGCTTTCCATACAGGAGTCATAATGCCAGGTAGCAGCGGTCAAGGGATCGTTCAAGAGATCGATGGTGATATTTTCTTTATCGCTTTCGCTGCCTTCGTACCATACATCGCTCAGTGCGGTGCAGTAGGTGAAGGTTCCCTTGCCAACGGTCACCAGGCCCTTGGGAAGGGTGATAGAAAACAGGGCATCACAGCTGGTAAATGCACCTGCGCCGATGGTCGTTACATTTCTGCCGACGATGAGATCAGCAAGTCCGTCGGAATCGGAGAAAGCACCCATACCGATCGCTTTTACGCTGTCGGGAATGATAATAGAAGAAAGCTTATCGCAGTTGGAAAAAGCAAAACTGCCGATGGTGGTAACGCCCTCTTCGATCACAACCTCGGTAATTTCTGTTCCCCAAGGAAGGACAGCGTCATGGGCATAGGTTTCCATTTTGCCGTTACCGGAGATGATAAGCTGTGTTCCGTCAAGAGTCCAGGTGCAAGCGCCGGTAGTACCGGTGATTACCTGAGAAACACTGCCGCCGATAACATATCCATCTGCTTTGGTAACACCACCGGGAACATCGGTATTGGTGTTAATGGTAGTTACATCAACCGCTTCTGCAGGAGCGGTAAGGTAAACATGCTCATCTACCCATTCCTCTGTCTGGATCAGATCAAAGGAATTTACGGTATAGGTGTGAGTACCTTTTTCGGGGAAGTTACCTGTAAGGTTCAGGCAGGCATCTTTTCCGATGTAGATCTTTGCTCCGTCGGAAATGACAACATCAAACTCGGCATTTTCGCCGATAAAACAACCAGAAGAATTTACATCAGAAATCAGTGTTCCGCCTAAAGTAAGACCGTTAATGGTAGAAGAAACCTTGCCGTTTACAGTACCTACATTGTTACCAAGGATAAGATTAAAAAGACATTCCGCATTGTTGATGGTATTGGTAATATTTTCTACTGTATGATAGCGGGTACCAAGGTAAGTATTGCCTTTAAACAAAACATGATCCAAGGTGTTCTCGATAGAGGCGATGTTGTAGGAGGTTCCTTGCCAACAACCGCCGTAATACAGACTGCTAATCACGGGTCTTGATTCGATAGAATCGGAACCGATGTTGTTTACGATAGAGCCGATCTTGTAAACGGCAGTATCCGAAGCCGCAGTTTCAAAACAACCACCAACAAGGCGTTGTTCGAACACGCCTCCCCTGATATTGTTGGTAATGGTTACGATCTCGCCTATACCGTTGGAATTTGAAGCAGTACAGTGACCGCCGTAGAAATTGGTGATCTTACCGCCGTTGATGTTGTTTTCGATAGAGCCGATCTTCAGGCCGACATTAGCAGTCCTAAAGCCGCCGTAGAAGTTGGTGATCGTACCTGCATCAACGGTAGTGGAAATGCTTGTCATTTCAGCACTGTAGTTGTTGATGTTGTTACCACCATAGAAGTTGGTGATCTTTGCATCATAGATATGGTTTGTAATAGCCTTAGGCTGGAGACCGGAGTTGGATCCGCCGAAGTAAGTAGTGATCTCAACGCCGTTTTTGATCACATTGGTGACGGACTTTGCCTGTACATTTTCGATCTGGTTACCGCCATAGATTATTACGGAGTTTCCGCTAAGGTCTGCAGTGAAATCACCGTCGTTTCCTGCAAGAGTTACCGGTCCGAATCCGGAAATCTCATTATACACCTCGGTATTCTCACTTGCACCGCCACCGAGGTAGAATGCGCCCTGTCTTACGGTAATACTGCCATGAGATGTGCCCTCCACATAGTTTGCAACGGAAGAAGTCACACTGGTGCTGTGGGAACCACCACAGAAGCGGGCAAAGTGACCACCGTAAACCTTATTTGTGATCTGGCTTTCACCCTCTGCCAAGGTATAGATCTCAGGAGAGAAGTAGGCATAAGAGCCGGCATTTCCTCCGTAGAAATATTTTACATTAAAGCAGCCGCCATAGAATGTATTGCGGATAGCACCCACTGAACCAAACAGGGAGCCACCATAAGCAATACTATCGCTGTACCAAGCCTCTGTGCTACGGTCAGCAGCACCGATGGTACCGGAATAGAAGGTATTCTCAATTTCGCCTACGGAAACAGATTTCACAAGAGAACCGCCGTAGAACTGCGTGATCACAGCATCGCCGAAGTATGCACCATCGGCATTGACGCCGCCGATGACATTTTCAACATTAACAACAGAGGCACCGTCACCACCGGAAACGCCTGCAAAGAGGTCAACGGTACCGCCGGTAATGGTATTCTTAATGCTTGCAAGCTCGGTTGAATTGTTATTACCGTTTCCGCCGTAGAATTCGGAAATCACACCGCCGGAAATATTGTTTTCAATACTGCCCACAGTGGCAGCTGTTCCATTACAACCGGCAAAAAGCTTCGTGCCGCTGGTCACTGCACCGGGGAGAATGTTGTTGGTAATCTTTCCGCCCACATTTCCGCTGTTAGAACCACCAAAAAGATAATTCTCAGAAGCAGTGCCGGTATAGACCCACTCACAAGCGATATTATTGGTAATATCACCGGTAATATCTTGGTTACCTGCACCGAGATATACAAAATTATCAGAGGTCTTGATGGTACCGGTAAGGGTATTTACAACATTGGCAACTTCATTGGTTGCACCAAGAAATACCTGACCGGTCAGGATACAATCATGGAAGTTATTATAAACGGTTTTGTAAACGGTACTGCCGATCAGCTTGGAATTGGCATAATTTAAAGTTACACCGCTTGCATTGATATAAACATTCCCCTTTACGGTTCCTTGATATGCAGCCCAAAGAGTACCGATCTTACCGCCGGTCCAGTTTAATTCCAGATCGCCGGTGAACACACCGCTGCCGCCGTTGGGACCCATACGAAGATTTGTAATAGAACCGCTCTTCACGGTACAGGTAAGCTTATTTCCTGCACCTACGTAAGAAGAACGAACGCCATACAAGGTACCCACATTTGCACCGTCGATTTCGATCACACTTTCCGCAGGAGCATAACTTGCAGTTTTGATGTTATTTGCACTGTAATGATATATGTGATATACCGTAGAACCTTCGCCGAGGACCAATTTGTTTCTCAGCATCGTACCCTTGATGGTAAGACCGCCGCCGGTAGCACTGCCGGAAGAACCGATACCGGTATCGGCAGCACGGCAAGAAAAGGTACCGGTGGTATAGCCGTAATCGGTATTGATAAGACGAAAGCCGGTTTCCAAAAGGCCGTCTTCTGCTGCATTTGCCTCAAACTGCGCGGAAGTCCAATTCACAAAGGGAGTCCAGCTGCCAACCGCAGCAGTAACAGACAATTTCTGTGCAGCAGAATCTGCGCCGAGGTTTACATTGTCAAAGGTAACCATTGCGCTGCCTGCATAGAAAAGATGCTCTGTCGCTGCCCATGCAGTAAGGTCAAGATTTTGAAAGGTATAGTCATTGGAAGCAATAAAAGCCTGCTTTCCGCCGGAAGTCCAGGCAGGATCATTTCCGAAGACGAGACTGTTCATATCTTCCGTACCGTCAATGGTAATGGGAAGCTTGGTACCGTCTGCACGGAAAATCGTAGCAACATTAAAAAGATGACGGCCGGTATTGACCTGAGCACCGGTCTGAACCGTATTGAAGGTAGTCGCTGTGCCCGATTTTGCAATATAAATCGCAAGCGTATCCCCTTCTGCCCAATCTTTTTTTGCGTATGCTGCCTTCATCGCATCGTCAATGGTGGCATAGTGGTCTTCAGCGGTGCCGACACCGTCTACATACCAGTCATACACCACTCCCTCTGCCTGGGCACCGACGATCACAAGACCGACAACACTTGCGCAAAGGAGCACTGCTGCGAGAAGAACAGACCAAAGCTTTGCTTTTCTCATAATGTTTCCTCCAAAAATGAAAATGGATGCAAGATTTTACTTGCTGCTTCAAACAAATGGGGCAATCTATATGTCATCAGCACATAGAAACACCTATCCATCTTGTTTGTTAGTAGACATTTTAACACAAAATTAAAAAAACTTCAATAGTTTTTTCCCAAAATTTGCTTTAGTCCCTTCGGCTTTCCCCTTCCATTTTTTATGCCTATCTTTTCTCATGCAAAAAAACACCCGCCGAAACGGCGGGTGAAAATATTATTTTACAATGATGTTGACGAGTTTATTTTTAACAACGATGGTCTTGCGGATCTCGCCATCCTGCTTTTCAAGGAACGCTGCGATTTTTTCATTTGCCAGAACCTTAGAAACGACTTCGTCGTTTTCAAGATCCGGTTCCATAACAACGGTGCCGCGCATCTTGCCGTTCACCTGCACCGCAATGGTAACCTCCGATTCCTTGCACTTATCTTCAGAATAAGTAGGCCAGGGCTCGTAAGCGATGGTCTTATCGTGACCCAGAATCTGCCAGATCTCTTCGCCTACATGGGGGATGATACAGGAGATCATCTTAATAAAGCCTTCCGCATATTCTCTCGGGCAAGTGCCGTTCTTGTAAACCTCATTTACAAATACCATCATCTGTGCGATGGCGGTATTAAAGCCAAGAGATTCAAAATCAGAGGTGACCTTCTTAACAGTCTGATGATAGATCTTGGTCAGTTTGCCGTCGTTTTCCTCGGTAACATTCGCGCCATCGGTAAAGAAATACCAAATACGATTGATAAATTTCTTTGCACCCTTAACACCGTCGGAGGACCAAGGCTTTGAAACCTCCAAGGGACCCATGAACATTTCATACAAACGAAGGGTATCGGCACCGTATTCACGAACGATATCGGAGGGGTTCACCACAAATTCGGGGAAACGCTTGCCCATCTTAATACCGTTTTCACCCAAGATCATACCCTGATGGACCAATTTTTTAAAGGGTTCCTTCACGGGAGAAAGGCCGTTGTCGTACAGGAAGCGATTCCAGATTCTGGAATACATCAGATGTCCTACAGCGTGTTCGGGACCACCGATATAAAGATCCACGGGCATCCAATGCTTCATCAGCTTAGGATCACAAAATTCTTTTTCGTTATGAGGATCTATGTAACGCAAAAAGTACCAGGAAGAACCGGCAGAACCGGGCATTGTAGAGGTTTCGCGAACACCCTTGATTCCATTTTGATCATACTGCTTCCATTGAGTAGCGTTCTCCAGAGGAGCTTTGCCGCCGCGTCCCTTATAATCCTCCAGAACGGGCAGAACCAAAGGAAGTTCTTCATCAGGCAGAAAAACAGTTTCTCCATTTTCCGTATAAACGCAGGGAACGGGTTCACCCCAATAGCGTTGACGGGCAAAGATCCATTCACGGAAGTGATAGTTGGTTTTGCGTCTTGCAACGCCAAGGCTCTCGAGCTTTACTGTAATGGCTTCCTTTGCTTCTTCTACGGTCATTCCGTTAAATTCTTCGGAATTGATCAGCTTACAGCCTTTCCCCAAATAATCCTGCTTCTCAAAAGCGCATTCGGAAACATCGCGACCCTCAATGACCTGAATCATAGGGATATTATGGAAGACGGCATACTCAAAGTCACGCTGGTCGTGGCTGGGAACCGCCATAACAGCACCGGTACCGTAGTTTCCAAGAACAAAGTCGCCGATAAATACGGGAACTTCCTTGCCGTTGACGGGATTGATGGCATAGATGCCCTTCAAAGGGCAGCCTGTCTTGGTTTTGGTGGCGTCGGTACGGTCGATCTCGCTCTTCTTTGCCGCTTCCTCGATATACGCCTTTACCTCTTCCTTGTTTTCCACACGGTCAAGCAGTCCCTGCACGATCTTACCGTCGGGTGCCAGAACCATAAAGGTAATTCCGTAAATGGTTCCAATACAGGTGGTGTAAATGGAAAATTCACCGCCGCCAACCAGCTTAAAATCAACCTCAACACCGGTAGACTTTCCGATCCAGTTACGCTGAATCTCCTTTGTAGATTCGGGCCAATCGATCTCGTCCAGCCCTTCCAGGAGTTTTTCGGCAAATGCAGGCTGATCAATGACCCACTGCATCATCATCTTCTTCACAACGGGATAACCGCCGCGTTCGGATTTTCCGTCGATTACCTCATCGTTTGCCAAAACAGTCCCCAGAGCTTCACACCAGTTTACGGGCATTTCAATGCGCTTGGCATATCCCTTTTCCCACAATTTTTTGAAGATCCACTGGGTCCATTTGTAGAACTTGGGATCGGAGGTGGCAAGTACTTTGGACCAGTCGTAGTCGAAGCCCAATTCCTTGAGCTGTCCCGAAAAGGTATCAATGTTTTTTTGCGTAAAGCCATTGGGATGGTTTCCCGTATCTACAGCATACTGCTCTGCGGGCAGACCGAAGGAATCGTAGCCCATAGGATGCAAAACATTATAGCCCTGCATACGCTTCATACGGGACACGATATCGGTAGCGGTATAACCTTCGGGATGACCTGCGTGCAAACCGACACCCGAAGGATAAGGGAACATATCAAGCACATAATACTTAGGCTTGGAGAAATCCCAAACATCCGTATAAAAGGTCTTGTTCTCTTCCCAGAATTTTTGCCATTTTTTCTCTATTTCCTTGAATTTGTACTCCATTTTTTCTTCCTCTGTATATCTTGCTGATCTTTTACTGATATTATATTCAATCTTCTTTTGCTTCAAATTCAATTTTTTCGGCTGCAGCCCAAAGCTTTTCCAGGTTGAAAAACTCCCGGCTTTCGGCATCGAAAATGTGCACGATCACATCGCCGAAATCAACGAGGATCCATCCGCCGCCCTGATAGCCTTCGGTGCGGTTTGCACAGATGCCGTCGTTTTCCTTCAATTGATATTCCACTTCATCGCAAAGGGCCTTTAAGTGAGTGGAGGAGGTGGCGGTGGCGATCACAAAATAATCTGTGATCACGGTTTCTTCCTGCACCTTTAAAATGCTGACGCCTCTGCCCTTTTTCTCATCCAGGATCGCGGCGATCTTTTTTGCTTTTTCAAGAGAGGTCATACTGATTCCTTTCTGTTTTTTAAATCTTCAAGTGCCTGTTCCCCCAAGGGGTGAACGGGAATATTCTTTTTTTCCAAATAAAGATTGGTATTTTCCATCACTTTTATGATACAGCGATCCAGAAAATCCCCTATCTCCCCTTTTTCCGCAGGGAGATTTTCATAAAAATATCTTCGCATTTTCTTGCAGGATTCTGCCGTTCGCTTTTCTTCAATATAATCGGCAAAATACAGCACCTTTTCCATTTGGCTCATGCCGGGTCGCCCCGTGGTATGGAAGGCAATGGCATTGACGCCCTCCTCCGATAAGAAGCCTTCTTCCTTTGCGATCTTTGCCGCTGTTTTTCCGTGAAGAACAGGCTCATATTTTGAAAGCTGAGAGATATCCTCTTCAAGAAAAGATGCGCTTTTTTCAAGACTCCATTCCTTTGTCAGATCGTGATAGAGAGCTGCAAGAGCAATTTCCTTTGTTTTCTCCTCGGAAAAAGAAAGAAGCTTTGCAAGCCGTACCGTTTCCCTTTCCACGGACAAGGTATGGAAAAATCTTTTTTTCGAAACCGCTTCCTTCACCCGATCCAAAAGCTTTTTGCGAAGAGGATCTGTTTGAGAAGCGTAAATTCCCTTTTCTGCAATGTATTCATTCACTGCGGGAGAAAGGGAGAGAGAAAAACCGAATTTCTCAAGCTCTGTCCGAATTTGAGTCGAAGATATTATATATGGTTTTTCCTCCAAAAGCAATATATGCGCACCAAAATTTTTCTCAAGAAAATCTTTTTTCTTTTTGATCTCATCGCCGCTTTCATAGCGATCCATTACGCACAGCGTAACCGTTTTCAAGATGCTTTCAAAATTGCGCCAGGATTCAAACACAAGGAACTGATCGGTACCGACAAAAAGAAAAAGATCGCTCCCCGGGTGCTTCTTAAAAAGCTTTTCAAGGGTTAAAAAGCTATAACAGGTCCCTTTGAAAACAAGCTCCATATCGCTGACTACGATTTTATCTGACAGATAAGAAAAGGCAAGATGCGCCATATTCAGGCGGTCTTCATCGGTAGCACCGGCCGAAATGGTCTTGTGAGGCGGAATGCCCGAGGGTATTACATATAAAAGATCAAGGTCTGCCTTTTCCAAAAAAGCCATCACAGCTTTTTCATGCCCTAAATGCGGAGGAGCAAAAGCACCGCCGAAAACACCGATACGCATTTTATTCAAAGAGGGCATTGACAAAATCCTCGGGGGAGAAGGGGCGAAGGTCGTCCATTCCCTCTCCGACTCCGATAAACTTCACGGGTACACCCAGCTCCTTTTTCAATGAGAAGATGATGCCACCCTTGGCTGTGCCGTCAAGCTTTGTGAGAACAAGGCCCGTAATACCTGCGCTGCGGCTGAATTCCTTTGCCTGACTGACAGCATTCTGACCGGTGGTAGCATCCAAAACCAGAAGCACCTCCCGGTCGCAGCCTTCCATTTCCCGATCAAGAACTCTCGATATCTTATGAAGCTCTTCCATCAGGTTTTTCTTGTTGTGAAGTCTGCCGGCCGTATCCACAATGAGAACATCCGCACCGCGCTTTTTGGCAGCGGCGGCAGCATCGAACACAACGGCGGCAGGGTCTGCACCCTCTCCCTGGGAGATCATATCCACGCCCACTCTGTCAGCCCAGATACCAAGCTGCTCACAAGCAGCGGCACGGAAAGTATCTCCTGCGGCAAGAATGACTTTTTTGCCGTTTTGCTTCAAAAAGTTTGCAATTTTTGCAATGGAGGTAGTCTTTCCCACGCCATTAACGCCAATGACAAGAATGGCGGAAGGAGAGGTATTTGTTTTCAGTTCAAGACCATCTTTTTGCAAGAGAGAGATCAGAATTTCACGAAGAGCGCCTTTTGCCTCCTCCCCATTCATAATGCGGTCTTCTTTTACCTTATCACGCAGAAGATCGATGATCTCCATTGCCGTTTCTGCACCGAAATCCGCAAGGATCAGAATTTCCTCCAATTCCTCGTAAAAATCCTCGTCAATCTCCCCGGAAAGGGCACGGAACAGCGAATCTGCCCGATGAAGGATCGCGTTTTTTGTTTTGGAAAGTCCTTCCTTTAATCGTTCAAAAAATCCCATTTTTTCCTCACTTATTGTCCGATGCAAATTTACCGGAATCCTCAAAATCAAGACGGATAAAGTCACTGACGCCCTTTTCCTGCATAGTAATACCGTAAAGGGTATCTGCCTCCTCCATAGTACCTCTTCTATGTGTGATCACGATAAACTGTGTCTTATCGTTGTGCTTTTTGATGTACTGGGCAAATCTGCGAACATTGGCTTCGTCCAGGGCGGATTCGATCTCATCAAAGATACAGAAGGGACTGGGGTTGATGCGAAGCAGTGACATATAAAGGGCAATGGCAACAAAGGCCTGCTCGCCGCCGGAAAGAAGCGAAAGGCTCTTGATGACCTTTCCCGGAGGCTGTACGCGGATCTCAACGCCGCAATTTAAAAGATCCTCTTTATTGGTAAGCTCAATGTCGGCACTGCCGCCACCGAAGAGCTCTACAAAGATTTGGCGGAAGGTATAGCGGATCTCTTCAAAGGTTTCGGTAAACATATCTCGCATCGTGCCTTCCAGATCGGCAATGAGCTTTTCAAGCTCTTCCTTGGATTTTGTAATATCGGAATACTGGGTATTCAGGAAGTTGAATCTTTCTTTCGCTTCCTCAAGCTCCTGAACGGATTCCAGATTTACGGGACCGATGCGGCGAAGCTGACCGCGCAAGTTCTGCAGTCTTGCATCGCCACCCAGGGCTTCCGTATCGATCTCCTTTGCCTTTTCAAATTCCATATGCTCGGGAGAAATCTCATATTCCTCCGCAAGGCTTCGGATGATACTCTCTTTTTCCTTTTCTGCCGCGGCAAGGCGAGAGGCAAGGCGTGAGAAGGCTTCCATTCTCTTTTCTTTTTCCGCCTGTTTTTCCTTTTGGTCGGCACGGATCCTGGCGCTTTCTTCACCGGCGGCACTCACTCTGACAAGAAGGGATTTGATCTTCTCCTGCTTTTCTGCCATTTGTTCGCGAACCGTCTCTCGCTCTTTTTTGGAGTTTTCGATCTTCAAAAGGGCTTCTTCCTTGGATTTTTCAAGGCCGAGGAGGATCTCCTCTTTGTTTTTGCCGCCCTCTTCCAAAAGACGGAAGGCTTCAGCATTTTCATCAAGCCGTCTCGCTTCTTGCTCCAATTTCAGCTGAGCCTGTCCGCGCAAAGCGATGATCTCGCCTTGTGCAATGATATATTCTTCCCTCTTTTTCTCTTTTTCTTCTTTTTCAGTGCGAAGAACTTCGATCTCCTCTCCGATCTTCGCCTCTCTTTCTCCGAAGGAGGAAAGCTTGCCGCGGATCTCTTCCGCTCTGACACCTTTTTCTCGGATCTTTTCATCGATCTCCAAAATCTGTTTTTCAATACGCAAGATTTCAGATTTGGAGGCATCCAAACGCTCAGTCTCAAGGGTCAGCTCGTTCTGCGCTTCCCCTGCCTTCACTCTCAGAACGGAAAGGTTTTCTTCTACCTTTTTCAGTTCCTCACGAAGGGCAGTTCTCTTTTCCTCCAAACGATCAAGATCGCTGCGGAAGGCGGTAATTTTTTCTTCCTTTTCGGCAATTTTTTCCTTGAGGAGGTTTAAATCTCCCGAGCGGGAAAGGACCCCGGTCAGATTCAACGCCTGACCGCCGGTAAAAGAACCGCCCGCGTGGATGATCTGACCGTCAAGGGTGACGATCCTTACACCGTATTTCTCGCTTTTTGCAAGGCGGGAAGCAGATTCGATATCCTCACAGATCAGAGTTTTTCCCAAGAGAAATTCCACTGCGATACGATATTTTTCTTCGCTCCTGCAAAGATCGGACGCTCTTCCGAGAAAGCCTTTTTCCCGAATGGAAGCGGTATCGTAAACACCCGCTCTCAAGGTAGTCAAGGGCAAAAAGGTAGCTCTTCCCAAACGGTTCTTCTTCAGAAAATCAATTGCGGCCTTGGCGTCGATTTCATTTTCCACAACCACATTCTGCACACCGCCGCCAAGGGCTGTTTCTACCGCAAGGACATATTTTTCATCGGTGGAGATGAGTTTCGACACCGGTCCGCAAATACCGGAAAGCTCCGTTTTTGCGGCATTCATGATCTCTTTCACGGATTCGGAAAAGCCCTCCAGAAGGCGTTCCATACGAAGAAGGGTATCCCTTCTCTGCTCCGCTTCCATTTTTTCAAGGCGGACCTTCTGAAGGACCTCGCCCTTTTCTTCGATTTCTTCACCCAGATGATAGAGCTCCAGGTTCAATCGGCCGCTTTCTTTTTCCGCTTCGCTCTTTTTCGTGAGAGCGGCATCGGCCGCAAGTCTCTTTTCCTCCAAACGGCTTCGGAATGCCACATCCTTACCGCCGCCTTCCGAAAGGCGTCTTTCCAGTTCCTTCTTCTGCTCTTCCCCTGCTCTGCCGAAGCCTTCCCCTTCCTTCAATTCCATGGTGAGGGCTTCTTTTTCTGCTAAGATGGCATCTTTTTCCACAAGGAGTGCTTCCTCGCGGTCAACAAGATTGGCATATTCCAAAGCAAGGTTATCCTGAAGCGCACGGTTTTGTGTGAACTTCTCTTCAATTTCGTCAAGCTCTGTCTGAATTTTTGAAAAAGACAGACTGATAGCATCTTTTTCTTCCTGCAAAGCTTTTTCGCGGGTATCGTCCTTTTCTCCCTGAGAAAGAAGCTCTTCCTTCTTCAGATCGATATGGTGGATCTCATTTTCCAGAACAGAAAGGCCGGAAGAAAGGTCGCTGTCCTGAGAAGCAAGATTTGTCACCTCACCGCGAAGAATCTCGCTTTCCACATTCTTTTCCTGGGTCTCGATATACAGAGCATCGATCTTGCGGTCCTGTTCTTCGATCACCTGACTCAGCTCCACAAGCGCTTTGTCTTCCAGGGTGTATTTTTCTCCGCCTTCCTTGGCGAAGTTTTCAATCTTTTCAATGCGCTGCGCCCAGATACCAAGCTCCAGCGATTTCTTTTCTTCTACAATGGCAAGGTATTCCTTCGCCTTGGCACTTTGGGATTCCAGACGGGGAAGTCTTCCCTGCACCTCGGATAAAATATCGTTAATGCGAACGGCATTTTCATTTACCGACTGCAATTTCAGCCCAGCCTCATGCTTGCGGTAACGAAAACGGGAAATACCTGCGGCTTCTTCAAAAAGCTCTCTTCTTTCGTTGCCCTTGAGGGAAATGATCTCTGCAATTTTACCCTGGCTGATCACAGAATAGCCTTCTCTGCCGATACCGGTGTTGAGAAACAGGTCAACGATATCCTTCAGTCTCACCTGTTTTTTATTCAGGTAATATTCACTTTCCCCGCTACGGTAAAGGCGTCTTCCTACGCTGACCTCGTCAAAATCGATCTTCATTAAGAAGTCCGAGTTGTCAATGGTCATCACAACTTCAGCAAAAGAAGCCGGCTTGCGTTTGCCGCTGCCGTTGAAGATAATATCCTCCATTTTGCTGCCGCGCAGAGATTTTGCGCTCATTTCGCCAAGCACCCAACGGACCGCATCGGAAATGTTACTTTTTCCGCTGCCGTTGGCACCTACAATGGCGGTCATTCCCTTATCAAACTCGATAACCGTTTTATCGGGGAAAGATTTAAAGCCTTGAAGTTCCAGTGTTTTCAGATACATTGATTTACTCTCTTTTTCTTATTCTATTTACCTTCGCCGAACCAGGTAGCAAGGGCTTTTTTTGCCGCCAGCTGCTCTGCTTCCCGTTTGCTTCTGCCGATGCCTGTTCCAATTACATTGGAATTGAGTCTGACTTCAACAGAAAACTCTTTGTTGTGGTCAGGTCCTTTTTCCCCAATCAGGCGGTACTCCACCTTTTCACCGGGGCTGGTCTGTACTTTTTCCTGTAAAAGACTTTTATAGTCATCGTCACGGAGCCTTCCGCCTTCCAAAAGCTTCTGAAGCCTTTCTTTTGCAAAGCGAAGAATGAAGTCCTTTGCCACATCAAAGCCGCCATCCAAATACAGTGCTGCGATCAGTGCTTCAAAGCAATCCGCAAGAATGTTTTTCTGATGTCTGCCGCCGCCCTCGGCAAGGCCGTGGTTTAACAGCATATATTCTCCCAGACCGATCTGATCCGCATACTCAAACAAGGCCTCAGCACATACGGAAGAAGCACGAAGCTTTGTCAGTACCCCTTCCGGGAAGGTCTTGTGGTCAAAGAAAAGATGCTTGGAGACAACAAGAGATAAAACAGAATCTCCCAAAAACTCCTGCCGCTCGTTATGTTCATACAAAATGCGGTTTCGCTTCTCATTGGAAAAGGAAGAGTGGGTCAAAGCGATATACAGATACTTTTTATCGCGGAACCGATACCCGATCTTTTCCTCCAGCTGCGGCAAAAGAGCCAAAAAGCTCTGAGGATAATCCTCTGTTTTAGCAAGCCTCGGTTCCATTTAGTTTTCTCCTTTTTCTGTCAGGGTCACATCTTCTTCGATCATACGGCAAACCCCTGACTCGAAGCACTTTTTCGCTTGTCGGACCGCACTCTTAATGGCACTCTTCTTGGAAGAGCCGTGCGCCTTGATAATGGGAAAACGGGTTCCTAAAAGCGGCGCGCCGCCGTAGCGTTCATAAGACAGACGGGACTTGAATTTTTTCAGATCGGAATAGATAAAAAGTGCCGCGATCTTCCCTTTCATGCTACCGCCCAAAAGTTTTTTCAGTTCCTTACTGATAAACTTTCCAAAGCCTTCGGAAAGCTTTAGAATCACATTTCCCACAAAGCCGTCACACAAAATGACATCCGCCTCACCCAGGGGAATGTCTCTTCCTTCGATATTGCCGACGAAATTGAGATTCTCTTCGTTTTTGAGAAGCTTGTGGGTCTCGGAATAAAGAAGAGTTCCTTTGCACTCCTCGGCACCGTTATTTACAAGAGCAATACGAGGCTCCTTTACAGAAAGAACCCCCTTTGCATAGGCTTTTCCCATAAAGCCAAACTGAACAAGCTCCTCGGGTGTTACCTCAATATTGGCACCGCTGTCCAGAAGGAGAACGGGATTTGACAAAGGAAGCACGGCACCGATGGCCACACGGCGAATACCGGGAAGCTTGACCTTATAAATGCGGCTGGAGGCACCTACGATCAGAGCTCCTGTGCTGCCTGCAGAAAGGAATGCATCTCCCTCGCCGTCACGAAGAAGGGAAAGTCCCTTTGCCATGGAAGAATCCTTCTTACTTTTAAGGATACACAAAGGATCCTCGTCCATTTCGATCTGAGTGGGCGCATGGACGATCTTTATATTTTCTTCGGGAATATCATACTTTTTCATTGTTTCACGGATCGCTTTTTCGTCCCCGGTGAAAATGATCTCTATGTCAGATTCCTTTTTCATACCAAGGTATGCACCGCGCACGATTTCGTCGGGAGCGTGATCGCCGCCCATCGCATCAATGATCAGTTTCATTTCGATACCTTATCTTTCCTTGTATTTACACTCTTTGGAGGAACAAAGAACCGTTCCGTTTTTCTTTTTCACCAAAAGGCTTCCGCACTGGGGGCAATTCTTACCGATGGGCTCATCCCACAGAGAAAAATCACAGTTGGGGTAGTTATCACAGCCGTAGAAAACACTCTTTCTGCTATGCTTTTCTACGATCTCACCGCCGCATTTGGGACAGGGCACACCGATCTTTCTTGCTTTCTGACGGGTAAAGCGGCACTTGGGATAATCCTTGCAAGCGTAGAATTCGCCGAAGCGACCTTTTTTCAAAACTATGGGACCGCCGCAGATCTCACACTGCATTCCCTCGACGATCTCATCTTCCTTCTTTTCCGCGGGAGCTACCTTGCCGTCACGGTCAAGTGCCATAGTGGTTTTGCATTCGGGATAACCGGGACAAGCGGCGAATTTGCCGAATCTGCCGGTTTTCACGATCATTTTCTTTCCGCAGTTGGGACAGAGCACATCAAGCTCCTCGTGAGGAAGCTCCACCTTTCCTTTTTCGGAAAGGGCTACTTCCGCGCCGTCCAAAAGACGCTTGAACTCATCGTAAAATTCTGCCAGGACCTTCTTATAATCCTCCTGACTTTCAGCAATACCGTCAAGCTTTTTTTCCAAGTTTGCGGTAAATTCATAATCCACTACGGTAGAAAAATGCTTCTCCATAATGTCATTGGTCACTTCGCCGAGCTTTGTGGGAACGAATTGCTTTTTATCTCTGGCCACATAACCTCTGTTAATAATGGTTTCAATGGTAGGAGCGTAGGTACTGGGACGGCCGATCCCCTTCTCCTCCAATGCATCCACAAGACTTGCTTCGTTATAGCGACGGGGAGGCTGGGTGAAATTCTGCTTTGGAACCAGCTTTTTCTCGGAAAGAACCTCTTCTTCCTTCAAGGGAGGAAGCTTGCCGGTCTGAACCTTATCCTCATCGCCCTCTTCCTTCAATTCTCCGTAGACCTTCAAAAAGCCGTGGGCACGAACGGTCTCACCGCTTGTTTTAAAGCGATACTTTTTGCCGTCGGCACATTCTGCCTCAATATCCACATTCTGAACATCGATCTTCGCAGATGCCATCTGACTGGCAATGAAGCGATCCCAGATAAGCTTATACAGACGGTACTGCTCTGCGCTGAGTACCTCTTTTAAGGATTCGGGGGTTTTGGAAGGGTCGGTAGGACGGATGGCCTCGTGGGCATCCTGACTTGCGCCCTTTGACTTATATACTCTGGGCTTTGCGGGATAAAACTTTTCTCCGTATTTGGAGAGGATCAGATCCTTTGCCGCACTTTGTGCTTCCTGGGAGATGCGGAGGGAGTCGGTTCTCATGTAAGTGATCAAACCGTGCTCCTCATGCTTTCCGAGGCTGATACCTTCATAAAGAGACTGGGCAATCCTCATTGTACGCTTAGACTGAAAGCCCAGACGCTTAAACGCCTCCTGCTGAAGCTGAGAGGTGGTAAAGGGAGGCGGAGGGTTCTTTGTCTTCAGAGAAGAGGTCACCTTCTTTACGGTATACACACCTTCCTCTAAAGAAGACAAGATCTTGTCACAGCCTTCTCCGTCGGAAAGGGTTAATTTCTTCTGCGCGGTTCCGTGGAAGCGGGCAGCAAATTCCTTTCCCTGGGCATTGGCAAGAAAGGCGGTAATGGTCCAGTATTCCTCGGGAACAAACGCGGCGATCTCCCGTTCTCTTTCCACGATCAGCCTGGTGGCAACGGACTGCACTCTTCCCGCAGAAAGACCGTTTTGCACATTCTTCCAAAGAAGGGGGCTGAGCTTGTATCCTAAAATGCGGTCCAGAATACGGCGGGTCTGCTGAGAATCCACCAGCGCCATATCGATCTTTCTGGGATTGGCAATGGCCGCTTTGACTGCAGGCTTTGTAATTTCGTTGAAGGAGATTCTTCCGCCGCCTTTTTCATCCAGGCCCAAAACCTTATGAAGGTGCCAGCTGATGGCTTCTCCTTCGCGGTCAGGGTCGCTTGCGAGGAAAACGCGGTCTGCTGCACGGGCCTCTTTTTTCAAAGAAGCGATCAATTCGCCTTTTCCGCGGATGTTGATGTATTTCGGCTCAAAGTCGTTTTCCAGATCCACCCCTAAGGTGCTTTTGGGCAGATCACGGATATGTCCCTGACAGGCGACAACTTTATATCCGCTGCCTAAAAAGCTTTTAATGGTGGTCGCTTTGGTTGGCGACTCTACAATAACAAGATTCTGTGCCATATAAATTCCTTTCACACTTCTGCGCGGTCAGCCAGAACATATTTTCCTCCCGGCACCTTGCGCACAAGTCCTTTGATTTCAAGTTTTGATAAAACTCTGAGTACCGCTGCCGCATTCATCTCTTCGCTGACCAGATGATCGGCAAGGGTAGGCTCAAAGCCGAGGGCAGAGTAGATCTGCCTTTCCTCTTCGGAAAGCTTTGTCAGAACAGAAGAAAACACCTGTTCTTTTTCTTCTTTGGTTTTGCTTTCACTTTCCTCCTCTTCTCCGATCTCGATAAACTCGTAAGCTTCGGGGAGAGGCTTTTCTTCATCGGCTCTTTGAGAACCGGGGAATACATAAGATCGAATCTTCTTTTTCAGATTCACATTTTTCTTTTTCTTCGGCTTTGGAGCATTTTTCTCTTTACCGAAGAGAGAAAGACTTCCTTCCAGATACGGATATTTTCCGCGAAAATCTTCCACGATATCATAAGCGGAAAGACAGGGCTTTGCTCCAACCTTTAAGAGAAAATTGCTTCCCGCACTGGTGCCGGCAAAAATAGAACCGGGAACGGTATAAAGCCCTTTGTTTTGCTTCAGGGCATCCTCTGCCGTAATAAGTGCTCCGCTTTGCTCACTGCCTTCAATCACGCAGACTGCATCGGAAAGGGCGGCGATCAATCGGTTTCTTACAGGAAAATTCTTTCCGAGAGGACCGGTTCCGGGTGTATATTCGGTCATTATAAGGCCCGTTCGAATGATCTGTTCGTACAAAGGGGCATTTTCCTTCGGGTACACCTGATCGATCCCGCAGCCTAAAATGCCCACAGTAAAGCTTTCGTTATAAAGCGCTGCACTGTGCGCGGCACCGTCGATTCCCAAAGCAAGGCCCGAAACGATCACGGCACCGGCACGGCAAAGATCATAAGAGATCCTTTTGGCGGCGTGAATGCCGTAAGAGGTAGGGTGTCGTGTTCCCACCACACCGACCGTAAAGCGATTTTCAAAATCGCAGAAATTGCCGAGATAGTAAAGAACGATCGGCTTATTGGGAAGAGAACGGAAGCCTTCGGGGTAAAAATAATCCTCGGGGGTCATAATACCGATCTTTTCCTTCCTGCACCAGGACAAAATCTTCCTTGCCCGATCAAGATCCTTATCGCAAAGGTCTTTTTCGTGGCCGTAAAAAGGTGTGTCCACCGCTTCAAAATCTTCCTCGGTGGCCTCGTAGATCTTTTGAGGAGAACCGAAAAACTTCAAAAGCGTGGAAGGGAGTGCAGAGCCGGGGCGACAAGCCAGGGAAAGCCAAAGCCAATAGAGAAGATCCTTATCTTTCATTACCGTTATCCCTTCTTGCTATTTCCCATAAGAAGACCGTTGCAGCGGCCGCCGCATTCAGGCTTTCCATTCCTTCAATGGGAATGATCGCAGAAATATCAGAAGATCTCTTCGCCTCTTCGGAAAGGCCGTGGCCTTCATTACCGATGAGAACGCAGACAGGCGATGCAAGACAAGCGCGGTGAATGGAGACGGATTTTTCATCCAGACAGGCGGCTACGGTCCGCACGCCTTTTTCCTTTAAAAGATCGAAAAGCTGCTCCACAGAAGAGAACTCCTTGATGGGAATGCGGGAAACCGCTCCCATAGAGGCACGGATCGCCTTCGCTCCGAAAGGAGAAGCCGAGGAAACAAGGAGGACACCGTCAAAGCCGAAGGAAGCCGCGGTACGGATCACCGTTCCCACATTTCCGGGATCCTGCACACATTCAAGTGCAATCAGGCGGTTATATTCTTTCAGGGGATTTTTTTCAAATACGCTTTCCGTAGAATAAATACACAAAAGTCCCTGACTGCCCTTTTCTGTTGTTACCTTTTCAAAGGCAGAACAAGAGAGCAGGTACTTTTCGCACTTTTTCCCTTCCAGCGCAGCATCGACCTTCTCTTTTAAATAAAGAGCCTTCTCAGACAGATAAATCTTTTGAGGATAGATCCCGCTTTCACAAAAGTCAAAGAAAAGAGTGATGCCTTCCGAAGGGAAAACGCCGTCTTTATCTCTTTTCTTTTTGTCATCAAGACTGGCAGCAAATTTCACCGCAGGGTTTGATCTGCTTTCGATCCGATTCCATTCCATGGCAAACTCCTTTCCATCTTATTTTCTTATCATATACCAAAGTGAGGTGAAATTGCAAGTTTTTTCAATTTATTTTTCTTATAAATGTAGAATTTTTTCAAAAAAGCTTTTATTTTCGGTAAATTGCTCACAATTTTTTCAAAAAAATTCAAAAAAGTCTATACAATTTGTTTTAGATGTGTTATAATTATAGATATGAAAAAGCACGATTTAAATCAACCCAAAGCCCCTCGCTTTTCCGATGAAAGCGCAGTGGTTGCCGGCCGCAATGCCGTACTTGAACTTTTTTCTTCCGGCAGAGGGATCGAAAAAATTTATCTGCAAAAAGACGGTGAAGGCTCCCTGAAAAAGATCCTCGCCCTTGCAAAAGAAAAAAAGATTCCCATCTCCTTTGCGGAAAAAAGCAAGCTTTCTGCCATGTGCGGCGGCAGTTTTCATCAGGGCGTGGTAGCCCTTGCTTCTCAAAAAGAATATGTTTCCATGGAAAGGCTGTTTGAAATTGCCGAAGAGCGCGGCGAAGCCCCCTTCTTTGTCATTGCAGACGGCGTGGAGGATCCTCACAATTTAGGCGCGCTGATCCGCTGCTGTGAAGGTGCCGGCGCACACGGAATCATCATTCCGAAAAAGAATGCGGCCTGCATCACACCCACCGTGATCAAATCCAGTGCAGGCGCGGCAGAGCACCTTGCCGTTTGCCGCGTGGCAAACCTTGCCTCCACCGTTGACCTTTTAAAAGAAAGAGGTGTTTGGATCTACGCTTGCGAAGCAGAGGGAACTCCTTATGACAAGCAGGATTTCAGCGGTGCCGTTGCCATTATTTTAGGCAGTGAGGGCTTCGGTATTTCCAGGCTTTTAAAAGAAAAAAGTGACTTTATCGTATCGCTTCCCATGCGCGGAAAGGTAAACTCTCTGAATGTTTCCTGTGCCGGTGCAGTCATTCTTTATGAAGCGGTCAAATACAGATAAATTTTCGGAAAGGATTCTATATGGCTTCTGTTTATAAGTTTAGACGCAAAGGGAAAGAGGATGCCGAAAAACAAGGCAAAAAAGATCAGAATAACGATTTTTTCCCTCGCTTGTTTGAAGAGCAAGCATCTGAAAACACTTCCGAAGCAAAAACTCCCGAATCGGACGAGAAAGAAAACACCACCATTTTCACTCCTTCTACGGAAAAAGAGATCCCGCAGGATCTTTTGGACGCCCTTTCCATACCGAAAGTGGACGCTGAGAAAATGGATGCCATCTTCAATCACCCGAAGGAGGCTTCCTCCTCCGGCGGCGACGAAACGGATAAGACCGCAAGCATCTTAAAAGAGATCTTCGGTTCCGCCTTCAATCCCACTGCCGATAAAAAGGCAGAGGAATCACCCAAGACAGAGAGCGACGATTATGTTGCCGTTCACGACGGTGAGGAAGACAGAACCCGTGACTACATTGCCATACACGACGGCGAGGATGAAAGTACAAAGGAATATCATACCACCTCTTCCATCGCAGAATTTCTTGAAAGCGGTGAAGCCGGTGATATGGCGACCCGCGCGGTACCCCCGCTGGCAGAAGAAGTGCATGTAGCAAGCGAAGATATCTCTGCCGATCCCTACAGTGACACCTATGAGGAATTGGAGCAAAAGATCGAAAGACACCCGATTCTTCCTGAAGAGTACACCTCTTATGAGGAATACGACGAATTTGCTGAGCACTTGAGAAACAAGAACTTTCGCAACCTTTGCTCTACCTTGTGGACCTTCCTTATTTTTGCTGTGACCCTTTATTTGGAAAGCGCGTGCTTCTCCAACATTTTCCACCCGTCATTTTTAACCCCCGGTGGAATCTACAATATGATCTACCTTTTGGTTGATCTTCAATTGATCTTCATTTCCGCACTTCTGATCCTACCTTCTCTCGGAAATGGGATCACTGAACTCTTCCGCGGAAGACCTAACCGAAACACTATCGCCTTTATGATGCATCTCTTCCCTGCGCTCCATACGGTCGTTCTTTTGATCTTCGGAGCAAAGGAATATCCTTTGTTCGGCTGCGTAGGCGCACTCTTTGCCTTCCTTACCGCCATTTCAAACTTCTTGGATTCCAAGCGCATGTACCGCAGTTTCCGCATGTTCGGAAGAAAAGGTGAAAAATTGGTTGCCAAGAGCCTTGACGACGAAAGTCCCGAAGCAGAGACCTTCCGCGATCAATTGGCGGGCGACCCTGTATTCTTCTCCGTTCAGAAAGCAAACTTTATCGAGGGCTTCTTCCGCAGGAGCAACGAAAAAGCAAGATGCGAAAGATCCTTTGGCATTGTGCTGATCCTTTCTTTGATCGCCTCGATCGCTTTTGCTGTGATCTCTTATCTGAAAGAGCCCAGTGTCGTTCAGACTGCCACAAGCTTTATGACCATGTCTGTTATGACCCTTCCCCTCTCCGCACTGTTCACCGTATCCTTACCCTTCTCCCATCTGTCTGCAAAGGCAGAGAAGAACGGTGCAGCAATCCTCAGTGCCGCCGCAGCCGAAAAATATGCTGCCGCAGATGTAGTATCCTTTACCGACAAAGAAATCTTCCCGCCGAAGAGCGTAAAGGTCACCACCATCCGCACTTACGGCAGGACCCGCATTGACAAGGCAATCCTCTATTCTGCAATGATCTTCCAGAAATTGGGCGGTCCTTTATCTGAGGTATTTAAAAAGACCATTTCCGGTGTGTACGATCAGATTCCCGAGGATTTTGATTTTAATGAAATCACCTCCGACGGTATGTGTGCCAAGATCAACAACTGCGATGTTTTTGTAGGCAACAAGGATTATCTGCTTTCCTATGACTTTGGTTACACCAAGGACGAGCAGGATGAAGCCTTCGAGGAGAAAAGCGGCAAGATCATGTATATGGTGATCGACGGAGAATTTGCCGCCAAGTTCTATATCCGCTATTCCATCAGCAAGCAGTTTAAAAAGACCATTCTTACCCTTTACCGTTCCGGTATTTGCCCCGCAGTAAAAACCTGCGATCCTAACATTGACAGTGACCTGTTCCGCACACTGCTACAGAACAAATCGATTCCCTCCGGCATTATCAAGAGCTGCGAGGCTATGAAATATGCCCCTGCTGCAGAAACGAGTGACAGCGGCATTGTCTGCACCTCCACTATTGCAAAGATGCTTCAGACCTTTAAAATTTGCGAATCTCTTCGCCATTTGACCCGAGCAAATGTTGTGATGAAGCTCATATCTCTGATCCTTGGTGCAGGCATTGTAGGATTTTTGTTCTACATTGAAAGCCTTACCAAAATCACCGGGCTTTTTGCCTTGATTTACCATCTGCTTTGGCTGATTCCGGTAATTATTCCCTCCATGACTGAGTAAAATTGAATAAAGGTACCCCAAAAGGTACCTTTTATCCACCCTTAGCGCAACTGGATAGAGCATCAGATTCCGATTCTGAAGGTTGGGAGTTCGAACCTCCTGGGGTGGACCAAAAAAACCGACTTGTAAATACAAGTCGGTTTTTATTTTAGTTTTTTAAACAAAAAACTCTTCCGCCAATTCCTCCATCATTTGAGGAAAGGTGCGGCTTTCCAAAAGAATACGGTAAAATTCCTTTGCCTTTTCTTCTTCCGCTGCAGAAAACAAAAGCGTTTTGGAATAGACTTTTTCACCTTTTTTGATCTCTTCTCCCCGAAGGATCACCTCTTCTCTTTCTATGATGATCTGATAGGAAAGAAGACTGCTCTCAAAGGAAAAGAAATCTTCTGTACACTCTGTTTCCCCCATTAAAACCGCTCCTTTCCGTATTTCTGTAGTGCAAGTATATCGTAAAAACGGGAAAAAGCAAGGGGTTAAAAATGACATATTTTAGCGATTTTTGTGCAAATTGCGAACCTGGGTTTACAATAAAATTTTCGCAGAGAATTTTTCCTCTTTTTTCTACAAAACAAGGCCATTTATAAAATTTTTGTAAACCAAAAAAACATACTTTCCGGAAAATTAATCAAGAAAGTAAGTATTATGCAATGTTTTGACTGAAAATTTGTACGAATATTCAAAAATCAGTCATTTTTGTGAAAAATGGAAAAAAGGATAACAAATTGACAACGCCAGATAAAAAAAGGTATAATAAGAAAAATGAGGAAGGGAGAAAACAATGGCTAAAATTCTGATTGAACTGTATTCGGCAAAGACACCGGAAAACCTCATCTCTTTGATGAAGGAAAATTTTGACCGCATCTGTTTTCTTTCTTTTTCTCAAAAGATCTCTCCTACCAAGGAGAATATGAAAAATCTGGAACAGGTGATCTTTCGGATCACGGGGATCCTTCCTGAATTTTACTCTGTGGAAAAGGTATCTATCGAGAGCGTTTTATCTGTACTTGATCCGCTTTTAGGCGAAGATAATACCCTTTCTGTTGACCTGACCGGCGGAAATGAAATATTTGCGGCGGCTGCCGGGATCCTTTTTCAGAAGGCAGAAAAAAACCGCGTTTTTTTGCATCAGTACGATGTAAAAACGGGTGAAAAGCATTTTTCTCATCCCCTCTTCCCCCGCGAGGAAAGCTTCTTGCCTCATTATCTTTCGGCAGATCAGATCCTGACCCTCAACGGAAGCAAGGTTCTGGTGTCCCCCTCCTATTCTTTTTCTGTGGGCAGTTTGCGAAAGGAGGTTCTTCGTCTTTGGAACACAGTAAAGCAAAATCCGAAGGCTTGGAATCATTTCTGTTCTCTTTCCGCTTCCGGTGAAACCGAAAAAAGTTCTGTTATGCAAAAGGACTTAGGAAGTAACGAAAGCCGACTGCAAACATACAAGACCGTAGCGCAAAAATTAAAAAAACAAGGCATTTTGACGAACGAAATCAAAACGGTAAAAAACGGACGGAGCATTATGGATTTTAGGCTCAATGTTCCAAAGGAAGCTCTGTTTCTATACGAAAAAGCCGGTAATATTTTAGAAATGTATGCCGCACTCTGTGCCTTTGATGCGGATGTTTTTCACGATATTCGGGTAGGAGTAAAGCTTGATTGGAACGGAACGGTAGAAAGCTCCCATATTCCCGATCCGAGAAACGAGATCGATTTGATCCTGATGCACGAAAATCTTCCGATCCTGGCAAGCTGCAAAAATGCCCTCCCGCAGAACGAGCACCTTTATGAAATTATGATCATGGCAAAGCACTACGGCGGGTTCTATGCCACCCCAATGCTCATCGCAACGGGAAGAGCGACGCCCACGGTCAGACAGCGTGCAAAGGAGATGGGCATCGTTCTCATCGACGGGATCCGATATCTTTCCCCCAAACTGCTCGCAGAAAAATTTCGCTTGCTTTTTGAACAATAAAGACAAAAAATCATACGGATTTTCCGTATGATTTTCTTTTTTCACATATTTACATTCAAAAAAAGATGTGTTATAATAAATTCAGTATTTGCCGATGCAAAAAAAGAAGACACCAAACGGTGTCTTCCTGGCGCGTTGTAAGGGACTCGAACCCCTGACCTACTGGTTCGTAGCCAGTCACTCTATCCAGCTGAGCTAACAACGCAAAGCTCTTTCGAACATCGGTTATCTTATCATATTCGGATTTTTTTGTCAAGAGTATTTTTGCCAAAAAATCAAAATCAAAGGAAAAATTATGAGCAATTTCAAATTACCTCTTCCAAATGAGGTGAAAGAGGCTCTTGATGTACTCACAAACGCAGGACACGAAGCGTGGCTCGTCGGCGGGGTACGCGATTTGATCTTGCGTCGTGAGGTACACGATTGGGATCTGACAACAAGTGCCACCCCCGGAGAGATCAAGGAGCTTTTTTCAAAATTTCACTTAAACTGTGTGGGAGAAAAGTACGGGACAATTACCGTGCACTACGGTTCTCTTTTTTTGGACATCACTACCTTTCGGGAGGAAGGAACCTACAAGGATCATCGCCACCCGGAAAAAGTTCAGTTCACCAAAAATCTTTTTGACGATCTGAAACGAAGAGATTTTACCATCAATGCCATTGTATATCACCCCGAGAAGGGATTTCGCGATTTCTTTTGCGGAAAGCGCGATCTAAAAAAAAGATGGATCCGCGCTATTGGCGATGCAGAAGCCAGATTTGATCAGGACGCAGTCCGCATTTTAAGAGCACTTCGCTTTGCGGCAGTTCTCGGGTTTGATATCGAAGAGAAAACAAAAGAAGCCATCCATCGCAAGAAGGAGCTGCTCCTTACCATTGCGCCGGAACGGATCCTTCCTGAATTTACCCGTATGCTCTGCGGCAGAAACATCCGCTATGTTTTAACGGAATTTGCGGATGTGATCGGCGTCCTTGTGCCCGAGATTTTGCCCGCAGTTGGTTTTTGCCAGCATTCCCCTTTCCATCAGTACGATGTTTGGCAGCACACCGTTCACGCAGTTGCCTATTCAGATCCGATTCCCGAAGTTCGTTTGACCCTCTTTTTCCACGACATTTCAAAGCCTTCCTGTCTTACTTTTGACGAAACCGGAAGAGGCCATTTCTACTCGCATCCGAAAAAAAGCGCGGCAATTGCAAGAAGTGTAATGGAAAGGATGAAATTTCCATCAAAAGAAACCGATGAGGTTTCCCTTTTGGTATACCATCACGATTCCCACCCCGCAAATCGCGCAGATGTAAAAAAGCTTTTAAATCAGATTGGGGAAGAAAACATCCCCTATCTTTTAAAGGTAATGCGCGCGGATACCTTGGCCCACAGCAAATGGACCGTAAAAAAGCGTCTGATGCAGGTGGAAAAGCTGAAGACAACTGCAGAAGAGATCATTTCCGCAGGAGAATGCTACAAGCTGAAAGACCTTGCCATTAAAGGGGATGACCTTGCCGCCCGCGGAATATGCGGCGAAAAAATCGGTGAGCTTCTCCGTTTGTGCTTGCAGAATGTGATCCAGGACAAGTGGAAAAACACCAAAGAAAGTCTCCTTTGTGAACTGGAGAAAAATAATTGGTAAAATTAAAAAAATCCATTGACAAAAAATAGCTTTACAGTTATAATAAAATACTGTCGATGACCTTGAGGAAAAGTAAAAATGATCAACCAAACCGTAAACAATTTTCTTGATATTTCCAAGATTCTCTCCGGCGAGACGAAGGAGATTCTCTTTGATTATGAGGCTCCCGCCATCTCGGAAGAGGGTGAGATTGCGGTATCATCCATTCACTTTTCCGGTGCTGTAAAAGACCTTTCCGGATTTATTCGACTTATTGGCACGATCAGCGGAGTGTTTTCTGCTCCATGCGGCCGCTGCCTTGCTCCGGTCAAGGAAGATTTTTCCATTGAGATGGATTTCTCGGTGGTGAACGCTCCTACAGAATCCGAAGAAGAGACCATCTTTGCAGAAGGACAAAAAATCGATATAGACGCGATCGTCAGTGAAAATGTTCGTCTAAACCTTCCTCTGCGGCTTCTTTGCCACGAGGATTGTAAAGGTCTTTGCCCCAAGTGCGGTAAAAACTTAAACGAAGGCTCCTGCGATTGTGTTCAAAAGGAAGTAGATCCGAGACTTGCGGGTTTAGCTGACTTTTTTAAAGAAAAATAAAAAAACCGTTCGCGGTGTATAAAAAATTGGGAGGTGCGAAACATGGCAGTACCGAAGAGAAAAACATCTAAAGCAAGAAAGAATTCCAGACGCTCCAGCGTATGGAAGTTGACTCCGCCCGCTCTGGAGAAGTGCCCCAACTGCGGTGCATACAATCTCCACAACAGAGTTTGCTCTGAGTGCGGACAGAAAGACGGCAAAGAAGTCATCCAGATTAAAGACTAATCGCCGCAAACTCGTATATCAGTCTCCGCTGAGAAGATCGGTGGAGACTATATCTGTATATATGAGGCACAAAAGATATGTCTTTGGCATTGCCTTTTCAGGCGAGAGTGCCTAAGATATATCTTTTTTTCATTTTTGGAAAGGAGGCTTTTATGGTCACCATCGCACAGGTAGAACCCGGTTCCGCCGCAGAAAAACAAGGGATCCGAAAGGGGGACATCCTCCTTGCTATCGACGGGCATCCTATCAAAGATGTTTTGGATTACCGTTTTTTTCTTACGGAAGAAAAGATTTGTCTTACCTTGAAACGGGAAGATCGGGTTTTTGATGTTTTGATCAAAAAAGAGCGATACGACGACATCGGTCTGGAATTTGAGACCTTTTTGATGGACAAGAAAAAGCGTTGCGCAAACAAATGCATTTTTTGCTTTATCGATCAGAACCCCGACGGCATGCGGGAAACGGTCTATTTTAAAGACGATGACACAAGGCTTTCCTTCCTGATGGGAAATTATGTAACCCTGACAAATGTAAAAGACGAGGAGCTTGAGCGAATCGTAAAGATGCGCCTTTCCCCTGTGAATGTATCCGTTCATACCACAAACCCCGAGCTTAGAAGAAAAATGCTCGGCAATCCCAATGCGGGAAAAATCATGGAGCAACTGAAGATTCTGAAGGATGGCGGCATCGACATCAACTGTCAGATCGTTTCCTGCCGCGGGATCAATGACGGAGCGGAGCTTGTTCGCACGGTAAGGGATCTTGAAACGCTTTATCCCGCCGTGCAGAGCATTGCAGTAGTCCCCGCAGGACTCACTTGCCACAGAGAAGGTCTTTACCCTATCGAGCCCTATGACAGCCTTTCGGCAAAAAACATCATCGAAACGGTAGAAGAATTAGGCGATGAATATTTGGAAAAGTACGATCTTCGCCTCGTTTACGCCGCAGATGAATTTTATCTTGCCGCAAAAAAACCTCTCCCTCCCGAAAAGGATTATGACGGCTATCCACAGCTTGACAACGGCGTTGGACTTTTGCGCTGTGCAAGAGAAGAAATCCTGGATGAGATCCGTTACCGAAACGATACGGGTCTTTGGAAGGATCTTTCCAAAAAGAGACTTAATATTACGCTGTTCACAGGTGTGGCAGCTTATGACTTTTTATGTGAGATCGCAAAAGAGATCGAAAAAAGGCTTCCCCTCCTCAAGCTGAAGGTAAAAGCAGTAAAGAATCAGTTTTTCGGTGAGACCGTTACCGTAGCAGGCCTTCTTTGCGGACAGGACATCATAAACACCGCAAAAGAAGAAAAGCCTGAAATTTTGATCTTACCCGCTGTTTCCCTTCGTCACGAGCGAGATAAATTTTTGGATGATCTTACATTAGAACAAGTAAAAGATAAGATCGGTTGTCCTGTTTTCATTTCCGAAAACGGAACCTGTCTTCTTGACACCATAGAAGAAATTATAAACGGGAGGTAAATATGGCAAAACCCGTCATCGCCATCGTTGGCAGACCCAATGTTGGCAAAAGTACATTTTTCAATAAGCTCTCCGGCGAACGCATCTCCATTGTAGACGATGTTCCCGGTGTTACCCGAGACCGTATTTATTACGAAACCGAATGGGGCGGCAGAAAAATGGTCCTCATTGATACCGGCGGTATTGAGCCCGGCTCCAATGATATGATCCTCTCCCACATTGAGGAACAGGCTTACCTTGCAATGGAAGCCTCCGATGTGATCATTTTTATGACCGATATCCGCGCAGGAGTAACTGCCGCTGACCGAGAGATCGCCACTATTTTAAAAAGAAGCAAAAAGCCTGTTATTTTAGCCGTAAACAAGGTAGACTCCATCGGTGCTTTGCCCGCGGAATTTTATGAATTCTACGAGCTTGGTGTGGAAAACGGTCCCTTTGCCCTCTCCTCCATTCACGGAACGGGAAGCGGAGACATATTAGATGAGGTGCTTCGCCTTTTAGGTCCTCAGGATGCAGAGGAAGAGGAGGAGGATCTGATCAATGTTGCCGTGATCGGCAAGCCCAATTCCGGCAAAAGCAGTCTCATCAATGCGGTTCTCGGAGAAAACAGAGTGATCGTATCTCCTGTGGCAGGTACCACAAGAGATGCCATTGATACGCGGGTAGAAAACAAATTCGGCAAATTCAATTTTATTGATACCGCAGGGATCCGCAGAGCGTCCAAGATCGATGACCGCATCGAAAAATACAGCGTGCTTCGTGCAAAGCTTGCCGTTGAAAGAAGTGATGTTTGTGTCATTATGGTGGACGCCTTTGAGGGCATTACAAGCCAGGATGCAACCATTGCAGGCCTTGCCCACGAAGCTGGAAAAGCCTGTATCATCTGCATGAACAAATGGGACCTTCCCGAAAAGGATAACGACTCCGTAAAGAATGCTACCAAGAAGGTTTTCGACATTCTCCCCTTTATGCAATACGCACCCGTGCTTTTCATTTCTGCAAAGACCGGTCTTCGGATCGACAAGATCTTCGAGCACATCAATTATGTGAATATGCAGGCATCCACCCGCATTTCCACAGGTATGCTCAACGATATGCTGAACGATGCTACCACAAGAGTGCAGCCGCCCAGTGACAAGGGCAGACGCCTGAAGATCTACTATATGACACAGGTCAGCGTAAAACCGCCGAAATTTGTTATCTTCTGTAACAGTGAAAAGCTGTTCCACTTCACTTACCTTCGCTACATTGAAAACTGTCTGAGAGAAACCTTCGGCTTTAAAGGAACTCCCATTCAATTTGTAATCAGAGAAAGGACAAAGGAAGACGCATGAGATATTTTTTTGACGAATCCATTCAGGCTTGGGGCTTTTTCATGAACGGAAAAAGCGGAAGCGATATTCTTCTTTGGATGATCCTTTTCTTCTTTGCTACAGCAATAAGTGCCTATCTTTTGGGCAGTATTAACCCTGCTGTGATCGTATCCAAAAAGATCTACGGACACGATGTGAGGGATTACGGCTCCGGCAATGCCGGTATGACCAATATGTTCCGCACCTTTGGCAAAAAAGCAGGCTTTCTCACCTTAGTCGGTGACATTCTGAAGGCCCTGATCTCCGTTGTGATCGGTTTTTGTCTGATGGGCGGCCCCGGTCAGTATGTAGCAGGCTTTTTCTGCATGCTGGGACACATTTTCCCCGTTTATTTCAAGTTCAAAGGGGGAAAAGGTGTGATCGTCAGTGCCATTACGATCCTTTTGATCGATCCCTTGGTATTTTTGGCACTCGTTCTTATTTTTGCATTGATGTTTGCCGCAACGCAGATCATCTCTGCATCCAGCATTACCGCCGCTTTCTTTTACCCCTTGGTGGTATATGCATTTAATTATAACGCCCCAAACATTTTATATTTTCTGTTTTCTTTCCTTATGGCGGCCTTTGTCATTGCCATGCACAGAGAAAACATTCATAGACTTTTGAACAAGACCGAGAAAAAATTCACCATCAAAAAAGACGGAAAAAAATAATGAAAAAGGTTTCCTTTTATGCCGCAAAAGAATATGATACTTTTCTTTTAAAAGAGATCATTCAAAAGATCATTGACGATCACGGCGGCTATGATGCTCTCTTTCAAAAAGGGAAAAAGGTCGTAGTCAAGCCCAATCTGGTTATGAAGAAAAAACCGGAAGCAGCAGCCACTACCCATCCCGCTGTTTTGGACGCTCTTTTATCCCTGATCCTTCCTCATACAAAGGATGTTACCGTTGCGGAATGCTCCGGCGGTCCCAACACAGAAGCTTTGATGAAGGGAATCTATCGGGAAACGGGGATCGAGGAGGTCTGCAAAAAGCACGGAGTTCCCATTCATTACGAGATGACCCCTGTCACCCTTTCCGTTCCGGAGCCTTGTGTTACCCAAACGGTAGAGGTCCTGGATGTTTTCCCAAAGGCTGATGTTTTTATCAATCTTGCCAAAATGAAGACCCATTCTCTCACGACCGTAACCGGTGCCGCAAAAAACCTTTACGGAACCGTACCGGGACTAAGAAAGGTTGAGTTTCACGCAAGATTCCCCTATGCCAAGGATTT
>JAZSAT010000004.1:0-80494 GCA_045602025.1 Eubacteriales bacterium | reverse complement strand
ATGCACCTTTAGCTCAGTTGGTAGAGCAACTGACTCTTAATCAGTGGGTCCCGGGTTCGAATCCCTGAAGGTGCACCAGTCAGTGTCTTTGTTGCGAAGGGTACACCCGTTCCCATTCCGAACACGGTAGTTAAGCTTCGTTATGCCGACAATACTTAGACCGAAGGGTCTTGGGAAGATAGGTCGTCGCTGACACAAAGAAGCCTCGATTCCTTTCGAATCGAGGTTTTTCTTTTGCCTTTATTCATATATTAGGAAGTCTTTTGCTTATGCAAAGGGCTTTTTTATTTTTTATAAGAGAAATTTTTCGAATTTTCTTGCTCGTGGTTCTTTGGTATGATATACTTTTTATAAACTTTAATGAATTTTAGAGGGTAGAGAAATGAATCGGGAAAAGATCGAAAATGGTCAGTGCAGTCTTGGAATTGAGCTGGGTTCTACCAGGATCAAGGCGGTTTTGATCGATGATGATGCCAATATTTTGGCGATCGGTACCCACGATTGGGAGAATATTTATGAGGATGGGATCTGGACCTATCACTTGGAGGATGTCAGATATGGCTTGCAGGCATCCTATGCATCGTTAAAAGAGGATGTAAAGAAAAAATACGGTATTCCTTTGAAAAAAATCTCCTCCTTTGGTATTTCTGCTATGATGCACGGCCTGATCGCTCTTGATGAAGAAGACAGGCTCCTTGCGCCTTTCAGAACCTGGCGCAATACCAATACGGATGCCGCTGCAAAGGAATTAGCGGAGCTGTTTGCGTTTAACATTCCACAGCGTTGGAGCATTGCCCATTTCTGGCAGCAGGTGCTGGATGGGAAAGAATTTATTCCCAAGATCAAAAAAATGATGACTTTATCCGCTTATGTACATTATTTATTGTCGGGCGAATTCGTGATCGGTGTGGGTGATGCCTCGGGTATGTTCCCCACGGTGGCAGGGGAAGCAAAGTATGACCCTGTGATGCTGGAAAAAATAAACGGCCTTATGGCACAAAAGAAGATTGGCTATCGATTAGAAGATATTTTACCTCTTCCTTTATTTGCAGGAGAAGAAGCGGGCAGACTTTCTCCCGAAGGTGCAAAGCTTTTGGATCCGGAGGGGGATCTTCTCCCGGGTGTGCTTATGTGCCCTCCCGAGGGGGATGCGGGTACCGGTATGGTGGCAACAGGCAGCGTGCGCCCCTTGACCGGCAATATTTCCGCGGGAACCTCTGTTTTTGTGATGATCGTACTAAAAAACAAGCTTACCCGCTATTATCCTGAAATTGATGTGGTGGCAACGCCCTCCGGTGCACATGTAGCAATGGTACATTGCAACAATTGCTCCAGTGAATTAAATGCTTTTGCGGATCTGTTCGGAGAATTAAGCGCGGCGCTGCAAGGGGAAGCAGATCGCGGCAAGGTGCTTTCTCAAATGTTTTGTGCAGCAGAGAAGGCAGAAGGGGACTGCGGCGGTGTTGTTTGCTGTAATTACCTTTCCGGCGAGCATATTACGGGCTTTTGTTCGGGAAGACCCTTGATCGCACGCACGCCTGACAGCCGATTTACCCTGGCAAATTTTTCCAGAGCAATGGTTTATTCTGCTTTTGCAACGGTGAATCTTGGTATTAGGATCCTTGAGGGTGAGAATATTAAGATTGAATGTATGATGGGGCACGGCGGACTCTTTAAGTCCGATTTTACGGCAAAGGTAGTTTCCGCTGCGGTTTCCTCCAAGGTGGCAACTATGAATCATGCAGGGGAGGGCGGTGCCTGGGGCATTGCGCTTTTAGCTCTGTTTGCAAAGAATCGTGATAATGGCGAGACATTAGAGGATTATCTGGATAGGGTGGCCTTTAAAAATATGGAAATGAAGGTAACCCAAGCAGATGAAGACACCGTGAAGGGATTTTCTTCTTATATGGAAACTTACAAAAAACTGCTCCTTGCTGAGCGCACAGCGGTTGAAAATTTGTAAAAAAGCACCCGAAGAGGCGCACTCCGTAAGGAAGTGCGCCTCAGTTATATTCGCCCTTCGGGCGAGCGATATATTCCTTCGGAATGTGATATATCACTTCGTGATGTGATATATTTTTCCTAAAGGAAAAATGTTATGGTAGGCATTTGTAAAAACAAATGCCATTTTTGATATACGGACCGCCCGGGAGGTCGGCCCCTACGGTAGGAGGTGAGCCCCTGCCCTACACAGACTGTAGGATTAGCGTGACACGCAGATAAATCCCCTCGGATGATTCCGAGGGGATTTGTTATTTGAAATTTTAGCAGGCCATTGAGGACACCGGGCTCTATAAAAGGGTATAATAATTTATATGGTGGCCGTGAGGCGGTTAAGCTGCAGAGGAAAGCTTGTTATGGATTTAATTTTCAATTTTGCTGCCACAACCGGAACAGAAGGTATCGTCCTTATTAAGAGCTTTGCCGCATTTACTGCAGTATTTTTCAGCTTTTGCTTCTTGAATGCCTTGCATCAGCATTTTACCACGCCATTTAAGGATGTCTTTTAATCTGAAAAGTAATCCTAAAATTGCAAAAATTTCAATTCCAAAAGTAAAGGCAACTCTTTGTACACTGAAACCAATATCCATTATTTGCATAAACAATGCGATCAGTCCGCTTACTGCCGCGAGCACAAAGAAGAGATTGCTGATTTTTTTTCTGGTTTTGTCACTCATTTTTAACACCCTTTCAAAATAGTTTTTTTAATTATACCATATTATAATCAATTTATCAAGACTACAAATAATATGTTAATTGCAAGATCTCCACAGATTGCACGGAGTATGGAGGCTGATTTTGTTCTATTCTCTTGGGGAAAGCTGGCGGGACATGCCGCCGTCGATGACAAGTTCGGAGCCGGTGATGTTTTTGGAAAGGTCGGTACCGAGGAAGAAGGCGGCGTTTGCGATATCTTCAAAATCGGAAATGTCGCCCAGGGGGGGAAGGGAGCCTGTGATGGTGGTGTTTTGGTTCATTTTTTTCCATCGGTCGGTTTTGATGGTGCCGGGCATGACTACATTGCTGCGAATGCCAAAGGGGCCAAGGTCCACAGAAAGAGCACCGGAAAGGGAATTGATGCCGCCCTTGGAGGCGCAGTAAGCGGTGCGGTTTGGAATGGGGCGCAAGGCGGTATTGGAGCCGATGAAAACGATGCTCCCTTTTCCTTTTTCTCTCATACGAAGTGCCGCCTGACGGACAATGTTAAAATTCCAGATGAGGTTGGTCTCGAATACCTTTGATACCTCTTCTATAGGAACCGTCCAGAAATCCTGTCCTGCGGCGGGGTCCTTTGGATCAAAGCCAAGGTTTGCGGCGTTGAGGATCAAGGCTTCCACAAAGCAGCCGGTTTGATCGATACGGTCAAAAATTTCTTTGATCTCATCTTCATTGCCGATGTTACATTCGTAGCCTTTTGCGAAAACGCCGTATGTTTTTTGGATGGAGGCGGCGGCAATTTCGGCTTTATGGGCGGTTCTGCTTGTGATGAATACATTCCAGCCCTCTTTTGCAAAGGCTTCTGCAATGGCATAGCCTGTGCCTTGTGCCGCTCCTGTAATGAAAACTGCTTTTTGCATACAGACTCCTTAGAAATAAAACTCGGTTTTGGCGGGGCGGATATCGGTCAGTGCCCCTGTATAGTGACGAAGGGTGTGAGGCTTGTAGGGGTGTTTCAGACAGGCCTCTTCATCGATCTCGATGCCAAGACCGGGCTTTGAGGGAATTTCAAGATAGCCGTCCTGATAGGAAAGGCTTTCATTTACCACATCATTTCGCCACTCCACATCGCTGTACATAATTTCCAAAATGGAAAAATTGGGACAGCAAGCGGCCAGCTGCAGGGTTGCCGCATTGGCCACGGGGCCGGAAGGATTGTGGGGAGCGAAGGGAATATAGTACGCTTCTGCCACAGCGGCGATCTTTTTCAGCTCCATAATGCCGCCTGCGTGAGAAATATCAGGCTGAATGAAATCTGCCGCACGCATTTCGAAAAGGTCCTTATAGGATTTTAAGGTGTAGAGTCTCTCACCTGCGGAAATGGGAACGGGAGATTTATCCCTTACGGCCTTCAGTGCCTCTAAATTATCGGGAGGAGTGGGCTCTTCGAAGAACATAGGGCGAAATTGCTCCAGCTCCTTTGCGATCTTGATACCTGTGGGAACATTGAAGCGGCCATGGCCTTCAATGAGAAGGTCTATGTCGTCTCCTACCGCTTCTCTTACGGCAGACACACATTCCAGGGCGGTATTTAAAGCTTTGTTTGAAATTTCAAGATAGGCTTTGCCGAAGGGATCCCACTTCATGGCGGTGATGCCGCGCTTGACGGCAATTTTTGCCTTCTCGGCAAATTCGGATGGGGTTTTTGCTCCTGCAAACCAGCCGTTCACATAAATGCGCACCTTGTCGTGCACCTTTCCGCCTAAAAGCTGATACACGGGAACACCGAGGCTTTTGCCTAAAATATCCCACAGGGCCATTTCCACAGCAGAAAGGGCACTCATGAGCACGGCGCCGCCTCTCCAATAGGCATCGCGGTAAATATCGTGGAAGTGCTTTTCGATCTCAAGGGGATTTTTGCCTACAAGATATTCCTTGATGTGCTCTACGGCGCCGATCAGGGCTTTTTCCTTGTATTCCAGGGTAGCTTCTCCCACCCCTGTGATCCCTTCATCGGTGTAAATTTTTACAAAGACCCAGTTGGTGCGGAAGCAGTCTACGGTAAAGGTTTTAATATCGGTAACTTTCATACGGATCCCTTTCTTGACATTGGATTGATTCTATTGTAAAATCATTTTTATAGAAATACTATCGTTATTTTATTTAGTTTTTTAGAAATCTTATTATGGAGGGAAAATGGAGCTACCACAGATCGTTGCGGCGGGCACCTATGACGGCTCCCTTGCCCATAAGAACAAGGCGGTCAGCAAAAAAAGAAAGACCTCAATGTTTGAGATCGAGCTTGTTTGGGAAGAAGGGGGCATAGCCTATATTGATTCCGTGTCCTATCCTGTAACGAAAAAAAGGATCATTTGCGCAAAGCCCGGTCAGGTCAGGCACACAAAAATGCCCTTTCGCTGCTTTTATGTGCACCTCATACTCCATGGCGGACCCTTATATGATATCCTCATAAATACCCCCGATTCCTTTGAAACACAGGATCGGGATCAATACCTAAGGCTTTTTCAAAGATTGATCGAGCATTATGAATATTTTGCGGAAAAAGATAAGATCTTACTGCAAAGCATTTTGATGGAATTGATCTACACCTTGGGAAAGGATGGGGAAAGAACCGATCAGAGAGCATACAACTTTTCGCCTGTGATCGAAAAGGCACTTTTTTATATTCGGGAGCATCTGTCAGAGGATCTGAGCCTTGAAAAGGTAGGAAGAGCGGTATCCTTAAGCCCTATCTATTTTCACAATTGCTTTAAGGCGGCCCTTGGGAAGACCCTGCGGGACTATGTGGAGGAGCAGAGAGTGAAAAAAGCCATTGACTTGATGCTGACCACCGATCAGCCTTTAACAAAAATTGCCCTGGATGCCGGCTTTTCCTCCCAGAGCTATTTTAATTATGTATTTAAGCGGCGCATGCAGATGACCCCGGGAAAATTTTTGAAAAAATATTTTGAAAAATACGAGACATAAAAAGACCTCGGCTTTTGCCGAGGTTTTCCTTTACTTTATTTTCTTTTTTATCGGGATGAACAGCAGGGTGCCGAAGAGCATCAGCCCTGCCCAGATCAAAATGAGCATGTCCCAGCCGATGGTTCCCACTGCATTACCGAAAAGGCCGGAGGCGATGGCAGCTGCCATATAGCTGACAAAATCCAAAAAGCCCGTGGCAGAGGAGACAAGGCCTGTATCTGCAAGGCCGGGACAGTAGATGACCCAAAGCATGGAAGCGGCACAATGTGCGAAAAACACCGCAAGGATCATAAAGAAAATGCTTATAATGGGATTTTTCACGAAGAACAGGAGGAAGAAAAACACGGCAGAGGCTCCAAAGGAAAGAAGAAGAGTCAGGTCCATATTTTCTTTCAATGCCTTATAGATCCAAACGGAAATAAATGCATTTGTTGCCACAAGGGAGGTGGAGACGGTAAAGATCAAAGCGGCATTTTCAGGAGAAAAGCCGAGCTTTTGTGAGAAAAAGGTGGGCATCCAGAAGACCACGGAGGTGCGGATGATGCCTGTGAGAAGAGAAACAAGGGTAAAGGTGACGATGCGGTGCTCAAAAAGGGAGCGGATGCCGCGGGATTCCTTTTTTGCCTCTTCGCTTTTGGCTTCCGAAAGGAAGTTTTTCTTTTTCAGAAAAAGAAAATAAAAAAGGGAAAGGGTGCCGCAAAGGATCAGGAGCCCGGAGCCTGCGTGGAAGACCATCTGCCATACAAGGGCGGCTGCCAGAATACCTGCAACGGGAGAGGCAAAATAGGAGGCGATGCTCAGGGACAGCGCACAGCGGGTTGCGTGTTTTAAGGGCATATTTTCTGCGATCAGGCGCGTCATAGGGGCGTAGAGCATAGAAAGGAAAAAGCCCACAGCGGCATAGAGAACGGCAGAAAGATAAAAGTGGTCCGTAGAAAAGCCGAATAAAAGATTGGAAATTCCTGCCAACAGCAGTCCGCAGCTTATCATAAAGGTGGCCTTCAGCCGATCTCCCAAAAGGCCGTTTAACAGCTGCCCGACGGCATAGGTGAAGAAAAATACAGAGGAGAGATTGCCGATCTTATCGGCAGAAAAGATGCCGTTTTCGATCATCTGGGGTGTAACGGCACTTAAAAGATTGCGCACGATATAAACGACAAAATAAGAAAGGGAACAAATTCCTCCGATGAGAAAAGCTTTTGTTCCGTTTTTACCGATTGTAATTTGTTTCACTTTTTCACCTTGTATGTTGCATTTTTTTGGCGAAGCCTTTCACCGCCGAAGAGTATAGCACAGGTAAAATTCTTTGTCAACGGAAAAACAGCGGGATCTTCTCGGTCTTTTGTTGAAGATTTTTATTTTTTCAACCGGGAATTGAATCTGAAAAGGGAAAAAGAAAAAAGCACCTTTTGGTGCTTTTTATCAGGGGTCTATCTGAACCTTTTTCCGCAGCGCGTCCATTTTTTCATCCAGTTCAGCGGAAAGGGTGGCGCAGTGCAGAAGATCCTTTTGCATTTTTTCCGTAAAGAGCGCGTCCTTTTTATAGCGCAGCTGATGCTCCAGGCTTGCCCATGAATCCATGGAAATGGTGCGAAATTGAATTTCCACACGCATCAGCTTTTTTTCCTGTGCCAGAAAAATGGGAACGGTTACGATCAGGTGGAGGCTGCGGTAGCCGTTGGGTTTTGGATTTTTGATGTAATCCTTCTCTAAGATCAGGGTGATGTCATCCTGCTTTAAAAGAGCGTCCCGAAGCATATACACATCTGCAACAAAGGAGCAGATCACTCTTACGCCTGCCACGTCGTTCAAGGTTTTTTCGATGTTTTCTACAGAAGGATCGATTCCCTTGCGGCGAAGCTTTGTGACCATACTGGGAAGGCTTTTCAGCCTTGTGCGGATATCGCTGATGGGATTTCGGTCGAATCGAAGGGAAAACTCTTCATTTAAAACATTGAATTTTGTTTCGATCTCCATAATGGCACACCGGTAATATGCCATCAGTCGGACAAAATCGGAAAGGGTAGGATCCAGAATCTTTCCTTCCTCGGAAATTAAATTTTTCTTTTCCATTTAAAAGCTCTCTTTTAAAAGGGGGAGAAGGGGCTTCATGGGATTTAGCGCACTCCATACATCGGGCAGGGCATTTCTCCAGGCGCACTCCACCACAAGTCTGCCCTTGTAGTCCATACCTTTCAGAATTTCGATCCACTGACGAACGGTCTCTTTGTCCTCTTCTCTGGGAGGGAGACGGTCGGGGTTGGGACGGGCAAGATGGGCGTGGATCAGGTTATCTCCAAGCTCCTTTACGGTGTTGTAGTCCTCTTCGTTGGTGTAAAGGTGGAAGAAGTCTACAAGACAGCCAACGGCGGGATGATCGATATACTCTTTCATTTCAAGGCCGTCAAGGGCGGTGTTGATAAAGTTGGTTTCGCTGCGACGCAGAGGCTCGATGACCACCTTCATGCCTTTTTCCCGGCAAATATCGGCACAGGCGCGGACGACCGAAGCAAATCTTTCCTTTGCTTTTTCGATCGGGTATCCTTCGGGGATCTTTCTTGCTCCGCCGGAGCCGATGACGATCACCTTCATGCCGAATTTTTCTGCTACGGCGATGTTTTTCATGGTTGCTTCTTTTACGATGTCAAGATCTACATTGTCTCCCATCATAACAACCTCTTTTCCAAAGAAGCTGCAGCAGGAATCAGCAGTGAGGCCACAGGCCTTCATTTCGGCAAGAAAGGCGTCTTGCTCTTCTTCTGTCATGGAATGAAGAAAATTCATGGGGAGTTCCAAAAAGTCAAAGCCGAAATCGGCAAGTTCCTTGACCGAGAAGATCTTATTGTAGGTGAAGCCTAATTTCATAAGCTTTTCTCCTTTTCACAAGTTACTGTACCTTTGATTTTACCACGAACAAAGGGCAATTGCAACCCCGCTTTTTGTTCCTTTTTTGAAAAAAAGGAACCGAAAAAACTTCTGAATTTTTATAGATAAACTTGCATTTTTTGCCGTTGTTATCTTCTATTGTTCGGTTTTTCTTTGCTTACTTTCATTTTTTAAAAAGAAAGTAAGGTGATGTTCTCGGTATATTCCCCGAGAACGAAGTTTTCTTCGGGAAGGGAGGATACTTTTTCACCGTTGTGGTAAAGATTTTTGATTACAATATCACGGGTTTTGTGTTCCTCATCGTAGCCGGAAAATTTCAGAGAAGGGGGCTTTTTCCCGAAGAGGTGAATGTTTTCGAATGTGATGCGGTCGATCTTGCCGCGTCTTGTGCCCCCTGCGGAATATTCCTTATGGAAATAGGTTTCTGCCTTGATGAGAATGGGCGTTTTTTCGGGATCGGGATTGATATATTCTTCTCCGTCCTTTTTCTGAAGAAGGGGAGTTAGGTTTTCATCGTCGTATTCCACATTGATGTTTTTGAAGATTACATCGTGTACATGGGCGTAGTCCACATTGAGAATATCAAGGGCGGGACCTGTTGTGTGAATCAGATCACAGTTTCGGAAGGTGATATCGTACATTTCCTCTGCGCGGGTCTCGGCACCGATCTCAAGGGCTTTTCCCCAGTCGTTCCAGATCACGCAGTTTTGTACCACAAGATTGTGGAAGGTATCGTACTTTTTGCCGTCACGGTACATTGCCTTTTTCACCTGCTCTTCCACATCGCCCTCATAGTAGCAGTCAAAGCCCTTGGCGCAGATGGAATCGTCGAAGGTGCGGAGGAAGCAGTTATCGATCATTACATTTTCGCAGTTGTGCATATCAAATCCGTCGGAATTGTATCGCCAGTTGCCGATGACCTTTACATTCTGGATCAAAAGGTTTTTGCAGGCACTGGGGCGCACGGTATACGCAAGGCTGTCGCGGATGGTGATACCGCCGATGTGAATGTTCTCACAGTACTCCAATACAATGGTGTGGCGGCGGGTTGCGTTTTTGATGGCAACATCGTTGGGAGAGTCTTTTACGGGAAAGAGGATCTCTTCTTTGTTGTGGCTGTTATCTAAAATACCCTTGCCCAAAATACGGATATTTTTGGCGTCTTTTGCAAAAATGGAGCCGTAGACCACAGCACCCTCTTCCAGGTAGACGGTCTCGTTGTCGTGAAGCTCTATCACACCTGCTTCGTGAACACCTTTTTCAAAATAAATGGAATTTCCGTCTCCTTTCCGAACCATTTTAAACTGCTCGGGATCGGCAAAAATGTGCAGGGCCTCATGTCTGCCGAAGGGCTCTACCGTAAAGTAGGCGGGCTTTTCCAAGGTGAAGCGGATCACTCCGTTTTCCACCACAGGGGTAATACCGAGGGACTTGGGACGGATCTCCACCTTTTCAAAGGGCTTTTTGGGACGGATCTCAAAGGTGGTGGCATCCACAAATTCCATCAGAGCAAAATTAATAAGCTCCGTTTGAGAAATTTCTCTCTGATGCCCCGGCCAGCGGCGGTTGATGGGGTATTTGGATACCCGTGCGGTATTTAATTCGATCTTTTCACCGTTGATTCTGACCTCGTAATCCTCGGTATCAATTTCACCTTTTGTAACCGGATAGATTTTTACCATTTTCTTTTCTCCTTTTTAAAAAACTTCTACAGCGGCAAAGCCGAAGGGGGGGACGGTATCAAGAGTAACCTTGTTCCCCGAAAGGGTGCCCTTTGCACCGATGAGGCGAAGGCCTTTATATTCCTTATCAAGTAGGATCTCGACATTTTCTGCTTCATCGGCAAAGAAATTCCACAGGCCGACGGCGCACTTGCCGTCTTCTCCTTTTTTGCACTGCATATAAAGGTGGGGGTGGCCCGAGGTAAAGGCAGGAAGCGTATTTTCTGAAAGATAGGGGATGTTTTCCGCGATCTGTCTGCCTCTTTCATAGTGGTACTGCAGATGGGGATCTCCGTCGCGGGTATTGAAATTGAGGACTAAAAAGCGTTGACCTTTTTCGTTTTCGTAGCGGTAGGAAACGGGGTAAGTGCCGAATTTTGTTTCCGTGTCGCTTAAAATTTCCGCACCGTCTTTCAGGCGGATATCGAAAACAGTCATATTGCGGGTAAGGGTATGGTTGTTATTATGAAGAAAGCGTTCGATCGTGCCTGTTTTGGTGCCTTCACCAATGGAGAGCAGACCCACATCCACACCGCGCTCAGTGAGGATCTCTGCGGCGGCGATATCGAGGATCATACCGTGGTCCAGGGCGGATAAGGGAAGGCTTCTTGCATTCTCGTCAAAGCAGATGCCGCAAACCCCCTCACCCTCAAATACGGTGGGGATGGCAAGGTGGGAGAGCATACGGGAGGCTTTGGAGAAGAAAAGGTATTCGATCTGAACGGTATCGTTTACCTTGGTGGGCATTTTCATTTGGGAAATTTTCCTTTGCATTTCCCAAACGCGGATACCGCAGGATTCTTTTTTGTCGAAAAAGTCGGGGAGTGCTTCGTAGACCTTTTCGTTTTTTATATGGGCACGAACATAGCCTCTTTCGTAATCGGCATTTGCAAAATAATCGAAAACATATTTCAAAATGCCCTCGGTACAGCCTGCTACGCGCATGGCAGTATCAAACCCTTCCAGGTAAGAGGCGGGGCAGTTGGAGCGGGGACGGGGGAAGGTATCTCCCTCAGAGATGATCTCAATATCTCCCTTGCGGGTCCAGGCACATTCCAGTCTTTCCTGCTGGATCACATCCTGCATAGAGCAGCCCCAGCTTTTTCTGACAGCCCAGTAGGGCGCGCCGATGAGACGCATAAAGGGACGGTTTTTCCCTGCCAAAAGAGAGGCGATCTCATAAGCATCGACTCCGTCAAGATCCCAGGAGGACATACAGGCGCATGCGCCGATGCGCACCTCGGGGTGCTTTTCGTCTACCTTTTTCCGCACAGCTTTCGCAAAGTTTCGGAAGGCGTCTCCGTTTGCCTGAAGGAAGGCATCGCGGTATTTGTTCTTCTCTCCCGAGAGAATGTGCTCTCTCATCTCTTCTTGCGTTACCTTTTCCCCAAGGAGCTTTTCAATCATAGCAAGGTGCCTGTCGCAAAGACAGGCGGGGGAATTGCCGTTCTGGAAGCCGTAGCGGAAGTCGTCGTCGAAGAGAACGATCTGCGCTCCGTTTTCTGCAATTTCGCTGATATAATCCGCGCTGAAGCGGACAAAATCGGGGTCTGCGGGACAGCATACATCGGTAATTGTTTTGCCGTCGAGGCTTTTCATTTCCCCGAAAAGCTTATTTTCGGGAAGGTTAAAGGTCCAGAGCCAGGCACCGACCTCGAACCCTTCTTTTTTGAAGAAGGCTGCATTTTCGCGGAAGGTTGCCATGATTTCCTTTCGTTTTGCGGGATCCGGCTCGTAGGTGGCAAGGGTGAGAAAAACTCTTTTTGCGCCGATCTTTTTCAGATCCTGAAGGATGATATCCTTCCCACAGCGGTCAAAGGTCTGGCTTTTAACGGGAACAGAAATTTGATACATAGTTTCCCCCTTATAAGTTCAGGAAAACAACGGAGAGGACACCGCAAAGGTATCCCGCCAGCTGAACTTTCGTGAATTTTTCTTTATAGAAGGTGAGGGCTACCAGGAAGGTGACAAGAATTCCTCCTGCGGAAATGAGAGGGAACATCACGGAAACGGGCATTCTTGCGGAAAGGATCATAACAAAAAGGTTTACCATTCCGTTGAGGACACCGCCGATCAGAGCAGGCAGGACTGCCGCCTTTCCGAAGGCGGGAAAATCCTTGCTTTCCTTCAAGAGGGAAAGGAGAAGAAGGACAACGGCATCGATACCGAGGGCCAGGATCATAAATTCACTTTTGCCCTTGCCGCCGGAGGCTACCTGCTGCATTTTCTGTACCACGGAGCACATACCGTTGCCGCAGAAGGCGAGGAAAACAAGGATTAGCCATTTGGCATTAAAGCCGCCCTTTTCGCCCTTTTGCCGGGTTAAGAAAATGGCTGCGGCAAGCAGCAGAATACCGGGAATGAGGCCGGGTCCGATGGGGTCGGACAGGAAGATGAGCCCGTAGAAGGTAGGCAGCATCAGAGAGAAGGATACAAACAGGGAGGTTAAGGAAAGGGAGCCGTGGCGGATCGCAAGCACAATAAAAAGAGTGCTGACCGCGTAAGAGGCCGCAAAGCCGATGGAATAGGGAAGGTAGGAAAGCTGAAAATCAAGATCCTTTCCCGTGATCACGAAAAAGAGCATAGCAGTAAAGCTTACAAGGGAACCGAAGAAGAAAACACCTTTTCCCTGTGCCTTTTGGGTAAAGGGTTTTTTGGAAATGTTTTGTCCGGAAATGCCTAAAATAATGGCGATAAGATACAGCGCGTTCAGCATGTTTCTAAAATCTCCTTTAAAATGGGGTAAAGGGCCTCTGCCATAAAGTGGTGGCCCAGGTCATTGGGGTGGACGGTATCTACCGAGCAGGCATCCCAAGAAGCCTTGGGGTAAAAGGTTTCTCCGTCTACAAAGAAAAGGTTCTCATCCCCGTCCTTTTTGCCCTTTTCGAAGCTTTGAAGGATCACTTCTCTTCTCTTTCTTCGGCTTTCGGGTTTAAAGGGAAAATCGGGAGAGGAGAGCATCAGGACCGGGGCTTTGGGGCAGAGGGCGCGGAAGGCGCGGTAAAAAGAATAGTGGGTCTTTTCAAGATGCGCCACGGTGGGGGCGTTGTGCTCGTAGTCCATCACAAATATGTCGGGATTTTGTTTTGCAATGTATTCTGCCGCTTTTACTTCTCCCAGGGCGTTGCCCGAAAAGCCAAGGTTCAGAACATCGCACTGTAGTTTGTTGGCAAGGATGTTCACATAGGAAAGACCTGCACGGGAAACGCAGGCACCCTGGGTGATGGAGGAGCCGTAGAAGAGGATCCTCTTGTCATATTCAAAGGGGGCTGCGGCTTCCAAAAGGGCATCTTCCCGGATGCCGATCTCCACCTCCTCTACCTCACTGTAAAGGGGAAAGTGAACGGTGATCTCGCATTTTCCTGTTTCCAAAAAGCGAACTACACTTTCATATCCTGCCGCGGTATTTTGAGGTGGCGGAAAAAAGCCGCAAAACCTGCCGTTTCGGTAAAGGTCAAAGCCCACACAGCCTGCGGGGCTGATGTGAGGGGGCATTTCCCGAAGGGGAGACTTTACCCGAATGGCAACATAAGGGGAATCGGTCTGAAAACGGATCCTGCCGCCGGAGGTGGCGCGGCAAAGCCCCCTGACGCCATCGCTTATGCTTTCGGCATCCTCCTCTTTCATACGGAAAAAGCCTTTTTCGTCAAACATAAGGCCATATAAAAATTGTGGATTTTTTTTGATGCTAAAAAAGCGGGCGTCGGGAAGGTCGATCCGCTTTTCCACTTTAAAATTGGAGTCAAGCTGTGAAATGGTTTTCATAAAGACTCTCCTTTTTTCTTCTGATTCTATCATAGTACAGGGGGGGAAAATATGCAAGACAAAATCTTCCCATATATTGCACTTTTGTTCCAAAATTGGTATAATAAGAAACGGAGGGTGAAATATGAAGATACATTATCACAGAGAAAAGCTGCAAGAGATCCTCAGTGACTTGCACTATTTAACGGGGATCAGCCTTTCTTTTTTGGATGCGGAGAGAAATGTTCTTTGCAATGTGGCAAAGGAAAAGGACTTTTGTTCCTTCTATCAAAAGGAAGAAAACCACCGGAGTGCTTGCCGTGCTTCCGATGAAAAGCTTCTTTTGCGTTGCAAGGAAAGCGGAGAATACGAAAGTCATATTTGTCCTGCGGGGCTTTACGATGCCGTCCTTCCCATCAAAAAAGGGGATCTGACGGTTGGGTATATTCTCATGGGACGCATTCGTCTGGAAGGAGAGAGTCTCTTACCGGAGGAAGCATATTTATCTTTATATGAAAAGATCCCTGTTTTTGACGAGAAAAAGCTTTCTTCACTTCGGTCTCTTTTTGAAAATATTTTGTTTTCCTCTGCCATTGAGGTGGAAAAGGAGGATCTTGCTACCCAGATCAAAGAGTATATGGAAGAGAATTTGCGGGAAGATATTTCCGTATCTTCTATCTGTACGAGGTTTTTCATTTCGAAAACCTCTCTTTACCGCCTGTTTCGGGAAAATATCGGAACCTCGGTGAATGAATATTTGATTTTCTGCCGTATGGAAAAGGCAAAGGAGTATCTTCTGCAGACCGATGAGCCTGTTTGCCGCATTTGTGAAAGGGTGGGAATACCCAATTACACCTATTTTTGCAAGCTGTTTCGGAAGAGAGAAGGGATGACGCCCCAAGCCTTTCGCAAAAAGGACCAATAGGGAAAAATGTGCGAATAAAAAGCATTTTCCACAAGGGCTAACACTTGTCTGCGGCGATAGGAACTCTCGCTCTACCATACACCAAAAATATTTGTGTGAACATTGCGTTTTCCATTGCGGCATAAAAAAACGACTTTCAAAAGAAAGTCGTTTTTTTATTATTATTTCTCCTGCTCGAGAGCCAGGGTAACGGTGGTGGCGTCGCATACTTCGGCGGGGCCGTAGTACTGGATGGCACCGGGATATACATACAAGGTCTCCTCGGACCATTTTGCTCTTCTTTCTTCGAAATACTTGAAGGGCTTACCGTCAAGCTCAACAAGAGCTTTTTTAATAACGGGCTTGTCTTCGCCGTGTCTTCTTTCCATGTTCATCATCTTGGTGATGGGCATACCGCCTGCAACCCAGTTTTCGGCAGGCTGAGAAAGATTCGAGATCTTGGAAAGGTATCCGGTGTAGCCGTACTGAATGAGCATAAAGGCGTTGAAGCCGAGGGAATAGCAGTAATCTGCATCAAAGTTAGAGGGGAATGCACAGCGGCCTTCGTAGCCGAGGAAGTGGTGAAGGGGGCTGAATTTTCCTTTGTAGGTTCCCTTTTCTTTTCTTGCGGCAAGGTTTTCCTTTACCATTGCGGAGAAGAGCTTTTCAGATTCAATGAGAGATACCTGCACATTGCCGTGGGGGTCTCTTTCCAAAAACAGCTGCTGCTGGATGGTCTGAGGAAGGATGGCAAATACCTTCATGGATTCCTCGGTGAGACCGTTTTTGATAAATTCATATTTTGCTTCCCAGGAGGGGAGAGCGTTGAAGTCATCTGCACGGCTGCCGGCCAGAAGCTCGTTGATCTCGTGAATGAGAACGGAAAATTCGGGAACGAATTCCACAACGCCTTCGGGGATCAGTGCCACACCGTAATTCATACCCTTTGCGGCTCTGTCGCAAACAGAGTTTGCCAGGGTGTCGGTGATTTCCGCAAGAGACATTTTCTTAGCGGCAACCTCTTCGGAAATGAGGCAAACATTGGGCTGTGTCTGAAGGGCGCATTCCAGAGCAACATGGGAAGCGGAGCGACCCATAACCTTGACAAAGTGCCAATACTTCTTTGCACTCTTGGCGTCTCTTTCGATGTTACCGATGATCTCACTGTAGGTCTTGGTAGCGGTATCAAAGCCGAAGGAGCACTCGATATCTTCGTTCTTCAGGTCGCCGTCGATGGTCTTGGGACAGCCGATTACCTGAATGCCGGCCTTTTCAGCGGCAAAATACTCGGCAAGAACGGCAGCGTTGGTGTTGGAGTCGTCACCGCCGATGATCACAAGGGCGTTGATGCCGTGCTTCTTGCAGACCTGGGCTACCACGGCAAACTGCTCGCGGGTCTCAAGCTTGGTTCTGCCGGAGCCGATGATATCAAAGCCGCCGGTGTTTCTGTATTCATCGATAAACTTGTCATCGAAAATAATGAAATCGTCTTCCAAAAGTCCGCTGGGACCGCCCTTGAAGCCGTAGAGAACATTGTTCTTGTCAGCACCTTTCAGCGCATCGTAAAGACCGCAGATCACATTGTGTCCGCCGGGTGCCTGACCGCCGGAGAGGATCACACCGATGGTGTGGCTCTTCTTTTCGGAGGTGTTCACACCTTTTTGGAAGGTGATCTCCTTTTTGCCGTAGGTGTTGGGGAAGAGAGCACGGATCTTATCCTGATCGGCTACGCTTTGGGTAGCGTTTCCTTCTTTTACACAGATGTTTTCCGTGCCGCCCATCAGCATACCGGGAAGCTTGGGCTGATAGGCATATCTTTTTTCCTGAAGGGATGAAATTTTCATTTTTTAACTCCTTGTTTTTATTTTGATTCAATACATTTGTCGGCAAAGAAGCCTTCTTTTCGACAAAAAAGCGATAAAATTTTGGTGGTACAAAGGGGGAAACGAAGGGTTAAAAAATTAAACTTTGTCGTTTCGCTTCCCTGCGTCTCCCAAATAGGCTTTTTTCACTTCGTCACTGGAAGCCAGCTCTTTTCCGGTTCCCGAAAGCACGATGCTTCCCGTTTCCAGAACATAGGCTCTGTCGGAAATGGCGAGGGATTTTCCCGCGTTTTGTTCTACGAGCAAAATGGTGGTACCGTCTTTGTTGATGTCTTTGATGATCTCAAACACCTGATCTACAAGCAAGGGAGAAAGACCCATGGAGGGCTCGTCCAGCATCAGAAGCTTGGGGTGAGACATCAGTGCTCTTCCCATTGCCAGCATTTGCTGCTCACCGCCGGAAAGAGTTCCTGCGATCTGATTTCTTCTCTCCGCAAGGCGGGGGAAGCGGGTGTAGATCTTTTCCACATCTTCCTTGAAGGTGGAATTGTTTTTTAAGGAATAACCGCCCATTATAAGGTTTTCGTAAACGGTTAATTCCTGAAAGATGCGTCTGCCCTCGGGAACCTGGCTCATACCAAGATGCACGATCTTGTGGCAGGGCATTTTGGTGATGTCCTTGCCATCGTAGATGACTTCTCCGCTTCGGGAGGGGATCAGGCCGATGACGCTTTGCATGGTGGTGGTTTTGCCTGCGCCGTTGGCACCGATCAGGGTGACGATCTCGCCCTCATTTACCTCAAAGCTGATGCTTTTCAGGGCCTGGATCACGCCGTAGTATACCGAGAGATCTTTTACTTCAAGTAGTGCCATGGCATCATCCTCCTATATAAGCCTTGATTACTTCGGGGTCGTTTAATGCATCCTCGGGCTTGCCCTGTGCAAGCACGGTGCCGAAGTTCAGTACGGTGATCTCATCGCAAAGGCCGGATACGAATTTCATATCGTGCTCGATGAGAAGAATGGTCATATCAAAATCCTTGCGGATGCGACGGATGATCTCCATCAGATCCGCGGTTTCCTGAGGGTTCATACCTGCCGCAGGCTCGTCCAGGCAAAGAAGCTTCGGATTGGTGGCAAGGGCGCGGGCGATCTCAAGCTTTCTCTGCTTGCCGTAGGGGAGGTTGCAGGAAAGGTTGTTTCTCTCCTCCAAAAGACCTACTACGGAGAGGATCTCTTTTGCTCTCTCGCGCATTTTCTTTTCTACCTTAAAATGAGTGGGCAGGCGGAAAATACTTGTGAGAATGCCGCATTTGAATTCCTCCTGATTGTGGAGGCCTACCATAACATTGCGGATCACGCTCATATTGCTGAACAGACGAATGTTCTGGAAGGTTCTTGCGATGCCCTTGTGGTTGATGCTTTCCTGACTTTTGCCGGTAAGGTTTTCCTCGCAAAGGAAAAATTTACCTGTGGTGGGCTTATACACACCTGTGATCATATTGAACACGGTGGTCTTACCTGCGCCGTTGGGGCCTACAAGGCCGTAAAGCTGACCTTTTTTGATGGTAAGGTCAAGATCCTGCACCGCCTTCAAGCCACCGAAGGAGATGCCGAGATTTTCTGTTCTTAAAACGATGTCACTCATTTTTTCTCCTCCTTTTGGCCTTTATCGGGGGTGTAGGGAGAGGAGACCTGAAGGTCTACGGAAAGGACCTCGTCCATACGGATCTTGGTGGGAACTCTGTCCCACTTTGCCTCGTCGTCCTTGATGTGGGCGGGGTTGTGTGCCCGAAGGCTTGCAAAAAGCTTTTTCAGATTGTACTTTTCGCGGAAGGGACGAAGGGCAGGGGCGTTGTTGTAAATAACAAGCACAATGAGGATCAGTGCGTAGAACAGATCCTGAAGCACGGCCAGGTTGCCGGTGAGAATGGTCTGCAATTCTACATCCAGGAAGGTAATGAGGGCCGCGGAGATCATAGAGCCTGTAATGCTGCCCATACCGCCGAGAACCACCATAACCAGGATCTCAATGGAGTAGTTATAGTCAAAGTTGGTGCTTTGCACGGTGAAGTTGGAGTAGCTGTAAAGAACACCTGCCACACCTGCAAAGAAAGAGGAGATGGTAAAGACTGCCAGCTTGTATTTTGTTACATTGATGCCCGTTGCCTTTGCGGCGATCTCGTTGTCGCGGATAGAGGTGATGGCTCTGCCGTGCTTGGAGCGGATCAGGTTCTGGGTAACGGCAAGACAGGCGATCACAAGGACAAGGGCGATGATAAAGAGCGTGCTTTTATCAAAGCGGGGAGTTGAAAGACCCAGGGATCCGCCGAAGCTCTCCTCGGAGGAGTTCATAAATACGCTTCGAACGATCTCGCCGAAGGCCAGGGTAACAATGGCAAGGTAGTCGCCCCGCAGTCTCAGCGCGGGAAGACCGATAACAACACCGAAGAGGGCCGCGATGATACCGCCGATAAGAATGGAAACAAAGAGTGCGGGATACTCTCCCATGACCGGTTCTAAAAGAAGAGAGGATTTACCGCCAAGGTACGCACCGAGGCACATAAAGCCTGCGTGGCCAAGAGATAATTCGCCCAAAAAGCCTACCACCATACTGAGAGACAGGGTAAGTATAATGGAAATGGCGATCTTTTCCAGAAGATAAATGCCGGAGCTTCTCAGGGCACCGGAGAAGGAGAGGGCGGCAAGGACAACGGTTGCTATGATCAGAACCACATAAGAAACATAATGCTTCCATTTGATGTTTTTCAGTTTCATTATACCTTCTCCCTCCTTTTCTTACCTAAGATACCTGTGGGACGCACCAGGAGAATGATGATCAGAATAATAAATTCAATGGCGTCGGTATAGGGGGCGATCACGGGAACCGTCAGGGAAAAGGCCTCCACTACACCCATAAGAATACCGCCCAGCATTGCACCGGGAATGGAACCGATACCGCCGATTACCGCTGCGGTAAAGGCCTTGATACCGGGCATTGCACCCATGGTGTTGGTAAGACTGGGGGACTTCATCAGCATAAAAAGTCCCGCAAAGGCTGCAAGGGCGGAGCCGATGGCAAAGGTGATCATAATAATGCCGTTTACATTGATACCCATCAGCTGTGCCGCACCCTTATCCTCGGATACGGCGATCATAGCGCGGCCGATCCTGGTGTATTTTACAAAAAGGGTCAGGGCGATCATAATGATCATAGAGGTAACAAGGGTAACAATGGTATAAACAGGCAGAGAAAAGCTGCCCACGGTCAGGTTGCCGAGATCTGCGATCATAACCATTTTCGGTGCGGTACCGAAGATGATCTGTGCGGTGGACTGCAAAAGATAGCTGACACCGATGGCGGTAATGAGAACTGCCAGGGGAGAGGCACCGCGCAGAGGCTTATAGGCGATTTTCTCGATGGTAACACCGAGCAGCATACAGAAAAGAACCGCAGCAAGGGCTGCTGCAAAGGGGTTGCCAACCGTGGTCATGGTGACGAAGATCATATATCCGCCTACCATAATAACATCGCCGTGGGCGAAGTTCAGCATTTTTGCAATGCCGTATACCATGGTGTAACCCAAAGCGATCATGGCATAGGTGCTGCCCATACTCAGACCGTTGATGAGTGTTTCGATCAGTTTCATGAAATCATACCTTACGATTTATTTCTTATGACGACAATTGCCGACGCAAAAATTTTTGCGTCGGCAAGAAATGTGAAATTTTCTGTGAGAAAAAGCTTATTTTTCTGCAGAGTTTGCTTCCTTCAGGGTGTATTTAACCGCTTCCTTGGAAACATAGCCGTTTTCTTCCCAGGTAATGTCGTTACCGGTAACGCCGGAGTAGGAGAAGTCACCCTTGAATTCGTCCATCAGGATCTCGTAAAGATCTGCTGCGGAAATGGTAACGGGGATCTCTTTGCCGCCGTCGATGGCAGCCTTCATTGCATTAAAGATCGCGTAAATGCAGTCGTAAGCGGAAGCGCCGAACTGGTTCAGGGTTTCAGCATCGAACTTTTCGGTGTACTTTTTGATAAATTCAGCTGCCGCGCCTTCGGTTGCATTGGAGTCGAAGTGGGAGAGCATGGAAACTTCCTGAGGAATTACGGAGAAGTCTTCGAACTGACCTGCAAGGCCATCGAAGCCGTCGCATCCGTAGTAAACAGCATCGGGAGAAATGATATCCTTTGCCTGGTTCATAAATACGGAAGCGGGCTGATAGTAGATGGGCATAAAGATGAAGGAGCAATCCTTGAGCTTGGAGATCTGTGCGGAGAAGTCCTGAGCATCGCCGGTGAATACGGTTTCAACGGTTTCGATCTCTTTGTCAAGATTTTCCTTGAACTGCTTGAAGATGCCGTTGGAGTAAGCGTCGTCGGATTTGTAGAAGATGCCGATCTTTTCCAGACCGGTAGAGTTTACATAGTCTGCAGCAACCTTACCCTGGTTACCGTCTGCAAAGCACATCTGGAAGCCGTTGCCGGTTTTGGGAATGTCGTCACCGGAAGCGGAGGGGGTGAGGAAGAATACATTATCTTCTGCGGAGAGCTTGGAAAATTCAAGGCCGGGAGCGGTGGTAACGGTACCGAGAGATACCTGCATACCGCCTTCATACAGGTTGGCGTAGTTTGCGGCAACCTTGGCTGCGTCGTGGGTATCGTCGGTGGAGACCAGCTTGAATTTTACGCCGTTGAGACCGCCGGCAGCGTTGATCTCGTCAACTGCCATCTGAGCGGAGTTCTTTACTGCTACGCCGTAAACGGCAGCAGCGCCGGTAAGAGGGCCGGAAAAGCCGATCACATATTCGGTGTTTTCAGCAGTGTAGTTTGCGCCGCCGCAGGAAGCAAGGCCGAGGATCATGGTCAATGCCAAAAATGCAGCGAACAGCTTTTTCAGATTTTTCATAATCATAACTCCTTTTGAAAAGGTATTTGGCAATAAAGGGGAAGTTTCTTCCTCTTTATTACTATAACCATCATTTTAGCACGCTAAAGTGGATTTGTAAATGTTTTTTTGCACAAAAATTCAATGAATTTGCGAGGAAATGCATACTTTTTATAAAAAAAGCACCCCGAAAGGTGCTTTTTTATTTCTTTATTTCTTTATTTCTTCAAAATCCTTATCTGCCAGGGTGCAGAATTCGCGGATCACATCGATCTCTCTGGGATCGTACGGGCGGTGATTCGGACGGTACAGGTCGTGAAACCACTTGGTAAAGTCCACATTGGTGTTTCTGCCGTTGTAGTAGCTTTGCCAGGTGCCCTCATAAGGCTCGTAGGTCTGGTATTTTCCCGCAACAAAGCCCCAGTTGTAGCAGCCGATCTTCTCCAAATAGAAGAGGGGGAAAAGGGTGAACACATCGTTTCCGTAAATGCGGCCGAGCCACTCGGTATTGATGATGGGTCTGCCTTCTTTTTTCAGACGCTTGATGATCTTTACATGCTCGTTTAAGTCTCTGTAGAAGTGATAGGAGATGATGTCGGAATTGTCCAAGGCGAACTGCTCCGCCTCGGCAAGGGGTTTTGATTCATCGCCCGTCATGCGGTAGACTCCTGCGGTGAGAGGCTGAACGGGATCGATCTCGCGGACGATCTCGAACATTCTCTTTACATTGGGCAGGGTAATTTCATCCCGAAGGCTGTTGCCCGGCTCGTTGTATACATCCCAAATGCAGATTCTTTCATCATCCTTGTATTTGGTGACGATCTCGCGGACCATTTCAAAGTATTCTTCGCGGCTTTCGGGGTCGTCTAAATAAAAGTGGGGGGCAGGTTCGTTGTGTCTGCCGTGCTGAGAGTGCTTTCTGCCGCCGTGGTAGCCCCAATCGTAGTGCTGCTCGCCGAGATAGGGCATTTTCCAAAGCTCGGTCTTGGGGGGCATACAGTCGTTGGCAAGAATGACCATACAGGAAATGCCGTATTTTTGGCAAAGGGTAAGATAGCGATCGAAACGGTCCATAAAGCCGTCGTGCTCTTTCTGCCAAACCACAAATTCGGGAATGATACGAATGGTATTAAAGCCCGTTTCCTGCATCAGTTTCAGTTCTTCTTCGGTGGTCTGAAATCTTTCTTCAAAGCCGTATTCCTGCCACTGGTCCACGCGGTTGGCGCAGTCGGCACTCATATAGTTGCATCCGCGCAGCCACGGGCGGGTGTTGTACCATTCCCAAATTCTTTCTTTACTCCAGCGCATCATATGCCTCCTTATTTCCAAAGCTCTCGGTTGATGTTGGGGGTGAGCTGAGCCAGCATACCGCCGTCTACCACAAGCTCCGCGCCCGTGGTATTGCGGGAATTTTCACTTGCAAAATACCACACTGCATTTGCAATATCCTCAAAGGAGGCAATATCCTCAATGGGCGTGTAGTTTGCAAGGGCATATTTACAGTTGTTTACATTGTTTTCCCAGCGATCGGTCTTAATCATACCGGGAAGCACGCAGTTGGAGCGGATCCCGTATTTGCCAAGGTCAACCGCAAGGGATTTACTCATTGCCAGAATGGCACTTTTGGAGGAGCAGTAGGCGCAGCGGTTCTCCGTGACCCGAAGGGCGGAGTTTGAGGTGATAAAGACGATGGTGCCGCCGCCTTTTTCCTTCATCTGAAGGGCAGCCTCTCTTGCCATCATAAAGTTGAAGGCAATGTTGATGTTGTATACTGCCATAAAGTCGGAGATGTCTACCGTGAGGGTCTCCTGACCGATGCCGAGATTTGCCGCATTGAGAACAAGGCTGTCAAGAAGGTAGCCCATATCCCGGATCTTCCGGAAGAGCTCTCTTACCTCTTTTTGATCAAATTCCTTTGTGGCAAAGCCGAAGGCCTTGACACCGTATTTTTCCGAGATGGCCTTTGCGGCGTTTTCCGCCTTATTTACATCTCTGCCGGTGATGAAAATATCATAGCCTTCTTTTGCAAATTTTTCTGCAATGGTAAAGCCCGTGCCGTAGCAGGAGCCTGTGATCAGAACGGATTTTTTCATAATTACTCCTTACCAGTCAGCGTTGCTGCCGTCCTCATGGTACAAGCGGGGGGTAGACCACTTGCCGTCGTAGATTTTATCCTCAAGTGCTTTTTCGTCAAGCTCTACACCGAGACCGGGCTTTGTGGGTACATCGATATAGCCGTCCTTGATCACAAAGGGTTCGGTGATGTATCCTACGCCGAGGTCGGATTTGTCGGGGTTGCCGGGGTGCTCCTGAACAAGGAAGTTGGGAATGCAGGTATCCAGCTGAATACAGGATGCCAAGGAAATGGGTCCGAGGGGGTTGTGAGGAGCTACGGTGCCGTAGTACATTTCCATCATAGCCGCAAGCTTTCTGCCCTCATAGATACCGCCTACATGGCAGATATCGGGCTGAATGACGCTGACAGCCTGCTTCTGGATCAGGTCTCTGTACTGCCATTTGCCGAAGAGTCTTTCGCCTGCGGCAATGGGCACGGTGGTCTTGCTTGCAATGTTTACCATACAGTCAACATTTTCGGGAAGGCAGGGCTCTTCTACAAACATGGGGCTGTAGGGCTTTAATTTTTCAATGAGGATATTTGCCACTGCGGGAGATACTCTGCCGTGGAAGTCGATAGCAAGATCCACGCCCTTTCCGATCCTTTCTCTCACGCGGGCAAATCTTTCGATGTGCTTTTCAATGTTTTCGGGGTTTTCGATGGCTTTAATGGGAGGAATGATGGAGTACTTCAGCGCGGTGTAGCCGTCACGAAGTCTCTCATCGGTGATCTTGAGCATTTCCTCAATGGGAAATTCTCCGGGGGTGCCTGCTCTTTTGATGTGGGTGTACATGCGGATCCTGTCACGGCACTTGCCGCCCAGCATTTCGTAAACGGGGCAGTTGTAGAATTTACCCTTGATGTCCCACATTGCCTGCTCAATGCCGCTGATGGCGGAGAGCATGAGAGGGCCGCCGCGATAAAAGCCGCCGCGGTAAAGGGCCTGCAGGTGATGCTCGATCTGCATGGGGTCCTTGCCGATGAGGTATTCCTCATATTCCTGAAGCACGGCCTCTACCGCATTGCAGTGACCCTCCAGAACCGGCTCGCCAAGACCGTAAATGTCCGTATCGGTGTGCATTTTTAAAAACATCCAGCGGGGCTGTACTTTGATGACTTCAAGCTTTGTGATCTTCATAATAAAATCTCCTTATAAAATTCAGGTACGGATTTATTTTCGTAGGGGAATGTATTTAAATCGATATTGTCAAACAGTCCGCAGTGAAGGGGAACTGCCTTGGCACCGATCTTTTCGCAAAAGGCCGCGCCGTCGGCAAAATTCATATTGTTGCCCTTGCCGTTGACGGGGAGAAAAACTGCGTCGATCTTTTCGGGCAGATCGGAAAAGATCTCATCGCTGTAAAGGGTGTCGCCTGTGATGTAATAGGTTTTTCCTTCCGCTTCCATGATGATGCCGATGGCACAGGTATCGGAGTGCTCCGCTTTGACTGCCGTGAAGCGCAAAGCCCCTTCCGTCCAGCGGGTGTGGCGGTTAAATTGCACATAGTTGTGATCTCCGCCGAATTTCTGCCGTACATGTTCCCAGGCACCTCCCGAAGCTAAGACCAGAACATTTTTTTCTTCGGTAAGAAAGTGTTTCAGGGTTTCCGGGTCCGTGTGGTCTAGGTGGTTGTGGGTGAGAAGGATGATGTCGGGCTTTAGGGCGAGAAATTCTTCTTTTACCGGGACTCTTCTGCGGTTTTTGGGATTCAGTTTCGCGCAGGAGTCGGAAAGGTAGGGGTCTACAAGGATCTTTTTGCCTTCTGTTTCAAAAAGAAGCCCCGCCTGACCCAGCCAGGTGATCTTCATATTAAAATTCCTCCAATCGTAGGATAGAAAGATAGGTTTTCTTTTTCTTTGGCGGGATAAAGTCAAAGCCTGCAAAGGCTCTGTCAAAGGGGGAATTGGGACAGTTTGCCATACTTGTCATAGGCTCCAGGCAAATAAAGCCCTCCCCGCTTCCGTTATAGATCAGGCGGAAGGGAAAGTTTTCGCTGTTTTCGTAAACGATCTTAAGTCTTTTTTCTTTGTCGAGAATTACCATCTTTCCGCTGCCGCTCGTTTTGTAATGACGGCTGATCTTGTGGGTAAAGGGAGAAAAGGTGCCGCAGTTAAAATCCTTTGTGATCTCATCTTCCGGAAGGATGTTGCCTGTGGGAAGAAAGTTTTCCATATTTCGTTCGATCAGATCCTCCACTTCTGCGCGGACCAGAATGTTTTTGGGATCACTGCCTTCGATAAAGGGGGCGTTGAAGGTGGTGTGAAAGGCGAGAAAGGAGGGCATATTCTCATCCGACAGATTGAAGATCTCGGTTTTCTGAAAAAGCCCGTCTTCCCGGAGCTTGTAGGTGATCTCAATACGAAAGGCGTGGTCAAAGCCATCCCGCGCAGCCTTTTCCAGACCGCATTTGACAAAATCCTCTCCCTGATCCAAAAGCTGAAAGGGGGCGTTGTGGATGTCACCGTGGAGGTGGCAACCCGTTTCCTTTTCGTTGATGGGGAAACGGTATTCTCTTCCCTCAAAGGTGAATTTTCCGCCTTCAATGCGGTTTGCAGGGTAGAGAATGGGCATACCGTAAAGATAAGGGTTGTCGAGGCCCTTTTCGTAGTCGGGCTCCCGAAGAAGACTTGCCTTGTGTTTTTCGTTTTTCAGGCAGATGCAGTTTGCACCGCGGGAAAGATTGATCCTTGCCGAAAAATCTCCGTTTCTGATTTCAATGATGTTTTCCATTTTTTCCACCAAAAATAGTTTCTGATATTATTTTACATCAAAAAAACTGATGTTGAAGGGGTAAAATTATCTTTTTTGCAAGAAAAAGGGATGAAAAATTGACATTTTGATAAAAACAGGGTAAGATAAGAGTCAGAAGGGGGGAGAAAAATGAACATTATTGACCTGGAAACACCCATAAACTCAAAAATCTTCTACGGTCCGAAGCCCCATCTGAAAGAGCCCTTTTATATTCCCGAATACGGCATTACCTATCGGAATACCCCCTGCTATCAGCTGAGAATGGCATCGAAGATCTCCTGTATTCAGTATGTGTGCTCCGGCTCGGGGATCCTTCTTTACGACGGCAAAATGTATACGGTGAAGGAGGGAGATGCCTTTATGCTTCTTGCGGGGAGGGATCAGATCTACTACTCCAATCCCGACAATCAGTTTGAACGGATCTGGATCAACTTCAGAGGAGAGTTATCTCTCGGGATCATTTCCGCCTACGGTCTGCAGGATGCGGTGGTATTTCAAAACACCGATATTCTGCCCTTTCTGGAGAAGATCCACAAGGTCTGCGAGAAAAACAAAGACCCTGAGACCTATAAGGAAAAAAGCGCGGTGGAATTTTTAAAGCTGATTCAGTTTTTTGCGCGTAATAAGGAAAATACCGCCTCTTCCTCCACACCCCTGGAGGAGGTAAGGCAGTATCTGGATTTTCATATTATGGAGGATATTACCTTAAACCATGTGGCTAAGGAATTTTCTTTTTCCAAGGAGCACCTGATCCGCAGCTTTAAAAAAAGCTACGGCATTACTCCCTATCAGTATCTTTTGCAATCAAGGCTTCGTATTGCCATGATCATGCTGAAGACCACCGATGACACCTTAAGCGAAATTGCGGAAAAATTAAATTTTTCCGACCCCCATCACTTTTCCGACACCTTTAAAAAGCACCTGGGCTTTCGTCCCTCGGAATACCGAAGGGAAAGCGGCAACTAAATTTTTTCAAGGAACTGTGGAAAAACCTGCTTTTTTGTGTTATGATAAAAGAAACAAAGGAAAGATCGGTTCGATATATGAAAACGAAAAGAAAATTAAGAGTTGCGCAGATCGGGGCGGCTCATCTCCATGCAGGTGCGGCGCTGAGTACCGTTCGAAGGCACGGTGATTTGTTTGATCTTGCCGGATACGCTGTTCCGGAGGAGGAAAAAAACACTCCTTTTTATGAAATGAGTAAAAAATACGAAACCCATACTCCCGAGGAGATCTTATCTCTTCCCGGTCTTGACGGCGTTTTTATTGAGGTTTCGGAGAAGAATCTGACAAAATATGCGCTTGCGGCGGCGCGGCGCGGGCTGAATGTTTATATGGATAAGCCCGGAGGCGTCGGTCTTTCGGATTTTGAAAATCTTATAAAAACCGTGAAGGAAAAAGGAAAGATTCTTCACCTTGGCTATATGTACCGCTACAATCCTGCGGTAAAATCACTTCTTGAAAAGATCAAAAGGGGAGACCTTGGCGAGATCTACAGTGTGGAAGCGCATATGAGCTGCTTTACCACACCGGCCTTTCGGGATTTTTTGAAAGAGTATCCCGGCGGTATGATGTTTCAGCTTGGATGTCACCTTTTGGATCTGATTCTGCAGATACAGGGGCTTCCTGAAGAAGTGATCCCGGTCAATGCCAAAACAGGCTTTCAGGGGAAGGATTGCACAGATCTTGGCTTTGCGGCACTTCGATACAAAAACGGAACCTCCTTTATCAAGACCTCTGCGGTGGAACGGGGCGGCTTTATTCGCCGTCAGATCGTGGTGTGCGGAACGGGGGGCACGGTGGAACTTCGTCCCCTTGAACGGGATGCTACCGAGGTGCACAACGATGCAAAGCTTTGCACGGATATGTACGAAACCTATTCCGATGAATGGGTAACTGTACCCGAAAAAACCACCACGGATATTTACAATCGCTACGACGATATGATCCTGTCCTTTGCCAAGGTTCTGCAGGGGGAGGAGAGTCCCTACACGCCCGATTACGAATTAACCCTTTACAAAACCCTATTGAAATGCTGCGGCGAATAAAGAAAGGAATTTTTTATGAAAGCAATTCTTGTGAATGAAGACAGAAGCCTGAGATGGGACACGGTGCCCGATCCTACTCTTTTGCCCGATCAGGTTCTCATTAAGGTGGAGGCTACTGCCTTAAACCGTGCGGATCTCATGCAAAGAGAGGGAGATTATCCGCCTCCTCCCGGCTGGCCCGAATGGATGGGGCTTGAGGTGGCAGGTGAAATTGTTGAGATGGGAAAAGAGGCACAGGAAAAATCTTCCCTGAAGGCAGGGGATAAGGTTTGCGCCCTTCTCGGCGGCGGCGGATATGCTCAGTATGTGGCTGCAAAATATGATCTTGTTATGCCTGTTCCCAAAAACTGCTCTATGGTGGAGGCTGCCGCCATTCCCGAAGCTTTTGCTACCGCATACCTGAATCTTTTTTACGAAGGGGGCATCAAGGAAGGGGACACTCTTCTTGTGATGGCAGGCGGCTCGGGTCTTGCCAGCGTGATCATCCCCATGGCAAAGGCTTTTGGTGTCCGTGTGATCACCACCGTGCGCGGTGAGGATAAGGCAAAGAGCATTGCACATCTTGGTGCGGACCGCATCGTTGTTACATCAAAAGAAGACCTTTCTCTTGTTTTGAAGGAAGAAATGGAAAAGGGTCACTCGGTGGATGTTGCCATTGACTGTCTGGGCGGCAAGGATATGGATAAGTGTCTGCACTATCTGACCCACGGTGCAAGATGGATCATGATCGCCGCTCTTGCGGGAACAACTGCGGAAATTGATCTGAAAAACATTTATGTGCGCAATGTGCGCATCATTGGCTCCACCCTTCGCTCCCGCGCTCCTGAAATGAAGGGCGAGATTCTCCGCGGCCTTGTGGAAACGATCTTCCCCAAGGTGGAGGAAGGGCTCATCAAGCCTACCATTCACGCCGTTTTCCCCATTACCGAGGCGGAAAAGGCACAGGCGGTCCTTTACGAAAACAAGAATGTGGGCAAAGTGGTTATGACCGTGGAATAAAAAAAGCACCCGAGAGGGTGCTTTTTTTAGTGAAGAGTGAAGAGTGAAAAGAAAAGGAAGGCACCCGATCCTGTCGAGTGCCTGTTTTTATAAAGGGAGATGCATCCGAACTGCTAAAACAAGTTTTGAGGCGGCACCTTTCTTTTGAAAGAAAAAAGCAGGTTATTTGCAGGCTCGCAGAAGGCGTACGATTTCGTTTGCGAATTTTTCACCCGAGCCGGGTACAAAGCGGCAGTTCCAAGTTTCGTATCCGCCGTGCTCGTAGCCGATGGCAGTGGGAACGTAGCCGTTTACCCCGTGGGCTAAGGTGCAAATGAAGGTGGTCTTGAAGGGGGAATTGTTTCTCACGTAAGAGCCGTGTTCGTGGAACATTTCGTAGGCTGCGGAAGCGAAAGCCACATCGCCAAAGGCAATGACGGTGAAGGGAATGGTCATGGTGGGATCGGAACTTCCGTAATAGACGGCAAAGCTTGCTTCATCGACACTTGCAAAGCCGTAGGTCGCAGGGGAAACCCTTCCGTTTGCTACCTCTCTTGCTTGATTCAGTTTTTCGGGAGTATCAATTTTGCACCGGGCGGTGTATCTGTAGTGCTGAATTTTAAGGTTGCCGATGGAGATCTTTTCTTCGGCAGCAATGCAGTTTCCCAACCCGTTCATAAAGGCGGCGTCTGCATCGGGGACTTTAATTGCTTTATCTTCGGCAAGTCTTGCAATCTGGTTGATATCAGCACTTGCACCGGAAAAGTAAGCAAATAGGCAGTCAAATTCTTTTTCTGCACTCTTGCGGAAGGGAGCTACAAAGTCTGCGGAGAGACTGTTTTTAGCCTTGGCACCGTAGTAGTGGGTCTGAAAATTGACGAGAAGCACGTCTTTTTTGTTCTGCCGGTCAAAGCGGATGGTGCGCATCTCGGGATCCGCCTCGGATTCGTGTCTTACGGGCCTGTCGGAGGCGGAAGGATTCATTTTCCAACTGCCGTTTGCAAGCTGGTATCTGCGGACAAAACCGATGCCCGGTTGATCTGCCTTTCCCGTATAGGCACCGACCACGGGATCCAGATCATTCAGCGCAGCATCCACTGCTTTCGGAAGTTGATTGTAGTAGTTTTGCAGCCATTGAGATTTTCCCTGGCCGGACGTTCCCGTATAGGGTGCGGAGTGGGTATGGGTGCAACTGATAATGATATTTTCCGGAGGAATGCCAAAATTTTTTTCAATGATGGAAAAAGAATGGTTTGCCACAGATTCGAACATTTTCTTTATGTCTGCAGTCATAATGAGGGCAACCTCTTCTCCGTCCCAAACGGCAATGCAGGTGAGCATCAGAGGATCGAGAATACTGGAGGCGATTCCGCCGTCGATGGCAACGGGTGTGATGGAAGGATTTCCCGAAATATCAACGGTGCCGTAGCCTACGGAAAAGGTGTCGGGATAATTTGGCCTCGGCTTTTTGTTGTCCGTATTGTTGTTTTGAGAAGGGGTCTGCACACCCGTGGGCGCTTTTGTGGTCGTGGTAGGGCTTTTGGTGGTTGCCCCCGGCACTTGCCCGGGCTTGTTTTCCTTCTTTTTAGTCGTGGTGGAAGGAATATTTTCGGGTGTTTTTTCGGGGATGCTCTCTTCCGTGACGGCAGACTCTTTTTTTGCAGTGGTTGTTACGGAAGCATTCTCCGAGACGGCTGTCTTTTCCTTTACAAAAGGGGCATCTTTTTTATAGGGGCACAAAGAGAAAATTACCGTTATTGTGATCAGAAGTGCGATCAGTCTTTTCATCTGTCATTCCTTATTTGTTTTCTTACCAATATTCTACCGAAAATCCCCGTAAAGTCAAGTGCATAGAAAAGGAAGGGGAATATACAAAAAGCACCGCAGTTTTGCGGTGCTTTTTTCAATCTTGATTCAATCTTGTGTTCTATAATGGATTGTGATGAAGGGATCGAAGAGGCTTTATGGCATAGCGGTGAGCATGTTTTCGATAAAAATGCCGTAGCCCCGGGTGGGATCGCCTACGAGCACATGGGTCACGGCGCCTACCAGATGCCCGTTCTGGATGATGGGGCTACCCGACATACCTTGCACGATGCCGCCTGTTTTTTCGATCAGGCGGGGATCGGTGATGTGGACCACGAAATTTTTATTTGCCCTGTCTTTTTCAAGGATTTCTTCGATCTCGATTTCATATTCCTGTTTTCCGTTTTCGTCGAGGGTGCAGAAAATGGAGGCCTTCCCCGGCTTTACATTGCTTTTTAGGCCGATGGGAACAAGGCTCTTCTCTTCTCCCTTGCTGTCAAAATGCCCGTAGATCCCGCTGGGGAGGTTGGCAAGAACAGAACCTGTGGTTTCCTTTTCCAGCTTTCCGCGGATCTCCCCGGGCGTGCCGTCTTTTCCTTTGACGATGCTTTCCACAAGGGCGTGGCAGACGGTGCCGTTATCCAAAGGAAAGGCGATGCCTGTTTCGGAATCGCATACTGCATGCCCAAGCCCTGCAAAATTTCCCGTAACCGGATCGGCAAAGGTAACGGTGCCAATGCCCGCGGCACCGTCCCGCACCCAAAGCCCCGCTCGATATCCGCTGTTATCGGAGGATAAGGCGGGGGTAAGAGAAAGGGAGAAGTCCTCTTCCCCTCTTTTGACATGGATATCAATGGCTTTTCCGTTACTTTTGGCAATGATCTTGGAAAAGGATGCGGCGGAATTTAAAGGAACGCTGTCACAGGAAAGGAGAATATCGCCCGGGCGGATGCCTGCATCTTTTCCGGGGGAAAGGGTGCCTTTTTCCGTGGTGATCTCATCCACGGCACAAACAAGAAGCCCCTTGGTATTCATACGAACTCCGAAAAGCTCGCCGCCACAGACCACATTTGTTTTTTCGTAGTAACGGACGCTGACATTTTTCATGGGAAGAATGCCGAAGGCTAAGATCTTTCCTTCTTCTCTTTGGGTCAGGGAGCCTTTTTCCGAAAAAACAGGCGTTTTACTTTCGTAGGAAAAGCAAAGGGTGCCCGAGAGCGTATCCCCCGCGTAGAGACCTGCGGTATCGGGATAAAGGTAGTCGGCAAAGCCGAACAGGGAAAGGAATACAAAATAGAGGATCATCACAAAAGAAAGCGTGGCTTTTGCGATTTTTCTGGTCATAGATTGCTCCCGAATTTTTTTGTCTTTTTCAGACATGATTAATTTGCGCAAAAGGTGAAAAAATATGTTTTATAAAATTGGAACAAAAAATAGAGCCTTCCAAGGGAATTTTTAAAAAAATCATTGAAAAGCGTTGTCTCCTATGATAAAATATGAGGAAAGAAAAAAAGGAGTTTTTCCATGGAAACAAACGGAAATGATTTTTTGACAGGGTATGTAGAACATCTTGTCCCCTTAAAGGAACAGAGCATTCTTTTATCGAAAAAAATTAAGATCGTACTTCTTATTGCCGCTCTTTGCGGTGTTACCTTTGCCTTAAGCTTTCTTTCCCTTCCCGGCGGTGTGGTTCCCGTTCTTCTTATCGGGATTGCCTGTCTTTTTTGGTATTTGTGGCAATTTGTATCCATTGAATATGAATACACCATTGCAGACGGGGAAATGGAGATCGAGGTGATTTACGGCAAGAGCCGCCGCAAGAAATTTTATACCGTTCCCCGGGGAAAATTTGAAAAAATTGCCAAGGTGAACGGAAAGGAATATACCCTTTCCGACTTTCCCGGCATTAAAAAAGAGGTTTTTTGTGCTTCTACCCGCACGGGAGAAAACACCTGGTATGCCATTGTTTCGGAAGAAGGGGGAGCAAAGACGCTTCTGTTTTTCGAAATGACCCCCAAGGCAGAAAAGGCACTTCGTACCTATAACAGAAGTGCGTTCACTTTATAAAAAATTCAAAGAGCATTCATTTTACCGGTTTATCATTTGGATAATAAGAAAAAGGAGCAAATCAATGAACGAGAACAATCAGATTCCCGAAAACGAAAATACCCCTCAGGAACCGAGAGCAGAATATACCCCTCCCACAGAGGAAAAGAAGGAAGAGGGCTTCGGAGAATACCATTACAGCTATCCTCCTCAGAACGACCCTGTAACGCCTCCGCCGAAAAAGCCCAAGAAGAATAAGACCCTTATTGTGATCACATCTCTTGTGGTACTGTATCTTTTGCTTGTATTCGGTCTTGTGGGCCTGATCTCCTCCGGCGCCCTGGAGTTTTCATCGCCCGATGCAGAAGAGACCCAGAAGGAAGAGATGGAAAATAAGACCGAGGAAGAGAAGACCGATAAGAACGAGCCCATTCGTGAAAATCCTGATTCCGACGGAAATCACCTGATCGTTGGTGAGGATTACAGCGGCAAGGCCTTGACCGCTACCGCTCTCTACGAAAAAAATGTAACGAGCGTGGTTTTTGTGGAAGCAAATTATCCTCAGGGAAAAGCCACCGGCTCCGGCTTTGTGATCGACGGTAAAAACGGATATATTCTTACCAATCACCATGTGGTGGCAGAATGCCAGGACATTGGTGTTACCTTCTCAAACGGCGACAGCTACACCGCAAAGCTTATCGGTGCGGACAGCATCAACGATGTAGCGGTTCTGAAAATTGAAAAAGATGATTTGAAAAATGTAACCATCGGCAATTCCGACAACCTGAAAGTGGGCGATGATATCCTTGTAATCGGCAACCCCTTGGGAGATTTGACCTTTACCTTGACCACAGGCGTTGTTTCCGGTGTAAACCGTGTGATCAACACGGGAGAATACAATATTTCCACCTTCCAGACGGATGCTGCCATCAACTCCGGCAATTCCGGCGGTCCCGCCTTTGATGCCACCGGTGCCGTTGTGGGAATTGCTTCCGCAAAGTATGCGGCAACAGGCGTTGAGGGAATCGGCTTTTGCATTCCGATCAACGATGCTATGGAGATCGCAAAGGATCTGGTTGCCCACGGCTATGTAACCGGCAGACCCAATTTCGGCATTGCCGTTTCCGATTCCTCCGGCTATGAATACACCACCGACGAATGGGGCAGAAGAGTGATCGTGGAGACCATGCCCGGTGCCCGCGTAGAAGAGGTGGGCAAAGACTCCTGCGCCGAAAAGGCAGGGATCAAGGTGGGAGACATTATTACAAAGCTCAACGATGACAAGGTCAAGACCGCCAATGAACTGATCAATGCGAAAAACAAATACAAAGCAGGGGACAAGGTAACGGTAGAGGTCTACCGCGACGGAAAGACCCAGACTCTGGAAGTGACCCTGGACGAATACGCCCCCGAAGAATAAGAATCGCGGAAGCCTTTTGCATTTGCAGAAGGCTTCTTTTTTTAAGCCAAAAGGGTAAGCTTTAAGCGAAAAGGGCAAATTTTTTCAAGAAAAAGATATTGAAAATGCCTTTTTTTCTTGTTATACTGAAGAAAATATTTTAAGGAGAAGGATATATATGCATCGCTTTTCAAGATATATGTTTCAGTCTGCAAAGCCTCTTGGGAAAAACGGCCGTCTTGTGACCGCTTCACGGGCTCATATGGAAATTTCCAAAAAAGCAGCCACTGACGGGATCGTGCTTTTGAAAAATGACGGTACGCTTCCTTTGAAAAAAGGGGAGAGGGTATGCCTGTTCGGCAGAGGAACGGGAGAGTTTCTCTTTGGCGGCGGCGGCAGCGGAAATGTTTTGTCCGATGTAAAGATCTCCCTTGCGGATGCGTTGAAAAGTGCCGATGAAAAGGGAGAGATCTCCCTGTTTTATCCTTTGATCGAGGAAGGAAAAAAAGAATACGCGCTGGAAATGGAGCGAGGAAATCTTCTTCCCGAAAAGGAAAGAAGAAGCTGGATGGTGGGAAGAGACCTTGCGCCCTTTCCTATTTCCGACAAGGTTTACGGCGAAGCGGTAAAATTCGGCGGGATCGCCCTTTTTTCCATTCTCCGTTATTCTTCCGAGTGCTCTGACCGAAAGGGAGAGGCGGGCGGCTTTGCCCTTTTGCCTGAGGAAATCTCCCTTCTTTCCCGCTTGGAAAAGGATTTTTCTTCTGTAGTCGTGATTCTGACTGTTTGCGGTCCTGTGGAAACAGAGGTCTTCTGCCGTGATGAAAAGGTAGGAGCACTTCTTTACCCCTTGTTCGGCGGAAGCATGGCGGGAGAAGCCATTGTAGATATTCTCCTTGGAAAAAAATATCCCTCCGGCCATCTTCAGCATACCCTTGCAAAAAGGATCGAGGATTATCCCTCCACGAAGACCTTTTTGGAAAGCCCCGATTTTACTGCCTATGAGGAGGATATTTTTGTAGGCTACCGCTATTTTGAGACCTTCTGTCCCGAAAAGGTGGTATATCCTTTCGGCTTTGGCTTGGGATTTACGGAATTTGATCTTTCGTGTGAAAAGGCTTCTTTTGCAAAAGGGGTATTTTCTGCCCGGGTGCGTGTAACGAATAAAGGAAAGGCACCGGGAAGAGAAGTGGTACAGCTGTACCTTTCCGCGCCCCAGGGCCTTTTGGGTAAGCCTGCAAAAGAGCTTTCTGCCTTTGTGAAAACAAAGGAAATTGCCCCCGGGGAAACTGTGCTTGTAAATCTCCGCTTTGCTCTTTCCGATCATGCTTCCTTTGACGACCTGGGAAAGATCGAAGAAAGTGCGTTCGTTTTGGAAAAGGGTAGCTACCGCATCTTTCTCGGTAACAATGTAAGAGATTCAAAGGAAATCTTCTCCTTTGAAATTTCCGAAAACAAGATTGTAAAAAAGAGCAAGGCCTATCTTGCTCCCGCAAAGCTTGAAAGAAGACTTCTTGCAAGCGGCGAATACGAAGCCTTGCCCCAAAAGGAAAAGGTACAAATGCCGCCCCGTGCTTTTTCGGGTAAAAGGGTGGAAAATCCTGAGCGAATGACTCTGATCCGCGCTTTGGAAGAGGACCGTCTTGATGAATTTTGCCTTTCTCTTACCGATGAAGAGGTTTTGGAATTGCTTTACGGTCATCCCAATCCCTTAAGCTCCTCCACCGGCTTTATCGGTGCTCACAGAAGGGTGAGAGTGACCTCCGGTGTTGCGGATGTAACGGGGATCCCTCCCATTCCCACGGCCGACGGCCCTGCGGGCTTCCGTGCCACACCCTCGGCTGATATCAAGAGCACCTTTTTCCCCTGCGGCACTGCCATTGCCCAGACCTGGGATCTTGCTCTTATTAAAAAGGTAGGTGCCACCCAGGCTCTTGAAGTAAAAGAAAACAACGCGGGCATTTACCTTGCTCCCGGTATGAACATTCACCGCTCCCCCCTTTGCGGCAGAAATTTTGAGTATTATTCCGAGGATCCTGTTACCACGGGTCTTGTGGGTGCGGCGGCGGTTTCCGGCATTCAGAGCCAAAGGGTAGCCGCTACCATCAAGCATTTTTGCTGTAACAACAAGGAACTCAATCGCAGAGAGGCGGATTCGAGAGTTTCGGAAAGAGCTCTCAGGGAGATCTATCTGAAGGGCTTTGAGATCGCTATCAAAAAAGCATCTCCTTGGTGTATTATGACCTCTTACAACATTGTCAACGGTACGCCTGCTGCTGCTTGTGAGGATCTGCTCCGCGGTATTTTGCGGGGTGAATGGGGCTATGAAGGACTTGTGATGACGGACTGGTGGGTCCTTTCGGATATTGCTTCGGAGCTTTCTGCGGGAAGTGATGTAAAAATGCCCCACTGGTGCACAAAGCGTTCTTTTGCCGATCCGGATCCCAAAAATCCTGAGGAATATCTCCGTGACGGTGAGATCACCATCGATGCGGCGCGGGATGCGGTGAAACATATACTTACGATGATGTCGCACCTCGAATAAAACTTTGCAAAACCCGCTGTGACTTCGTTCCGCTTCAGAGAAATGTTCAGTCATTTACGGAAGTAAACTCCTTCACATTTCCTTTGCGCGCCTTGTCTCGCTGGGTTTTGCTTCGTTTTATGGTTTTGGTGAAACCCGCTGTGACTTCGTTGTACCTTTTTCGAGAAAAAGGTACCCAAAAAGCTTTTAACAAAAAAGCATTAAAACTTTTTCAAGGGATAAGTTTTCTTTGCCCGCTTTCTCACCGGCGAAAGTTTCACCTGCTAAAACAAGTTTTGGGGTGTCACTTTTTCTCAAAAGAAAGCGGGTTTTTACTTTGATGGCAAAGTGCACAAAAAAAGGTGAAAAATTTTTTTGAAAAAAGATGAATTTTGTTTGAAAAAATAATGAATATGTGATATAATGTCGCCGATGGGGCAAAAACACTTTTTTGCTCTAAATTTAAAAATAGAATAAGAGGTTTTTATGGAAAACAAGCTTATCTACGGCGTAAAAGACAAACCGAAATTCGGTCAGCTGATCATCTTTGCGATTCAGCAGCTTCTTGCCATCATGGCAGCTACCATTGCGGTTCCCGCGATTGTAGGTAACGGAATGAGTGCATCTGCGGCTCTTTTCGGTGCCGGTATCGGTACCTTGGTATATCAGCTCTTTACCAAGTTCCGCAGTCCCGTATTCCTTGGTTCCTCCTTTGCATTTATCGGTTCTATGGTTGCCGCTTTTGCAGGCGCTGCCAGCACGGCTCTCGGCTATCTCGGCCTGATCATCGGTGCGCTTTTTGCAGGTCTTGTATACGTAGTGATCGCTATCGTTGTAAAACTGGTTGGTGTTGGCTGGATCAATAAGCTCATGCCTCCCGTTGTCATCGGACCTACCGTAGCCCTCATTGGTCTTTCCCTTGCAGGTGCAGCCATCAACGACGTATTCTCTTACGGTGCAAAAACTGCTGACGGCAGTGCATTTATCATGTCGGGCTTTAGCTGGGTATCCTTTATCTGTGCGATTGTTACCTTTATCGTTGTTACCCTTTGCTCTACCTACGGCAAGAAAATGGTAAAGCTTGTTCCCTTTATCATCGGTATCCTTGCAGGCTACGCAGTTGCACTTGTTTTCACCCTGATCGGCGGTGCGGCAGATATTGACGCGCTGAAGATCCTTGATTTTGCTCCCTTCAAGGCACTGGTTGCAGAGGGCGTTGGCATCGGCACCTTCTTTGCAATTCCTGAATTTACCTTCCTGACCGCACTGGGTGCATTTAAAGACTTTGATCTTTCCTATCTTGCTACCGTTGCAGTGGCTTACGTTCCCGTAGCATTCGTTGTATTTGCAGAACACATTGCAGACCACAAGAACCTTTCTACCATTATCGGCAGTGAGCTTCTTGAGGATCCGGGACTTCACCGCACCCTTCTCGGTGACGGTATCGGCTCTTTTGCCGGCGCGATCTTCGGCGGTTGCCCCAATACCACCTACGGTGAAAGCGTAGGCTGTGTTGCAATCACCAGAAACGCTTCCGTTGCCACCATTACCACCACCGCCATTATGGCACTTCTCATTTCACTTGTTTCTCCCTTTGTGGCATTCCTTGATTCTATCCCCGGTTGCGTAATGGGCGGTGTTTGCATTACCCTTTACGGCTTTATTGCAGTTTCCGGTCTGAAGATGATCCAGCAGGTGGACCTTGGTGACAATGCAAACCTCTTTACCGTTTCCGCGATTCTTATTTCCGGTATCGGCGGTATGGCAATGCAGATCGGCAAGGTTACCATCACTGCTATCGCTTGCGCTTTGATCTTCGGTATCATCGTAAACATCATTCTTCACAAGAAAAAAGCATAAGAGGCAACAAAATGAAAAACTATCCCAACGTAACCATATTCGATCATCCTCTGGTCAACCATAAGATCGCCATCTTGCGCGACGAAAAGACCAGCATGAAGGAATTCCGCGAGCTTGTGGAAGAGATCACCACCTTGATGACCTTTGAGTGTCTCAGAGAAGGCATTCCCACCACCGAAAAACAGGTAAAGACCCCTCTTGAGGTCTGCACCCAGAAGGTGATCGCAGACAACGCGATCGTGATCGTTCCCATTTTGAGAGCAGGTCTCGGTATGGTCAACGGCGTGCATGTTCTGTTCCCCTCTGCAAGAGTGGGACACATCGGTCTTTACCGTAACGAAGAGACCCTGGAGCCTTGCGAATATTACTGCAAGCTGCCTGATGGAATTGAGGAAAAGGTCGTTCTCGTGGTGGATCCGATGCTTGCTACCGGCGGCAGTGCCTGCGACGCGATTGTGAAGCTGAAGGAAAGAGGCTGTAAGCATATCAAATTTATGGCAGTGATCGGTGCACCGGAAGGTGTCAGCCGCGTGGCTGAGGAACATCCCGATGTAGAGATCTTTGTTTCTACTCTTGACAGATGCCTGAATGAAAACGGCTACATCCTCCCCGGCTTGGGAGATGCGGGTGACAGACTCTTCGGCACAAAATAAGTGAAAAAATCCTCGGAATTTCCGAGGATTTTTCTTTTTTTATATGGAAAAACGAAACCGGATATGATATACTAATAAAAAAATTTTCAGGTGGTAGAGAATGGAAATGCTGCAAGGATATCTTTTAGAATCCACAGGAGATCTGTCGGATCGGACAGAAGAAATTGAAAACCTTCTTTTGAAAAACGGTACGGTAATTTTAGGCAAGGGAGATTTTTATGTTTCGGGCGTCAAAATGCCAGAGAAAACCACGCTTCTCGGCTTGGGAGAGGGGAGCCGTCTTGTGCTTTGTTCTTCCGTGAAGGAAGGTGCGGCGGTCTCTCTTTCTGCCTTTTGCCGCATTTCGGATCTTTCTCTTACCGGTTCTGCAGAGCCCTTTGAAAGGCCTACCTCTCTCGGAACGCGGCACGGCGTTTTGTTTGTAGGCACTGCTTCCAAAAAAGACGGTGCCTCTCAGCCCCGCCACGCCTTTATCCACGGTCTTCATATTACCAATTTTTCAGGGGGCGGTCTTTATTTTTCCGATACGGGGGTAAACCTGGAGCACTCCTCGGTGGTGAGTGATGTGCGTATCACCTTTTGCGGCGCGGGGATCTGGATCCCGTATCTCAGCGAATTCCACAAATTTACCAATGTTTGCGCCAACCGAAACTTCTATGGCTGTATCAATAACGGCGGTAACAATGTGTTTTCCGGCTGTTCCTTTGACGGCAATACGGAAGGTTTTCTCATTGACAACAGCGAAAACCAGTCTCCCAACAGCGATCACGGTTCGGTGATCGGCTGTACCTTCAACCATTCCGATTTTAATAAGGGCGTTGGCATTCGTATATTGGGTGCAAGGCATGGCTTTATCTTTTCCGCCTGCCAGTGCTTTTACTCTAAGATCATTTTGGAAAATTCCAACGGCATTCAGTTCCGCGACTTTAATGCCGGCGATATGGGCATTACGGTAAAAGGCGGAAGTCTTGTATCCTTTTCCGGCTTCATCTTGAAAAATATGCCCGAAATTACAGTGGAAAATAACGAGCTTGTTCATTTTAAAGATTGTTATACCCGCAAAGGAGAAGAGGTAAAGCCTTTGTGAAAAAACTAAAATACGCTTGCTACTTTTCCCTTGTTACCCTTTCCGTGGTCAGCACCTTATCTCCTGTTTTAATGATGACCTTTCGGGGGCTTTACGGATTATCCTTTACGCGGCTGGGATTTCTTGTTCTTGTAAATTTTTGCACCCAGCTGGGAGTAGACCTTGTTTTTTCTTTCTTCTCCCATTTGTTTGATATTCAAAAGTCCCTGCGGGCGATGCCCTGCTTTGCGGCGGCGGGCCTTCTGGTCTACGGTATCTGGCCTTTTTTCTTCCCATCAAATGTATATACGGGACTGCTTCTGGGAACGGTACTGTTTGCTGCCGCGGGCGGTCTTTGCGAGGTTCTCGTCAATCCTGTTTTTGCGGCTATCCCATCGAACGATCCCGATCGGGAATTGAGTCGAATGCACTCGGTATTCGCCTGGGGCGTGGTATTTGTAGTAGCGATCATCACAAGTTTTCTTTTCCTTTTCGGCGAAGAAAATTGGCAGATCCTTCCCTTGATCTTTATGATCTTTCCTCTTGTGTCTTCCCTTTTGTTTTTCACCTCAAAAATTCCTCCCATGCCGGAGGATGAAAAGGGGACGGGAGCCGTTTTTCTTTTGAAAAAAGGCGGGGTGTGGCTTTGTGTTCTTCTCATCTTCTTCGGCGGTGCGGCGGAATGCACCATGGAGCAGTGGGCTTCCGGGTATCTGGAGGCGGCTCTTGGAATTTCCAAGGTATGGGGCGATTTGTTTGGTGTTGCTCTTTTTTCGGCGATGCTGGGTTTCGGCAGAAGCCTTTACGGTAAGATCGGAAGAAATATTTACAGGGTGCTCACCTTAGGCTTTTTGGGAGCCTTTTGCTGTTATGTGATCGCGTCCCTTTCGTCTGTTCCTCTTTTTGGACTTTTCGCCTGCGCCTTTTGCGGCTTTTGTACTTCCATGCTTTGGCCGGGCAGTCTTCTGGCGGCATCGGACCGTTTTCCCGAAGGGGGCGTTGTGATCTATGCCCTTATGGCTTCGGGAGGAGATCTGGGTGCTTCGGTAGGGCCTCAGCTGGTAGGCTCGGTGACGGACCTTGTGATGGCTTGTCCGACTGTTTCTCTTCTTGCGGAAAAACACCTTCTTTCCCCTGAACAGATCGGAATGAAGGCAGGTATGCTTTTGGGAGCTCTTTTTCCCTTGGCAGGTATTTTTCTTTCTGTTATTATACGAAAAAAAGCAAAAAGTAAAGGAGAAAACGAATGAATCCATATATCGGAAGTGAAAATCAACTATACGGTGTAGAAGAAATGCGTCTTTGTGGCGGCAGAGGCGACGGAATGCGCCTTCTTGAAGTCAGAAACGGAGACGGGCTTTCCTTTACCGTATCCCTTGACCGCTGTGCCGATCTTTCCCGCCTTTCCTACGACGGTGTGAATTTCGGTTTCTTTACCGATTGCGGTTATGTGGCACCCCGGTACTTTGATTCCAAGGGAGCCGGCTTTTTGAAATCCTTTACTGCGGGCTTTTTGACCACTTGCGGTCTGAGAAGTGTTGGCGAGCCTTGCGTGGACGACGGGGAAGAGGTGGGCCTTCACGGTACGGTCTCCCACATTCCCGCAGAAAAATTTTCCTATGAGGTAAATGAAAAAGAGATCGTGATCTGCGCTGTGATGCGGGATGTATCTGCTCTGGAGAGAAACCTTGTATTTACAAGGGAATACAGAGTTCCTACTTTTGGAAATACCTTAACCATTACCGACCGTGTGGAAAATAAGGGCCCGTCTCCCGAGCCTTATCAGATCCTTTATCACTTTAATATCGGCTACCCTATCCTTTCCGAAAAGGCACAGCTTACGATTCCGTCTCTTGAAACGAAACCGAGAGATGACCACGCCAAAACAGGGCTTGAAAAGTGGAATGTGGTAGAAAAGCCCCAAAAGGGCTATCAGGAAATGTGCTTTTATCATACAATGGAAAAAAATGCGCAAATTACATTGGAAAACCCTGAGCTCGGTCTTGGCCTCCGAATGGAGTACGATGCCGAATTTCTTCCCTGCTTTACCCAATGGAAAATGATGGGTGAAAGAGATTATGTAATGGGGCTGGAGCCCGGCAATGCCTATCCCGACGGAAGAGATGTGATGCGGAAGGAAGGCAGACTTGTTTACTTAAATCCGGGAGAAAAGTCGGAGCACAGTATAAAGCTTTCTTTTCTCCGTAAATAATAAAAAGAGGTGTAAAAATGGAAATTTCAAAAGATATTCGCTATGTGGGTGTCAACGATCATAAGGTCGATCTTTTTGAGGGGCAGTATATTGTGCCGAACGGCATGGCATATAATTCCTATGTGATCGTGGATGAAAAAATTGCGGTAATGGACACCGTTTCCGCTACCTTTGAGGAAGAATGGCTGGAGAAGATCGCAGGCCAGATCGGTGAAAGATGCCCTGATTTTCTTGTGATACATCACATGGAGCCCGATCATTCCTCCGGTATTATGGCTTTTTGTGAAAAGTACCCGGAAGCAAAGGTGGTCTCTTCTGCCAAGGCTTTTGATATGATGAAAAATTTCTACGGCACGGATTTTGCCGATAAGCGTGTGGTGGTTGGCGAAGGAGATGCTTTAAATCTTGGTGAGCATACCCTTACCTTCCTTACGGCACCCATGGTCCATTGGCCCGAGGTGATCGTCAGCTACGACAGCCTTGACAAGGTGCTCTTTTCCGCAGACGGCTTCGGTAAATTCGGTGCGCTGGATGTAGAGGAAGACTGGGCGTGCGAGGCGAGAAGATACTACATCGGTATTGTTGGAAAATACGGTGCGCAGGTGCAGACCCTCCTGAAAAAGGCGGCAGGGCTTGAGATCAAGATCATTTGCCCCTTGCATGGACCTATTTTGACGGAAAATCTTTCTTATTATCTGAACCTTTATCACACCTGGTCCTCTTATACACCCGAGGAAGAGGGGGTTCTCATTGCTTACACTTCCGTTTACGGCAATACGGAAAAGGCGGTAAAGCTTCTTTGTGAAAAGCTTCTTGCAAACGGCTGTAAAAAGGTAGTCACAAGCGATCTTGCAAGAGAGGATATGGCAGAGGCGGTGGAGGATGCCTTCCGCTATTCGAAGCTTGTACTTGCTACCACCACCTATAATGGGGACATTTTCCCCTTTATGAAGGAGTTTATCCATCACCTGACCGAGAGAAATTATTCCAACCGCACGGTGGCTTTTGTGGAAAACGGCTCCTGGGCACCTACTGCAGCTCGCGTGATGAAGGGAATGCTTGAAAAGAGCAAAAACCTTACCTTTGCGGAAAACGGTGTAAAAATTCTCTCTGCACTCAGTGATGAATCCCGCGGACAAATCGAAGCCCTTGCAAAGGAACTTTGCAAATAAATAAAATAAATATATATAATTAAAGGAGAAAAAGAATATGAAAAAATATGTTTGCGATGTATGCGGCTGGACCTATGACGAGGCTCTTGGCGATCCTGATAACGGAATTGCGCCCGGCACCAAATTTGACGACCTTCCCGATGATTTCGTTTGCCCGCTTTGCGGAGTTGGCAAGGACTCCTTCACCGAAGAATAAAACTTTGTAAAACCCGCTACGGCTTCGTTCCACTACGGAGAAACACTCAGTCATTTACGATTAGTAAACTCCTTCGCGTTTCCCTTGTGCGCCTTGCCTCGCCGGGTTTTACTGCGTTTTAAACTTTGTAAAATCGGCTGCGACTTACTTTCTTTCGAGAAAGAAAGTAAGCAAAGAAAGCTTCCGACTTATAAAAGATAAACAAGGAATATAAATCCAAAGTTATTTTTTAATAAGTCATAAGCTTTTTCGGTTCCTTTTTCTCGAAAAAGGAACAAGGCAAAGAAAACTTTCGACAAAAAAGAAAACCCCGGATTTCCGGGGTTTTCTTTTTGTTTTTATTTAATATTCTCCAAAACGAAGGTGTATCTTTTTTGTATAATAAGAAGAAAAACGGTGAAAACCATACAAAAAGGAGGGATGTTTTTTGGCTGACAGAACGATTACAAAAAACAACATCGATTTATTTTCAAAGTATTTGATAGATATGGAAAAAAGTGATGCTACCGTGGAAAAATATCGGCACGATGTAGCATACTTTTCAGACTTTGTTCAAAACAAGGATATAACAAAAGATCTTACCAAACAGTATAAAAAGCATTTAGAAGAAAACTACGCTCTTTCCAGCGCAAATTCCATGATCGCGGCACTGAATTCTTTTTTTCACTTTATGGGTTGGGAAGAGGTGCTGCTCCGCCGCTTCAAGGTGCAAAAAAGTGTTTTTATCCCGGAGGAGAGGGAGCTGAATCGGGAGGAATACCATCGCTTGGTAAGAGAAGCGGAGAAAAGGGGAAATCAAAGACTTTGTTTGATACTGCAGACGATCTGTACCACCGGGATCCGAATCAGCGAATTGCCCTTTATTACCGTGGAAAGTGTGCTTCGTGGGGAAGCGCAGGTGAACTGCAAGGGAAAAAGCCGAAGGGTGTTTTTGCTTCCGGAGCTGAAAAAGAAATTGCTGGTTTATACTAAGAAAGAAGGGATCGCATCAGGGCCTATCTTTATTACAAAGAAGGGAAAGCCCATAAACCGATGCTGTGTTTGGCGGGAGATGAAGGGGCTTTGCAAAAAGGCGGGTGTTTCGCCCGGGAAGGTTTTCCCCCATAACCTAAGGCATTTGTTTGCAAGAACATTTTACAAAATCGAGAAGGACATTGTGCTTCTTGCGGATGTTCTCGGTCACAGCAGCATCAATACCACTCGAATTTATACCGCCGCCAGTGCCATGACCCATCGCCGCCGAATGGAAAAGCTTCATCTGATTCTGTAGATTTTTATTTTTAAATAAAAAAAAGCACCCTTGCGGATGCGACATAATTGACATTATGTTTCTACATATTGACACAAAAAGAAAAACACCTGTGACAATACATCGCCATCATATCACAAATATTTAAAAAAATCAATACTTCCGATAAAAAAACAAAAATATAGACATAACGATAAAGCCTTTTGATTTTTCGAGTCAAAAAGCTTTTGTTGTTATGCTCTTTTTTTATTGTTTTCTTTCCTCTTTCTGCGATCGAAAGAAGAAATTGCAACATAATGTCAATTATGTTGCAAATAAGCAGTGAAGGAGAATAACGATGAATCAGACAAAAGCAGCCTATCAGACACCAACGGTAAAAGTGATTCAATTTACCACCGAGGATGTGCTTTCATCATCTGGCGTCGGAGGTGATGATAACCAGGGGGAATGGGACCCTCAGCCAAAGAGAAATCTAATTGTTTTTCCCGTAGAGCTTTGGTAATTAGGAGGTTTTGAGATGAAAAATAAAAAGAAACTGTTTTCAATTCTTGGCGTTGTACTGATTCTTGCTGTGACCGTTACGCTTTTGGTCGTAAGCACCAGCGCCGCAGATCCTGAGCCTGTGCTCAGTATTGATTTTTGTAATTTGTCTTTCAGAGATTCTGTTTGCATTAAGTATGCGGTTTCCTCCAATGTGGAGAATGTAAAGCTTTTGGTATGGACCGAGCCTCAGGAGGAATATACGGTCGGCACCCAAAGTGCTGCACTTACCTCAGTAGGAACGGAAACGATCGGCGAAGCGGAGTATATGATCTTTGATTATACCGGTGTTTCTGCCAAGCAGATGACCGATGTGATCTATGCGAGAGCTTATGCAGTGGACGGCGGCGAGACTTATTACAGCCAGCCCAACAAGTACAGCGTTCTGCAGTATGTATACAACAAAAACGGAAAGCTCGGTACCACTGCAGATGAAAATTTGAAAAATCTGCTTGACTCTATGCTGAAGTACGGTGCCGATGCACAGACTTATTTCGGATATCAGGCTGACCGTCTTGCTACTGCAGACTTTTATCAGGTTGCGGTGGACGGCGGCGCGCTTTCTGACGGCTTTGATCACGGACTTTATCTTGCGGGAGAGGTAGTAAATCTCACCGCGCCCGCAGCCGACAAGGATGGCGGCTCCTTTAGCCATTGGAAGGACTCCAAGGGCAACAAAGTAGCGGATAGTGCTTCTTTTGATCTGACCGTTCCCGGCAAAAATGAAACCTATACCCCTGTATATGTAAAGTATTCCTCCGGTCTTGAGATTGATGAAGAGGGATATGTTCTCAGCCTTGGCGATTGCACCGACAGCGATGTGGTGATCCCTCCCAAGACTGCAGACGGTATTGATGTTATTGCCATTGATGCTTCTGCTTTTGCAGGAGAGCCCATCACCAGCATTTCCATCCCTGCAACGGTTGTAGAGATCGGCCGCCGCGCCTTTAACGGCTGCTCCGCTTTGACGGATGTATATTACGACGGTACCGAGGCCGAGTGGGAGGAAAAGGTATCTATCAGCTCCGGCAACGATGCCCTTTTGAATGCAACCTTCCATTTCAATGCAGAGCCTGTAGAGACCTTTACCGTTACCTTTGTTGACCATGACGGTACGGTTCTGAAAACCTGTGAAAATGTAGAAAGCGGCACGGCAGCTGCAGCTCCTTCTGATCCTACCCGCGAGGGCTATACCTTTATCGGTTGGGACAAGGAGTTTGACAATGTAACTTCTGATCTGACAATTACGGCTCAGTATGAAAAGGTGCAGATCAGCTATACCGAGCCTACCCTTGTAGTGGACAGCGTTTCCGCAAAGGCAGGCGATACGGTTCAGGTAGCGGTTTCTCTTCATGAAAACCCCGGCGTTTTGGGTGCAGTATTAAAGCTCAGCTGGGAAGAAGGGCTCACCTTGACTGCCATCGAAAACGGCTCAGCCTTTTCCGCTCTTTCCCTGACAGGCTCCAAGCTCCCCCGTACGGGAAATGCTAACTTTAACTGGTATGCTACGGAAATTTCCGATGATCAGGTGAAGGACGGCGAAGTTCTGATGCTTACCTTTACTGTTTCCGATACGGTTGCAGCCGGCACGAATATTGCGCTGGAGGCTTCCTATGTAGAGGGCGATTTCTTTGATCGAGATAAAAATCCCGTGGAGCTTAACATTGTAAACGGCTCTGTTACCGTTACAAAATAAAGCAAAAGGAGAATAAAGATGAAGAAAAGAATCCTATCGTTTCTTTTAGCGGTGACCCTTGTTCTCTCATGTATTCCCTTTTCCGTTTTTGCACAGGAGGCTGCCGTAAGTGCTGTTTCCGACTGTGTCATTGAAGTGGATTCGGGAAATGCCATGCCCGGTGAAGAAGAGGTAAGAGTCAGCGTAACGATCCAAAATAACCCCGGCATTTTGGGTGCGGTATTAAAGCTCAGCTGGGAAGAGGGCCTGACCTTGACTGCCGTGGAAAACGGCTCTGCCTTTTCTGCCCTTTCCCTGACCGGCTCCAAGCCCCCCCGCACGGAAAATGCCAATTTCAACTGGTATGCTACGCAAATCTCCGACAGCCAGGTGAAGGACGGTGAGATCTTAGGTCTTACCTTTGCCGTTTCCGAGGATGCTGCAGTAGATGAAAAAATTTCCATTACAGCTTCTTACGAGGCCGGTGCTATTTTTGATAGAGATAAAGAATATGTATCTCCCGTTCTGGTTTCCGGCGGCTTGCAGATCATTTCCTACAAGCCCGGTGATGCCACAGGGGACTTGCGCGTAAATGCATTGGACCTTGTTAACATTGCCCAGTATATTGCAGACGGCTGCACCACCGACCCTTACGGATACAATGTTTCGGTAAATGAATCGGCAAGTGATGTTAACGACGACGGCAGGATCAATGCGATGGACCTTGTTAACATTGCCCAGTATATTGCAGATGGCTGCACCACCGATCCCGATGGCTATAACATAAAGCTGTGTCCCGCAACTCCCAAGTGTGCGCATGAACTTAAGGCGATTTCTTCAAAAGCGGCTACTTGTGAGGAAGAAGGAAATCTTGCTTATTGGCAGTGCACCCTTTGCGACACTTATTTCAAGGATGCAAATGCCCTGACCGAGACCACCCTCGAAAAGGTGAAGATTGATGCTACAGGTCACGATGCAGTAATCGATCCCGCGGTCGAACCTACCTATACGCAAAGCGGAAAAACAGAAGGTTCTCATTGCGGAGTATGCGGCAAGGTACTTGTTGCGCAGGAAAACATCGCGCCTATTGAAGGATTTTCTATCCATTATGAGATCAATCCCAGCGGTGACAATTATCTTGCGCAGCAAGAGATTGATCGTTCTGATTTTGTTTATTCTTATACACCAGAAGATGAAACTTTCTATTTGCCTGTTCCTTCTGTGCCCGGTTATACTTTTGGCGGATGGTACGATGCTCCCGGTGACATTTCAGGCACCGGAGGAAATCAAGTTGTTACCATTGAAAAAGGATCGACTGGCAATAAAAAGTTTTATGCCCGTTGGATTCTTGATACATTTAATGTGGAGTTTGAATCCGACTTGATTCCGGAAGAAAGTATTACCTATCAAGTAAACAAGGAAAAGGTGTTACCGTCTCCTAAATTGGAGGGATATATTTTCGCAGGATGGTCGGACGATGAGGGTAACATTCTGAAAAAGATCCCGGTGGGAACAGTTGGTCATAAGACTTATTCTGCAAACTGGATCAGTGAACGAAACCAAGCTTGGGCAAAGAAAAAATTGGATGATCCTATTATTTATGAGGATAGCGAAGTGATTCTTTATACCTATGAGATTGGTGAAATTCGCAATGTTCCTTTGTATGTAATACATGATTTCGGTAAGATCAATTCAAACGGTGTTACGAAAACAGAAACAAAAACATATTCAACTCAAATATCTACCACTTTAATGGAGCAATATGGTATTGCTGCTTCGAAGGCGACAACTGATTCCTTTAACTGGACCTTATCGAGTGCTTGGTCAGAAGGAATTACGATTGACGAGCAGTGGGCAAAAGAAAACGGTCTTGAAACTACTGAGGCTAGAGAAATCGCAACCAATGAAAGTGGTGAATGGTATGTTAGCAGCGGTTCCAGTGGAACAGATTCTACAGAAACTATTGATACGACTGAAACACATGATCTGACTACGACTACACACAATACGAAGACTTATGATGTGACAGATAAAGAAACCAGACAGGATTTTTCTGCAGGACTTAATCTTAACACAAAATCTTCTTATGGGGTGAAGGCATCGATTGATGTGGTCGATATTAACGGTGGACGAGAATGGGGTGGTGCGCTAGATTTGAAGTATTCGAATGGCGTAACTACAAATAAAAAGACCGGAACCGAAGATGATGATGGTACAGTTGAAGAGGACGGCACTATTACCGTTGAAGGAACAAATACAACGAATAGCAGTAGTTGGAATAAAGAAGCAGGTTACAGCGGAAGTTCTTCTGTCAGCGAGACACAGGCTATTTCCAAAGCTTTGTCGGAAAAGATTAGCCAAACTTATGGATACGGGAAAAATTATATTCAATCCGAAGATCAAAGCCAAGCCATGGGATATTCCTCTTCTACAAATAATTCAGAAGAATATTCTTCCTCTACAACATATTCAAAGATTGTAAACGAGGAGGTTACAAAAACCTACACTACGGAAAACACAATGTCCGGGTATCATCGTTGGATCATGGCGGGTACTGCACATGTTTTTGCAATTGTTGGTTATGATATTGCTACCGAATCGTATTTTGTTACAAACTTTACCGTAATGGATGATGAAATGCATGAGTTTGAAGATTATTCATATTCTTATGCTTCATATGACGATAATCAAAACGGTGTTATTCCTTTTGAGGTACCGATTGAGATTATTGAGCACGTTTCGGATCGCGTGGATTGCACTGATGGCTTGCAGGTGAGCAAAAGCGGTGTGGTTACTGCCTATACCGGAGAAGAGGATTTTGTTATTATTCCTGAATATAAGGTGATCAAAAATTCTGATGGAACTTCCAGTGTTATAAAAATCACCGGTATCAGTTCAGATGTCTTTTACAATAATAAAAATATTAAGGTAGTGGAATTGTCTGAATATATTACTGAAATTCCTGAAAACGCCTTTTTCGGATGTGCATCGTTGATTAGTGTTGAGGCAAAATCAATTACAGAAATCGGTGTAAATGCCTTTGCTGGATGTACTAGTTTGAAATATTGTTCAGTAGGGGATAAATTGGTTACCTTAGGAGCAGGTGCGTTTTCGGATGTTGAAAGCCTGTATGTGAAAGCAAATAATGCAAAAATCGCTCAGGCAGCAATCAATACCGGTGCAAAAACTCTCGTAATTGCGGTTTCTGATAAGTGTACCGATCTTGAAAATATGACACTTGAAATTCCCGAAGGAACGGAAGAATTTGTATTTTATGGCTATGGAAGAGAATACTCTGAACTGATTATTAAATCTAATGCCAAAAAGACGGAAATTAATAGGGCAACATTGACTTCAAGGACAACGGTGCCGTTAACGCTTTGTTCGGAGGAAATTATTCTTCAGGAAGTGAATGTTACTGCTCCTGCAATTGCATTCATTTCTTCTGCTGAAAGTGCAACAGTTTCATTGTATGGAGAATCCAATATAGTATCTACCAATGAAAATGCTGTGCTTTGTAAAACGATCCAAATTAATCAGATTAAAGATGATTATTACAGCGCATTAAATATTGCTGGAAATGTTTTGGTTTGCGGCGAAGTAGATAAGCCATCTTATTTGAAATTTACTAAAGGTAGTTTAAAAACAATCAGTGCTACAGACTTTGATAATTATTTTGCAGGCTTTGTTACCCTTACCTTTAATGCAAACGGTGGCACGGTCAGCGAAACGACCAGACAGGTGAACTGCGGTATGGCTGTAGGAACCCTTCCTACACCTACCAGAACCGGTTTTGGCTTTGACGGATGGTACGATGCTGCCGGAAACAAGGTAACTGCGGACAAGGTTTATACCTCTTCCCAGGATATTGCCCTGACTGCAAAATGGGCTGTGAATGCATACACCCTGAGCTATGAGGAGGTTTGGGGTTATACAATCACAGTAAAGAGAACCTCTTCTCCCAATGCGGGTGCACCGACGGGCACATTGTCCAGCGGAAGTGCTATTTACTACGGTGATGTACTTTCAGTTAGTTATTCGCCTCTTAACTGCTCCGAAATTACCTCTCACGGTGTGACCTCTATCACGGTAACAAGAGCTGTTACGAAGAGTGATATTTATGCAAGTTACCGCATTAAGTCGTATGGATTAAGCTTTAGTAGCAGCGGTACCGGCTATACCATTACGGTAAAGAGAACCTCTTCTCCTTATCAAAATGCTTCTATCGGTACATTGTCCAGCGGAACTACTATTTACTACGGCGATGTTTTATCTGTCACTTATACGGCAAGCACGGGATATTCGATTACCTCAAAAGGCGCGACTTCCATTACGGTAACAAGGAATATTACTTCTTCGGATATCTATGTCAATGTTTCGCTGAACAGCTATACTTATGAGATTGTGTATAAATCCAGCAACGGTACTGCTTTGGGAAGCACGACTGCAACCTATAAGTATGGCACGACCAATACTATTACACCTCCTGCAAAGAGCGGATATACGACTCCCTCCAGCCAAAGTGTAAAGTGGGATTCTACTTCCCGAAAGACCATTACCTTTGTTTATACACCTATTGCGGCAAGTAATCCTGAATTCCGCGGAGATTTCAGATGGTCTCCGTATATCGAATACTACACAACGATGAGTTACAGGAATCGTACCGCAACCAGCGTTGAGGTGATGATTTCAACAGCTGTAGTGATTCAGTCCGGTTGGAGTGGATTTGGTTTGGGTGTTGCATTTGATGCATCCTGCGGTTCTGCGGGAACCGGAAAGGTGAAAATTGCCGGCACAGGTGATTTGAGCTCAGGCGGTGCTGTTGCCCGCGGAACCTCCGGATGGGTGACGGTTCCTTTGAACACAACCAACGCAACGACACTGAATTTCAGCGCGAATATTTATAACACGAACTGGGAGAACAATTATGTAAGTCATTCTGAGTATGCATATTCAAGTTATACTTGGTCTATGAATATTCCCGCATATTAATTCTTTCAGTAAAAAAAGACACAAGGGCATTGCCCTTGTGTCTTTTGATAAAGGGGATAAAAAATGCCCGAGCTTCCTTTTTGGAAGTCGGGCAAGAGCTTTTATTTAATGTTCTCCAAAACGAAGGCGGGCATTTTGTCTTTTGCAATGACGGTTTTGTGACGCTCGGGAAGGGATTCCAGTTCGGCAAGGCTCTTCGGGATGGGAAGGCCTGTTTTCTCGGAAAGGCGGCGAAGGAGATCGAATTCGTCTCCCTCGGCATTTTCACCGATGGCAGAAAGGACGGGTCTTGAAAACTTAAAGGGAGAAGCGGTAGAGAGAACCACCACGGGGCAAGTTGTGCCTTCTTCCTTCATATAATCTTTTGCGGCACTCATGGCAACTGCGGTATGGGGGTCGCACACATAGCCGGTCTCTTTATAAACCTCGCCCAGGATCTTTGCGGCCTTTTCATCGTCACAGTCGTAGCCGGAAAATTCTTTCTGAAGCTTTTCAAGAAGCTCAGCGGGGATCTTGTAGATGCCCTCGGTACCAAGAGACTGCATCCAGGAGGCAACGGCCTTATCATCACCGCCTGACATCATAAAGAGAAGGCGTTCCAGATTACTGGAGACCAAAATATCCATCGAGGGGGATGTGGTCTGATAGAAGGGGCGGCGCTTATCGTAGGTGCCGGTACGGATAAAGTCGGTAAGGATATTGTTTTTATTGGAGGCGCAAACGAGCTTACCCACGGGAAGACCCAGAAGGAGTGCAAAATAGCCTGCCAGAATATCGCCGAAGTTGCCGGTGGGTACTACAAAATCCACCTTATCGCCAAAGGTGATTCTTCCTTCGCGCATCAGGTCGCCGTAGGACTTGAAGTAATAAACGATCTGAGGTGCAAGACGGCCGATATTGATGGAATTGGCACTGGAAAGGCGTGCGCCTGTACCGTCCATGGTACCCTTTTTTTCAAAATCGGAGAAGATATTCTTTACACCGGTCTGAGCATCGTCAAAGTTGCCTTCAATGGCGGCAACGAAGGTGTTTTTTCCTCTTTGAGTGACCATCTGGGCTCTCTGCACACGGCTGACACCGCCGTGGGGGAAGAAGACAAGAATTTTGGTGCCTTCCACATCCTGGAAGCCCTGAAGAGCAGCCTTACCCGTATCGCCGCTGGTAGCGGTGAGGATCACGATGTCGTCCTTGACCCCTTTCTTCTTGCGGCTTTCCACCAAAAGGTGGGGGAGAATGGAAAGGGCTACATCCTTAAATGCGCAGGTAGGACCGCGAAACAGCTCCAAAACATAGGTGTCGCCCACCTTTACGGTAGGAGTCACATCCTCGGTTTCAAATTTTCCGTCGTAGGCGTTTTTCACCATGGTTGCCACTTCTTCCCTTGTAAACTCGGGAAAGAGGGCAAAGAGTACATCGGTGGCAATGCCGTAGAAATCCTTTTCTACCGTCTCTTTTGCGGAGAAGGTGGGGAAGGAAAATTCTTCGGGAAGATAAAGACCGCCGTCGGGGGCGATGCCTCTTAAGATCGCTTCTGCGGGAGAAGCGGTGGTATTGCTTCGGGTACTGCGATAGATCATAACAGATTCACTTTCTTTATTTCTAATTTTTACTTGACTTTTTTCGAATTTATGTTACGATTAATGATATGATATTTTCTGCGAAAATTCAAGGGTTTTCAGAAAAAATATAAAATTTAGGTTTCTTTTTCCCTTTTTATAAAAAAGAAACGGAGGTAATTATGACAATCGGACTTTTGGGATTCGGTACGGTAGGAAAAGGTGTTTACGATATTCTTTCCGAAACAGCCGATCTTGAGGTAAAATACGTTCTGGATCTTCGTGATCTTCCCGAGCTTGGAAAGAAACTAACCAAGGATCTTTCCGTGATCCTTTCCGATCCTCAGGTGGATACGGTGGTAGAGCTCATCGGCGGTATGCACCCTGCTTACGAATTTGTAAAGGCTTCTTTGGAGGCCGGCAAAAATGTGGTCACCGCCAACAAGCTTATGATGAGCCTTCATTATAACGAACTGGTATCTCTTGCAAAGGAAAAGAAGGTCTCCCTTCGCTTTTCCGCTTCTGCCGGAGGCGGTATCCCCTGGCTTGTGAATCTTCAGAGAGCACACCGCGTTTCCTGCCTTGACAGCGTTTACGGCATTATGAACGGAACCACCAACTATATTCTCGATGCTATGGACACCTTGGGAGAAGAGTTCGACACTTCTCTTTCCGAGGCACAGAGGCTGGGCTTTGCTGAGGCGGATCCCTCTTCGGATATTGACGGACTGGATACCCGCCACAAGACCACCCTTTCCGCAAACATCGCCTTCGGCGTTGCTCTTTCCGATGAAAAGGTGGATAGCTTTGGTATCCGTTATGTGAAAAAATGCGATATTGATGCTGCCCGCGGCGCGGGATATGTATTGAAGCTTATCGGCGGTGCTTTCCGTGTCGGAGAGGACGGTAGTCGGGTTGCGGCTTTTGTAGAGCCTACTCTCGTTCCTGCCGATACACCCGAAGGAAATATTCACGGGTGCGACAACATCATTGCCTTTGACGGTACTCACATCGGCAAGACGCACTTCATCGGTGCCGGCGCAGGAAGATACCCCACCGGCTATGCGGTAGCACAGGACTGTGTGGATATTGCCGCAGGGCTCGGCGGTCTTTACAATGAAAAGATGGAAGAGATGGATGTCTGCAACGAAAAAGAGGTGCACGAATACTATGTGCGTACCGATTTTACAGAAGACCCCTTCTTTGCTTCCCTGGAAAAGAAAAAATTCGGTGACGGCTACAACACGGAAAAGGTCAGCGTTCGTCAGATGCACGACTTTGCAGCCCGTGCGCTGAAAGAAAACAAAGAGGTTTTCATTGCCGGCTTTATGAAAAGATAAAGGACAGCGGCACACTTCGGTGTGCCGCTTTTTGTCGCTTTTGGGGTGAAAGAAAAAGTTTCTATTGATTTTTTTTGAAAAATATGTTACAATGTCTCTGTAAAGGATCTTTTCTGTTTGGAAATTCATTGACGAAAGGGACATACTATGGCAAACAAAATTTTCGTAGTAGACGATGATCTGAATATTTGCGAAGTTTTGAAACTTTATCTGGAAAACGACGGATACGAAGTCAAGTGTGCAAATGACGGCGTAGAAGCGGTGGAAGTGTTCAAGATCTTTGAACCGGATCTTGTCCTTTTGGATATTATGATGCCCAGAAAAGACGGCTGGCAGGTCTGCCGCGAGATCCGTGAGCAGAGTGCAAAGCCCATCATTATGCTTTCCGCCAAAGGGGAAGTGTTCGATAAGGTTTTGGGTCTTGAGCTTGGCGCCGACGATTTTATCGTAAAGCCCTTTGATATGAAGGAAGTGGCCGCCCGCATCAAAGCGGTGCTTCGCCGTTACCACAGCAGAGACAATTTCAACAATGAAGAGGTCATTAAGTTTGACAATCTTGAGATCTCCAAGCAAAAATACGAATTAAAGCTTCGCGGCAAGGCCGTGGATGTTCCTCCGAAGGAACTGGAGCTTTTATATTTTTTGACTGCAAATTATAACCGCGTATTTACCCGCGATCAGCTTTTGGATAAGGTCTGGGGCTTTGATTATCTGGGTGATTCCAGAACGGTAGATGTCCATGTAAAACGCCTGAGAGAAAAACTGGAGGGCGTCAGCGACAAATGGATTTTGAAAACTGTATGGGGCGTAGGATATAAATTCGAGCTTCTCTGAACAAGGGTCCCGCTTACAGCGGGACTTTTTTCTATTTTTAGCCTTTTGATGAGGTCTTTATGAAAAAAAATCTTTTTTCCAAGTATATTCTTTTGACCATATCCCTTTGCTTGGCGGCGTTTCTTCTTTTGGTGACGATCCTCTTTTTGTATACAAAGCAGTTCTTTCTTTCCTCGGATGAGGAAAAACTGGAAAACGCGGCACGGAATATCAATCAGACCATCACAGCGATGATGGAATTGACCGAGCAGGACTTTGACTACCTTCTCACAGAGGAAAAGAATCTTTTGTCCTCGTACATTTCGGCTCTGAACACAAAGGAAGTGGAAATCTTCATTACCGATGCCATGGGCAAGGTGCTGGTATCTTCCGGATCGGCGGCGGGGGAGATCCCTTCCTCCGCGATGACAGAAAGCAGTGCTATGGCAAGGGCGGGGGAGATCTTCAAAAGTGATCTCGGCGGCTTTTTTCCCCGCGAGAGAATGTGCCGCGTGGTCCTTCTGGAAAAGGAATTTCCCGATCTGCATAAGCAGAGAGTGGGCGCGGTATTCATTTCCCTTCAGGACCCTTACACCGAAAGCTATCTGAACGGCCTGATCCGAAGCTTTCTTGCGGCAAGCCTCTTTGTTTTATGTATGCTCCTTCTTTCCTTCTATCTGGTGAACAGAGAGCTTGCAAGGCCCTTGGGGCTTCTTAACGATGCGGCGGAAAAATTTGCCCACGGTGATTTTTCACCCCGTCTCCCCGAAAAAGGCGGCGGGGAATTGACGCCTCTTCTCCGTGCCTTTAATCAGATGGCAGAAAGCGTAGAGGAAAACGAAAAGATCCGCCAGACCTTCGTATCCAATGTTTCCCACGATCTGAGGACTCCTTTGACCACCATCGGCGGTTTTATTCAGAATATGGAAAACGGAGCGATCCCTCCGGAAAAATACGGCTATTATTTTAAGATCATAAACGACGAGGTTGCCCGTCTTTCCAGATTGGTGCAGACCCTCCTTGAAACGAGCCGTATGACGGCGGGAGAGAGAAAATATGATTTTGCTCCCATGGATCTTTGTGAATTGGGGCGGATCACCCTTCTTTCTTTTGAAAACCGCATTTTGGCCAAGGACCTTGAGGTTTCCTTTGAGAGCTCGGCAGAATCTATGCATGTTTTAGCCGATCGGGATGCGATCCAGCAGGTGATCTACAATCTGATCGACAACGCCATAAAGTTCACCCCCGAAAAGGGTATTCTTTCCCTTTCCGTGACCCAAAGAGCTGCCAAGGCGATCTTTTGTGTGGAAAACAGCGGTGACGGGATCCCCGGAGAAGAATTAAAGCAGCTGTTCGACCGCTTCTATAAATCGGACCGCAGCCGCGGCCTTGATAAAAAGGGAATGGGTCTCGGACTGTTTATTGCAAAATCTGTGATCGATGCCCACGGGGAAGAGATCTGGGTGGAGAGCCGCGAAAAGGAATTCACAAGATTCTTCTTCAGCCTCCCTCTTACGGAGAATAAATAAAACCATTAAAATAAAAAAATTGAAAAGGCTTTCATATGTCAAACAAAAATTTTACTTCGGAAGAAAAGACCGTTTCTTACGGCGGCTATTCTACCCGATACGATTACGAAAAAAGCAATGAAAAGAAATTCGATCTTAAGAAAACCGTGAAGATCCTTTTGTTTCTCTTGCTCTTTTTCCTTTCCGTGGTAGGCGTGATCGCTATGATCCGCGGCGAGGTATTTCCCGCAAAGGAAACCGACGAAAAAAATGCAGGCTCCATTAAGGTGCCTACACAGGAAGAGCTTGCGGAAAAGGAAAAAAGCGTCAGCGAAATGCTCGCCCATCTGGAGGAGTCTCTTTTGACTCTTGAGATCGAGGGAGAAGACGGCCAGGTCCGCTACGGCACAGGCTTTCTGGTTTCCTCGGAGGGGCATGCAGTGGTTTCCCTGTCCCTGTTCGGTGAGGTTCTGCCTAAGAATATGACGGCTTTCACCGGGAACGGTGTGGTTTCCTCCGTTACATATCTGGGTGCAGAGGAAAGCCTCGGGATCGGCCTTGTTCAGCTGGATAGTCAATACACCTACATTCCCGTCACTGCGGAAAACTCCTCTTATGTAAAAAGAGGAGAGCGGCTTTTTGCTGTGCCCTCCTATAAAGCGAAAATGTTCTACGGAACGGTTTCCGACGGAACGGTAGCGTCGGTAGGGCCTCCTGTCCGCATTGGGGAAGAGGGCTATCAGATGAGTGTGAATATGATCTATCTGAATATGCTGCCCAATGCTTCTATGTACGGTGCCGCGGTGGTGGATGCCACAGGCGCGGTGGTGGGCTTTTTGACCCATGCGGTCACGCCCCCTTATCAGGGTCTTTCTGCGGTGGTTCCCATTAATATGGTCTACACCGTGGTGAACGATATTCTGTCACAGTCATAAGGAAAGGAGAAGCGTATGCTTCTGAATGAAAATGTCACCCTTTTGCCGGAAAGCGGCGTATCGGTGAAAAAACGAGTGGAGGAATTTCTCGAGAAAAATCCCTCCCATACCCTTTTGCATCTGGATCAGAGCTTGATGAATATGCCCTTGCCTGAAGAGGTTGTAAGCGGAATGAAGCGGGCGGTGGATGAGATCGCGGAGCCCTTCGGCACGCGCCTGTCCGGCCCCTGGTCCGGGTACGAAAGCCTGAAAAAGGCAGTTTCTCAGCACCTGGAAAAATTTTCGGTGAAGATTTCCGAAAACGATATTTATATTACCAGCGGACTGGAAAGTGCTTACGCTTGTTTGTCCCACCTGTTTGCCCCTGATAACAATGTGCTTTTGCCTTCCCCCTGTGAGGGGCATTTGCAGGAGCTTTGCCAGTGCGCGGGAAGAAACATTTCCTTTCTTCGGGCAACACCTGAAAACGATTTTACTCCCGAGCCCGACGGCACGCCCACAGACCTGATTTATCTTGCCTCTCCCCATCCGGTGACCGGTGCGGTCATGACCCGTGAAAAGCTGGAAAAATGGGTGAATTTTGCAAACGAATGCGGCGGGATCATTTTCTACGATGCCTCTCTTTCGGAGTACATCGAGGAGGAAGGGTATCCCCGCAGTATTTACGAGATAGAGGGCGCAAAGGACTGCGCCATCCAGATCTTTTCCTTTGAAACCGGCTACGGTGTCAAGGAGCTTAAGATCGCCTATATGGTGATCCCCTCCGGTCTGATCCGGGAAAATGTGCGGATCGCAGATCTGTTTTCCGCAAGACAGCCCTCCACCGCAACACCCCCCAGCTTTGTGATGCAGCATGCAGCCCAGCTCCTTCTCTCCCCTGAGGCGGAGGAGGGAACACAGAAGATCTTATACCGCATCAAAAAGGTTGCAAGGACCCTTTCCGAGGGACTTACCCGTGCGGGCATTCCCCATGTAGGCGGCGAGAACAGCCCCTTCCTTTGGGCCCAGTGCCCCGAAGGGATGAATTCCTGGCAGTGTTTTGATGCTCTTTTAAATCGCGGCGGCTGTGTGGTGACACCCGGCTCCCTTTACGGCTTCGGCGGCGAGGGCTTTATCCGCCTTACCTCCTTCGGTCTTCCCGAAGAGGCGCAGGAGGCTTGTGAAGCCTTTGCCACTGCGCTGATCCCTGAAAAGGAGGAGGCTGCGGAGAGCGAGGAAGAAAGCGCGGCGCGGCTTTTTGAGGAAGAGATCCCCCAAAAAGAGGAAAATTAAAAAGAAAATAACGGAAGTTGAGGGATCCTTTGGTTTTTCAAAGGATCCTTCCTTGTGGAAAAGGAATAGAATTCTCATTTTGTTTTGGTAATTTTGATGAAAAGAGAAAAAAGTTTTTATTTCATATTGCAAAATGCAGGTGGAAGAGGTATAATTAAAATAGAATAATACTCGAATGATATAAAAGGGTTTATGCCCTTTTCAGGAGGAAATATATGAAGTATCAGACGAAGCGACTCAGTATTTGTATTGCGCTGGTTCTTTTGTGCGCTTTTGTGCTGCCCCTTTTCGGCGGTTGCGCAAAGGATGAGAAGAAGCCTGCGGCAGAAGAGGTCGTGGAAAAGGTTCCCGAAAAAGATAAGGAAACCGAGGAGAAAAAGCCTCAGCAGAATGTGCCTGCAGTAACCAAGAGCGATCCCAATGCTCCCAGCCTGCAGTCTACACCCAACAAGGGCGGTTCTTACCAGGCAACCTCCGGCTCTCAGCCTGTTAAGAGTGCTTATACCACTTATCTTGAGGAACAGGCAAAATTAACGGCAGAGATCCTTCAGGCGGATAAGGACAGAACCGTAATTGCAAGAAGAAATCTTGCGGAAGCAACCTTCCGTACGATGCTGACCCTTCGCTGGACCCCCAAGGAGTCCTTTGAATATAAGGCGGATCAGACTTACAAAATAAATGCCGGCACGACCTACTACGGCCTTCCCTTTTCCCACGGCGCCCAGAGCTTGGCAACCCATATGCTTTTCCAGGATTCCGTGAAGGATGACGGCACTTTGGTAATGAATTTTTCCAAAAACTTTTTTGACGGCGGCAGCGGTACCTCCCGCCTTGGCTTTAACAATGAGGATGGCCTGGTTCAGGCTTGGTGTATGGTATCGGAATCTGTTTTTGCCAGCCTGTTTAAAGACTTTGTTCCCGAATACGGCTTCTTGCTTGTGGGAGATCTGAAGCTTCCCAAGATCGGAGCGGAAAACGACGGCGATCCCGGAAGAGATTTTACCGAAACCGGCAAGACCAATACTGAAGGTGACGGCGGCGCAGATGTTTTCTACGACAATCTTATTACCGATGATACTCCCCTGATTTGTAAAGAAAACGGCGAGCAGGGCATGTATGAGGCGTATGCTCTTCTTCAGAAGGCGGACGGCCTTATTAAGAACGGCGGCGGCACCGATGCTATGATGGTGGTTTCTGTTTCTGTTGTAAGAAATGCTGACGGCACCGTAAACGGTGATGAAAGTAAGGTTACGATTCTGAAGCAGACTCCCGATTTCAATGCAGAAAAAAGCACCTTTGCCGAAGTGGATAAGGAATATTCCTTTAAGGAGCTTTTCACAAAGAGCTATATTCCCATGACTGTAGCTGAACTGAACGACGGCACTCCCTTGACGGAGCTTAAATTCAGAGACAGCCTTGCCGACCGCCAGAAGCAGGATAACCTGGTTGCAGGTACCTTTACTACGAACAGAAGAGTTGCCTATATGACAAACCAGGTATTCGATGCTGACGGAAATGAAATATTGAATGCAACTCACCTTGCAACTCAGAGTGATATTCGTGCAACGGAAACCGAGAGAAGATACTGCTTTGAGGTTCAAAAGATCACCTCAACCAACGAGACGGGGCGTTTTCTTGGCACTACTACCCTGCCACACAAATTGCCTTATGAATCGGGCAAGATCTATCGCAACCTGATGACGCTGTATATGGTAACAGGAGAGTCTATCGTTGTAAGAGACTTCACTTTTGTAGCAAAATAAAAAAATAAAAAAGACTGCTTCGGCAGTCTTTTTTGTGGACAATTTCAGCAAAGTATGTTACAATAAAGCGAAATTTGCTTATAGGAGGAAAAAATGAGTTTTTTGTGGACAACCTTTTGGGGAAAGATCGTAATGACTTTTCTCATTTCTATGGTTCCGATTATTGAACTGAGAGGGGCGATTCCCGTTGCGGTGGCTCACGGACTTGCTCCTGCCATTGCTATTCCTGTTGCTATTGTGGGAAATCTCATTCCCGTTCCGTTTATTATTATTTTTATTAAGAAGATATTTGCTTGGATCCGTAAGAAGATGCCCAAGCTGAACAGTATGGTGGACAAGCTGGAGGAAAAGGGCCTCAGCAAGAAGGATACCGTTGAAAAGTACGCCTTTTGGGGACTGTTCCTGTTTGTTGCAGTACCTTTGCCCGGTACGGGTGCCTGGACCGGAGCGCTGATCGCGGCAATGCTGGATATGCGTCTTTCCCGTGCTTTTCCTTCTATTTTGCTCGGTGTTCTTTCTGCCGGCGCGATCGTCGCGTTTGTGTCTTACGGCGTTGCCGCTCTGATTTGACCTACTTTCTTTCTCGAAAGAAAGTAGGCAAAGAAAGCTTATGCCAAAAAAAAGATAGCCTTGGGTTTTATTTTCAAGGTTATCTTTTTCTTTTTTGTTATTTTATTATAAAGCTTTTTTCGGTTCCTTTTTTTCAAAAAAAGAACTACTCCGAGCGTTCCAGAACCACACAGGCACCGAGAATGAGAACAATACCGATCACGGAAAGGGTGGTAAAGGTTTCGTTCATAATACCGAAAGCGGTAAGGACCGCACTGTAAACAGTGGCGGATGCAGGCTCAATAATGGCAAGGGCAGAAGCGACACCTGCGGACAGGTGCTTCATAGAAAGGGTACAGAGAAAATAAGGGATCACGCAGGTCACAAGACCCAGCGCGATGAGGAGAAGGCTTACCGAAAGGGGAGACTGAGATACGGACGCGGTGTAATTTTTAAGATCCAGGAAGAAAATACCGGTAAGTCCCATGGCAATAAAGTGGTAAAGGGTGGCCTGGAAGGGATCGCACTCATACTTGAACTCCACCTTTGAGAGGAGATAATAAATACTGGTGGAAACTCCCGCTGCAAGACCGGAAAGAATGCCCCAGAAATCATATCGCATACCGGAAAAATCAATTCCTGAAACAAGCATACAGCCCACCAGCATGGCAATCAAGGCAAAGAGCTTTGATTTTCCCAGTTTTTCCTTGAAAAAGATCACGGAGATCGTCATAACAAAAGCGGGGGAGGTATTCATCAGTACCGCCGCCGTAGAGGGGGAAGCTCTGCGAATGGAAATGTAATAGAAGGCCGCCGTGGCAAAGAGGGAAATACCCACCGCTACATAAAGGAGAAATTTTTTTAGATTCACCTTAAATTGATCTCTGCGGAAGCATAGGGCAAACAGTGCGATGGCCACACCCGATACGATTCCTCGCGTTGCTGTTAATTGCAGGGAGGAAAAGCCAAAGGGTGCTAAAAGCACCTCGGAAAAAATACCCGAGGTTCCCCACAAAAGCCCAGCCAAAATGTTCAGCCAAAGGGAGGATTTTTTCATTGTTCTACCTCAAATTTATTTTACTTTTGTCAGTATATACCCTTTTTTTCCCTTTGGCAAGTAAAAGCAGGGATTTTAAAAAGAAAAAAGAGAGGCATTGCCTCTCTTTTTTATGATTTTACTTCTACTTCGATTGTTGGGGCCTCTTTTAGGATTTTTGAAGTCGTAGCGTCTTTGTCGCCCCATTCCGTACCGTCTGCAAAAAAGACACTGTATACATATAATTTTACAGTTTTTACCGAATCTTCAATTAACTGATAAGATATGCTTGTGGTTTTTCCTGCTGCGATGGGTGTGTCGGTGTATAGTTTGCTCTGCGTTGTCCATCCTTTGATTTCATCGCCGTATACATCATAGGGAACAGCATAGAATTGCACAGCGGCAATTTCTTTTTCGGTTGTGTTGGTCATAGTGATTTTGATTTCCGGGTAATTAATCACATTTTTTCCGATTTCTGCAGAAGCGGTAATTCCGCAATCACCGTCAAAAACCGAGGATATGTTGTTTACCTCGTTATTTACTTTTTCGGATTCTTTTTCTGCTGCATTGTTATCGTTGCTGTTATTGTCGCTTCCGCTGTTGCCGGCTCCGGCAATGATCGCCACAAACATTACAACAATGACCCAAAACCACCATTTGGTAAAGATCGGTTTTTTGTTCTTCGCTCCGCAATGAGGACAGGATTTTGCATTTTTTGCCATTTCTTGTCCGCAAGCCTTGCAATTGGTCAAAGTGTTTTTCATAATGTTTCTCCTTTTTATTAATTTTTTACGGCAGGTTTCGTTTTTCAACGATTTTGCCGCTTGGCCCAAGTATTTTTGAACAAAAACAGGTTTTGGGCTATTTATAGTCTAAATAGTATCATATATAGCCCATAAAGTCAAGAAAATAATCCTATAATTTTAATAAGAAAATATAGGAGAAAATTTTATGGATACTTATTCCGCTGTGAAAAACCGATTGCTGTTTCTTTTGGAGGAAAGGCGGCTTTCCATTCACAAGCTTGCCATCGAATCTGCGGTGCCGCCCTCGACGGTGAAAAATATTCTTTACGGCAAAAGCACAAATCCCGGAATCGTTACCATAAAAATGCTGTGTGACGGCTTGGGGATCAGCCTGAATGATTTTTTTGATTCTCCGGAATTTGCAAATTTAGAACAAGAAATAAAGTAAGGAGCACGATTTCCAGTCGTGCTCCTTTTTGTTAGGTTTCTATATACAATTCGTCCTCTTTCCATTTGAGTGGATTTTCGAAGATGTACCTTGTGTGATTTTGATAATCTTCCCGATCGCGGATCACATGTTCAAAAAAGGATGTTTGAAATAATTTTTTGATAGGGATTATTTCTTTACATCTTTTTGTAGAAAGGGATTTGAACGCACAAACCACATCCATTACGGTAGGGCGGGGGCTTGCTCCCGCCGCATCTTCATCATAAAGCAATATTGCATGGATATGGTTGGGCATAATTACATATTGTTCAACGGTGATAAAAGGAAATCTTTTATTCAAAGATAAAAGTTCTTCTTCCACCATTTTTCCCAACGGAGTTGGATTGATTTTCGGTTCATCGGCGGGAGCAAGCCCCCGCCCTACATGGGAAAGGAGCGGCCTTCGATCCTGTACACAAATGGTAATAAAATATGCGCCGGAAATATCATAATTAAAATCTTTCAACCTTGGATGTTTTCCCTGCGGCAATTGTTTTTCTTCCATCCTATCACTTCAAATCTATTATAATACAAGGACAAAGCTCTGTCCTCTTGATTTTTAATTTTTATGCCAAAAATCAAGCGTTCAAGAAATTTTGTAAAAACAAAAGAAAATACCCGAAACCACGAGGGTTTCGGGTATCTTGGTGATTCATCGGAGATTCGAACTCCGGACCCCTTGATTAAAAGTCAAGTGCTCTACCGGCTGAGCTAATGAATCATACGCTCTCTCAAGCGTGCCTCTTATGATAGCACAACTTTTGTGCTTTGTCAAGAGATTTTTTTGAAAGTATGGAAATGAAGAAAAAAATGTGATATACTGTGATGTATGATGAAAAAAGGGAAGGGGGAAAGAGATGGAGATTTCTGTAGGTCGTGATTTTGCAGGGCTTACCATTAAGAAGGTTCTGCTTGACAGGCTCCGCTTTTCCCGCGCTGCCGTAACGAGCCTTAAGACAAAAGAGATGGGCATTACGGTAAACGGTGAGCACAGGACCGTGCGCTATGTTCTTCAGGAAGGGGACCTGCTTTCCCTTCTGACCGAGGACACTGCCCCTTCTCCCCGTATTCAGGAAAGCTGTGGCCCTATTGACATTCTTTTTGAGGATGAGGATCTGATCGCGGTGAACAAGCCTGCGGGCATGGCGGTACACCCGTCCAAAAAGCTTCAGGATGACACCCTTGCAGGGCGCATTCTCTACCACAGATACCCTATGGTGTTCCGCGCAGCCGGAAGGCTGGATAAGGATACCAGCGGTGTGGTGATCAGCGCGAAGACCCGTGTAGTGGGCGGCAAGTTTTTTCACCTGATCCGTGATCACAAGATCAAAAAGGAGTACCTTGTTCTTTGCGAAAGCGAAAAGGTACCTCCCGAAAAAGGAGAAATTGATCTTTGCATCAAGCGGGACGAGGAAAGCTATATCAAGCGTGTTTGCTTTCCTGCCGACGGTACGGAAAAGGAAGGGGAGACGGCTCTGACCCGTTTTGTCCTTTTAAAAAGCCGCGGGACTTATCATCTCTTTTTGGCAAGCCCCATTACAGGGCGGACCCATCAGCTCCGCGCCCATTTTTCCGCCATCGGTTTTCCTCTGGCGGGGGATACCCTTTACGGAAGGGAATCTGAAATCATTTCACGGCAAGGGCTTCACGCGCTGAGGCTGACCTTTCCTCACCCCATAAAGGGAGAAGAGATCTCTGTGACTGCGCCCTTGCACGAGGATTTTGAAAAGGCACTTCTTTCTGCATTCGGCGAGAAGATCGATGTCGAAAACATCAGTTTATACAATAAAGGATGAGAAAAATGAAAAAAATACAGAGCTTTACCGTAGACCACAAAAAGCTTTTGCCAGGTCTTTATATTTCCAGAAAAGACGGAGATGCTACCACCTTTGACCTTCGGTGCAGAAAGCCCAACGGCGGGGATTATCTTTCCAATCTTGCCATGCACTCGGTGGAGCATTTGTTTGCCACCTTCGTGCGGAACGGTCCTTTTAGCGAAAATATTTTGTATTTTGGTCCTATGGGCTGTCAGACAGGGTTTTATCTGATCACAAGAGACCTTGCACCCGAGACTGTGAAGGAGGAGATCTTCCGTGTTTTGGAGGAGATCCTCGTTTATGAGGGGCCCATGCCCGGAGAAAAGGAAGAGGAATGCGGCAATTTCCGCAATCTTTCCTTAGAGGAAGGCAAAAAGGAATGCAAAAAATATCTTGAAATTTTAAAGGAAAGAGAGATCGATTTTCAGTATGAAGTATAAAAAGATCGGCATGATCTGTGCCATGGAAACGGAAGCGAAAAATCTTCTCTCGGCGTTTCAGGAAAAGAAAGAAGAAAAGGTGGGAAATATGACCTTTTTCACCGGTAGGATCGGAGATAAGGAAGTTGTCCTTTCCGTTTGCGGCATCGGCAAGGTGTTTGCCGCTATGTGTGCCCAGACTATGATCCTTATCTTTAAGCCTGACTGCATCATCAATTCCGGTGTGGCAGGGTCTCTCAGCGAAAGCCTTGATATTTTAGATGTTGCGGTGGCGGAGGATCTGGTACAGCACGACATGGACACCTCCCCTCTTGGGGATCCTGTGGGACTGATCTCGGGGATCAACATCGTTTCCATCCCTGCGGATAAAGTTTTGAGAGAGGAGATCCTTTCGGCCGCAAAGGAGCTTTCCGTGACTGCGATCCCCGGACGCATTGCCTCGGGAGATCAGTTTATTGCCAAAAAAGAGCAGAAGGAAAGGATCATAGAGACCTTTTCCCCCATTGCCTGTGAAATGGAAGGGGCTGCCATCGCGCAGGTGGCTTATGTAAATGAGGTGCCTTTTGCCTGTATCCGCGCCATTTCCGATTCCTTTTCGGGGAAAAACGAGATGGACTACGCCCTTTTTGCAGATAAGGCCGCATCCCGCGGCGCAGAGCTTCTTCTTCGTGTTTTGAAGGACTGAGGGTTTTCACTCATAAAATTGTAACTATTTTTTCATTGTTTTTTTCTATATTCTGTGATATAGTTTAGGAAAAAAGAGAGGGAGGGGTTTGATGGCACTGCCAAAGGCATTTTGTGACCGTATGGAAAGAGAACTCGGCCCCGAAGCACCTCTTTTTTTTAAAAGCCTTGAAGAAGAGCCCAAGCGGTCTTTTCGCGCAAATTCCCGCATGCTGTCGGAGGAGGATGTTTTTTCTCTTCTTGGCGACTGTGTGAAGGAAAGGATCCCCTTTTGCTCTTTGTCTTACTATTTTGATCTGGAAGGCATCGGAAATCACTTCTTGCATCACGCAGGCGGGATCTATGTACAGGAGCCTGCGGCGATGGCACCCGTGGCTGCTCTCGGCAAAGAGAAGGCGGAGCGCATTCTTGATCTTTGCGCTTCTCCCGGCGGAAAAAGTCTGCAAGCGGCGGAAAGTGTTCTGGCAGAAGACGGGATCCTTATTTGTAACGAGCCCTCGTTTCCCCGTAGAAGAGTTCTGATGCAAAACATAGAGCGTCTGGGAGAAAAAAGAGCTCTTGTTACAGGCTTTGACGCAAGGGATTTGCCCGCCTCTTTTACATCCTCCTTTGATCTTGTGATCGCAGATGTGCCTTGCTCCGGCGAAGGTATGATGCGCAAAAACGAGGGTGCGGCGGAGGATTGGAGCGAGGAGAAGATCCGAACCCTTGCCGAAATTCAAAAAGGGATTCTGGAAAGTGCCGCAAGGGCAGTTTGCCCCGGCGGAAGGATCCTTTATTCTACTTGTACCTGGTCGAAAGAAGAAAATGAAGAAAACATCACCTGCTTTTTAGCGGAGCATCCCGAATTTTCCCTTGTTTCCCCCGGGAAAGAGGTGATGGCCTTGGGAAGGGAAGGAGATCTTTCGATGACCCTTCGCTTTTACCCCCATGTTTTCCCCGGAGAGGGACAGTTTCTTGCCATTTTGAGAAAAGAAGGGGAAAAGGCTTTTCCCATTCAGGCAAAAAAGAAAAAGGAAAAGCCGAAAAAGAAGGGTGGGAGAATGGAAACGGCAGAGGCTTTTTTGAAGGAGCAGCTTGCCATTTTCCCTGAGGAAGAAATCTATTTCCGCGGGGATGATGCATATCTTGTACCAAGGATGCCCTTTGACAAGGAGCTCTTTTCTTCCCCCGGTGTGCTTTTGGGCACGGTGCAAAAGGGGAGGCTTGTTCCTCACCACCGCTTTTTCCGTGCGTTCGGGGAAGAAATGAAAAACCGCTTTGTGATCTCTGTTACCGACCCTCGGGTGGAGGATTATCTGAGAGGGGAGGAGATTCCCCTGGAGGGCAAGGGGTACGGTACGCTCTTTGCAGGAAAAATTCCTCTCGGCGGTGTGAAAGCATCGGGTGGCCGTGGGAAAAATCTATATCCCAAGGGGCTCAGAAAGGTTTAATATGTACGACGAACTGACAAAAGTGGATATCCAAAAAATGCAGGAGGAGATCGATTACCGCATCTCCTTGCGCCCGCAGCTTCGGGCAGATGTTCAGCAAGCGCGGGAGCTTGGGGATCTTTCCGAAAACGATGAATACCGCACCGCAAAGCGCGAGAAGGGGAAAAACGATTCCCGCATTCGCTACCTGCAGAATATGATCGCCACCGCAAAGATCATTGAGGACTGCTCCTCAGGTGATGAGGTGGGGCTTTTTGATAAAGTCACTCTTTATATAGAAGAAGACGATGTGGAGGAAACCTACCGCATTGTTACTACATTAAGAGAAAATGTTTTGGAGGGGTGTGTTTCCAAGGAATCCCCCTTGGGACAGGTGATTTTAGGGAAAAAGGTGGGAGACCGCATTCGGATCTCTCCTACTCCAAGCTATTCCTACTTTGCTGTGATCCGAAAGATCGAAAAAGGGGAAGACGATCCGACCCTTCCCATTACCTCTTACTGAAAAGGAGAAATGAAAATGAAAAAAATTCTTTGCTTTTCTTTGACACTTTTGCTTCTCTTCTCCCTTGCCATCGGCGTATCCGCCGAAACAGGTGCTGAGCAGAATGAAACAAAGGAGACGGTAGCTCTCAGCGTAGATGTCACAGGACTTCCCTTGCCCGTTGCCGGAAAAAAGGTAGATAGAAAGCCGGGAGATGCACTTAATGTTAAGGTCCGTGTGCTGGAAGGCTCGGGAACTCCGAAGGAAATGCCCTTTCAGGGGCTGGATGCCTACTGGGTGGAAGCCGACCATGAGGATGTGAAGCTTACTTCCGACGATAAATTTGTTGCCGGCCGTACATACCGTATTTTCATCACCCTTGAGTTTGACGGAGAGGCACCCTTGGTGAAGGACGGAGAGACTCATTTTATTGTAAATTCTACCGTGGCAAAGCATAAGGAAAATGAGGGAGAAAAGATCGTTTTCTTCTGTGATTTTGTTGCGACCCCCGGCGATTATACTCCCAAGGTCTCTCTCACGGTAGAGGGAGATAAGAAAAAAGAGTACGACGGAAAAGAAACAGTCCTTACTGCTATGGTGGAAAAGACCGAGGGCGTGGAATATAGCTTCAGTTGGTATCGGGATGACAAGCTTCTGGAAGGAAAAACAGGCGAAAAGCTTGCACTGAAAAATGTTTCCGATTCCGGTGAATACTATGTTCAGGTATCTGCCTCCCTTACGGTAGGCACCTCTGTGGGCACAAAAACCACCAAGAGCGCATCTCAGAAGATCACCATCGATCCCCATGTGGTTACGATCGAGATCCACGATGCGGAGAAAAATGTATTCGAGCCCGATCCCGAATTTACCTATGAGGTTTTGGGTGAGATCTACGATGAATTGACCGGTAAGATCGAAAGACTGGAGGGTGAGGAAGTAGGAAAATACTCCATTCTCATCGGTACCCTCAGCTTTCCCGACGAGGTTGCGGAAAACTATGAGATCCGCGTGGAGCAAGGTACTCTTACCGTTATTGATGTGGGCAAGCTTCCTTTTGTTCAGGTGAAGGATATTGCAGACCGCAGCTATATTTCCGGAAAAGACGGAGCCAAGATCCGCATCAGCGCACCCAAGGGCTCTATCCCCGAGGGAGCAATTCTGTCCCTTTCTCTTCTTTCTGCCGAGGAAAAGGAAGAATTGGAAGCGAGCCTTGGTAAGATGATCAAGGGCTTTAAGGTAGAGCTTGTAGATCAATCGGGCAAAAAGCTCGAGCTTTTAAGCAGAGCCTCCCTTCGCATTCAGATCCCCCTTGCAAAGGAAGAGGGAAAATTTGATCCCGAAACCATTACGGCAGGGCTTCTGTCTTCTTCTGTAACAAGCCTTGACACCAAGGTGACCGAAACATCGGCCGTTACCTATATTACCGTAGAAGCGGAGGATCTTGGTGCCATTGCTCTCTTTGAAGGGGATGTGATCGCTTCCGAAAAGGATTCCGCCGATAAGAAGGACGAGAAAAAAGAAAAAGGCGCTTCTCTTTGGATCTGGATTTTGATCATTGTGATCTCTTTGGGCGCGGTAGCAGCCATCATTACCACGGTTGTAATTCAGAAGAAAAAGAGCAAAGAGGAAGAGACCGGAAAGAAAGACGAGAAAAAGAAAGCTCCCGATCCCAAGATCACCGAAGAAAAAGAGAAGGCAAAACGCATTGCCGAGCACTTAAATTCCCTTCCTCCCATTCCGCCCAAAAAGGTGGACGAAGAGGGGATGCAGACCCGCGCATTTTCCGGAAGCATTGAAAACCTTGTAAAAGAAGAGAACGATCCGGATGAGGATATGAAGATCGTTAGCGAAACGGAAGACGAAGATGTGAAGGTCGCCCTTGGAGATGAAGATATGAAGATCGTCGGGGAAAAGGAAGAGCCCAAGGAAGAAAAGCCTCATGTGATCTCCTTTGAGGATCTGGAGGACTAAGCTTGTTTGCCGTATTTGACCTTGACGGAACCCTTGCAAAGGTAGGAAAGGCGGCATCGGAAGAAACGGTCCGCCTTCTCCACGCCCTTGAGGAAAAGGGCGTGAACATTGCCCTTTCCAGCGGAAAGCCTACCTTTTATCTCTGCGGCTTTGCAAGACAGATGGGTCTGGAGGGAGCCATCCTCATTGGGGAAAACGGCGGTGTGATCCAGGAAGGAGTGAACCTTCCTCCCGTTTATTACAAAGAGGCGGATATGCCCGAGATCACCCGCGCGGCCCTAAGGGAGATCCGAAAAAAGCTCGAAAGAGAGTTTCCCGGGCGCATCTGGTATCAGCCAAATGAAACGGCGCTGACCCCTTTTCCTCATTTTCAGGAGGATTTTCCCCCGATCAAAAAAATGCTGGATGACTTTATTACTCCCGAAATGGAGCTTGTGGTATACGAGCACAAGGACTGCTTTGATATTGAATACAGCCGCCTGTCCAAGGGGGAGGGCCTTCGCCTTCTTTCCTCCATTACGGGTGTTTCGGTAAAGGATATGATCGCCTTCGGTGATTGGACCAATGACTATTCCATGTTCGATGTGGCAGGGTACTCCGTCGGGATCGACCTTCCCGATCCGAAACGAGCCAGTGTGAATTTTGCCACAGTTGAGGAAGGCCTTCGCCATATTTTGGAAAGAATATAAAAAAAGAGAAGAAAAATCTTCTCTTAAGAATGAGAAAAGCCCCGATGAATTTCATCGAGGCTTTTCCTTTTTATACGGATAGAACCGATAAAGGTAATTCAAAATAAATTTTGAAGCCCGCCGCAGCCGTGTGAAGAGAAGTGAAAACCCCACATAGCCAGGGGCGGTGCCCTCTCTCGAACTTATGTGCTCCCATCTTCCCGCATGGGGAGGTCTGCAGCCGTTTTGAGAAGCCGGGCTCCAATTTCAATTCGTAGGTTTCTTGTCGTCTTCATCACGAGAAGGGCAGGTAAAACGAAATTTATTCGTTTTCGTCCAGATCGATCTCTTCCATCATTTCATTGTCGAAAGCGTCGGCAACGCGATCGAATTCGTCATCGTCGTCGATGGTGATGAGAACCTCTTCCCCATCTTCCTCTACTGCCTTGAGAACGATGTACTCATCCTCGTTGCCGTCTACGGCAACCAGAGCAAAATAGTCGTTGCCATCCATCTGCAGAGTGCCGATGATGTCAAATTCTCTTTCTACCCCTTCTTCGTCGGTGAGGGTGACGCGATCGGGTTCCAATTCATTCATATCCAATTCTTTTTCGCTCATAAGTTACCTCCTAAAGGTTATTTTCTCTATTTTACCTTGTTTTATGCCATTCGTCAAGTATTTTGCATCAAGGCTTTTTCTCTTTACTTGTCAAAAAAAGAATTTTGCGGTACAATAAATTGATTTCAGAAAAGAGGAAAGAGAATGAAAAAAGGACTTGTACTGGAAGGCGGAGCTATGCGGGGACTGTTTACCGCAGGGGTACTGGACGCCCTTTTGGAAGAGGGGATCCTGTTTGACGGGGCAGTGGGTGTCAGCGCCGGCGCGGCCTTCGGGTGTAATTTTAAATCCCGTCAGAAGGGTCGCGTTTTAAGGTATAATACCAAATACTGCAGGGATAAAAGATACTGCAGCTTCTATTCGCTTCTGACCACGGGGGATCTTTACGGAGCAAGGTTTTGCTATGACACCCTGCCGAGCATTCTCGATCCCTTTGATTGGGAAGCCTATGAAAAAAATGAAATGCCCTTTTTTGCGGTTTTGACCGACACCGCATCGGGCGAGCCCGAATATGTCCGCTGTGAGGGAGACAGAAAAAGACAGCTGGATCTTTTTCGCGCCTCCGCTTCTATGCCCATGGTTTCAAGAAAGGTAAGGCTCGACGGAAAAGAATATCTTGACGGAGGTATTTCCGATTCCATTCCCCTTTCCTTTATGGAAAAGAAAGGGTATGAAAAAAACCTTGTGGTCCTGACACAGCCTCGAATTTACAAGAAGGAAAAGGCCTCCGCTCTTTCTCTGATCGCGCTTTTATACGGCAGAAAAAGCGGCATCTATCGGGCAATGGCAACAAGACATGAAATGTATAACGGGGAAAAGGAATATGTTTTCCAAAGGGAAAAGGAAGGAAAAGCCTTTGTGCTCTCTCCAAAAGAGATGCTTCCCGTGGGAAGACTGGAAAAGGATCCAAAAAAGCTTTCTCTTGCCCATAAGATCGGGTATGAAACCGCAAAAGAAAATATGGCAGAAATAAAAAAATTCCTTGCTGAATAAAAAATTCCGAAGCATCTGCTTCGGAATTTTGATTTTAATCCAAAAAATAGGAAAGGGCTGCCTGAACCTTACTGTCCCACCATTTCCAGGTATGGTCTCCTTCGCTTTCGCTGTAGTGATGGTCAATGCCAAGCTTGACCAAATGCTCGTGAAAGGCTTGGTTTGAAGGGAGAAGGGGATCCTCGGTGCCGCACCAGAGAAAGATTTTGGGAAGGGGCTTTTCCTTTTGCTTTTCAGCAAGGAAAAACAGGTCGTTTTCACTTCCGGCCAGATCCTCTGCGCTGTTCAGATCAAAGCCGAAGAGGGTACGCCATTCCGCGAGATCATAGGGTCTGCCCTTTCGGGTAATATCCGTAACGCCCGAAAGAGAGGCGACGCCGAAGTAATTTTCGGGGAAGGTAAGAGCGCATTTTAAGGCACCGTAGCCACCCATGGATTGACCGATGACAAAATTGTCCTCTCTTTTTTCACTCATACCTGTAAAATAAGAGCGCAAAACCGCGGGAAGCTCCTTTGCCACGAAGGAAAAATAATTCCAGCCGCAGGGCAGGTCCGTATAAAAGCTGCGGTCTACCTCCGGCATAACCACTGCGATGCCGTGGTCGATGGCGTAGCGCTCGATGGAGGTGTTTTGGATCCAGCTGTCCCGGTTGCCGTTTAAGCCGTGAAACAGCCAAAGGGTCTTGAATTTTCCTACAGGTGGCCCTGCCTCGGGATCGGTCTTTGGCTTTTCCGGCAAAAAGACATTAACGGTGACGGCTTTTTTTACCTCTTTTGAATTATATGTTATTTCGAAATGAGCCATAGAAGAACTCCTTATGCTTTTTAGAACTGTTTTCATCATAGCATTTTCCAAAGAGAAAAACAAGAGAGGAGAGGGAAAAGTTTTGGAATAAAGATGAAAAAAGGGAGAAAAAATGTTGACAGAAAAGGGATTTGGGGGTAGAATATAGGTGAACTTTTTTCTCCCTGTTTTTTACAAAATCGGAGAAGAAAGGATATTATTTTTTAAGGAGAAAAAGCAATGAAAAGAATTCTTTCCGTACTTCTCGCAGTTGCAATGATCGCTTCTTGTTTCCTCTTCGTTTCCTGCGCTAAGGAAGAAGGCGAACAGAAAGAAGACAGCTTTAAGCTGGGCGTTATTTGCCTCCACGACGAGAAATCAACCTACGACCTGAACTTCATCCAGGCAGTTGAAAAGGCTTCTAAAGACCTCGGTCTGAAGGAAGATCAGGTAATCTTCAAGAAGAACATCCCCGAAGGCAACGAATGCTACGACGCTGCTGCTGACCTGGTTGACGCAGGCTGCAAAGTGGTTTTCGCAAACTCCTTCGGCCACGAATCCTACCTTCTCAAGGCTGCAAAAGAGTTTAAGGATGTTCAGTTCTGCCACGCTACCGGTACCACTGCTCACACCGAAAAGCTCGACAACTTCCACAACGCTTTCGCTTCTATCTACGAAGGCAGATACCTGGTTGGTATCGCTGCAGGTCTGAAGCTGAAGGAAATGATGGCAGCTGATTCCACCCTCGTTCCCAAGATCGGTTATGTTGGTGCATTCACCTATGCTGAAGTTATCTCCGGCTACACCTCCTTCTACCTTGGCGTAAAGGAAATCGTTCCCGAAGTTACCATGGAAGTTCAGTTCACCGGCTCCTGGTATGACGAAATCGAAGAAAAGAACGCTGCAAACGCTCTGATCCAGAACGGTTGTGTTCTTATTTCTCAGCATGCTGACTCTATGGGTGCTCCTTCCGTTTGCGAAGAAAAGGGCGTTCCCAACATCTCTTACAATGTATCCAACGAAGAAGCTTGCCCCGAGACCTTTATCGTAGCTTCCAAGATCGATTGGACTCCTTACTTCAAGCTGATCTGCGAAAAGACCATGGCCGGCAAGGGCAATGAGATTCCCGCAGACTGGACAGGTACCATCGAGACCGGTTCTGTTGTTCTTACCGATGTAAACGAAAAGGCTGCTGCTGCTAACACCCAGGCTAAGATCGACGAATACAAGGGTCAGCTCGTTGCAGGTACCCGCAAGGTATTTGAGACCGCATCCTTTACCGTTACCGTTACCGACGAAAAGAACCAGAATGCGAGCACCGAAGAGAACGGCCTTCTCACCTCTTACCTGGCTGATGTTGATACCGATGAAGCTTTCACCGGTGACACCGAGGCTGTAGTTGAATCTGAAAAGACCGCATTTGAGGAATCCAAGTTCCGCAGTGCTCCTTACTTCGATATTCAGATCGACGGCATCACCCTTTTGAACGCAAAATTCTAAGATAAAACAAAAAAAGGCGGAGCCTCGGCTCCGCCTTTTCTCAAATGTGAAACAAATTTCGGAGGAAAAGAAGTGAATCAATCCATTGCCTTAGAGCTTCGTGGGGTATCGAAATTTTTCGGACCTGTGATCGCCAACAACAAAGTGGATCTGACCGTGTATCAAGGGGAGATTTTAGCGGTTCTCGGTGAAAACGGTTGCGGAAAGACTACTCTGATGAATATGATCTCCGGCATTTACTATCCCGACGAGGGACAGATCTTTGTTGGAGGAAATGAGGCGGTCATCCGTTCCCCAAAAGATGCGTTTTCCTATAAGATCGGTATGATCCATCAGCACTTCAAGCTTGTGGATGTTTTTTCTGCTGCAGAAAATATCACCTTGGGTATTCGTGACGGCAAAAAATTCAATTTAAAGGAAGTCAACGACAAGGTGTTCTCCCTGTGTAAGCGTTACGGCTTCCACATTGACCCCAGAAAAAAGATCCATGAGATGAGCGTTTCCGAAAAGCAGACGGTGGAGATCCTGAAGGTTCTTTACCGTGGCGCGGATATCCTCATTCTTGACGAACCCACGGCGGTTCTTACCCCCCAGGAAACACAAAAGCTCTTTCAGGTGCTCCGAAAGATGCGTGAGGATGGTAAGTCTATTCTCATTATTACCCATAAGCTCCATGAGGTTATGAGCATTTCCGACCGTGTTGCCATCCTTCGCAAGGGTGAGCACATTGCTACGGTGGAAACGGCAAAAACCACCGAAGGCGAATTGACGGAGATGATGGTCGGAAAAAAGATCAGTTTGAATATTGACAGGCCCGATCCCGAAAATGTACAGGAAAGGCTTTTTGTTAAAGATCTGACCGTACAGGACGAGGACGGAAGAAAGATCTTGGATCACATTTCCTTTTCTGCAAATGCCGGTGAGATCTTAGGTATTGCGGGTATTGCAGGCAGCGGACAGAAGGAGCTTCTGGAGTCCATCGCAGGCCTTCAGAAGGTGGAAGAGGGCCAGATCGTTTACATTGATCCCAAAACAGCAAGGGAAGAAAACCTTCGTGATAAAACCCCGCTTCAGATCCGGGATCTTGGTGTTCGTCTTTCCTTTGTGCCCGAGGATAGACTCGGTATGGGTCTTGTAGGCAGTATGGACATTGTAGATAATATGATGCTCCGCAGCTACAGCAAGGGTAAGAGCGTCTTCCTTGACCGAAAGAATCCCAAAAAGCTTGCGGAAAGCATTATAGAAAGCCTTGAAGTGGTGACGCCCGGTGTGTCGACCCCTGTGCGCCGTCTGTCCGGCGGTAATGTGCAGAAGGTGCTTGTGGGAAGAGAAATTGCATCTGCCCCCACGGTACTTATGGCCGCATACCCTGTACGAGGACTTGATATCAACTCCTCCTACACCATTTACAATCTTTTGACAAAGCAAAAGCAAAAAGGCGTTGCGGTTGTATTTGTCGGTGAGGACCTTGATGTGCTCCTGGAGCTTTGTGACAGGATCCTGGTGCTTTGCGGCGGCAAGGTAACGGGTATTTGTGACGGCAGAAGCGTGACCAAGGAAGAGATCGGTCTTCTGATGACAAAGGTGGAAGAAACCAAAGAGACCGAAACGGAAAATCAGGAAGGAGAGAGTGAAAAGTGAAAAAAGAAAAACATATTCATGAGCCTCTTTTTCACATTGTAAAAAGAGCAAGCTCTCCCTGGTGGAAAAATTTGATCATCCGCGTGATCGCGGTACTGATCGCATTTTTGGTTTGTTCTCTGTTTGCGTATATTTTTGCAGGGGTTACCCCCGATAAGATGATCTCTGCCATGATCGACGGAAATTTCGGTACCGAGCGCAGAATGTGGCAGATGGCAAAGGAGCTTTCCATTCTATTAGGTGTTGCCCTCGCCCTGACGCCTGCGTTCCTTATGCGATTCTGGAATATCGGCGGTGAGGGACAGATCATGGTAGGTGCTCTTGCTTCCGTTACCTGCGTGGTATATTTCGGCGGTAAGGTTCCCGAGCCTGTTCTTATTCTTATGATGCTTGTATCCGCCCTTCTTGCGGGTGCGCTTTGGGGCTTTATTCCTTCCTTCTTTAAGGCAATCTGGAATTCCAATGAGACCCTTTTCACCCTGATGATGAACTATATTGCCATTCAGTTTGTAAAGTTTCTCATTGCTATCTGGGAGCCGAAGGATAACACCCTGGGTGAACTGAATTTCGGTCACTTGAATCTTTTCCCCGAATTTCAGAACTACGGCGATGAATTGACCGTGCTTCTCATTGCTCTGATCTTGACCGTATTTATGCATATCTATCTGCGCTACGGGAAGCAGGGATATGAGATCAGCGTTGTAGGTGAATCGGAAAATACTGCACGCTACATCGGTATCAATGTGAAGAAGGTTACCATGCGTACCATGGCACTTTCCGGTCTTTTGTGCGGTCTTGTGGGCTTTTTGATCGTTGCGGTCTTTGACCACTCTGTTACGGCTGACACCTCCGGCGGTGTTGGCTTTACTGCGATCATGGTCTCTTGGCTTGCAAAGTTCAGTCCTATTGTGATGATCGGTACTGCCTTTATCATTACCTTCCTGGATCTGGGTGCCGCACAGCTGGTATCGGATCTGAGCAGTGTCCGTGTGGATAACTTCTTAACCAAGTCTATGGGCCAGAACGCGCCCAGCGGCATCGGCTCTGACTTCCCCAGTATTATTGTGGGAATCATCCTGTTCTTTATTGTAGGCTGTGAATTCTTTATCAATTACCAGATCAAATTCCGCAAAAAAGCAAAGAAGGAGGGTACGAAATGAACGCGCTTTTTGATTTTATTCTCTGTGCGATTCCCGTTGGTATGACCTTCCTTTACGGTGCGGTAGGTGAGATCATCGTAGAAAAAGCGGGTCATTTGAACCTTGGTATCCCCGGTATTATGTGTATGGGCGGCGCAGGAGGCTGTGTGGCTCTTCAGATGATGGCAGGCAAGGGGATCCACCCTGTTCTTGTGGTTGCCATTGCCATTCTGTCAAGCTTTCTCACCGGTATGCTGATGGGTCTGATCTATAGCTTTTTGACTGTTTCCCTCCGCGCCAATCAGAATGTGACCGGCCTTGTTATGACCACCTTCGGTGTGGCTCTGACCAACTACATTATGATGTATGTCTCCTGGGGCAACTGCCAGTACGCGCTTCCTTATTTCCGCTATCCCTTCACGGGAGAAGACGGAAACTGGATCTATTTCGGCTGTATGGTATACCTTGCGATCATTATTGCTCTTGTGGTATCCTTTGTGCTGAAAAATACCCGTGTGGGCTTAAATCTCCGCGCAGTGGGCGAGAATCCCGCTACGGCTGATGCGGTTGGTATCAATGTAACAAAGTACAAATATGTAGGCACTTGCATCGGCTGCGGTATTGCAGCTCTCGGCGGACTGTTCTACATTATGGACTATTCCGGCTCTCAGGAAGCATATTTATCCATTGAGCCTATGGGATGGCTTGCGGTAGCTCTTGTGATCTTCACCCTGTGGAGACCTGCGCTTACCATTGTGGGCTCTATTGCCTTCGGTGCTTTTTACATTGCAAGTATGTATCTGCCCATTCTTCTCGGTATCAAGAACTTAGGTCTTGAAATGACAGCTCTTTTAAAGATGCTCCCCTATGTATTTACCATTTTTGTTCTGATCATTACCAGTATTCGTGACAAAAAGGAAAATCAGCCGCCGGCAGCATTGGGACTTCCTTACTTCCGCGAAGAACGCTAATCTTGCTTTGTAAAATCGGCTGCGACTTACTTTCTTTTAGAAAAAGAAAGTAAGCAAAGAAAACTTCCGACTAAAAAAAGATAACCTTGGAAATTAATCTAAGGTTATCTTTTTCTTTTTGTATTTCATACTTTTCGTTGAAGCTTTTTGGGTACCTTTTTCTCGAAAAAGGTACAAGGTTTTATCTCGGTAAAATGCCGCTTGTTTGGATGGTTTTGCCGTCCAATGTAAGGAAGAGATCTCCTTCATTCAGGAAGAAAACCTGGCCGTACTGTTTACAAAGGGCGGTAAGCTCGGGATTGACCAGGGGCTTTGTGGTGGTAATGACCGTGATCTTGGGGGAGGCGACTTTCATCATATAAGGAGAATAGTTTTTTTCACCGTGGTGAGGATATTTTAATACATCGCACCGGAAATTCTCCTCGCCATGGAAATCGATCATCGCATTCAT
>JAZSAT010000003.1:0-37071 GCA_045602025.1 Eubacteriales bacterium | reverse complement strand
TGGGTACGCCTGCGCCCTTGTCAAATTCTTCAGAGATGCAGGGGCAGTTTACAGCAGGAGCGGTAAAGCGGGAGTTGGGGTGAGCAGCGCAAGTAGACTTGTCTGCCTTATCAAACTTGGAAGCATCCCAGGGGTTGCCCTTCCAGTCGATTGCATTCTCGGGGAGATTCTTGTTAAGACCTTCCCACCATACGGTGTTGTCGTTGAGATCCAGTGCAACATTGGTGAAGATGGTGTTTTTCTTGGTGGATTCGAGAGCGTTGAAGTTGGACTTTTCGTTGGTACCGGGAGCAACACCGAAGAAGCCGTTTTCGGGGTTGATGGCATAGAGTCTGCCGTCTTCTCCGATTCTCATCCAAGCGATATCATCACCTACGGTCCAGATCTTGTAGCCCTTCTCACGCAGATACTTGGGAGGAATGAGCATTGCAAGGTTGGTCTTACCGCAAGCGGAGGGGAATGCAGCGGCGATGTATTTTACTTCGCCCTTGGGATTCTCGAGACCGAGGATGAGCATATGCTCTGCCATCCAGCCTTCCTTCCAGCCCTGGTAGGATGCGATACGCAGTGCAAAGCACTTCTTACCGAGAAGTACATTTCCGCCGTATGCAGAGTTAACGGAAATGATGGTGTTGTCTTCGGGGAACTGGCAGATGTATCTCTTTTCGGGATCTACATCGCATTTTGCGTGGAGACCGCGAACCCAGTCGTTGGAATCGCCGAGAACCTCCAGAACCTTGCTGCCAACACGGGTCATGATCGCCATGTTCAGAACAACATAGATGGAGTCGGTGATCTCAATACCGATCTTGGCAAGAGGAGAACCGATGGGGCCCATAGAGAAGGGGATCACATACATGGTTCTTCCCTTGTAGGTGCCGCGGGCAATGTCGTAAAGCTTTTTATACATTTCAGCAGGTGCGCACCAGTTGTTGGTGGGGCCTGCATCTTCCTTTACGGAGGTGCAGATGAAGGTTCTGTCTTCAACGCGCGCTACATCGTTGGGTTTGGTTCTGTGAAGGTAGCAGCCGGGGAGCTTTTCCTCGTTGAGCTTCAGCATTTCACCGGTGGCGCAAGCTTCTGCACGAAGTGCTTCCAGCTGATCTTCTTCGCCGGTGATCCAAACGATTTTATCGGGGCAGAGGAGATTTTTCATCTCATCAAGCCACTTAATAACAGTTGCATTTTGGGTCATGTGTTTCATTTCCTTTCAAAGTTAATTCATATTAAGATTATTATACTAAAATATACACTTTTTCGCAAGGGGTGAATCAAAGAAAAAAGAAAAAAATTCCTTTTTCTCACAAACCTTACGGAAATAAAGAAAAAACCATCTTTTACTTTGCTTTTTTATGCAAAAAGCGATTCTTTTTGAAAAAACACGAAAAACGCACTTCTTTTTTTGTTTTTTTGATCAAGAAAAGCATATTTTGATTTCGTTTAAAAAGTTTTTTGGCGATTTGAAGTAAAAATGTCTGAAAAAGGTTTGAAAAGCGGGAAAAGGTATAGTATAATATAAAATAGTTTTCTATATATTTGCCCCAGAAAGGAACTCTTATGAACCGAGAAAGACCGGAACGTATTCAGATTCTCCCGGGAGTTTATCTGAATTTTGTAAAAAATGACCGATATAAGACCAATTATATCACATTTCACTTTGTAACGCCTCTTGATGCCAAAAGGGCTTCCTACAATACGCTTTTGTCGCGGGTGCTCACAAGAGGCTGCGAAAAGTATCCTTCTCAGATGGCTTTGAACCGCGCATTGGACGATGCTTACGACGCTGCCCTTACCTCGGATTCGGTGAAGGTGGGAGAATGGCACGCCCTTTCTCTGTCCCTTTCCCTTCTTGACAACGCTTATGCCTTTGACGGAGAGGATATTTGTACTGCGGGCCTTGATCTTTTGGAGGAAGTGATCTTTCGCCCTTATTTGCCTGAGGGGTCCTTTTTCTCCGAATATGTAAAGGGAGAAAAAAAGCAGGCACTTCTTGAGATCGCCTCTCTTGTAAACAACAAGGCAAGATATGCCAAAAGCCGTATGATCGAGCATATGTGCCGCCTGGAGCCTTACAGCACCTGTGCCATCGGCACTGCCCGTGAGATCAAAAAGATCGATCCCGAAAGCCTTGCCGCTTATTACAAGGAAATGCTTTCCACCGCAAGAATCGAGATCTTTTTTGTAGGAAGATTTGATGAGGATACCGCTCGGAAAAAGATCGAAAGAATGTTTGCGGGCAGAAAAAGAGAGTTTTCTGCTTTGCCGCCTCTTTCTATTCGCACGAAGGCGAGAAGTGTGAAGGAAGTGACGGAAAAAATGGATATCACTCAGGCAAATCTTGTGATGGGCTTCCGTACCGCTTGCACCATTTATGACAGCACCTGGCGCGCCATGAGTTTATATAATTCGGTTTTGGGAGGCTCTCTTACCTCAAAGCTCTTTTGTAATCTGAGAGAGAAAATGAGCCTTTGCTATTCCGTATCCTCCTATCCCGATGCGCTGAAGGGCATTATGGTCATTTATGCGGGGATCGCCGGAGAAAACCGAGAGGTCGCCATTCGGGAAGCCTTGAATCAGATGGACGAGATCAAAAAGGGAAACATTACCGAGGAAGAACTTGAAAATGCCAGAGGTGCCCTGATCCATTCCATGAGAGGACTTCTTGATAACCCTGCCGCTTTGGCAGATTGGTATTTACCGCGCATTCTCACAGATAATTTTGAAACGCCCGACGATATTGTCCTGGCCCTTCAGAAATTGACGCGCGAGGATGTGGTGAAGGTATCGGAAAATATTACACTGGATACCGTCTATACCTTGATGGGAAAGGAGGAAGAGTGATGCGTTTCTACACAAAGAAAAACGAAAAGCTTTGTGAAATGTACGAAAAGGGAAAGCACCCCTCGGGACTTGAGGTGGTGATCATCCCCAAGGCACACAAAAAAGCCTTTGCCCTCTTCGGGACCCGCTACGGCTCGGTAGACCGTGTTTTCAAAACGGATGCTGATCAGGATTTTGTTACGGTGCCCGACGGAATTGCTCATTTCTTGGAGCACAAGCTTTTTGAAAACGAAGACGGAAGCGATACTTTTTCTCATTTTGCCGCCCTTGGCGCAAGCTGTAACGCTTTTACCTCCACGGAAATGACGGCGTATCTGTTTTCCGCAACGGATCATTACTACGAAAACCTGAAGGTTTTGCTGAAATTTGTGACCGAGCCTTATTTTACGCCGGAGACGGTGGAAAAGGAGATGGGCATTATCGGCCAGGAGATCCGTATGTGCGCGGATGAACCCTTTCATCAGCTTTATTACGGGCTTTTGGATGCCCTTTTTGTAAATCACAATGTGAAGGTGGATATTGCGGGAACGGAAGAGACCATCTCTCATATTACAAGCGATATTCTCTACCGCTGTTACCATACCTTCTATAACCTGAACAATATGCTTTTGGTTTTGTGCGGCCCTTGGGATAAAAAGAAGGTGAAGGCCGTGCTGGATGAGATCCTGACAAAAAGCGAGGATGTGCACATTGAAAGAAAATATCCTTCAGAGCCTAAGAGAATAAATAGGAAAAAGGTCGTAAAGGAATTTTCCGTGGGAACGCCCCTTTTTGCAGTGGGTATGAAGGAAGACGATCTGAAAAAGAGGAGCCGCCCCGAAGAGATCTTAAAAAAGCAGGCAGAGCACGAGATCCTTTCCGATATGCTTTTCGGTAAATCGGGTGAGCTTTATAATAGGCTTTACGATGAAGGCCTGATCGGCGACCGTTTTTCCATTGAATACAATCTTTCAAAAAGCTACGGGTATTTACTTGTGTTTGGTGAAAGCCGCCGTCCCGAGCAGGTGTATAACCGAATTCGTGAAACCGTGAAAAATGCATCGACACTGGTCAAAAAAGAGGATTTTGAGCGCAGCCGTAAGGCAGTCTATGCCCGAGCAGTTCAGGATTGGAATTCCACCACGGAAATTGCCGAAAACTTTATGGACTTTGCATTTTCGGGTACGGATATGCTCTCTTATCCCGAAACCATTGCCGAAGTTTCTTTTGAAGATATTCAAAGAAGGGTTCGCTTGTCTTATAAGCCAAGCCGCCTTGTTATGTCTGTTGTAAAACCTGCAAAGGAGAAAAAAGTATGATGTTTGCTGTGTCCAATACCATTGTATCCTTCCCCGAACTTGGTTGGGGGCCTTGGACTTTAAGCCGTTTTTTGGTGGAGGATCTGTTTGGAAAGCTTTCCATTGCCTGGTACGGTGTTATCATTTGCCTGGCGATGGTGCTTGCCTGCGCGATCATTTTGTTCAATGCTGTCAAGAGGGAAGGGTATGACCTGGATTCCTTCCTGGATTATTTTATTTTTACCATTCCTCTCGGTGTCATCGGCGCACGTCTTATGTATGTTTTGGCCCGCCTTGAAGAATACGACACCTTCTCCGAGATGATCTCCATCTGGAACGGTGGCCTTGCCATTTACGGCGGCGTGCTTGTGGGTGCTTTGACTATTTTTGTGATCGCCAAGATCAAAAAGCATAAGGTGCTCAAGGTGTACGACGCTGTGATCCCGGGTCTTCTTATTGCACAGTCCCTTGGCCGTTGGGGCAATTTTATCAACGGTGAGGCTTACGGTGACCCGAATATTCCCTGCAATCTTCCCTGGGGAATGATGGTAAACGGTACCGGTCCCGTTCATCCCACCTTCCTTTATGAATCTGTGATCACCTTTACCGGGTTTCTGCTTGCTATGTTTTTGATCTATCGATTGAAAAAAGCAGACGGTCAGGTGTTTGCTTTTTACCTTGTGTGGTACGGCATCGGACGCACGCTGGTAGAAGGGCTTCGCGGAGATTCTTTGATGATCGGGCCCCTTCGTCTTGCACAGTGTATCGGTATTTTTTCCGCTCTTGCAGGTATTGCTCTTTTCCTGATTTTGATGCTTTACGGTAAAAAAGAAGCTGCAGTGAATAAAGCGGCTGATGAAGAATTACCCGAAGAAAAGAAGGAAGAGGAAGCTTCTGTCGAAGAGGTTTTGGAAGAAAAAGAAGGGGCTCCCTCCGAAGAGGTTTCAGGAGAAGAAATTCCTACGGAAGAGCCTGAAGAAGAAAAAGAAGAGAATCCGGCTGAGGAGCCCGCAGAAGAAGTAAAAGAAGAAAAGAAGCCGAAAAAAGGCCGCAAGAAAAAAGAGGCTCCCGCAAAAGATGAGGAGCCGGAAGCTGTGACGGAGGAAGAACAGGATGGCAATTCTCATTGACGGAAAAAAGACGTCTGCAGAGCTGAGAGAAGAGATCCGCAAGGAAACGGAAAAGCTTATAAACGAAAAGGGGGTACGCCCCGGGCTTGCCGTGATCCTGGTGGGCGATGATCCCGCTTCTGCAATCTATGTAAGAAATAAGAAAAGAGGCTGTGAGGAGGTCGGATTTCTTTCCAGAGAGTACCGTCTTCCGGCGGAAACGAAAGAGGAAGAGCTGCTTTCTCTCATTGATAGGCTGAATGAGGATGACGAGATCCACGGTATTTTGGTTCAGCTTCCCGTGCCGAGGCACATCAGTGATAAAAAAGTGATCGCTCGGATCGATCCGAAAAAAGATGTGGATGCCTTTTCTTTTGAAAATGTAGGCAGAATTATGACAGGGGAATTTGATTTCGTACCCTGTACACCTGCGGGGATCATGGAGCTTTTGAAGGCATATGATATTGATCCCGCCGGAAAGAGAGCCGTTGTGATCGGCAGAAGTAATATTGTAGGAAAGCCGATGGCAATGCTGCTGTTACATAAAAATGCAACGGTGACCGTTTGTCACTCCCGTACAGAGGAGCTTGCCTCTGTTTGCCGCCAGGCGGACATTTTGGTTGCCGCTGTGGGAAAAGCCCGCTTTGTTACATCGGATATGGTAAAAGAAGGTGCTGTGGTGATCGATGTGGGGATGAACCGTGATGAAAACGGCCTTTGCGGCGATGTGGATTTTGAAAGCGTGGAAAAGAAGGCCTCTTACATTACCCCGGTTCCCGGCGGTGTTGGACCTATGACCATTACCCTTCTTTTGAAAAACACCCTGACGGGCGCAAAGAAAAGTGTTAAATAAGGAGTATTTATGAGTTTGAAAAAAACAGCAGCTCTTCTCTTGGCTTTTGTGATGCTTTTTTCTCTTGTTTCCTGTGCCAAAGAAGAAAAAGAGCAAAATACTCAGGAGGAAACTGCAGAAACCACTACCCAAGCATTAACGGAAAAAGACGAAGCCTTTCTGAAGGCATATGCTTCTGATTACCGCGAGGGAAAATATAACGAAAAGAAGAAATTTCAGTATGAGGATCTTTCCGTTTATTTTGAAATCGCGCCTTACAAAGGCATCTCTTATCCCGATGACCCTGTGCTTTCCTCGGAGATAACGGATGAATATGTAGAAGACTATCTGACGCAGATCTTTTTGGCAGCAGAGGTTTCCGATGACGAATATACCCTTGTTACCGATGGTGAAATTCAAAAATTTGATATGATCACCTTAGATTACAAAGGCCTGATTGACGGAAAAGAGCAGGAGGGTGCTACTGCAGAGAATCAGTCCCTCTTGATCGGCAGCGGAACCTTTATTCCCGGCTTTGAAGAGGGTCTTATCGGCAAAAAGATCGGGGAAGAGGTGGTTTTAAATCTGAAATTCTCCCCTTATTATGCCGAAAAAGAGGTGGCTGGGAAGGATGTTGTCTTTTATGTGAAGGTAAAGGAGCTCCAAAGACCTGCCATTCCGGAATTTGATGTAAAGGTGATCAATGAGAATTATTCCACCGAATTCAAAACCGTTGACGAGGCAAGAAAATGGCTGAAGAGCGCGCTGAAGGGAGAAAAGGAAAACAACGCTTACGCATATCTTTCCAGCTACCTTCAGGATGCGCTTCTGGAAAAATGTACCGTAAAAAGCTATCCTGAAAAGGAGATGGAGATCTATCGCAATCACTATACCGAGTATTACGGACAGTACAAGGAGGAAGGGACAAGCTGGGAGACCTTTTGCCAGGAGCAGCTCGGGATCACTTACGATGAATTTAAAATTCAGACGGAAGAATATGCCAAGGAATCTGTTGCGTCAAATCTTTTGATCCGAAGCATTGCAAAGGAAGAAAAAATCAGCTATACCGATGAGCAGCTCATCGCACTGATCCGAGGAATCTACGAGGAGCAAGGCGAAGGATATTATAACTCCGTAGAAGAGATGGTTACGGATTATATGGAGATCTACGGCGCGGATTATTTTGAGCATCAGCTGATCACGGCGCATGTGTTAGAAATTATTTATGAAAATGCGGTGAAAGAGGAAGCATGAAGATTTTAAGATGGGTGATCGCTTCTTTTGTTTTGCTGTCTTCGCTTTTGTTTTCGGCATCACAAAGAAATGCTTTGCCACCTCCTTTTTTTCCTGTAGAGGAAGAAAAGGAGGAAATGTATGATTATGATCTTTCTCAGTACATCACTTTGGGGGATATTTTTGCGGTAGAGGCTTCTTTTGAGGATCCTATTACCGTAACGGAAAAGGAATTGGACGCAGCGATCTTTCAGATTTTGCTGTCCTTTGCGGATTTTTCCGAAAAGTCGGGTCCTCTTGAACGGTACAACAGGGCGACTGTTGATTTTTACATTTTGCAAAACGGTGAAGTGCTGACTGATTATACCCAGACCGATTATGGAATCGTCATTGGTTTGCAAACCGATAACGCTGTGGAAACGGTTTTGGGGGAAGAGCTGATCGGAGCTGTAGTCGGCGAGGAAAGAAGCGTAGAATATACCTATCCTGCGGAGCTTGTGGAAACACCCCTTTCCGGGCAGACGGTTCTTTTGAAGGCGGTTGTAAAAAAGACAGAAAAGCCGCTGATCCCCGAATTGATCGATGCCTGGGTGCAGGAAGTGTTTGCAGGCGAGTTTGACTCGGTTCAGGCTTTTCGCGAATCCGTCAGGGAAGACATATATGAAGCAAAAGAGATGGAAAAGGCCGGTGCTGTCTGGCTTGCCCTTTTAGACGGGGTGCGCGTGCGCTCTTATCCCGAAAAGGAGATTGCGGAGTACATTCAAATCTATCAGGAAAATTACAAGGCTTTGGCTGAAAAATTCGATGTAAGCTTCGAAGATCTGGTAAAAGTATACTTGGAAGAGACTATGGAAGAATTCCTCGAAGAGGCGCGCATTTTTGCAGAAGAAAAGGTGAAGAACGATATGATCTTCACCCAGCTTGTTCGCCTTCAGGGAATCGAAATTTCCCGGGAAGAATATGATGCGGGTGTTCTGGAATACTTTGAGAACGAAGAGGAAGACTTCGGTTCTGTGGAGGAATTTGTTTCCCATTACGGAGAAGACAAACTTTACCAAAGCATCCTTTGGGACAAGGCTCTGAAAAAAGTTGTTGAAGGTGCCGTGTGTGTAAATCCTTAAGGGAGTAGAATATGAAAAAAACAAGAGCATTTTTGCTTATGGTCTGCGTGATCGCCATCCTTTTGGTTTCTTGCGGACAAAGCCAAGAGAACAAGCGGTATGATTATGACCTTGCCGAATATGTGAAAATTGAACAATGGGATCATATTGAGGCAAAGTTTTCCCCTACCGGTGTTTGTACCGAGGAGGAGATCGACCGTGCGGTATCTCAGATCCTTCTGACCTACGGTAAGGATGTGGAAAAAGAGAACGATACCATTGAAATGTATGACAGTGTGAGGGTTCGCTATCGCATTTATCATGAGGGTAAAGAAATGAGCGATTATTCCCTTGATGACTATGAGATCCTTGTAGGCTACGACGGAAACGGAGACATTGATGCTGCGCTTGCAGAGGAAATGATCGGCAAAAGGGTGGGGGATACCTGTAGGATCTCCTATACCTTTCCCGAAAATGATACCAATCTGGGAGACTGGGCAGGTGTGACGGTAGAGTGTGAAGGAAAAATCCTTTCTGCTACTAAGGTGGTCCCCCCTGAATGCACCGATGAAACGGTTTCGAAGATCGGTGACGGGTTTTCTTCTGTAGCGGCTTTCAGAGAAAGCCTGAAGCAGGATATCTTGGATCAAAAAGAAACAGCGAAGGCGGAAGCGGTCCTTGATGCATTTATGGATGGCGTGACCGTGAAAAAATATCCTCAGGCAGAAACCCAGGCTTATGTGGATCGGTATATCCGTGAAATTGCCTCTTCTGCGGAAGAAATGGGGATCAGCTACGAAAAGTATTTGGCAGATTATTTGAAAATAAGTGAAGATGAGGCATCGGCAGCGGCAAAAGAGGATGCTTATGACCGTGTAAAAAAGGATATGGCTTGTATTCAGGCTTCCCGCCTTCTGAAGGTGGAGCTTTCCGAAAAGGAATATCAGAAGGGCCTGAAGGAATATTATGAAAAAGAAAAGGATCTTTTTGATTCAGTCGCGGATTTTGAGACCTACTATACCAAGGATATTATGTGGGAGTGCATCCGTTGGGACAAGACCTTTTTGAAAATGCTGGAAGAGGCCGTACCCATTGCATAAAAAAAGAATCCCACCTTGGTGGGATTCTTTCTATAGCTTTTCTTTGCAAAGGGATAAAAAGTTTTCCATTGCTTTGGAATGAAAGCTGTTTTTCATCGTGATGATGGCTCTTTTTGTGGTAAGGCCCTTTTCCGTAATGGTTTTGTGGGAAAGCTTTTTCTGACAGTAGGATAGGCTGCTTTCCGGGACAATGGCAATGCCGAGGCCTGCCTCTGCCCATTTCAGGTTCAGGGTCAATTGCTTATTCCTTGCACGGATATTGGGGCAGAACAGCTCCTTCTCACAAAGAGAGAGAAACATATTTTCGTATCGCTGTATGATCAGAAGGGGCTTTTCCTTCAGATCGTGAAGAGAGATCTCTTCTTCGTCGGTATCAAAGGAGAAAACATCGGGATCGTAAGCGCAGACGAGATTTTCGTCACTGATATGGTAAATATCCATATCGGGACTGACGGGGAAGGGGGAGCTCATAACGCCGATCTCCGCCTCACCGTCTTCCAAAAGGCGAACGATCTCTTCGCTTTCTCTTTCAATGATCTCGTATGTAACATTGGGATACTGCTTGACAAAAAGGGGAATGATCTCCTGAAGAAGATTGATCTCAGCCGATTGAATGGTAGCGATCTTAAGAGACCCGATCTCTCCCTCGCAAACATCCCAGATCTCACTGAACATGGTGTTTTCCAGAAGAATGATATTTTTGGCTCGATCGTAAAAAAGCTTGCCTGCGTCTGTCAGCCTCTGATGTCGGGAGTTGCGTTCGATCAGTGTGGTGTTCATTTCCTTTTCCAGTGCTTTTAATTGGTTGGAAAGTGCCGGTTGAGCGATAAAGAGCTTTTTGGATGCTGCTGTAAGAGATCCGGAATCGATGATTTCCACAAAATTACGCAAAACTTTGATGTCCATAAAGCGCCGCCTATTTCATAAAGTTATAAAGTTTGCAAAAACAATGTAAACTTGTTATAGATAGTATAACGGAAAGAAGACAAAAAATCAAGTGCAATTTGTGAGGTATACGATGAAGAAAGAAATCAAAAAGAAGATCCTCTCTTATGCCGCTGTTTTGGTAATGGCATGTCTTATGGCACTGAATTATCGGATACTGATCCTGGAAAATTCCTTTGCGCCGGCGGGGCTGAACGGTATTGCAACGATGATCCAGTACAAATTGAATTTCAGCGTGGGATATATGAGCCTTTTGATCAACATTCCTCTTTGTGTGATGGCGTTTTTTATGCTGGATCGGGATTTTGCGCTGAAAAGCTTTGTGTTTTCTCTTTCTTTTTCTTTGTTTTTGCTTTTCTTTCAATACGGCGTCGATCTTGCACCTTTTATCTATAAGACCCAAAACAGTGCCATTTTAGCACCGCTGACGGCGGGCGTGATCAATGGTTTTATTTACGGCACAGTGATCCGCGCAGGAGGATCGACGGGCGGAACGGATATTGCAGCGGCCTGTGTTCACGAAAAAAGACCCGAAACCAATCTTGTCTGGATCATTTTCGGAATGAATTGTGCGGTAGCGGGAGCCTCCTATTTCGTATATGACTATAAGCTGGAGCCGGTGATCCTTTGCATTCTGTATTCATTTTTGACCAGCAAGGTTTCCGATTCTATTTTGCGCGGCGGAAAAGAGCAGCTGAAATTTGAGATCATAACCTCCGACTACGAAAAAATGTCAAGGGAAATTATGGAGAAGCTTCATCACGGTGTGACGGTGCTTCCCGCTATGGGAATGTACTCGGGAAAAGAGATGAAGATGGTGGTTTGTATCATCAACAAGCACCAGATCGCAAAGCTGAGAAGCATTATTGCGGATTACCCCGGATCCTTTGCCAATGTAACGCAGGCAAATGAGATTTTCGGGAATTTTAAGCATATCAAATAAAAAATACTTTGAAAAACCCAAGTGTTTTCAGACACTTGGGCTTTTTTTTGCTCTGAAAAAAGAAAGAAAAAATAAAGTTGTCATTGCGTGTCAGTACTGCTGTCTGTTATGCTCCGGTCAAAGAAACAACGAAGGAGGAAAACATGAAATCAGACAAGATGCATCTTACCGAGGATTTTGAGCGTTTGGAAAAGGGAAGAAGCTATAACAGGCAGATCTCCCTTTACGACACTGTCAACCGAAACGAAAGATTCTATCGGGGAGATCAATGGCAGGGGGTGGAAAAGGGGGATCTTCCCACTCCGGTATTCAATTTGTTCAAGCGGGTACTGAACTACTTCGTTTCCACCATTATGAGTCAAAAAATATCACTTCATTTTGCGGCGGAGGGAATTGATATCCTGCAGGACAAGGAAAAAAGAAGGCGCATCGATGAAGCCTGTCGGCTTTTGACACGCTATGCCAATTATCGCTTTGATCGGGATAAGATCGATCACCTTTTGACAAAGGGCATTTTGGATGCTGCGATAACGGGGGATATGTTCCTTTATGTTTATTGGGATCCTCAAAGAAAAACCGCCCAAGGCTTTTCGGGGGATTTCGTAACGACCCTTGTGGACAGCACGCAGGTGTTTTTCGGAGATGTGAACACTCCCGAGGCAGAGGAGCAGCCCTACATTTTGTTAACCGGAAGGGACCTGGTATCCAGACTTCGCCTGGAGGCAATGGAAAACGGTGTTTCTGAGGAGGATGCAGAGAAGATCGTTCCCGATCAGGATGTAGCGGAGCAAAGCGGCGATTACGGAAAGAAGGAGATCGAGGGAACCAAGGCAAGCTATGTGATCTGCCTTTATAAAAAGGACGGCACCGTTCGATTCCGAAAGAGCTGCCGAAGCCTTGAGATCGTTCCCGAAAGAGATACGGGCCTTCACTTTTACCCGGTGGTTCTGATGAACTGGGAATCTGTGAAAAATTCCTATCACGGTCAGGCGGCGGCTACCAATCTTGTGGACAATCAGCTTTATATCAACAAGGCCTTTGCTATGGTGATGAAGCATATGATGGATGTGTCCTTTTCCAAGGTTATCTACAATGCCAATCTCATTGATGAATGGACGGGCGAGATCGGAGAAGCCATCGCGGTAAACGGGCCTGTGGAAAAGGCTGCGGATGTTCTGGATCCGGGAAAAATGCAGTCAGGCTTTTTGGATGTGATCCATATGACCATGAATGTGACAAAGGAGTTGATGGGTGCAACAGATGCGGCTCTCGGTAATGTAGAGCCCGATAACACCAGTGCGATCATTGCATTGCAGCAAAGTGCCGCTGTTCCCCTGGAGCTTCAGAGAAAGGCTCTTTATACAGCAGTAGAACGCCTCGGAATGATCTGGCTTGACTTTGTTTTATGCTATTACGATTCTTCCCGCATTATGCTCTTCCGTGAAAAGGGAGAATTGCTTGGAGGCGTGATCCCCCGGGAAGAAATGCAGAATATCCTCTTCTCCTGCACCACGCAGGCAGGTGCTTCCAGTCATTGGAGTGAGATCGCACAGATCACCACCTTAGACAGACTCCTGACTGCCGGCGTGATCCGTTTCTCTCAATATTTAGAGAGACTTCCCGACGGCTACATTGCCAAGCGCGAGGAGCTTCTGGAAGAGGTGAGACAAAAAGAAGAGGAAGAAAAAAACGGTTTTCAGGCTATGCCTTAAAATAAATCAAAATAAAAGGAGGATTTTATGAAAAAGAAAAAGGACCTTCCGTCCGAAAAGGAAATTTTGCAGGAAGAAAAAAGCACTTCCGAAGAAAAGAACCTTGAGGAGGAAACAAAGGATCCCGGGGAAAGGATGAAGGAGGATGTTGAGCTCTTTCATTCACTGTTTCCCGAGGTAAAGGGCGAAAGCATTCCTCAGGAGGTATGGGACCGAGTGGAAAAGGGCGAGAGCCTTGCGGCAAGCTACGCGCTTTTTGCGGTTCAGCAGTACCGAGAAGAGGAAAAAATTCGCAAGATCAACGAAGAAAACGATAAAAAAGCACCCCCTCGTATTCAGGCGGGTGCAGCAGACGAGAACTATTTTTCTCCGGAAGCGGTGAAAAAAATGACTCGCAGCGAAATCAAAGAAAACTACGACAAAATTTTATCTTCCATGGAAAAATGGAACTGAGAAAGGATGAAAAACTATGGCAATTCAAAACTTTATTCCCACTCTTTGGAGTGAAACACTTTACACGGAACTGGAAAAGGACTATGTAGGCGTAAAGCTCTCTTCCCGTGATTTTGAGGGCGATATCCGCGGCGAAGGCGATCGCGTGAAGATCTGCGGTATCGGGCCTGTTACCGTGTTCGACTACAACAAAAACCAGGATATGCCCGCTGCTGAGGTGCTTTCCGATACCGAAAGAACCCTTGTGATCGATCAGGCAAAGGGATTCAATTTCTTCCTGGATTCCATCGACCTTGCGCAGTCTAAGAAGAGCTTGATGCAGGCGGCAATGAAGGAGGCAAGCGGTGCCCTTTCCGATGTGGCTGACCGCTATATCTATTCCTTGACCGATGACAATGTTACGGTTCTGGAAAACAGCGATGTGAACAGCACCAACATCATCAGCATCATTGCGGATGCAAGAAGAATCCTGATGGAGAACAATGTTCCCAATTCCGCCAAGATCTCTCTGGAGGTGCCCCCTGCCATCGAGCAGAAGCTTGTTCTGGCAAAGGTGCTTCGCTCTACCGATAATGTAGAGGCTCTCGGCAGAGGCTATATCGGCTCCTTTATGGGCTTTGATATTTATGTGACCAATAACATTACCCCTTCCGATGACGGTTCCTATCGCTGTATTGCAAGAACAGGCAGAGCCATTGCCTTTGCAGAGCAGGTTTCTGCAGTAAAGGCATATGAGCCGGAGCTTCGCCACGGCGATGCGGTCAAGGGTCTTCACCTGTACGGCGCGAAGATCATCTACCCCAAGGAGATGGTATTTTTGAACCTGACTCCCGGGGAAGAAGATATGATCTGAGATCCTGTCTTGAAAAAGGAGGGCTAAATGAAAAAGGCGGTAGAAATTTTCAGAAGAAGCCTCGCCCTGATGGGTGAGACGGAGCGGGAGGAAAATGAAGTCCTCAGAGAAAATGCGGTTTCGCTGATCAATGTGCTTTTGTCACAGCTTTATCAGCTTGATCTTGATCTTCGGGGTGAAAAAAGGGCAGAAGGAGACAGCGTGCCGCAGATCTACACATTGGAGGATAGGCTGAGCCTTTCCGAACCAATTCTTTTTTCTGTAATGCCTCTTGGTCTTGCGGGGTACCTCCTCAACGAGGAGGAACCCCAAAGAAGCACTTTTTTTCTTCAGCTGTATCGCACGGAATATGATATTTTGCAAAGCCGTGCCAGGAGAGCGTGCCGCCATAAAATCGAAAGAAGCTTTTAAGGAGGGCGTATGGCACAGGATTTTGCACTGAAGCTGGAACGGTTTGAAGGACTGAGATGTTCCAGCGATAAAACAGAGGAGCTTTCTCTCGGAGAAAGTCCGGAAATGATCAATTTCAAGATCACAAAGGGATTTAAGCTTGCAAGGAGAGAGGGGTACAAAAAGCTTTTTCAAGCAGAAGAAATGATTCGCGGGATCTACTGTGCCCGAAACGGTTCGGAAATACGGTATCTTGCTGTGATCGGGAACAGGCTTTATTCCTCATCGGAAGGCTTTGCAAACATCTCCCCCCTTGAGGGGGAGGTTCCCGGGGAAGAAAGGGTTACATTCTTTTCTTTTTGCGGTGATGTGTATCTTTTGACCGGCTGCGGTATTTTTAAAATTGAGGGAGAAAAGGTAAATGCGATCAAGCCGTATATTCCCCTTCTTATGATCTCCACCCCTCCCGATGGAAGCGGTGTGATCTACGAAGAGGTGAATCTTTTAACGCGTAAGGTGCGGCAGAAGTTTTCACCCGACGGTGAATCGATGTTCTTTTATCCCATTTTAAATAACATCAAAGGGATCGATTGGGTGAAAAAGGACGGGGTCGAAGTCAAAACAACGCAGTATACCTGGGATGACAACCGATGTGCCTTTTCCTTTGTAGGGGCTCCCGAAGCGGGGGTGGATACCCTTGAGATCCAATATGAGATCGACGGGGAGGATCCTGCTTCCCGTATTCTCGGCTGCAGATTTGCTTCGGCCTTCGGCGGTGCCAGCGATACCCGTGCATTTCTTTACGGAAATCGTGAAAGTGCGGGGATCAGATACCACAGCGGTATCGTGGAAGGAAAGCCGGATTTCACCTATTTTCCCGAAACGGCGTTCTCACTTGTGGGAACAGGAGATGCGATCACCTCCATTGTCCGTCATTATGACAGACAGCTGATTTTTACCGAATCCGGTGCGTATTATTCCTATCTAGAATATATGACAGGTGTCAAGGATCATATCGTTGCGGCCTTCCCGGTGCTTCCCTTGAATGAAGAAAGGGGTTGTGCCCCCTTCGGACAGGCACTTCTTGTGGAAAACACACCCGTTACCTTAACGGAAAACGGACTTTTCAGTTGGGTATCTACAAACATTCGCGATGAAAGAAATGCAAAGCTGTTATCCGACCCCATCGATCTTCTTTTGCAAAAGGAGAGGGCAGAAGAGGCTGTTCTCTTTAACTGCAAGAAAAATTCGGAGCTATATATTTGCATCGGAACGCACGCTTATGTTTACAACTACCTTCTGAAACGGTTCTATTACTACATTCTTCCCAATATACGCGGGTTTTCAGAAACGGAAGAAGGTGTATTTTTCTATACGGAAAACGGGATCTTTTCCATGGGAGGAGATACAGACGACGGCGAGAGGATAAGGGCTGAGTGGAAGTCAAGAGAGCTGTTCTTTTCTTCCAAGGAGAAATTGAAGAAGCTTTTTGATGTGACACTATTTGCTTCGTCGGAGGATCAGGGGAAATGCGTGATCAGGCTGATAGCTTCCCCGGGTGAAAAAATAAAAGAAAGAGAGATCGCATTTTCCATCCCTCAAAAAAGCGAAAAGAAAAAAATCAAGGTTTCTTTGGAGAGGTTTCTCTCCTTGCGAGCGGAAGTAACCTGGGAAGAGGAGCCCTCCTTCCACCTTGAGGGAATGATCCTGAAGGGGAGAAGAACAGACAGCGAGGAATGAAAAGGAAAAGGAGACGATATGGCACAAAGTGAAAAAGCAAAAGAGATCTTGCGCCGCCTCCAAGAAGGGACATCGGAGATCTATGCCCGATATGAAAGCCTGATCCGATCCAGCGATGCTGCCTACCAATCCAAAATGGCAGAGGTGGATCGGGAATATGCGGCAGCCGCTAACCGAGCATCTGCTCAGGCAAAGATCGATTTGAAAAATTCCCTTGAAAAAATGGCGGATGCGGGATATGTAGGCTCGGGAGAGACGGTTCAGGCTACCATTGCCGCCAATGCCAATAAGGCGGAGGCACTTTCTCTTCTTGCTACCCAAAGAGCAAAAGACAAGAAGGAATATGAGATGGAAAAAGAAAAGGCCCGTGCAACACTTTCTCTCCAAGGAGAAAAAGAAGCAATGGACTATGAGGCATCTATGGCAAAGGCTCTGCAGGAGCAGGAAAACCTGGACCGTGAGTATGAGGAAAATAAGGCCCGGGCGGAGCGGGAATATCAGCAAAGGGAAAGAGAGCTTGAGGCCCAGCGAATCGCGCAGGAGGCCCAGCGGGAGCAGGAAAGACTGGAATATGAGGCAAGGGAAAAGGAAAGAGCCTTTAACCAGATGCTCCAAGCGGAAAAACTGAAGCTTGAAAAAGCCGCTGCTGCTAAAAAAGAAGCGGAGGCTAAGGCGAAAAAGGCGGCGGGGATCACCCCGGAAAAGAGCCCTTATGACTATGTGGATGATATCATTGAGAAAAATACCACCTACCATAAGAAAAAAGGATATAAGGTCATTGACCGAAAGGAGATCCTGCTTGCCATTTCCGCCATTGTGAAAGACACAAGAATCTCGTATCAGTACCGTTATGAAATGTATCTCTACGGCAAGAGCCTGGGATATGTAGACTAACAAAAAAACACACCCGAAAGAGGCACACTTTGTAAGTGTGCCTCAGTTTTATTCGCCAAAGGCGAGCTCTATTGCTTCGCAGTGTTATTCGGCTTTCAGCCGAGTGTTATTTGGCAACGCCAAGTTGTGGGTGAATAAAATATCACTAAGTCCAAAGGGCTTAATATCACTTTCGCAAAGCAAAAATAGCACTCTTTGCGCAGCAAAGAATATCACTTTTTTGTGGCAAAAGAGATTTGAGTTATACGAAAAAGGCGTTTTGCATACAAAGGCAATGCCGATTCTATCTGACAACTACAAGAAAAGCCTCGATGAATTTCATCGAGGCTTTTCTCTTTCTTATGAGGATAGTCTTTGTGTTTTTCTTTTTTTTTAGATCTCAACCTTGTCGCCGATTTCGGTTTCGTCGCCGGGCTTTGTAGGTGTGATGACGGGGTGGTCCTTGCGGAGGTAGTCGTTGATAGACTGAATGTAAATGAGGACCTGCTTTGCAAGGGCGTTGTCGGGTTCTTTTGCAAGGATCATTTGGGCAACCCAGTCGATACGGTCGTTTAATTCAAGACAGAGCTTTCCTTCACTGTCGTTTATCGTAATGGTGACGGCCTCTTCCATGGTGTTGGTGCTAAAGAAGATATCCACCGTGAAGGTGTAAACTCCCTTTTCCTCACTGTATACGGGAGTGGAGATTTCGCACATATGGGTTACATTGTATTTGTTGTTGAAGATAACCTTTAAGCCTTCGACAGCATCGGTATTGTCGGTAGTACCGTAGAGACGGAGGGCGATGGTATCGTTCATAAGAAGGTTCTTGCCGGTGAAGCGAAGGCTTGCTCCCTCTTCCGCGCCTTTGCCGGAGGAAGCGGGGGTATCCTGTTTGTAGGAAAGAGCGTATTCTGTCTTCTCACCTGCAGCAGCCTTACCAAGGTCTACAATGGACTTAAAGAGCTTATCGTCTCTCTCACCGTCTATATAGTAATCTGCGCCAAGCTTTGCAAGCTTTGTTACAGAGTTATATCGATCGGCATTCGGATCCCACAGGGTCTTACCGGAAAGGGTAAATTCCGTATCAAAGTCGGAAAGGCTGATTCCGTTGAAAGAGAGAACATAGAGTTCGCCTTCTTCTGCAAGATTGGAAAAGGTGCCTTCGGCAAGAGGAGTCTCTCTTCCGGGAAGCGTTACAAGGAAGGTGAAGTCTTCATCCACATCGGCCTTGTTAAAGTAGAATTTTACGCCCACATACTTATCCAAAACAAGCTTTGCGGAAACAGGAACTACTGCCTTTTGGCCGCACTCGGTACAAACACCGTTGACGGGAGTGTGGAGGGTAACTCTTATCTCACCGCATTTGTTGCAGATTGTATCGCAGTTATTGTCATGGATGTGAGGTGCAGTGCGAAGGGATTTACAAATATTACAATCTGTATCGCACGCATCGTCGTAAATATGATCAGGTACAGAGCGGATGGTGCCGCATTCGTTACAGGTGGTATCGCAAACATTGTCATAAATATGATCGGGTACAGATCGGGTAAGACCGCATTCGTTACAAGCAGCATCGCAGGCATTGTCGTAAATGTGATCGGGAACTTCTCTGACAGTGCCGCATTCATTACAGGTGGAATCGCAAGCGTTGTCGTAGGTGTGGTCGGGTACAGAACGGGTGTTGCCGCAAATGTTACAATCGGTATCGCAAGCATTATCGTAGATATGAACCTTGGTATCGGATTCAGCGCAGAAATTGTAGTGCCATGTGGTGGAAGTGAGGTCGGAATTATAAGTGTTAATCGATACCCATTCCAGATCCGCTTCGCTTCCCGTGTAATATACATCGGAAAGATTGGAGCAACCTCTAAAAGCTGCAAAACCAATGCTTGTTACGCTGTCCGGGATGATTATGGTGTTAAGGGATGAGCAGTTTGAAAAGGTACCAGATTCGATGCTTGTTACGCTGTCCGGGATGGTGACAGAGGTAAGAGAGGTGCAGTTTTCAAAGGCATTAAATCCGATGCTTGCAACGCTATCGGGAATGGTGGCAGAGGTAAGAGAGCCGCAACCTGAAAAGGCAGAAACACCAATGCTCGTTACATCATCGGGAATGGTGATGGAGGAAAGAGATACACTGCCTCTAAAAGCAGAATCACCAATGCTCGTAACAGAGCCATCTGAAGGAATAACCGAGGTGTTGCAGCCTTGAATAAGCTTTTTGGTTTTCGTTTCGATCAAACAGTTGCCGTAAGAATGATAGGTTTCATTCTCTTCTTTTACCACAATGGAAGAAAGAGATGCACATTCATCAAAAGCAGAATGAGCATGCCAATAGTCGTAGCCAATGGAACTTAAGCCGCTTCCAATGGTGACAGAAGTAAGAGCTTTACAACATGAAAAGGCAGCACCACCAATTTTTGTGACATTATCCGGAATGGTAACAGAGGTAATAGAGCTACAATTATAGAACAAATAATCACGGACGGAAGTTATGCTATCGGGAATGATAAGATCCGTAACTAATTTTCCGTCCAAATAGAGTTTTGCTCCATAGAACAAAGGATTGGAATGGAGATAAGTGTCATCTTCTCCTGCAATCGGGGATTGACGAACAAACGATATATTACACCAAGCCTCTAAATCGGAAATATATACATTTGCAAGATTGGTGCAATTACGGAAAGCATAATATCCAATGCTTGTAACGCTATCCGGTATGATGACAGATTCGAGGGAGGTGCAGCCGCTAAAGGCAGAGTCTCCGATGCTTGTCACGCCATCGGGTATGGTAACAGAGGTAAGGGAGCTGCAGCCATAAAAGGCCCAATCTCCAATGCTTGTAACACTGTCGGGAATGGTGACAGAGGTAAGGGCGGAGCAGTAATAAAAGGCATAAGCACCAATATTTGTTACACCTTCATCTATGAACACTTGCGTAATGGAAGTGCCCCAGGTATCCGAAGGATAAAGGTAATCTCCCATTGCACCGTTGCCGGAGATAGTAAGCACAGTGCCGTCGAGGGTCCAGGTACAGTCGCCAGTGGTACCGTAGGAATCGTAAGGAAGGGTGCGAACAAAGCCGCATTCGTTACAAGTAGTGTCAATTTTATTGTCGTAGATGTGGTCTTCTTCATCACAAATGTTGTAGTGCCAGGTGGCAGAGGTAAGAGGAGTGTTGCTTATTCCAATGGAGATGGATGCCTTGTTCTCTTCCGTGCCTTCGTACCAGACATCGGCAAGGGAGCTGCATCCATAAAAGGCTTTATCGCCGATGTTGGTAACACTGCCAGGGATGGTGATAGAAGCAAGGCTAGTGCAGTAAAAAAAGGCTTCATCGCCGATGGTAGTTACACTATTACCGAGGGAGACAGAGGTAAGGTTCGCGCAGTAGGAAAAGGCAATGCTGCCGATGGTGGTGACATTTTTCGGGATGGTGATAGTGGTGAGATTCATGCAGTAATAAAAGGCACCATAACCGATGGTGGTAACACTATCGGGGATAGAGATGGAACTAAGGCTTTTGCAGTTATAAAAGGCACAACCGCCGATGGTGGTTAAGTTCTTCGATAGGGTGATGGAGATAAGATTATCGCAACCATAAAAAACATTATTGCCGATGATAGTAACATTTTCAGGGATAGCGATAGAAGTAAGGCTCTTGCAGTAAGTAAAGGCAAAATCGCCGATGGTGGTAACACTATCGGGGATAGAGATAGAACTAAGTTTTGTGCAACCATGAAAAGCATAATCACCGATGGTGGTTAAGTTCTCCGATAGGGCGATGGAGACAAGATTGTTGCAACCATAAAAAGCATAATCACCAATGCTTGTAACGCTTCCGTCGGTAGGAATGACAGAGGCATTACAGCCTTGGATGAGCTTTTTGCTTTCGGTTTCAAAGAGGCAGTTGCCTGCAGAATGGTAAACCGGGTTTCCCTCTTCTACCGCAATGGAATTCAGAGCACTGCAGTAACGAAAGACGGAATCATCAATGCTTGTTACGCCATCGCCTATGGTGATGGAGATAAGGGAGGAGCAGCTTGAAAAGGCATAAGAACCTATGCTTGTAACGCTGTCGGGTATGATGACATCGGTAAGGGAGGAGCAGCCTGAAAAGGCACGCTCACCAATGCTTGTTACGCTATCGCCTATGGTGATGGCGGTCAGGGAGCCGCATTCGTAGAAGGCATAAGACCCTATGCTTGTAACGCTATCGGGAATGGTGGTGGAGGTAAGAGAGGAGCAGTAATAAAAGGCACGCTCACCAATGCTTGTTACACTGTCGGGTATAATAACAGAGGTAAGGGAGCCGCATTCGCGGAAGGCATGAGCACCAATTTTTGTTACGCCTTCTTCTATGAACACTTGCGTAATGGAAGTGCCCCAGGTATCCGAAGGATAAAGGTAAGCTCCCATTGCACCGTTGCCGGAGATAGTAAGCACAGTGCCGTCGAGGGTCCAGGTGCAGTCGCCCGTAGTGCCGCTTGTTACTTCCGCAGCAAAAGCGGGCAGTTCAAAAGGTATCCCTACCAAGGGGGAGAGGACGAAGAGCAGAGCCAACAGTAAGGCGGTAATTTTCTTCATCATTTTTATTTTTTCTCCTTTGCTTTTAAAAAAATGAAACGAATGTTTATAACCAAATGGTTATAAGTATAGTTATTATAAACCTTGCCGTGATAAAATGTCAATACCGAATGGTTATAAAAAACAGAGGGGTGTGATCCGAGTGAATAATTATTACCCGAGATTACGCAGTTTGAGAGAGGACCATGATCTGACCCAGAAAAAGGTAGCGGAATTCTTAGGCATTCAGCAGGTGCAGTACAGCAGATATGAGACGGGGCTTCGGGATCTGCCTACCGATATTTTGATCCGTTTGGCAAAGTTTTACAAAACTTCTTCCGATTATATATTAGAGCTCAGCGATGAAAATTACCCATACGACAAATAACACAGCCTTTTGTGGGCTGTGTTGCTTTTTTTAGATAAAATGTGTTGCTTTTTTTAGATAAAAGATAAAAGATAAAAGATAAAAGAGAAGAGAAAAGGGAGACATTTGCGGTGGCAAATGCCAATTTTTATGATGCGGGCCGTCCGGGAGGTCGGCCCCTACGGTAGAGAGATTTCACATATACTTGTGATGTTTATTATCAGAGTAAGGAACTTACGAACAAAAGAAGGCACATATACTTGTGATGTTTATGAGAACAAAGAGGGAGGAAAACGAAAAAAAGACTTTTCTTCCTTCCTTTTTTATAGTATAATCATATTTAATATGACGAAGAAAGGCAAAAGGAGCCAGCATGAAGGAAGTTACGATCTATACCGACGGTGCCTGTTCGGGCAATCCCGGTCCCGGGGGGTATTGTGCGATCCTGGTATATCAGGGGAGAGAAAAATGCATTTCCGGCGGGGAAAAGGTGACCACCAATAACCGAATGGAGCTTTTAGCAGTGATCACGGCACTTGAGGCCTTAAAGGAAGAATGCTGTGTAGAGGTGGTCAGTGATTCCAAGTATGTGGTGGACGCCATCGAGAAGGGGTGGCTTTCTTCCTGGGCAGCGAAAGGCTGGAAAAAGGCTGATCGCAAGCCTGTACTGAATGTTGAGCTTTGGCAAAGGCTTCTTCCTCTGCTGCAAAAGCATAGGGTTTCGTTCACTTGGATCCGCGGTCACGCGGGACACCCGTACAATGAACGCTGCGATGAGGTGGCTGTTCGGGAATCACAAAGGTTTTAAGAGGTTATATGGAAAAGGTACTGGTTGGGCTGTCCGGCGGTGTGGATTCTGCCGCGGTAGCGTTGATCCTGAAGGAAATGGGATATGAGGTACACGGTGTATACCTCTCCTTTTGCCCCGATGAGGATGAAAAGGGGGCAAGGTGCGTTGCTGAAAAGCTTGGGATCCCTTTTTATGTTTCTCACAGAGAGAAAAGCTTTGTAAAAAAAGTGGTAAAGCCCTTTGTGGAGGCTTTTAAAAGCGGTATTACCCCGAACCCTTGTGTGGAATGCAATCGAAAGATGAAGTTTCATTCCCTTCTTCAAGTGGCGGACCGTCTCGGCATTGAAAAGGTGGCTACCGGTCACTATGCCCGTATTATAAAAGGAAAGAATGGCAGAATGGAGCTTTGCCGCGGGGAAGATACGGCAAAGGATCAAAGCTACTTTTTGTGGAAATTGACTCAAAAACAGCTCTCTCGCATTTTGTTCCCCCTTGCGAGTGCGGAAAAGAGCGATGTGAGGCTGCGCGCAGCGGCTCTGGTTTCTCCGGAAAAGAAGGAAAGCATGGAGATCTGCTTTGTAACAGACGGGAATACGCAAAGGTTTGTTACGGAAAACGGCGGTGACACACCGGAAGGTGATTTTATTGACCGAGAAGGAAAAAAGCTTGGCAGACACAAGGGAATCTCTCATTACACCATCGGGCAGAGAAGAGGCCTCGGTGTTGCGGCAGGGGAGCGGATCTTCGTGACTGAGATCCGCGGAGATGAAAACCTTGTGGTCCTTGGCAAAGAGGAGGAGCTTCTTGTAAAAGAGCTTTTTGTGAAAAACCTTCATTTTGTGTCCTGTGGCAGAAAAGAACTGCCCAAAAAGGGGATCCTTTTCCAAGGAAGGAATCACGGAAAGCCCATTCCCTGCAGCCTCCGTTTTGCAGACGGCGGCGTTTATGTATCCTTTGAAGAAGGAATCAGAAATTTTGCTCCCGGGCAGTCCGCTTGCTTCTATCGGGGAGATGTACTTCTCTTCGGCGGTGAAATTGCGAAAAAACGGTGAAAAAACCGTATGTGCAAATCGGAGAAAAAAAGAAGTTTTTTTTGGCGAAATCTTACAATAAATTTTGTGAGATTTCGCTGTTTTTTTAATCACGAAAAAGTGTTCGTTTTTTTGAAAAATATAAATTATAAACAAAATGTTAGTAAAAAAATAATTTGCTAAAATATAACATTTTTATGAAGGAAAGCTCTAAAAATGGCTTGAAACAAGGGGAAAAATAATGTTTTCAAAGTGTGAATATATTTTTTCGTTCATTTTTGTGCAGTTTTGAAAAGCGAAAAATTCATCCTCGCGATCGATTTTGACGAAAAAGAGGCGTTTTTCGACGCTGAAAAAGCGAAAAAACATTGATTTTCCGCACTTTTTGGATTCTTGACAAAGGAAAACCCATATGTTAATATTAATCTACATACGTGTGACTTAGGAGGAATATGAGTATGATAAAGAAATTACTGTCAAAAACGCTTGTGCTCTTGCTCGCTTTTCTGATGGTGTTTTCCCCCTTTGCTACGGTGGTTTTCGCTGCTGAGGCAGACGAAGATGTAACCGTGGAGAAGGAGACCAGCGACGCCAACAGCAAGCTTGCGGAGATCGGGGAATTGTTAAATTCCAATGATTATTCCGAGTACAGGCTACTCTACAAGGATGAACCCAACGGCAAAGAAGAGATCGTTCTTTCCGGTGGGGACTTTGATGTGGAGAAAACCACTGCTAAGGTGTTTAAGGATAAATACTTAAACAGCGAAGAGGATGTGGTCCTCATTCCCGAAACGGGTGATGTTACCTGGTCTTTCGAAGTAAAAAAGGCCGGTAATTTCCACATCGAGATCGTTTATGCCCCTGTGGTATCCTTCGACGGTGACGGTGACGGCAAGGCTGACCTTGTTTCTAACACCGCCACTATGAAGCGCGCCCTTCTTATTGACGATGCTTATCCCTTTAAGCAGAGCCGCTATATCGAGTTCCCCCGCGTTTGGCAAGACGAATTGGGCGGCGAGGGTTCCAACGACCGTGGCTTCGTTTTGGATAACGACGGCAGTGAAATCAAGCCCGGTAAAGTGGAAAGCCCCGAATGGCGCACCATGAAAGCAAACGATTCCACCGGCTACATTGTGGAACCCTTCCTTTATTATATAAGCGAAGGTGTTCATACCCTTACTCTTGCAGAGGTTCAGGAAGTTTGCGCGATCAAAGAGATCCGCATTTTCTACGACGATTCTTCTGTTTCTTATAAGGAGTATCTGAAGTCCTTTGAGGGTAAGGCAGACAATGCTGCAGGCGAAAAATCCGTGGTGATCGATGCTGAGATTGCTCATCGTACCTCCTCCAATATTATATATCCTGTTTATGACCGTTCTTCTGCGGCTACCGAGCCCCAGAGTGCTTATAACATTTATCTGAACTCTATCGGCGGTGAAAAGTGGCAGAATGTAGGTCAGTGGATCTCCTGGAACTTTGAGGTTCCCGCTGACGGTTTCTACACCATCAGCCCCCGTTTCCTTCAGTCCTTCGCGGAAGGTATGTATGTTACCCGCGAATTGAAGATCGACGGTGAGAATCCTTACGAAGAAGCAAAAGCACTTCGTTTTAAATATAACGACGAATGGCAGCTTCACCCTGTAACCGACGGTGTGATCGATAAGAAGACCGGCGAAGAGAGAGCTCTGAAGTTCTACCTGACCAAGGGTAGCCATGAGCTTGAAATGTGCGTTGTTCTCGGTGAAATGGCAGAGATCCTCAACACCGTTGAAACCTCTCTTTCCAATATCAACGAGTACTACCTGCAGATTCTGATGCTGACCGGTTCCGAGCCCGATGAATACAGAGACTACGAATTCTCCCGTCTGATGCCCGAGGTTCTCAAGGGTATGAAGGCGGAATCCAAGGTTCTCTATGAGGTTTCCAAGCTTTTGGAAGAGATCAACGGAACCAAGGGTTCTGACTCCGTAACACTTGACAATGTGGCTATGCTTCTTGAAAGAATGGCTGAGGACGAGGACCTGATCGCTCCCAACTTCAGCGAATTGAAAGACTACATCGGTAACCTTGGTACCTGGATCATGACTGCCAGAAACCAGCCCTTGCAGTTTGACTATATCCTGGTTTCTCCCGCAGCAGATGTTGAGAAGAGCGGCTCAGAGAAATATATGAAGAAAAACGGCTTCAATGCAGATGCCTCCTTCTTCGAAGCTATTGGCTATGAATTTGAGCAGTTCATTATGAGCTGGATCAGTGACTACTCCAGCTACGGTGTACGCACTGCAGAGGGTGCTGAAAACTATGCTTCCATTGAAGTATGGACCACCTCCGGTCGTGACCAGTCCACTATTATGAGATCACTTATCAGTGACTCCTTCACTTCACAGAAGAACATCGCAGTTGACTTAAAGCTTGTTGCAGCAGGATCTCTTCTTCCTGCAACCCTTTCCGGCTCCGGTCCCGATGTTAATATGACCTTGGCATCTGCTACGGTTATCAACTATGCGATCCGTTCCGCAGCCCTTCCCATTAACCCCGCAGGTTATGTAGATAAGGAAGGCGATGATGAAGCAACCCGCAAGTTCAATGCAGAATGCCGTGAGATCTTCTCCGACTATGACGAAGTAAAGAAATGGTTTACCGATGCGGCTACCATTCCTCTTGAGCTTTACGGCGTAGCATACGGTCTTCCCGAGACCGAGAGCTTCTCCATGCTCTTCTACCGCAGTGACATTCTTCTGCAGCTGGGTCTTGAGATCCCCGATACCTGGGATGATGTTTATAACATGCTTCCCACTCTCCAGACCAACAACCTGGATTTCGGTTATCACGAATCTCTTGCAGGTCTTCTGATCATGCTGTATCAGAACGGCGAGACTCTTTACAGACACGCTGAAAACGATCCCGACGGCAAAGCCGGCAAGACCTACGGTTATGCCATCAACCTTGACAAGAACGAATCCCTGGAAACCTTTAAGGAAATGTGCGAGCTTTACACTATGTACGGCTTCCCCTACTCCTACAACTTCGCTAACCGTTTCCGTACCGGCGAAATGCCCATCGGTGTTCAGGTATATACCACTTACTCTCAGCTGACCATCTTTGCTCCCGAGCTTCGCGGTCTGTGGGGCTTTACCATTCTTCCCGGTACCCTCCGTACCGATGAGAACGGCAATGCTTTCGTAGACCACACTGCCGATACCACCGTAACCGGTATCGTTATGATGAGAGACTGCAAAGAGATCAAGGCAGCTTGGGAATTTATGAAGTGGTGGGTATCTGCTGAAAGCCAGTCCACCTACGGTCAGGAATATTACGCACTGCTCGGTGCTTCCGGTCAGTACGCTACTGCCAACATGGAAGCCCTTTACTCCATGAGCTGGACCGCTGACGAAAGAGCTGAGCTTCACAAGCAGTTTGAGTGGCTTCAGGCAACTCCCGAAATGCCCGGTGGTTACATTGTAACCCGTTACGTAGAATTTGCGTTCCTCGCTACTTATAACGATGACGCAGATCCCGTTGAGGCAATGCTGGAGCACATCGACTCCATCAACTCCGAGCTTACCAGAAAGCGTAACGAGTTTGATTTGCCTACACTGGAAAATTACGAAGAATACCTGGCATCTCTTGATGCTTAATCTAAAAGTAAGGAGAGGAATTTCTCATGTCTCAGAAGACTGAAACAGCAAAAAGACCTGTATCCAGAAAAGACATGACAAAGTGGCAGTGGACTCTCAAGGAAATGAAGAATAACAAGACCGGCTACTTCCTTTTGGCACCGTTCTACATTATTTTCTTCATCTTCACCGTACTTCCTGTTATCTTGTCAATCTTCTTCAGTGTAACAGACTTTAACATGCTTGAAACACCGAACATTGTTTGGTTTGACAACTATATCCGTCTGTTCTTGGACGACGACATCTTTATTCTTTCTGTAAAGAATACTTTGATCTTTGCTTGTATCACGGGTCCCGGTTCTTACCTCTTGTCCCTGATCATGGCTTGGTTTATCAATGAGCTCCCCCCCAAGATCCGTGCTATTATGACACTGATCTTCTACGCGCCCAGTATTTCCGGTAACGTGTATATGGTGTGGACCTACATTTTCTCCGCAGACTCTCACGGTTTCTTGAACGGTACACTGATGGATCTCGGTCTGATCACAACGCCGATCGCGTTTTTGAAGGATCCCGACTATATTATGGCCATCGTTATTATCGTAGCTCTGTGGACATCCCTCGGTACCTCCTTCCTTACCTTTATTGCAGGTTTCCAGGTTGTTGACCGTTCTCTTTACGAGGCTGCAGCGGTGGACGGCGTTAAAAACCGTTGGCAGGAGCTTTGGTACATTACAATGCCTTATATGAGACCGCAGATGATGTTCGGTGCGGTTATGGCAATCACACAGTCCTTCGGTTTCGGTGCGGTTATTACCGGCCTCGTCGGTTTCCCCTCACCTGACTACTGTGCACATACCATCATGCACCATTTGGAGGACTACGGTAACTCCCGTTTTGAAATGGGTTATGCATCTACCATTGCTGTGGTACTGTTCTTTATGATGATCGGTTCCAACATGCTGGTTCGTAAAGTTCTCGGAAAGGTTGGTAAGTGATATGGCAAAATTAAGAATTCGCAAATCCAACCACGCGATGAACCGTTCTCTCGGTGGAGATATTGGTATCAACGCAGTCCTTCTGATCATGGGTGCGTTTATGTTCCTGCCCATGCTTTACACCATTATGCAGTCTCTGAAGCCTCTTGATGAGCTTTGGCAGTACCCCCCTCGTTTCTTTGTTAGAAACCCAACTCTGAACAACTTTAAAACCCTCTTGAACCTGATGAGTACCTCTTGGGTGCCCTTCTCCAGATACATCTTCAATACTGCGTTCGTATCCATTCTGGGTACCTTCGGTAACGTAATCCTGTCTTCTATGGCAGCTTACTCTCTTGCGAAGATGAAATTTCCCGGAAAAACCTTCCTTTTCCAGGTGGTTGTTTACTCCCTGATGTTCCACACCACAGTAACTGCGATCACCAACTTCTGGACAATGAGTAAGCTCGGTCTTGTTGATACTTATTGGGCAAGAATCATTCCTGCTTGTGCAACCAGTATGGGTCTGTATCTGATGAAACAGTTTATGGAAACCAGTGTACCGGATACGGTTTTGGAATCTGCCCGTCTGGACGGCTCCAGCGAAATGCGTGTATTCTGGCAGATTGCAATGCCTATGGTAAAACCTGCTTGGCTGACACTGATCGTGTTCTGCTTCAAGGATCTTTGGAATGCAGGCTCTTCCATTTACATTTATTCCGAGCAGTACAAGAGTTTCAACTATGCGATCCAGCAGATCGTTACCGGCGGTATTTCCCGTCAGGGTGCCGGTGCTGCTTCTACCGTTATTATGATGATGGTACCGATCCTTGTATTTGTGGTTACACAGAGTAATATTATTGAAACAATGTCTACCTCCGGTATGAAAGACTAAGGAAAGGAGAAAAGCTATATGAAAAAAGCGTTGAGAATTATTCTCTTGGTTCTTTGTATCGCATCTCTCCTTGCTCCTTGTGCAAGTGCTTTGGTGCCGTATACAACCTATACTTATGACATTGACGGTAACTATGTGGAATCTCCTCATGCCTATGTTCCCGACAGAATTGTAGACTCTGAGGATATGGGTCTTGCAACTGGACTGAATACGCCTACCGATATCATTTCCGATGAGGATGGCAACCTCTACATTGCAGACCCCAACAACAACCGTTTTGTTGTTTTGAATTCCGATTATACCCTGAATCTTACCGTTTCCCGCTTCCTCAACGATCAGGGCGTTCCCGATGGCTTTGATAAGCCCAGAGGACTGTTCGTAAAGGATGACGAGATCTTCGTTTGTGATACCGAAAACAACCGTATCGTTGTTTTCAGAAAGATCGTAAAAGACGGCAAAATCACCGAGCTTGTTTTTGACCGTTTGATTGGAAAGCCCGAAAGCACCGCTTTCCCCGAAGGTTCTACTTATAAGCCGATTGCTTGTGCAGTAGATACCGCCGGAAGAATCTATGTAGTTTCTTCCACCACCAACCTCGGTATTATTTCTATGAACTCTGCAGGTGAATTTCTCGGATTCCTCGGTGCGCAGAAGACCGCACCCTCCGCTTGGCAGATCTTCTGGAGAATGTTCCAGACCAAAGAGCAAAGAGGTGCTCTCCAGTCTCTGGTTCCTACCGAGTATAACAACATTGCAATTGACGAATCCGGATTTATCTATGCAACTATTTCTTCTTTGGATCAGAAGAAAATGGCATCTGCCATCGCAGGCAAGGATACCTCCGGTGACTACGCACCTGTTAAAAAGCTGAATGCGGAGGGTACCGACGTTATGCTCCGTACCGGCTTCTGGCCCCCTTCCGGCGAGGTTACAGTCGTACAGTACCAGTCCGTCGGCAAGGAGGCAAACACCGATGTATCCTTGGTTATCGATGTAGCTCTCGGTCAGGCCGGAACCTGGACCATCGCTGACGGTAACCGTCAGAGATTTTACACCTATGATTCTCAGGGTAATCTCCTCTTTATCTTTGGTGATGCAGGTCCTCAGCTTGGCAATAACACCAGCATTTCCTCTATCTGCTATCAGGGCGATAAGTTCCTGGTACTTGACCGTACCAACAATTCCTTTACCATTTATAAGCGCACCGCTTACGGTGAAGACCTGATGGCTGCGATTCAGAATGTAGAGGACAGAAACTACGACCAGTCTGCAAAATATTGGCAGAAGGTGCTTTTGAGAAACTCCAACTTCGACGAAGCGTATATCGGTATCGCCGATAGCTACTACCGTGCAGGCGATTACGAAAAAGCACAGGAATATTACCGTGCTGCTTACAATGCAGAAGGCTATTCCAAGAGCTATGCAAAGATTCGTAAAGGCTGGATCGAGGATTACATTATCCTGATTCCCATTGTCGTGGCAGTGATCGCAGTTTTGATCACCAAATTCTTTGGCTATGCAGCAAAGGTCAATGAAAAGGGCCAGGTCATGAAGGACAAGCGCACCTTCAAGGAAGCTGCACTTTACGGATGTCATGTTATTTTCCATCCCTTTGACGGTTTCTGGGATCTGAAGCACGAAAAGAGAGGTAACTTCAAGGCAGGAATCTTCTTTGTTGTGTTGACCATCGCCGGATATATTTACAACGGTATGGGTCAGTCCTTCTGGTTCGATCCTTACAACGAAGGCATTCGTATTATGGGTGAGCTTACCGGTGTTCTCGTTCCCTTTGCTCTCTGGGTCGTTGCAAACTGGTGTTTGACCACCTTGTTTGAAGGCGAAGGAAGCTTTAAAGACATTTGTCTTTCTACTTGCTACGCACTTCTCCCCCTGCCGATGATGATGATCCCCGCTACCATCCTGACTCATATCCTTGCCCTGGAAGAAGGCGCGATCGTGTCCCTTCTGATTTCGGTAGGATATATCTGGACCGGTATGCTTCTGTTCTTCGGTGTTATGGTAACACACGATTACAGCTTCTCTAAGAACATCACCACCGTTTTGGGAACCCTTGCCGGAATGGTTATTATTATGTTTATGGTACTTTTGTTCTCCGGTCTTCTCGGCAAGATCGTGTCCTTTATTACAAACATTGCTACTGAGCTTTCGCTCAGGGTATAGAAAGGAGGAATCTGACAATGAAAAAGAAATTATCTTTCGCGCTTTCCCTTGTTCTGGCTCTTGCTATGATTCTTCCGCTTTTCCCTGTTTTTGCTCAGGCTGAAGGCTTGGGTGATAAGGACCTTTATGCAGAACTGAAGGAAGTTAATTATTGCAAAACAGTCTACGATTCTCCCGAAGCAAAGCTTGCTACCATGACTAAGGCAGTGGAGAACGACAAGTTTGCACTTTTTGTACAGGAATTCACAGCAGAGGTATGCCTCGTAGATAAGGTAACGGGTCAGATGCTCTTTACCAACCCCTACGATGTGGCTGATACTACTTCTTCCGATGCGGTAAAGTACGAGCTCCTCAGCCAGGTGAAGCTGACTTATCATTCCAATAAGGGTGATACGGGCGAGCTTGATAGCTATTCCGATGCAGCAGCTGCTGAGCAGGTCAGCATCAAACTGATCCGCGGCGGTGTTCGTGTTGAATATACCATCGGTGAAGCAATCAAAAAGAGAATGGTTCCTTATATGATCGAAAAGAGCCGTTTCGAAGAGGACCTTCTCAAACCCTTGTATGAATCCACCACCTCTTCCGAGCTTAGCTTTGAAGAGTATATGACCCTGAAGAGAAGCTCTGATCTTGCAGATCAGGCGAAGGCAACTGAGGCTGAGTCTTTCGAATACGGACAGCTGTTCGCATTCTATGAGCTTTATGACCTCTCCGATCCCTCACTTACTGCCCGTGAGCTGTCCACCATTCTTACCATTTATCCGATTACAGAAAAATATGCAATTTATGTAATCGACGAAGATATCATCGCTCAGAAGCTCAATGACCTTGAGGAATATATTCGTGAGTATACAGAATTTTCTCTGGATGATATGCTTGCCGCTCACGAAGAGGTAGGCTATGTAATGGAGGACGGTTCTCCTGCGATCTTCAAACTCGCTTTGGAGTACACCCTCGAGGATGACGGAATGCAGGTAAGACTTCCTGCACGAGGAATCTCTTTCGATGCTTCTACCTACACCCTTGATACCGTTCAGATCCTTCCTTATTTCGGTGCCGGCAGAACCGGTGCAGAAACTGCGATCCGAAACGATGAAGGTTATAACTTCATTCCTGACGGAAGCGGTGCAACCATTGCTTTTGATCAGAATCAGAAGTATACACAGGTTTCCGGTACCCTTTACGGAAGTGACTTCGGTTTCTATACCGGCGCAAATCCCACCACTGCCAGCTACCAGATCTGGCGTGCACCTGTTTACGGCACTGTGATGGAATCCAATATGGATATCTACCGCGATGTGCTGGACGCAGAAGGCAATCCCGTGAAAGATGCAGATGGCAATACGGTGCGTGAACTTGCGGAAGAGCGCAAGGTAAAGCAGGGCTATGTAGCCTTTATTACCGAAGGCGAAAGCCTTACCAGAATTGACGCGATCAGCGGAACCGGTATTCATGAATACCACTCTGTTTCCACTACTTTCTTTGCCCGCCAGACAGACTCTTATCCCTTGGACGGTATCACCGTTTCCGGTCAGTCTGCCGTTTATACCAAGGCAATTGAAAGAAAATATGTTGGAAACTACACCATTAAGTACAGAATGCTCAAGGACGAAGATGCAAATTATGTGGGTATGGCAAATACCTACCGTGAGTATCTGGAAGAAAACGGTGTTCTGAAAAAACTTGAAAACAAAAACAAGAACATCAGACTTTATATGGATCTTTTGGGTGCCATTGACACCACAAAAACCGTTTTGGGTGTTCCTGTTGAAACCAAAGCAGACCTGACTACCTTTGAGGATGCCAAGCTTATTTTGGATGAGTTGAAGGAAGAAGGCGTTTCCAGCCAGGCAGTTCGTTATTTAGGATGGATGAACGGCGGTATGGCTTCTACCGTTCCTGCAAAAATGAAGGTCGTAAAGCAGCTTGGTTCCAAGAAGGAGCTTCAGGATCTTATCCGTTATGTTCAGGATGAAGGAAATGAGATCTTTTTGGATCTTGACTTTGCTTACACCAACTCCACCGCCATGTTTGACGGTTACAACGAGAAGGACGATGCTGCAAAGACCATTGACGGCAAAGCGGCATTCTTCCAGACCTACAACCCCATTGTTCAGGCATACAATACCCAGGTAGCATTTGTTCTCTCTGCAAAGACTATCGGATCTTATTACGATAAGATTTCCGAAAAGTACCTGGATCTTTTCGGAGAAGGCAAGAAGACCGTTTCTGTCGGTTCTCTCGGATATGCACTGAACTCCAGCCAGGATGAAGACTTCCCCTTGAACCGTGAAGATGCGAAGGATTATACCGCTTTCGCACTCGAGGAGATCAAGAAGGACTTTGATCACCTGATCTTGGAAAAGGGTAACTATTACACCTGGAAATATGCAGATACCGTTCTGGATATCCCGCTGGATAGCTCCAACCGTAATACAACCACTGCAGAAGTTCCTTTCCTTGGAATTTTGCTCCACGGTTATATGAATTATACCGGTGAAGCCATTAATATGGCGGGTGACTACGAATACACCCTTTTGAAGACCATCGAAAGCGGTGCAAACCCCTATTTTGTACTTGCATATAAGAACATTGCCGAGCTGAAGAAGAACGGCTACAGTGAGTATTATGCAGTAGAGTATGCCGTTTGGAAGGATACGATCGTTGAAGAGTACAAGAAGCTCAATGAGGTTCTTTCTCCTCTTCAGAATCAGATCATTACCGGCCACGATATCCTTCAGGAGAGAGTGGTTCGCGTAACTTACGAAAACGGCACTGAAATTTACTTAAACTATAACAATTACGCTGTTACTGTAGAAGGCCTTGAAATCCCTGCAATGGGATTTCAGGCTGAAGTAGCGTAAGGAAAGGAGCGAAAAAATGAGTCAAGCAGTTGAAACAAAAAAGGTCGCTCCTATGACAAAGCCTGTAAAACCTAAGAAAAAACAAAAAGCAAAATCCCTTGATAAAGCAAAAGCCCGTGCGGGATGGTTCTTCGTGCTGCCCTTCGTACTGATCTTCTTTTTGATCTATGTACCGGTAATCGTTGACTCCATCAAGTACAGCTTCCACACCATTTACCCCCTGTCCGGCGGTGGCTTCGTTTTGGACTATGTAGGATGGGACAACTACTACAATGCCCTCTTTGTAGATCCTAACTTTGTCACAACGCTGACAAGCGGTGTTAAGCAGCTGGTGCTTGAAGTGCCTGCCATCGTTGTTTTCTCTCTGTTTATGGCAGTTCTTCTGAACCAGAAGATGGTCGGCCGTACCCTGTTCCGTGCGATCTTCTTTATCCCCGTTATTCTTTCTACCGGTCTGATCGACGATATCGATATGTCCAATTCCTTTGCGAATTATGCAGCCGGAATGGGTGCAGCAGCCGGGGAAGAGGGAGCAGCTGCTGCCGGTGAAACGGTGCAGCAAAGCTCCGGTATTATTTCCGCAGTGGATTTGCAAGGTCTGTTCGCCTCTATGAAGGTTGGTACAGAGCTTGTGGAATATGTTGTTAACATTGTCAATGACATTTACAACCTTGTAAACCGTTCCGGTGTACAGATGCTGATCTTCCTTTCCGGTCTTCAGTCTATCTCTCCCGCAATTTACGAGTCTTGTACCATTGACGGTGCAACCACTTGGGAAACCTTCTGGAAGATCACCTTCCCCATGATCAGCCCGATGATCCTGGTAAATGCAATTTACACGGTAATTGACTCCTTTACTTCCTCCTCCAATAAGGTAATGACCTACATTGGATCTGTGTATGAAGGTGTTACTACCACCGGTGGAGATGTACTTGCTACGGCAATGTACTGGATCTACTTCTCCATTGTAATTCTGATTATTGCAGTCGTTGCGGCAGTAATGTCCGCCTACGTCTTCTATCAGAGAAGAGACTGAGAAAGGAGGACAAAAAGATGAATGCAGAAATGAAAACCAAAACCAAAAAGTTCGGTAAGAAAAAAGAGTTTGATGTTGAATTTGAAGACCGCACTCCTTTTTGGGAACGCGTAAAATCCAAGTTTCTCTCCTTTACTTTCTTCAAGAACCTCGTCTGGGCAATCTTCTGTTATGTCCTTCTGATCGGTATCGCCTATGTTATTCTTTATCCCTTTATTGCAAAGATTGCAGGCTCCTTTATGAGCCGAGAGGACTTCATTGATGTTACCGTAAAGCTGATCCCCAAGTATCCTACTCTGGATACCTACAAGGCCATCATTACGGAAAACCGCTATTTTGAAGCCCTTTGGAACACGACTGTAATTTCTCTTCTTTGTGCAGTTGTACAGATGATCTCCACGATGATCATCGGTTACGGCCTTGCAAAGTTCAAATTTAAGGGAAATACACTTCTGTTCTACTGTGTAATCTTTACCATGGTTGTTCCTCATCAGGCACTCAGACTTGCACTGTTCCAGAAATTCCGTTACTTTGATATGTTCGGAATTATCGATCTGATCACCGGCAATACTTTGAACCTGATCAACACCTATTGGCCTTTAGCTCTTCTTTCCGTTGGCGGTCTTGCCTTTAAGAACGGTCTGTATATCTTCTTGATGAGACAGTTCTTCCGCGGCGTTCCCGATGAATTGGAGGAAGCAGCTTATGTGGATGGCTCCGGTGTATTCAAGACCTTCGTTCGTATTATTGTTCCTTTGTCCGTACCGATGCTGATTACCATCTTCATCTTTGCCTTCTCTTGGCAGTGGACGGATGACTTCTATACAACAATGTTCTTCACCAAGACCTCCACCTATCTGATGCCTAATATTGTAGCGGTTCCCGCTTCTTTGGATGTAACAGGATTTGAGGCAGCCAATGTTTACAGCTCTGCGGTTATCAATACTGCGGCACTTTTGATCATTGCTCCCCTTGTTATTATCTATTGCTTCTGCCAGAGATACATCGTTCAGGGTATTGAACGAAGCGGTATCGTTGGTTAAAGAAACAAAACAAAAAAGATGTGTCGAAAGACACATCTTTTTTTATCTTTATGAAAAGAAAAAGGACACAAATTGCGAGACTTCTCATAAGGAAGTCTCCCAGTTTTATTCGCCAAAGGCGAGTGATATTGCTTCGCAGTTATATGATGCTTTCGCATCGTGATATTGTCCTACGGACAGTTTTTAGGGCGAATAAAATATCACTACGACCAGAGGGAGTAATATCACTTTCACAAAGTGAAAATATCACTCTTTGCACAGCAAAGAATATCACTTATCTTTCTTGTTTGTTGTTAAAAG
>JAZSAT010000002.1:0-11121 GCA_045602025.1 Eubacteriales bacterium | reverse complement strand
TTCTGCGCCGAAGAGCTCCTCGGAAAGGGCGATTTCACCGGTAACCTGTCCTGCCATATCATAAACTTTTACGTTAGGCATTTATTTTTCTCCCTTCTCTTGGATTAAGCTTTTACGCTGTCACGGATGAACACGATGCCGTTCTTTGCACCGGGGATGGCGCCGCGAACTGCGATGATGTTCTTTTCCGCATCGATTTTCACAACTTTGAGGTTGAGGATGGTAACCTGTTCGTTACCGTACTGACCTGCCATCTTCTTGTTCTTGAAGATTCTGGCGGGGTCGATAACACCCATAGAACCGGACTGACGGTGAACGGGGCCGGTACCGTGGGTCATGCGGAGACGGTGAAGGTTCCATCTCTTGATGGCACCGGTGTAACCGTGTCCTTTGGTGATACCGGTTACGTCAACGCTGTCGCCTTCTGCGAAGATGTCAGCGGAGATGGTATCGCCTACATTCATTTCTTCGGCGTTCTCAAGACGGAATTCCTTGAGGTACTTCTTATATACAACGCCGCTCTTCTTGAAGTGTCCCTTTACGGGGTTGGTGAGTTTTCTTTCTGCAATGTCGGAAAAACCGAGCTGAAGTGCGCTGTAACCGTCCTTGTCCATGGTTTTCTTCTGAACTACTGCACAGGGACCGGCCTCGATCAGAGTTACGGGGATAACAGCACCGTTTTCAGTAAAGATCTGGGTCATTCCGAGCTTTTTGCCAATGATTGCTTTTTTCATTTTTTCCTCCTAAAAACATGTTATTGGTTGGACTTTCATCCAACATGACTCGTTTCCGGGTCGGGGTGGGTCTTACTCAAATCTGTATTCGAGCTCAACACCGGCGGGGAGTTCGATCGACATCAGCGCGTCAACGGTAGCCTTAGAGGGGTTGAGCACGTCGATGAGTCTCTTGTGAGTACGCAGTTCGAACTGCTCGCGGGAATCTTTGTATTTATGAACTGCACGCAAGATAGTCACGATCTCTTTTTCAGTGGGCAGCGGGATGGGTCCCGATACCTTAGAGCCCTGACGTTTTGCAGTCTCTACAATCTTCTCCGCGCTCTGGTCGATGATCGTGTGATCATAGGCCTTGAGTCTGATGCGAATCTTTTCGTTCTTTGCCATTTTTGCCTCCTTAAATATTTGTCTGCTTCCCTATGAAGCGACATGATTTGCTCTGATGGGAAGCTCAAGCAGTACTGTGTACGCATTCGGGTGTTTCTTTTCACCCTCAGTAAATGACTCCGCCTCAGGCGGATGCCTCAGGCGGAGAAAGCAGCACATGCTCGCTTTCGCCCGATATCCGGACATACTCCACGGAAAAACCTGCGTTTTCGCAGCAACCTCCCGCTTCACAGCACATCAAAGCGAATAACATTATACATAATAGTAAGAAAAAACACAACCCCCTTCTTTAAAATTCAAAAATTATTTACATTTTTTCTTCAAAATAGCGGATTTTTCCATCAAAAGCGGAGAATTTTTCCTTCTTTTTCGCTACAAAATAAAAAAAACACCTGTTTTGGGAGGCATTATGAAGAATAATTACCTAAAAATTCCCCTTTTCTTTCTGGCCGGGAGCCTTTTATACCCCTTGATCGAAATTCTTTACCGGGGATACACCCATATTTCCATGAGTATACTGGGTGGGATCTGTCTTTGTGCCATTTACCTTGTAGATCTTGCCCTTGGGGAAGGGAAAATCTTATTCAAGGCATTCATTTGTTCGATTATTATTACGCAGCTGGAATTCATCTGCGGTGTAATCGTAAATTTAGGAATGGGACTTTCCGTTTGGGACTACTCTCACCTCCCCCTCAATCTCGCAGGGCAGATCTGTCCCCTCTTTTCCTTTTTCTGGCTCTTATTAAGCCTTCCCTACTTTCTTTTGAAAAAGAAAGTAGGCAACGAAAACTTCCGACCATAAAAGATAATAGAAGAATATAAATTTACTCTTTTATAGCCACGAGTTTTTCGTGTACCTTTTTTAAAAGGAGCAAAGTTTTTTAGGTGCCTTTTGGTTTTTGGTTTCAAAAAAAGAAGCGCTTTCAAAAGCACTTCTTTTAAACTAAAAAAGATAGCAACAACATTCTCCTAATTAGTTTGTATATAAAATACGCCACAATTAAAATAACCACCCATTTCAACACTGAGTTTTTTGACTTTCTTTTCGGCTCTTTTTCTTTTTCTTTCTCTAAGATCTCTCCAAACTTTTGGTTTGAAAGAGAAGCAATTTCGTCTTCTATTTTTTCAAGCATATTTTCGAAAACAGCTCTATCATCAGAAAACTGTTTCAACGAAAGCATCCAACCCGATTTATCCACGCCAAAATAAGGTATGTGGTTTTTGTCACAACAAATCAGCTCAACACCCTTAAGTGCTTTTCTCGCAAACAACAATCGTTCCCCGTCTTTCAGATCTTTACCGATGTAATACAGCGAAAATGCATAATAAAAGATTTGCGTTTCAACCGGACGAAGTCTCATTAGGTTATCATGGCGAAACGAAAAGCGATCCATATCCTCTATAAAACATCTTTTTATAGAATCATAGACCTTTTGTTTTAACCTTTTCTCATGACGGGCATAACAATATTCAAATAATGTTCTAATTACCTGCTCATCGTACTGATATCCGGTTTCTTCCCACAAAACATCCATTATTTGTTTTTTCAATTCGTCAAGAACAAACAAAGGATTAAAAGAAAAAACATTTTCAATAAATTTGGATGTTAAATCGCCCTCAGGCATTAAAGGATAGCGATCAAAATCAAGAAGCATTTTTTCGACACGGCGTATCAGGGCATCTTTATTATTAATCCCTTCAATTATTTGCATTTTATTTTCATCGAATGCAGTACTCATCATTTTCCTCCCAAAAATATCAAAGAATCATCAAGACAAAAACAACACCGATCGCACATACTGTAAGGAACACCATGAAATAATCTGTACCGCAGCGAAAATATTTTCCCATGCTCGCTATCTCTCTTATCTGCAGAATTAAAGAGATCAATAATATGCCAATAACTACGCAGCCAATCCAAAAAGCATTTTCAAAAATCCAATTCGCGATAATAATTAAAACAAATAGTCCCACCAAAAGCAAATATCCCATCATCATTCTCCTTTTTTCGTCAATTATACTCGTTTTATAGACAATTGTCAATACTCCGAGCACATTCTATTATGGTTTAGGAGGATGCAATTATGATTTCTTACAAACCCTTATATGAAACTATGAAAAAAAGAGGCATTACCACTTACAAATTGATTGAAAATCACCATTTGAGCAGAAGCTTATTAGATCGTTTAAAACACGACAAGCCGATTACAACCGTTACCTTAAACGATCTATGCAGAATTCTTCAATGTAGAGTAGAAGACATTCTTGTATATATAGAAGACGAATAAAAAATAAAAATCCACCCGCATAGCGGTTGGATTTTTATTTGGAAGGGTCAGATGATATCCACCATAACCTTCTTGTTTTCTTTTGTAGCGCAAGCTTTCATAACAGAACGAATTGCTTTTGCGATTCTTCCCTGCTTGCCGATTACTTTACCCATATCTTCAGGCGCCACGCTGAGCTCCAGATGGAGAACATTTCCATCCATTCTCTCAACTACAACAACCTCGTCGGGCTTTGAAACAAGCGCCTTTGCGATATCAATGAGTGTCTGTTTCATAGTATCTCCTTGATTATTCAATGACGCCGCTCTTCCTCAGGATGCTCTTTGCGGTCTCGGTGGGCTGTGCGCCGTTACCGATCCACTTCTTTGCAGCCTCTACATCGATGTTGATTGCGGGGGGATCCATAAGGGGATTGTAAGTACCGATCTCTTCAATGAATCTGCCATCGCGGGGATAGCGGGAATCAGCAACAACAACACGGTAGAAAGGAGCCTTCTTTGCACCCATTCTTCTCAGTCTGATCTTTACTGCCATGATTTCACCTCCTTCAAAATCTTAAAATCCCATTAAAACGGGAATTTCATTCTTCCAAACTTGCCTTTTTTTCCTGTGAATTGTTTCATCATCTTGTTCATCGCCTCATACTGACGGAGAAGCTTATTGACCTCTTCCACCGTCTGTCCGCAACCGGAGGCAATTCTCCGTCTGCGGGAAGCATTGATAATATCGGGCTTCTGCCGTTCCAGGGGCGTCATCGACTGGATAATAGCCTTGGTACGGTCGATCTGCTTTTCATCGAAGTTGGCATCCTTCAGGGCACCGGGCTTCATACCGGGGATCATACTCATGATCTGCTCCAAGGAACCCATATTCTTTAACTGGTCGAACTGCTCCATATAATCTTCCAAGGTAAAGCTGTTATGGCGGAGCTTCTGCTCCATCTCTCTCGCCTTTTTCTCGTCGAAAGCAGCTTCTGCCTTATCGATCAGAGTGAGGACATCGCCCATACCGATAATTCGGCTTGCCATACGGTCGGGGTAAAAGGGCTCGATCTGATCCAGCTTTTCACCTACACCGATAAATTTAATGGGCTTTCCGGTTACAAAGCGAACAGACAGCGCCGCACCGCCGCGGGTATCGCCGTCAAGCTTTGTCAGAATCACACCGGTGATATCCAAAAGATTATTGAAGCTCTCTGCTACATTGACTGCGTCCTGACCGGTCATAGCATCTACAACCAGAAGGATCTCAGTGGGATTCACTTCGGCCTTTACATTCTTCAATTCCTCCATCAGATCTTCATCAATGTGAAGTCGTCCGGCAGTATCTAAAATCACAAGGTCGTAGGCATTGTTCTCGGCGTACTTTACGCCTTCCTTTGCAATGCGAACAACATCCTTGCAATCATCAATGGAGAAAACAGGAGTCTCCACCTGCTCGCCCACTACCTTCAGCTGGGTAATGGCAGCAGGACGGTATACGTCGCAGGCAACAAGAAGCGGTCTCTTCCCCTGCTTCTTCATCAGCTTTGCAAGCTTTGCGGAATGGGTGGTCTTACCGCTACCCTGAAGACCGCACATCATAACCACCGTAGGGGGTCTTGATGAAATGGTCAGCTTTTCGCTGGTCTCGCCCATAATGGCGATCAATTCCTCACGGACGATCTTAACGATCTGCTGATGAGGCAAAAGGCTTTCCAGAACTTCTTCCCCAACCGCTCTTTCGCTGACGCGGTTCACAAATTCCTTCACGACCTTGAAGTTTACATCTGCTTCCAGAAGGGCAAGCTTGATCTGACGCATTCCTGCTTTGACATCGGCGGGTGTAAGCTTTCCTTTGTTTTTGAACGACTGGAAAGCAGATGCCATTTTATCCATCAAGCTCTGAAACATAACACCCTCCTACAAAATTTCTCGAATTTCATCCAGATTCTTTTTTCGGTCTCCCTCTTCCTTCTCGATCTTTTCACAAAGAGAAGAAATTCTTTTTCGCTTTTCTAAAAGAGATAGCTTTTCTTCATATGAATGAAGCTCCGCGGAGGTTCTTGCAATCAGGTCCCGAACCGCCTGACGGCTGGTTCCCGTTTCCGCGGCAATTTCCGCAAGAGACAGATCCGAAAGAAAATATCCTTCAAAGGCTTCCCTCTTCTTTTCTGAAAGAAGCGAGGAATACAGATCATACAGAAGGGATAAGGAAAGATCTTTTTCGAACATATCTTCTCCCTTCGTTTTGCTGTAAACATTTTTTCTTTACACCTGATTATTATACCCAAAAAGATCATTTTGTCAAGAGGAAAATAAAAAAGACCCAATTGAGTCTTTTTTCGTTCATATTTGTTCCTTTTTTGAAAAAAAGGTACCCAAAAAGCTTTCAATCTATAAAAGCATCTTTTCAGACAAGTTTTAAAAAAGTTTCCACCCAGTAAAAACTTGTTGCTACGAAAGAAACTTCGCAACTGATAAAAGAATTACGATGAAAACGCAGAAAAATCGAGTGAGACAAGGCGCACGAGGGAAACACGAAGGAGTTTACTTCCCGTAAATGACTGAGTGTTTCTCCGATGTGGAACGAAGTCACAACCGATTTTACAAGTTTCCAAAAGAAAGTAGGTTATTCGTCCTCCCACGGCTCCACCTTGCGGAGATATTTTCCCGGAGAAGATAATTCATCCAAAAAACCCGATCGGGTAAAAAAGCGATAGCCATTCCAAAAACAGTCACCGTTTCCGAGATACCGCTTTCCCTTACCGGGAGAAAGCCAAGTAACCTCTTTTGAAACAGGATAAAACAAAAGAACTTTTTCTTCCCCCATCGGAACTTTTTCCGAAAGAGAAACAGGCCGAGACCGGAAGGTGCTTGCAAGCGGCATAGCTTCCATTTGTGCGAACCTTCTTTTCTTTCCAACAACTTTTAAAATGATCTTTTTGTGAATGACAACTTCACAGGGAGACACAAAGGAATATTCGCGCAAGCGATGCCGCGCGGAAAACAGCGTAACATGATATGTTTTATTTTTTGCACGGATCACACAGAGCTTTCCCGTTTTTCCGTAAAAAGCGGCAGAAAAGGGAGAGCGGAGCCAAGCAATATCATAATCCATCTTCTCGCAGAAACGGTTCAATTTTCTCTTAAGCAAAAACAGCTTTCCACCAAAGACCGCCCAGGGAAAAACAACTGCCAAAGCAATCAGAATGAGAATCTTCATTTTCTCCCCTCCTTTTTCCCCATTATAAAAAATGAAGCAGATCTTGTCAACGATCTGCTTCATCGGTTTCAATTACCACATCCGCATTTTCGCGAATCTGAAAATGAGAAAAATATCTCTCTTCCATAGGGATCCATTCTGTCAAAAAGCGGGAAAGCTTTTCGGGATCTCTTTTTGCAAGACGGTCCTTTTGAATATCAGAAGAAATTTTAAGAAAGATCTTCAGATCGTACCTCCCGAAAAAAGGATGGTGGGAATAGCTTCCTTCTATAATATACAGTGCTTTTTTCGGAACCGTGATCTTTTCCCCAAGCGCTCCCACAGAACAAAGGTAAGGGCGAAAAGAAAAATCGTTTCCTGCTCTTAAAGGAACAAGGACCTCATCCAAAAAACGCTCTCGATCCAGGTTTCCTCCCGGCTCCGAAAGACGCCCGGGGGTTCTCTTTTCCGGCCTCAAGAAAAAGTCGTCAGTATGGATCACAAAACCGTCGAATTTTTCACAAAGTTTTGCCGCCAGTGTAGTTTTTCCCGAAGCACAAGGTCCGTCAATTGCAACAATGACCCGACTCTTTTCCGAAAGCAACTTTTTTATTACTTTTTCCACCATCGAATTTACCATTTTTTCAAAAGAGGAGAAACTCTCTTATAAAGCAAAACGGTTACGATCGAGCAGATAATTCCCTTGAAAAGATTGAAAGGAACCGTTGCCAAAAGCACAAGGGTCTTCATATCCTTAATCGCAGGGATGGCCCCCTTGGCCATATTCATAACTGCCTCAAAGCCAAACACCTTGGCATAAGCGGGAATGAGAAGAAAATAATTCAGAAGCGCTGAGGTAAGAGCAAGGCACAAAAGTCCCACACCCATCCCCACAAGGGCACGGCGGAAGGTCTTTTTCTTTTTATAGATCATAGCCGCAGGAAATACAAATACAACACCCATCAGGAAATTAGCGATCTCTCCCACAAAAGCTGTGATCGTTCCATTGAATGAAATGTTGATCAGCTGTTTGATTCCTTCTATGGCTATAACAGCCCAAGGCCCTAAGTGAAATCCGCCGATCAAAACGATCACATCGGAAAGGTCAAGCTCATAAAAGGGCGGAAAGAAAGGAAGGGGCACGGTAAACAGATTGATCACACCGGCCAAAGCCGCAATCACAGCAATCTTTGCAATTTTTACGATCAGCGTTCTATTCTTCATATTTCCCTCCAAAGAAAAACGCCCCTGCAAGTATGCAGGGGCGCAAAATGAGCGTAACGAATGTTACTTTGCGATCTTCTTTCATCCGGACTATACCGTCGGTATGGGAATTTCACCCATTCAGCTTGCGCTCGTGGACTTTACCACCGGTGTGGAATCTCACCACCCCCTGAAGATCAATATTCAATTACTCAATAACTTCGGTAACAACACCGGAACCAACGGTTCTACCGCCTTCACGGATAGCGAAGCGGAGACCCTTTTCGACTGCGATGGGAGCGATGAGCTCAACGTTCATATCAAGGTTGTCGCCGGGTGCGCACATCTCAACATCAGCGGGAAGGCTGATAACACCGGTAACGTCGGTGGTTCTGAAGTAGAACTGAGGTCTGTAGTTGTTGAAGAAGGGAGTATGACGGCCGCCTTCTTTTTCGGTAAGAACGTAAACCTGACCAACAAACTTGGTGTGAGGATTGATGGAACCGGGTTTAGCAAGAACCTGACCTCTTTCGATTTCTTTCTTGTCAATACCACGGAGAAGAACACCTACGTTGTCGCCTGCTTCAGCATAGTCGAGCAGCTTACGGAACATTTCGATACCGGTAACAACGCTCTTCTTGGTTTCCTTAAGACCTACGATTTCGATTTCGTCGCCCATCTTCAGCTGGCCACGCTCTACTCTACCGGTAGCAACAGTACCACGGCCGGTGATGGAGAATACGTCCTCTACAGGCATAAGGAAGGGCTGGTCTGCCTTACGGTCGGGAGTGGGGATGTAGGAGTCAACTGCAGCCATGAGCTCCAAGATGGGAGCGTATTCGGGAGCAGAAGGATCGGTGTTGGTGGATTCGAGAGCATCTCTTGCAGAACCCTTGATGATCGGAATATCGTCACCGGGGAAGTCGTGCTTGGAGAGGAGTTCTCTGATTTCCATTTCAACGAGCTCGAGAAGTTCTTCGTCGTCAACCATATCGGTCTTGTTCATGAATACTACGATTGCAGGAACGCCTACCTGACGAGCAAGAAGAATGTGCTCGTGGGTCTGCTGGAGAGGACCGTCGGTGGAAGCAACTACGAGGATAGCGCCGTCCATCTGAGCAGCACCGGTGATCATGTTCTTAACGTAGTCAGCGTGGCCGGGGCAGTCAACGTGAGCGTAGTGACGGTTTTCAGTCTCGTACTCAACGTGTCTGGTGTTGATGGTGATACCTCCCTGTCTTTCTTCGGGAGTGTTATCGATCTGGTCGTATGCCAAGAACTCGATGTTACCGTTGCCCAGAGAAAGGGTCTTGGTGATAGCTGCGGTAAGAGTGGTCTTACCGTGGTCAACGTGACCAATGGTACCAATGTTTACATGGGGTTTGGTTCTTTCAAATTTTGCCTTTGCCATTGTAAATTCCTCCTAAAAAATCGTTTATTTTAAGTTTTTTTAGTTCAATTAGTTTGCAGACTTCTTAATGATCTGCTCTTGAATGTTCTTGGGAACCTCTGCATAGTGATCGGGTTCCATGGTGTAAACACCACGGCCCTGAGTCTTGGAACGAAGGTCGGTAGCATAACCGAACATTTCGCCCAGAGGCACCTCACAGTTGATCTGCTGTCCGCCACCAACTGCTTCCATACCGAGCACATTACCGCGACGCTGGTTGATGTTACCGATAACATCGCCCATATAATCGTCGGGAGTAACAATAACTACCTTCATGATAGGCTCGGTGATGGTAGGATCTGCTTTTCTCATTGCTTCCTTGAAAGCCATAGAACCACAGATCTTGAATGCCATTTCGGAAGAGTCCACTTCGTGGTAGGAACCGTCAAATACGGTAACCTTGGTGTCAACTACATTGTAACCTGCAACAACACCGCTCTCCATAGCACCGCGGATACCTGCGTCCACTGCGGGGAGGTATTCCTTGGGAATGGCACCGCCGACTACCTTATTGATGAATTCGTATCCCTTGCCGGGCACGTTGGGCTCGATGGTCATCTTAACGTGAGCATACTGACCCTTACCACCGGACTGACGAGCGTATTTCACATCAACAGTAGCTTCCTTGCGGATGGTCTCGCGGTAAGCAACCTGAGGCTTACCAACATTTGCTTCCACACGGAATTCGCGGAGAAGTCTGTCAACAATGATCTCAAGGTGAAGCTCGCCCATACCTGCGATGATGGTCTGACCGGTCTCTTCATCGGTGGATACCTTGAAGGTGGGGTCTTCTTCCGCAAGCTTCTGGAGGGCGATACCCATCTTTTCCTGACCTGCTTTGGTCTTGGGTTCGATGGCTACGCGGATAACAGGATCCGGGAAGTCCATAGATTCCAGAATGATGGGGCTCTTTTCATCACAGAGGGTGTCACCGGTAGTGGTGTATTTTACACCGATTACGGCAGCGATGTCGCCGGCGTAGATCATATCGGCATCTTCTCTGTGGTTGGCGTGCATCAAAACGATACGGCCAAGTCTTTCGCGCTTACCCTTTACTGCGTTGTAAACGGTAGAACCGGTTGCAACAGAACCGGAATAAACACGAACGAAGCAAAGACGACCTACAAAGGGGTCGGTTGCAATCTTGAATGCGAGTGCTGCAAAAGGAGCATCTTCGCTGGAAGGACGCTCTTCCTCGGTCTCAGAATCCGGAAGGGTTCCGGTGATCGCGGGAACGTCAAGGGGAGAAGGAAGATAATCAACGATCGCGTCCAGAAGCTTCTGAACACCCTTGTTACGGTAAGAGGTACCGCAAAGCACGGGGATCATTTTACCTGCGATGGTGGTTGCACGGATCGCAGTGTGAATCTCTTCTTCGGTCAGCTCTTCACCCTCGAGATATTTCTCAAAGAGTGCGTCATCGCTTTCAGCGATGGCTTCCAGAAGCTGAGTTCTGTATTCTTCAGCCTTGTCTGCGAGATCTGCGGGGATATCCTCCTCAAGGATCTCGGTACCGTCATTGTTGGTGTAAATGAAGGCGCGCATTTTAACAAGGTCAATGAGACCCTTGAATTCGTCTTCTGCACCGATGGGGAGCTGAATCGGAACTGCGTTTGCTTTCAGTCTTTCGTGGATCTGGGAGACAACTCTGTAGAAGTTTGCTCCGCCGATGTCCATTTTGTTGACATATGCAAGACGGGGTACATTGTACTTGGTAGCCTGACGCCATACGGTTTCAGACTGGGGCTCGACACCACCCTTGGCACAGAAGACGGCAACTGCACCGTCAAGCACCATCAGGGAGCGCTCCACCTCAACGGTGAAGTCAACGTGACCGGGGGTGTCAATGATGTTGATTCTGTTGTTTCTCCAGAAA
>JAZSAT010000001.1:0-9411 GCA_045602025.1 Eubacteriales bacterium | reverse complement strand
CAGTTTTCTCTGAAATCCTTTTACTTCCACGTGGCGAATGGGAAAGCCCTCTGCAGCAACCAAACGATTTTCCATACCGCCGGGGGTACCTACGAACAAAATCTGGCTATCCGGCTCTTTTTCCAGAATCTTTTTTGCAATGGAAAGGGCGGGATTCACGTGTCCCGCAGTACCGCCGCCGCTTAATACTACTTTCAATGATCTACCTCCAAGGAATAAAACTATGCTTTTTCCGTGTACGAATAACGGGAAACATTGAGAACAACACCCATCTCCGCCATTAAAATGAGAAGAGATGAGCCACCGTAACTAAAGAACGGCAAGGAAACGCCCGTGCTGGGCAAAGTGGCGGTCACCACGCCGATGTTCAGGAACACTTGAATGGCCACCTGAATGATAATGCCCATAACCAAAAGTGACGAAAACTTGGAAGGGGCGTTGCGGGCAATATAAAAACCCCGCCAGATCAAAAGGATAAAGAGAAGGATCACCGCAACAGCGAAAACAAATCCCATCTCTTCGCAGATAACAGCAAAAATATAGTCGTTCTGCGGTTCGGGAAGATACAGGTGCTTTTGCTTTGATCCCCCGAGACCAACGCCCCAAAGGCCACCGGAGCCGATGGCATAAAGGCTCTGCAGAGGCTGCCATCCTGCCCCCTGAATGTCATTTTCGGGATGAAGCCAGGCATCGATTCTGGCCTGACCGTGGCTGGTAAGAAGAACCACCGTACCGACCACTACAATTGCCGCAACCGTGGCAACCGTCAGATATGTTCTTTTGGTGCCGGTCAAGAACATCATAATAAAAATAAGGAATAAAATAATGATCGTTGCGGAAAGGTGAGGCTGCAAGATCAAAGGAATTGCAACAATGACTGCTAAAACGCCAAAGGGTAATACGCCGAATTTAAAGGTTCGTATCAGATCTCGCCCTTTGGTATCAAGCCACACCGCATAGGCTGATATCAAGAGAATAACAGAAAATTTAATGATCTCCGAAGGCTGTACACTGAATTTCCAAAGATAAATCCATCTTTTCGCACCGTTGGCATCGGCACCAAAGAAGAACACACACCAAAGGAGAATATACGAAGCTAAAAAGATCGGAACGGCAAAGCGTTTCAACCATAAATAGTCAAAATAATGAATGAAGAAAACAAAAAGAGCAAGAGATACAATTACCCAGCCAACTTGTTTTCTGATGAAAAAATAGCTGTTATTATAGTTAAACTTTGCATAAACATAGCTGGAAGAAAAAACAAAAATGGTTCCGATGGAAAGGAGCACAAGCACAAGAATGGCAAAAGGCCAGTCAATACCGGAGCGAAGTCTCTGGACCTGCTTTGGTTTTCTCAGCAAGGAAGTATTTTTCTTTTTGGAACGGCGGATCTTTTCTTTATCCTTTCCGTTCACCTTTAATTTTTCCATGAGACCTCCTTTCCCTTTTGAAAAGAATCAGATAAATGCAAAATACGCTGCAATACAGCAAAGAGCGGTAACTACACAAGAAAATGACACGATGCTCGGTTCCTTCCAACCGCACATTTCAAGGTGATGATGAAAGGGTGCCATCCGAAAGATTCTTTTCTTTGTCAATTTAAAGGACCCTACCTGCAAAACCACGCTCAGTGCTTCAAACAGATATACAAAACCGACAAAGAAAATCATAAGTGGCTTATTAAGCCAAAATGCAATCGCACTTACGGCTCCTCCCAAAAAGAGAGAACCGGTGTCACCCATAAAAATGCGAGCGGGATAAATGTTATAGATCAAAAATCCAACCATACCGCCGCAAAGTGCTACACTCAGAAGTGTGATTTCCATCTGACCCAAAACGAAAGAAAATGCAGCAAAGAAAACCGCTACCACAAGGGTAGTGCCTCCTGCCAATCCGTCAATACCGTCTGTAAGATTGACTGCATTTACGGTAAGCACAATGAAAATGATTGCAAAGACCCAGTAAAAAACGCCGAGCTCCAAGGTCTTGTCTGTAAAAGGCAGATCGAGAGCAGTGGTAAGGGATCCTTTCATGGAATACAAATACCCTGCGGCTACTGCAAACTGAAAAATAAGCTTCTGGATCGCAGTAAGACCTTTATTCTGCTTTTTGAAAAACTTCACAAAATCATCTACAAAGCCGATGGCTCCGTAAAGAAGCATCATAATAAAGGATTTTAAAAGTCTGGTATCTCCTCCCTTGATCAGAAGAGGGATGCCAAAAGCAGAAAGCGTAACAAGAAGTGCGCCAATGAAGAAAAGTCCTCCCATGGTGGGTGTTCCCTCTTTTGATTTATGCCAACGGGGACCGATCTCCAAAATGGTCTGTCCCATTTTGATACGCATCAAAAAGGGAATAAACTTTTTTTCAAGCAAAAAAGTAAGAAGCAGTGACAGCAAAAAGGCTCCAAGCAAAATCCAGATATTCATTTTCACACTTCCTGTTCCACCAGTCCGCAAAGAGCGATGATTTCCTCAAGTTTCATTTTACGGCTTGCCTTGAACAGAACCGTATCGCCTGGCTTTAAGATTTTTTTCAGATCAGAAGCGATCTGTTCCTGATCGATCGCATTGATGCAATGCTTTTTGTCCATACCCGCTTCCACCGCGCCAAGCATGGTGTGATAGCTGACCTTACCGTATGTAAAAAGATGATCTACACCGCAAGAATGGGCGATCTCGCCCACCTTTTTATGTGCGCTTTCCGCAAGACATCCAAGCTCAAGCATATCACCGAGAACGGCAATTTTTCTGCCCTCTGATTCACCGAGCACCTTCAAGGATGCTTCCATAGATTCAGGGGATGCGTTATAGCAATCTGCAATGATGCGAATGTCATCCACATAATAGATCTTTTGTCTCAATCCGGAAGGGGAATAAGAAAGAATACCGTTCTGGATGGCGGCATCATCCACACCGCACAAAATGCCGACACTTGCGGCAAAAAGGGTGTTTTTGATAAAGTGATCCCCAACCGCGGGAACCTTTACTCTGAATTCTCTGTCCCCTGCTATGACATCAAAGGCCAGATGATCGGCACCCTTATAGATATCCAAAGGATATACATCATTTGTGGAATCAAAGCCCACATAAACTACCTTATACCCGGAAAGAGCTTTCTGTACCTTTTCCGTACGGAAAAGGGGCTCGTCGCCGTCAAGAATAATGGTGCTTCCCTTCTCCATTCCTGCAAGGATCTCAAGCTTTGCATCCAAAATACCCTCACGGGAGCCCAAAAGCTCGATGTGAGAGGTTCCGATGTTCGTGATCATGGCGAGATTGGGACGAACAAGACCGGAAAGGTATTCGATCTCACCTTTCCCGCTCATACCCATTTCGCAAACGACCGCTTCCGTGTCCTTTTCAATACGGATCAGGGTAATGGGAACACCGATATGATTATTTAAATTTCCGGCCGTACAATGAGTCTTATACTTTTCTTTCAAAACAGAGGCAACCATTTCCTTGGTGGTCGTCTTGCCGACAGAGCCGGTAACGCCAACGGTAAAACGGGGTGCCACCTGCTTTTTCCAATAAGCGGAAAGGATACCCAGAGCTTTCAAGGTATCTTCAACCAGAACGCCGTCAAAGCCGGGTGCTTCTTCTTCGGTGATCACGGCAGAGCACTTTCCCCAAAGATCGGGGATAAAATCATGGCCGTCAAATCTCTGTCCGCGAAGAGCAACAAAGATCTCCTCGGGAGAAATTTTTCTGGAATCCGTAGAAATTCCGCAAATGGTCTTTTCCCCGTTGCCAAAAAGCTGTCCGCCAACTGCGTGCGCTATTTCAGAAAGAGTTAATGTCATCATAGCTTTTTAATCTCCGATATATTCAAGAACGATTTTTTTCTCAGAATAGTCGTGTTTTCCGTTTTGGTCTATTTCATACTCTTCATGACCTTTTCCCGCCAGAAGGATCACATCCCCTTCCTTTGCATGGTCAATGGCATAATGAATTGCTTCTGTTCGGTCGGTGATCGCCACATATTCACAAGTGCTTTTCTTTACACCTTCCAAAATATCTGCAATGATATCCTCTTTTCGCTCACTCCGGCAATTGTCGGAAGTCACGATTACAAAATCACTCATTTCACAAGCGATCTTGCCCATCAGGGGTCTTTTCGTCTTGTCTCTGTCACCGCCACAGCCGAAAAGGGTAACAAGTCGTCCCTTTGTGAAGCTGCGAAGGGTTTTTAAGATATTTTCCAAAGCATCGGGAGTATGGGCAAAATCAATAAAGACAGAATAGGGTGTCTTTGTATTGACTCTTTCAATTCTTCCTTTCACCCCCTCCATTTCGGAAAGCGCGGTAAGAATCGGTTCCCAAGAAATTCCCGCTTCTCTTGCAGTAGCAATGGCAGCAAGAGAATTATACACGGTAAAATCACCGGGAATGGGAATGAAGATCTTCTTCTCTTCCCCTTTTGCAGACAGAAGATATTCGATCCCTCGATCACTGTGGGAAAGAATCTTCAGCACCTGATAGTCACCGATTTTTTTCTCAGAATAGGTCGTTACTGTAGATTTAATTTCGCTAGTAAGCTTCTCGAAAACAGGATCATCTGCATTAAATATACCTTTTTCTGCCACAAGAAACAGCTTTTTTTTCGCCTCGAGGTATTCATCCATGCTCTTGTGGAAATCAATGTGATCCTGTGTAAAATTAGTGAAAACGCCAAAGTGGAACGGTACGCCTGTAAGTTTTTTCAAAGCAAGCGCGTGACTGGATGCTTCCATGATGACGGTATCCACACCTTTTTCACGCATTGCGCAAAAGAGCTTAAATAAAAGCTCGGGATCGGGAGTGGTTAAAAGTGCATCTTTTTTGTCCACCTGATATTCTTCGTCACAAACAAGATACTTTGTTGTACCGATCAGCCCCGTTTTACAGCCTGCCTGATCGAAAATTTTCTTCATCATAAAGGAGGTCGTTGTTTTACCGTTGGTGCCGGTAATTCCGACAATGCGCTGAAAGCTTTTTTCAGGGTGCTCGTAAAGATTGGAAAGAAGGAGAGGAAGGGCACGGCGGGTATCCTCTATGATCACATAAGGATAATCGCCTGCAGGCTCCTCTTGGCAAATGGCAACAACAGCACCCTTTTCAAAGGCGGAAGGGATCCATTCCCTACCGTCCACCTTCAAGCCCTTCAGGCAAACAAAGGCGGCTCCCTTTTCGATTTTTCTGCTATCGGAGGAAACCATGGTCACTTCGGTTTCCGGATCTGCACAGCATTTTTTTACTTGAATACCGCAAAGAATTTCCCTCAGTTTCATTTTTTCCTCCTTATTTTTTAATCGGTTACACCGGAATAATGACGGAAGTCAACGACAACCACCGTACCCGGAAGAACAGCCGTTCCCGGGGCAATGCTTTGCTTCATTGCAGTAGCTCCCGCGGCACTTTCCAAAGTACCGGTATCGATCTGAATATTCAGTCCTGCATTTAAAAGTGTGCGGTTTGCTTCCGCTGCACTGAGACCGACCACATTGGGTACGGTTGCAGTGGGCTGATTTAAACCTTCTTCTGTATAGAGAATTACCTTGCCGCCGTCTACCAAAACAGAACCCGCGACAGGTGACTGGCTGATAACGGTACTGCCGTTTCCTTTCACCTCAATACCAAGTCCCAAAGACTGGATCGCAGTGGTGGCAGTTGTAAGGCGTTTACCGCTGTAATCGGAAAGGGTATTTCCGAGAGATTTTAATTCTTCCTCGGTATATTCGGGTTCTACACCTAAATAAGGGAGAACCTCTGCAAGGATCTTTGCTGTGTAAGGTGCAGAAGAAAGAGAACCGTAATAGGTGCCGACCGGTTCATCTACGATTACAACCGCTGCAACCTCCGGCTGATCGGCAGGTGCAAATGCCACACAGGAAGCCACATAGAACTTTTCTTCGCCCTGGCTCTTCTCTGTTTTGGTTGAAGTACCTGTTTTTGCTGCGATCTTATAACCGGGTACTCTTGCATTTTTGTTACCGCCGCCTTCTACACTTCGGTAAAGGTAATGCCAAAGCACCTGACAGTTATCGGTGGATACCACCTGACGCTTTACTTCGGTGCCGTAGTTTTCTACGACATTGCCTTCTTCGTCAAGGCTTGCCTTTAAAACATGAGGCGTTACCAGGTATCCGCCGTTGGCAACGGCACAAATAGCGCGAAGATGAGAAATGGGCGTTACTTTAAAGTTCTGTCCGAAGGATGCACAGGCGGCATCCACGCTTGAGAAGGTTTCCAGATTAAAGAACAGGTTCTTTGCTTCACCGTAAATATCTACTTCAGTAGTTTCGTTGTATCCGAAAGCTTTATAATACTTGTAAAACAAATCTTTCCCCAATCTTTGGCTCATAACAACAAAGAAGGGGTTACAGGAATAACCGAGTGCACCTTCAAAATTCAGATTGCCGTGTCCCGCTCTCTTATGACAGTGAATAGGCTGAGAAAGACCCGGAATAAAAATATGTCCGACGCAACGGAAGTTCTCCGTTGCAGTAACAAGACTTTCTTCCATAACCATCGCGGAGGTAATGATCTTAAAGGTAGAACCGGGCTCGTAAAGCTCCGTTACATTTTTGTTTTTCCAAAGCTCGTTGAGAAGATCAACCTTGTATGCTTTTTTCTCTTCTTCCGTGCCCTCAAAGGCATCGGCAAGGGCCTGAGAGATCGCATCCAGGGTGTAGGGGTCATTCAAGTCAAAGTCAGGCTTTGTTCCCATTGCAAGGATCTCACCTGTTTTTACATCCATAATGATACCACAGACTCTGTTTCTCGCCTGCGTATCCTCCAAGGCTTCCTGCAGATATTTTTCCAAAATGCTCTGACAGGTCCAGTCGATAGTAAGCATAACATCCGTGCCGTCTACAGCATCGATGTAGCTTTCGTACTTTGTACTCATATCGTTGCCGAGACCGTCTTTTGCGGAAATGATCTTACCGTCTTCGCCGGAAAGCAGTGTGTTGTAATACGCCTCCACACCGGAAAGGCCGTAGCCGTCGGTACCGGTAAAACCGATTACATGGCTTGCAAGAGAGCCGTAGGGGTAATAGCGCTTTGTTTCTTCCGCAAAATGGATAAAGGGCGTATAGCATTTATCCGCTACCATCGCCTTGATCTCTTTTGTAACCTCAAGCTCCACCTGTTTTTTGATGGTTTCATCCGCTCTTTTGGTTTTTGCGCATTTTTCCAAAACCAATTCTTTGGTTACTCCGAGTCTTGCGGAAAGTTCGTTTGCAATATCCTGCTTCAAGGTGATTCCCGTGTTTTCAAATTTGGAAAGAAGCTTTGTTCTTTCTTCTTTTTGATCATCGGGATCTTTGATCTCTTCCACAATGGATTCCACATAAGCCGCTACCGTCAGATCGGGAATGGTGTTGGGAGAAATAAAAACCCTTTCAACGGGAGTACTGATTGCAAGAACCTTCATGTTGCGATCATAGATCGTTCCGCGCTTTGCCTCGATCACCGTTTCCTTGGTGTACTGGTTAACGGTATCGGATTGATAACGGTCAAAATTTACTACCTGAAGATAAAAAAGACGCACACAAAGAAGAAGAGCGCATACAATAAAGCCGACAAGAACCCAGTTGCAACTTTTATTCAGTTTTAATCTTCCAGTTTGCAAATTCTCCAGCATTTTTCTCTCCTTTGAGATACGATTCTATCAGATCAAACGGTCCTAAATTGTCAAACTGAGTAAAGGGACACCTTTACTCAGCGCGACGATACATTCTCTTTTGTATTTTTATTCAAGCTATTTTTCGCTTATTCCTCGGTTTTGCCGAGAAATGTTTTTACTCCTGAAATCAGTTGATCAAAAAAGCTTTCTTCTTTCTGCTTTTTTTCACTTTCCTCCCATACATCTTCCTTGGGAGAAACGGAAATATATTTTTTTGCAAGAGAGGAAGCAACCACCATTCCGTATTCTTGCGTAGCAATTCGTTCGATCTCGCCAAGGTCGTACTTGCTTTCAAGCTGTACCTCAAGCTGAGTTGCCTCTTCCTTCAGTTCAACAATACGGGATTCCATCACATCGATGGAGTGGGAATACTCTTCCACACGAACATCCAGGGAAACCACATACATAAACACACTTGCCAAAACAACAAGATAGAAAATAAAGGCAAAGGGGATCTTGGCGATCATACTCGATTTGCGCGTAACTACCTTGATGCCGCGGTCTTCTTCCGCTGCTACAGGAAGAATTTCCTCTTCATCCTTTACGGGATGTTCAACAAGGTTTTTGTTCAATTTTTTTAAATTTCGGGAAATCCTTTTTTTAGAATCCACAAAATCGGAATGAGCTTCGCGAGGACGGAGCTTCGGAGTGTAGCCTTCGGAAGCATGCTTTGTTTTTTCTTGCTTTTTTGACACAGAAAATGCAGATTCGGCTTTGCGCGACTTTTTGCGAGACATAGCGTCCATAAGGCTCCTCCTTATCAGTTCATTATTTTTTCCGCAACTCTCAGCTTTGCACTGCGACTGCGAGGATTTTCTTTTTCTTCCTCGGGGGAAGGCACGATGGGTTTTTTGGTTACATTTTTCAGCTTAGGCTGAAATCCGCAAACGCAGATGGGAAAATCTCTTGGGCAAGTACAGCCCTCAATATATTTTCGAATACTTTCTTTTACCAAGCGATCCTCCAAAGAGTGGAAGGTGATAATGGAAAGCCTGCCGCCGGGCTTTAAATGCTTTACAAGCTGATCAATGGTTGTGGGAATGATCTCAAGCTCGCGATTGACTTCGATTCGGATCGCCTGGAAGCTCCTTCTTGCAGGGTGCTTACCCTCAAAGCGATCCTTGGGAGGAAATGCGCTTTTGATTATTTCAGCAAGCTCCAACGTAGTTTTGATTTCTTTTGCTTCCCTTGCCTTTACGATCGCTCTTGCAATGGCAGAGGCTCTTTTCTCTTCTCCGTAATCAGACAGGATCCGACAGAGTTCCGATTGAGAATACGTATTCACCACGATCGCCGCAGTAAGATGCGCGCTTTTATCCATTCTCATATCAAGGGGCGCATCGTTGTGATAAGAAAAGCCTCTCTCTACCGTATCAAGCTGATAGGAAGAAACCCCCAGATCGATCATAGCTCCGTCAATGCCGCCCGGAGCAAGCTTTTCAAGCACCTCTCCTACTCTTTCGAAATTGCTGTAAACAAGCTCGAACTTTCCTTCGTAGGGAGAAAGTACCTTTTTTGCGTTTTCAATGGCATCCATATCCTGATCCAAACAGATCAGTTTTCCTGTTGTAAGCTTTGACAAAACAAGAGAAGAATGCCCGCCACCGCCTAAGGTGCAATCAACATAGATACCGTCGGGCTTAACATTAAGGCCGTCGACCGTTTCATAAAACAAAACCGGCTTATGTGCAAAGACACTCATTACAGGCCGTTCCTTTTCAATATCTCTTCTACGGAAGC